>JAWKSZ010000048.1:0-62126 GCA_041402045.1 Planctomycetota bacterium | reverse complement strand
TCGGGAGCAAGGCGATCCGCAGCTACCTACGTCGGATCCGCATGTCTGCGACCCCCGTCGCACCGGACAAGCAAGGGCGGATCACCCTCGGCGAGGAGCAGTGCCAGCTGGCCGGGATCGAGCGCGAGGTGGTGTTCGTGGGGTGCGGCGACCACGCCGAGGTGTGGGCCCCCGGCGAGCTGGAACCCGAGGGCGGCGAAGACTTCCACCTGTTGGCGCAGCAGCTCTTCGGCTGAGGCGTTGGGGACTGACTGGGGAATCTACGAGGCAGCAGGCAAGCAGAGGAATCGACCCATGGAGCACCGCGACTGGAGCAGCGTCCGTTACGAGCAATCCCGCCAGGAGGGCGAGAAGATCGAGCAGTTGATGCGCAGCATTCTCAAGATGTTCGCCACCGGGAACCTGGTCTACCGCAACCGCACCAGCCACGCGGCGTCGGTCAGCACCAAGAGCGACCGCCTGCGCCGCCTGCGTCGCGGGACCGCCCTGACCGAGGGCGCGGCGATCGCGTGACGAAGTTCAGCATGGCCCGCGTGCGCCGTCTGCTCGAGCGCGACGCGCAGGGATACGCCCTGAACCCCGCCGAGCGCCTGGAGCTGACCTCCGCGGCGCGCACCCTCAGCGCGCGCCTCGACGCGCTGGCGGTCCAGGACCCGGTCCTGGCCGCCCAGGTCAGCCTCGGCCCCGCGCTCCAGGCGTGGGCCTTCGAGGCCTGCGGGCCTCGCCCCGCCTAGGCCCACCCACCGCACACACGTCCGGCCGTCGTCTTCCGACCTACCTTCCTCCGAAGACCCACGTCCTGACGTCCCCCACACCGGCGCTCCGTCGTCGTCCTCCGCGTTGCCGAGGACCCACGACGCGAGCGCCGAGTTTTTATGGGGGGTCTGTCCCAGACCCCCTCGCCCTCGGGGCAAAGCCCCTCGGGCTCACCCCCAAGGGGCTCGCAGCGCTTCGCGCTGCTGCGCGCTCGCGGCTGCCGCCGCTCGCCGGGCGTCCCTCGGGAACCGACTGTCCCGGGCGAAGCAGGGTTGCCGCCTCCGTTCCCCCCAACACGGGTAGGGGAGCAGCTCGCTGCTCCCGGTTTGTGCGTCCCTCCACCCTTCGGAGGGAGGGGCTTCGCAGGCGCGCAGGCGTGTGCCGACCCACCGTCAGGCAGGGGCAGGTGCAGGGGCAGGGACAGGGGAGCTCCGCTTTCGCGGGATCGAAGCCCGGGCCCCCGCCTTCCCGGCACCGGGTAGAGTCAGGGCTCACCTGGCCCCGAGGAGGGCAGCATGACCCTGCGTTCGCTCACGATCCTGTTCGTCCTGGGCTGCGGCCTGGCCCGCGCCGAGGGCGCCAAGGAGGCCCAGGCGCTGTTCGAGGCCCTGGAGCAGAAGCTGTCCGCCAAGGAGACCCTGCGCGTCGAGTTCACCAGCCTCATGGGCCCCCCCGGCGAGCAGCTCGAGTTCAAGGGCGAGCTGGCCCTGGCCCCCGGCAACAAGGTCAAGCTCGGGCTCTCGGGCACCGGCCCCGACGGGAACCCCCTCGCGCTGCGCATGACCTCCAACGGGACCACCACCCGCACCGAGGAGGAGCAAGGCGGGCAGACCCGGCAGAACGACGTGCCGACGGTGGAGAAGCTCAGCGAGCTCCTGAGCCGCGCCGTGGCCCGGTTCTCGATCGTGGGCCCGATCTTCCTCGCGTCCCCCGAGGGCGGGAACGAGCCGGCGTTCGAGGTCTCGAACTTCAGCCTCGGCGCCAAGGAGCAGGACGGCGAGCGCTCGCTGCAGGTGATCGAGTACGACCTCGACGCCGCGGGGCAGACCTTCCACGTCGCGGTGTGGATCGACACCGTGAGCGGGCTCCCGACCAAGCGCGTCCTCGACCGCGGCGAGCAGAAGGCGGCGGTCAGCGAGACCTTCGACGCGATCGAGGTCGGGCCGGAGCTCCCGGAGGACACCTTCAAGCTGACCCGCGAGGAGGCGCCGCAGACCCCGGCGCACCCGCCCATGGGCGGCGACGGCAAGTAGCCGCCGCGCCGGGTGGGGACCTACAGCGGCTACGCCGAGTTCTTCCCCGGCTACGCGCTCTCGCTGGAGATCTCCCTCGGCGCCTGGAGCGACCCCGACGCCGAGCACCAGGAGCTCGAGCGCCTGCGCGCGGCCGGGGGCAGCGCCCTGGCCGCGGCCCGGGCGCCCTTGGCCGCGGCCCACGCCCACTTCGCCGACGGCGACCACCCCTACCGTCGCTGGCTGGAGCTCCTCGAGCGCGGACCGCGGGACTACCCGGGTTGCGGCCCCGAGCCGCTGTGGGCGTCCGAGGCGCGCTCGCGGGGCGCGCGGCTGCCCCTCGAGCGCTGGGCGCCTCCGCAGGACGAGGACGCGTTGCTCGCGGGGCCCGAACTCCGGGGGCCGCTGTGGGTGTTCCTCTACCTGACCCACGGGCAGGTGCCCTACCCGCTGCGCGAGGCCCTGGACGTGCAGTTCGTGGCCAGCCAGTTCGCGCCCGGCGGGCTGTTCGCCGAGGCGCCGACGCCGCCGCGGAGCCTGCGCGAGGCGGCGCGGGACGCCGCCGAGGGCCTCAACCGACATACGACGTGGGCGCTGCTCAGCGCGGCCCGCGCCGAGCCGGAGCGGGTCGCCGAGCTGGCGGCGGACCCGCGGGCGGCCGCGATCGCGCCCGGCCTCGCGGCGTTCCTCGACCCCGCCGCCGCGACCCTCGAGGCGGCGACCCGTGCTGCTCGAGACCGGCGCGGCGGGCTCCTGTGCGCCGCGCTCTGCCCGGACGCGGCCTGGGAGCGGGTGGCCCCGGCGCTCGCTCCTTGCGTCGCCTGAGCTTCGGGGTGTCCCCCGCGGGATCGGAGCTGTAGAGTCCTCCACCGCTCCAGGAGGGCTCATGACCGGACTCGTTCTCTCCCGCGCGCTGGGCCTCGTCGCCCTCGTCGGCGTCTGCGGCTGCAGCGCGCCGCCGCTCAAGGCCATGGTCCCGGGCGAGTTCCTGAACCAGGTCCCCGAGGACGAGGAGCCCGGCTACACCTACATGAGCGGGCGGACCATGGGCGGCCGGATCTGGTATCCGAAGGAGCGCGAGTCCTTCGAGACCGGGTTCCGCACCGCCGGGGGCAAGGTCGCCCGCGAGGGCGACGCACTCGAGGTCAAGGCCGCGCTGGTCTACGACGCCGAGCTGCCCCCGATCCAGCGCGCGAGCATGGCGCTGCGCTTCTGCGGGCCGTTGCCCGAGGACGGCGAGGCGCGCTGGGACCTGATCCACGCCGCGATCGCGCTCCCGCCCCTCGAGGTGCGGGCCCTCGAGCTCCCCGAGGACGGGATCTCGCTGACCGGGAGCTTCACCCGGCCGCTGGGCGAGTTCCCCGGCGGCGAGGGGCCGGGCACGGCGTTGGTGAGTGTGTTCTTCCTCGACGCCCAGGGGATCGCGGTGCTCGAGGTCCTGCCGCTGCCCGTCGAGGCCGCGCCCGCCGAGGCTCCGCAGGAGCAGCCGGAGGACGGCGCGTCCCAGCAGGACTGAGGCTCCTGCGGCGCTTTCCGCTGCGGGGATCGCGTTCCCGTCCGCTATAACCGGGGCCATGGCAGCCCCCGTCCCCGGTCCCCTGCGCGCCCGGACGCCCGCGTTGAGCGTGGCGCCCATGATGGACTGCACCGATCGGCACTACCGCTTCTTCATGCGCCTGATCACGCGGCGCACGCTGCTCTACACCGAAATGGTGACCGCGGGCGCGGTGCTCCACGGCGACCGCGAGAAGGTGCTCGGGTTCGACCCGATCGAGCACCCGGTGGCGGTGCAGCTCGGCGGCGAGGACGCCCGCGAGCTGGCGGAGTGCGCCAAGATCGCCGTGGACTACGGCTACGACGAGGTCAACCTCAACGTCGGCTGCCCCTCGGCCCGGGTGCAGACCGGGAGCTTCGGCGCCTGCCTCATGGCGGAGCCGCACAAGGTGGCGGACGCGGTGGCCGCCATGCGCGCGGTGGTGGACGTGCCGGTCACGGTCAAGCACCGGATCGGGATCGACGAGCTCGACCGCTACGAGGACATGGCGAACTTCGTCTCGGTGGTCCGCGCGAGCGGGGCCGATCGCTTCTCGGTGCACGCGCGCAAGGCCTGGCTCTCGGGGCTCAGCCCCAAGCAGAACCGCAACGTCCCGCCCCTGCGCTACGACGACGTCTACCGGCTCAAGCGCGAGTTCCCCGAGCTCGAGGTCGAGATCAACGGCGGGATCACGAGCCTGGACCAGGCCGCCGAGCACCTCGAGCACGTGGACGGGGTCATGATCGGGCGCGCCGCCTACCGCGAGCCCTACCTGTTCGCCGAGGCCGACCGCCGCTTCTTCGCCGACGAGACCCCGCCCCACACCCGCGAGGCGATCGTGGAGGTCATGCAGGACTACCTCGCGCGCTGGACCGCCCAGGGCACCCGCCCCCAGCACGTGGTCCGGCACCTCTTGACCCTGTTCGCCGGCCAGCCCGGCGCTCGCCGCTGGAAGCGCTTCCTCTCCGAGAACGTGAACCGCGCCGAGCTCTCGGACCGCCTGCTCCTCGAAGCCGCCGCCCGCCGCGCGGGGTAGGGGTGGGGAGGCCCAGGTTGTGAGCTTCTACCTAGTCGAGCCTGAGTGCCCTGGACACCTGGACGAGGACGTCGACCTCGATCTCTCCTCCGCTCCAGTCCGAGTTGCCCCAGGCGCTCCGCCGCTCCTCTTTCACGGGTGGTTGGGGGACGATCTGATATCGACCCACCCGCTCTACTTGGCCACCCCGCCGCTAGCGCGAGCGTTGAGCGAGAGCCTGCCAGGGCTCGTCCGAGTAGGCCCTGCGGCTAGGATCTCTCTGTCCGAGGAGTTCAGGGAGTTCTTCCCCGACACCGAACTGCCGGAGTTCCTTCGTCTCGACTTCCTGGGCCGGGCCTTCGCGGACGACGCGGGACTGACCGAGCTCGGTGAGCTGGTGGTCTCTTCAAGGGGCCTGAGCTGCTTGAGCGGGTTTCGGCTGGACCAGGCGACCGTCACCGAACAGGGACCGGAGGGTGTCTCCGCTGCTGGTCCCCTGGACAGTGAGGAAGACGCGGAGTTCGAGGACCTCACCCGTGTCCGGCGACTGGTCTCGGTCGCGTGCGCCTACCTGCTCCTCGTCCCGGCAGTTCCACTCAGCGTCGTCGAGTTCGTCGATCCTTGGCTCAACCGCGCCGTCGGAGCGCTGAGCCTATGTCTCTCACTGCCGGCGCTGGTTGCGCCCTGGCTTCGGGTCACCGCGGAGAGCTCCAGGCTGTCGTGGGTGGGCTGTCCTGCCTCACTGATCGCGGTACTCGTGATCGCCTTGAGCTTGTTCAGGCTCCTTTAGGCTAGGACGGGGGAATGGCGCTACTGGGCGGTGAGGACTTCGTCCAGGTGATCCGCCCCGGGAACGCGCGCGATCCAGGCGAGCAGCTCAGCCTCCGACGCGCAGGCGACTCGGCGCTCGACGTCCGCCGGAAGGGGTGAGAACGCGGTCTCGAGTAGGAGCAGGAGGGAGCGGCGCATGCCGCGGAGCTCCCCTTGCGCACGGAGTTGTTCGCCAGCGGTCACGAGGTCCTCCTTGACCCTCCCGGGGAGGGAGCGGAGCAGGATCTCCTCGCCCACGTCGGGCGTGAGCTCCGCGATCTCCAACCTATACCGGAACACCACGGTTCGGCCCGTGCGATCCCAGACCTGGCGCAGCAGGTCGCTCAGCGAGATCGCCAGGCTGCGCAGGGTCGCCGCCGGGTCCTGAGCGCGGCGCAGCTCCTGGGCGTGACGCAGGACGAGCAGGGACACGCGGGCGAGCACCGGACCGGGTGAACCCGGTGGGCAAGGCTTGCCCGTTCGTCCCGCCTGACCTCCCCTGCCTGGAAAAACCTCGCCGAGGGCTCGCGTTGACGGCGCAGAGTCACAGAACTAGGATCGACGCCTGGAGTTAGCTCGTAGCGGCCACGAAGGGGGCACGGGGTGCGGGTCACGTTCTACGGCGTGCGCGGTTCCTTCCCGGTGGCCCACCCCCGGGTGACCCAGGTCGGGGGCAACACCTCCTGCGTGGCCCTGCGCGTGGACGGCGCGCCGACCCTGATCTTCGACGCGGGCACCGGCATGCGCCGGCTGAGCAAGGAGCTGGTGCACGAGGGCTTCGGCGACGGCGCCGGCGAGGCGGTCCTGCTCACGAGCCACACCCACTGGGACCATATCCAGGGGTTCATGCACTTCAGCCCCTTCTACACCCCGGGCAACCGCTTCACGATCTGCGCCCGCGCCGACCACGACCGGCGCCTGCGCCAGGTGTTCGAGGGCCAGGCCGCGCGGCCCTACTTCGGCTACGGGCTCGAGCGCTTCCAGTCCACGATCGCCTGGAAGCCGGTGAGCGAGGGCGAGATCTACCAGCTCGGGCCCTACACGATCCGCACCGTGCGCCTGAACCACCCCGGGATCGCGGTCGGCTACCGGGTCGAGCACGGCGGGAAGGCCTTCGTCTACATGACGGACACCGCGCCCTACGCCGAGCAGCTCCTGGGCGAGGGCTTCCACACCCGCCAGCCCGAGACCGACCCCCAGCGGCTCGAGCTGCTCGCGCGCTACGGGCGCGAGCTCGAGGCCTTCGTGCAGGGCGCCGACGTGCTGCTCTACGACACCTTCTTCACCGCCGAGCAGTACGCCGAGAACCCGCACTGGGGGCACAGCACCCCCGACGAAGGGATCCGCCTCGCGCGCCAGGGCGGGGTCGAGCGCCTGGTGCTCTACCACCACCACCCCGAGGCCTGGGACGACGTGCTCGAGGGTCAGCGCGCGCAGCACCAGGACCGGGACGCGGGCAGCGACCTGAAGGTGCTCCTGGCCCGCGAGCGGGAGTCCCTCGAGCTCTAATGCGGGTGCGCTTCTGGGGAGTCCGCGGTGCCTTCGCCTCGACCCAAGCGGACACGCTGCGGGTGGGCGGGAACACCCCCTGCGTCGAGGTGCGCGACAAGCACGACGAGCTGGTGGTCCTCGACGCCGGTCACGGGCTCTACTGGCTGGGCAAGCAGCTCCTCGCCGGGCCCTGGGGCCGGGGGCAGGGGCACCTCACGCTGCTGCTCTCCCACACCCACTGGGACCACATTCAGGGCTTCCCGTTCTTCGTGCCCGCGTTCATTCCGGGCAACTCGGTGGTGGTGTGGGGGCCGGGGGGCGCCGAGCTGCAGGCGGTCATGGCCGGGCAGCTCGACCCGACCTACTCGCCGCTGGTGAGCATGGAGAACATGCCGGCCCAGATCCGGATCAACGAGCTCGCGCCGGGCCAGCAGCTCACCCTGGGCAAGCTCTCGGTGCGCCACGCCATGCTCCCCAACGGGAGCCACCGCACCGTCGGGTATCGGATCCGCGAGGGCGAGCGCAGCCTGGCCTACCTCCCGGAGCTCGCGCACCCGCGGGGCGCCGTGTCCCAGGCCGCCCTGGACCTGGCCCGCGGCTGCGACGTGGTGATCCACGAGACCTACTACAGCCCGGAGCAGCTCGCCGCCGGCGGGGCGAGCCTGGGCGGGCCGGGGGCGCCCGCCGCCAGCGGTCACAGCTCCTTCACTCAGGCCGTCGACCTCGCGCTGGCGGCCGGGGCCAAGCGGCTCCTGTGCTTCTACCACCACCCCGACCGCCCGGACGACGAGGTCGAGGCCCTGCTCGAGGCCGAGCGCGCGCGGATCGGGGACGCGGAGCTCGAGGTCGACACCGCGCGCGAGGGCGCCGAGTTCGACCTCTAGGAACGGCTCGCCGCGCTGGCGCGCCCGCGCCCCGAGGAGCATGCTGACGCGGTGAAGCACCCCCAGGCGATCGGGCCCTACCGACTCACCGGGCTGCTCGGTCAGGGAGGCATGGGCGCCGTCTACCGCGGCCTGGCCCCCGACGGGCAGGCGGTGGCGATCAAGCTCTCCCTCGGCGCCGAGCCCGAGCTGCTCCTGCGCTTCCAGCGCGAGTGTCGGCTCCAGCAGCAGTTGGGCGGTCAGGGGCTCGTGCCGCTCCTCGACGTGGGGGTCGCCGAGGGCCACCCCTACGCCGTGCTCCCCCTGCTCGAGGGCGGCGACCTGCACCAGCGCCTGCGCGAGGGGCCGCTGCGCTGGGAGGAGGCCCTCGAGCTCGTGGAGCGGCTGGCGCGCGCGGTGGGGCGCATGCACCGGGCGGGGGTCGTGCACCGCGACCTCAAGCCGCAGAACGTGCTGTTCGACGCGGCGGGGGCGGCCTGGGTCGCCGACCTCGGGCTGAGCAAGCACAGCGACCGCGGCGTCGCCCAGGACTCGATCAGCCTCTCCCAGACCGGCGCCATGTCTGGCTCCAAGGGCTATATGGCGCCGGAGCAGGCCATGGACAGCAAGCGCGCGGGTCCTCCCGCCGACGTGTTCTCCCTGGCCGCGATCCTCTACACCGCGATCGCGGGGCGGGAGCCCTTCGCCGCGTCGGGGCTGCTGGGCTACCTCAAGCAGAGCGCGCTGGGGAAGGTCGAGCCCCTGCGAGCCACGGTGCCCGAGGTGCCGGAGTGGCTCGACGCCTGCGTGCTCCAGGCGCTGGGCTCGGAGCCCGAGGAGCGCCCGGCGGACGCGGACGCCTTCGCCGAGCTGCTCGCGCGCCCCCGGACGCGACCTCGGCGCGCGCCGCTCCTGTTGCTGGGCGGCGGGCTGCTCGTCCTCGCGCTGGGCGTGGGCGCCGCGCACCTCGCGCGAGGTGAGCGAGGTGAGCCGTCCCGGACGCAGGCCGCGCTCGACGCAGGCGAGGCCGCGGCAGAGGCGGGGGACTACGACGGGGCGGTCGCCGCCTATACCCGCGCCCTCGAGGCCCGACCGGACTGGGTGCCTGCCTTGCTCGGGCGTGCGCGGGCCTTGGCCTGGCTCGGGAGCCGGGGGACGGAGCCCATGCTCGCCGACGTCGAGCGGGCGTTGGAGCTCGGCCCGGAGGATCCCGAGACGCTGATCGTGGCCGCCAGCGCCCTCGCCACCGCCGGGCGAGAGCCGCAGCGTGCGCTCGCGCTGCTCGCGCGCGCGGAGCGCCAGGACGAGGCGCTCGCCGCGCGGACCTGTCACACGCGGGCGAAGCTGCAGCTCCAGCTGGGGGACGCTCTGGGGGCGCGCGCGACGATCGAGCGCTGGTTGCCCGACGCGCCTCCCGAGCGGGCCTACGCGCTGCAGTTGCTCCTGGGGGACGTTTGTCGGGCGCTGGCGGACGCGGCGCCCCCCGCCGAGCGGGCCGCGCTGGACGAGCAGGTGCGCGCCGCCTATCAGGCCGCGTGGAGCCTGCGCTCCTCCCGGACGGGGCTCGCCGCGGCCTACGAGCTGGGACGGTTCGAGGCCTCCCGTGGGGAGCACGCCGCAGCGATCGCGGCCTACGAACGCGCCTTGGACGGGGACGCGAGCACAGGGGACTACGTCGTCGTGGCGTATCGGGGGGCGAGCCTGCAGGCCCTCGGGCGGCTGGACGAGGCGCTCGCCGACTACGCCCTCTACTGCGAGCACCACCCCGAGAACGCGGAGCGGGCGATCACCCTCGCGTCCTTGGCGCTGAACCACGGCCAGGGGGAGCTGGCGCAAGTGACCTGCGAGCGCAGCCTGAGCTGGCTCGCCGAGCACGGCTCGGACGACTCCGTGTCGCAGTGGGTCGCCTACGGGCGGCTCGAGGGCCTGTTGGGCAGGGCCTGCGAGGCGCTCGGGCGTCCGAGCGCACCCGAGCGCCGGGAGCGGGCGTTGGATCGCCTTCGCGCCGCCCTGGACCGCCCGGAGGGGGGCGCCTCCGAGGACCTGCACCGGATCTTCTGCGACACCGCCCTGCGCGCGGCAGCAGACGCCATGCGACGCGAGGACTACGGGAGCGCCGTCCAGCGCTTCGTGGAGGTGGTCGAGGACGCGCGGGGTCGGGACCCGAGCCTCGAAGTCCAGGCGCGCTTGGGCGCCGTGAGGGCCCTCCTGCTCCAGGGGGACCTCGAGCGCGCGACCTCCATGCTCGGCGAGGCCGACGAGGCCCGCCTGGTCGGCTACGAGCTGGGTGAACTGCGCGTCCTCCAGGCTGAGGTCGCCCTCGGGCACGGGGACCTGGCGGCCGCGGAGCGAGGCTTGCAGGACGCGCGCGCCCTGGCGCCGCGGCACCCGCGGCTGCGCGCGCTCGCCGCCTCCCTCGAGGGCGCGCGGCTGGCTCAGGATCCCACGGCGCCCCTGAGGTTCGTGCGCACGGCGCCGGGCAACCACGAGCAGCCGGTGCTCCAGCTCGCGCCGAACCCGAGCGGGAGCCTGGTCGCGGCGGTCTCGCGGGAGGAGCTGCGTTGCTGGCGCGTGGCGCGCGGGGGGCTGGTCGGTGCGTTCGCCCTGCCACCCGAGGATCCCTGCCTGGACCTGGCCTGGGTCGACGACGAGGAGCTCCTCGTGCTCTTCGCGTCGGGGGCGCTGCTGAAGTGGCAGCCGCAGCGTGACCGGGTCCAGTCCAGTCCACCCCCTGGCGCCGGGCCCCGCTCGTTGGCCTGCGGTCCGCAGCGAACCTTCGCCGTCGCGGGGCCCCTGGGGCTCAAGCTCTACGACCGTCCGCCGTGGGAGGGCGGGCGCGAGAGCTCGCAGAGCCCGGGAGACTTCGTGCGCGTGCGCTTCGGTCCCCGAGGGGGAGGGCTCGCCCTGGCGACGAGCGCCCGCAGTGTGCGCTGGGGGGCCGCAGGGCGCGTCGACGCGTGGGAGGTCGGCGGGTTCCCCCTCGGCAGCGAGCTCGCCTTCAGCCCCGACGGCGCCCGGGTCGCGATCCACCGCCGGGACGCGCTGGAGCTGCGCGCCTGGCCTGGCCTCGAGCTCCTCGCCACCCGGGACCTCGCGGGCCCGGCCCCCGGCGTCGGGGAGCGCGTCGGCGTGTGCTTCGACGCCAGCGGGATCGTTTACACCGCGGGCAGCGCCGCCGGGGTCCAGGCCTGGCGCGCGGACGACCTCGTAGCCCAGCCCGGCTTCGAGCTGGGCTGGCGCGCCGCGGACGTCGCCCGCGCGGGCGACGGCGTGCTGCTCGCCGCCGGGGAGAATCGCGCGGTCGAGGTCCTCGCGGGGGGCGCGCCCTGGGCCTCGGCGTACCGGCCGACCGCGCACGACGGGCGCTGGGCGGAGCTCTCGTGGCTCGACGACGAGCGCCTCGTGCTGCCCACCCCCGACGGCTACCGCGTGCTCGAGGCCTCGAGCGGGACGGCGACGCCGCCGCGCCCGCTCCCGGGCGTCGTGCGCACGGTGGCCCGAGCGGGCCACGTCGCGCAGCTCGCGCCGGCAGGGATCACCGTGGACCGCGTCCAGGCCGACCGCGGCGGGGCGCTGAGCATGGCCTCGGTGGGTCCGGTCGAGCCGAGCGCGGGCGCGCGCTGGGTCGACCTCGCGCTGGCGGACGGGGCGCTGCTCGCGCTGGAGCTGGGCGCGGAGGGTGGGTTCGCGCTGCAGGCCTGGGACCCGGACGACCCGACGCGCGCGGAGCGGCTGCGGCCCCTCGGCTCGCGGGGGCGCAGCGCTTCGCCTCGTCGACGATCGCCGCGCAGGGCTGGGTCGTGGGCAAGCAGGGCGCTCGTGCCTTCGAGCTGGGCCCCGAGCTGCGCCTGGGGGCGTGGACGCCCTGGAACCTCGCGCCGGCGCACGCCGTGCCGCAGCCCGCGGGGCGACTGACCTTGCTCTACCCCCCGGCCGTGCGCGGCGCGCTGGGCGACTCGACGGACCCCGTGCGACGCGTCGTCTCGGCGGAGCGCGCCTGGGGGGTGGGCGCGCTGGGGATCGCGGTCAGCGCGGGGAGGGACCTGCGGCTCCTGGTCGGGGACGCGGAGCGGCGCGTGCTCGGGGAGCAAGGGGTGGAGACGCCGACCTCCGCGGTCGCTGCCCCGGACGGGGGCTCGCTCTACGTGTGGACCCAGCGCGGGGCCGTGTACCAGGTCCCGCTGCCTTAGGGCCGCGCGCGGAGCCGGCGCCGCCGTCCGCGGCGCGGGGCGCGGGGCGGCGCGCTCTGGACCTCGTCCAGGACCAGCTCGCGCTGGGGGGCAGAGGTCCGGCGCGCCGCCAGGGACTCCACCCGCAGCACCGTGCTCCCCAGGCGCAGCGCGTCGCCGCTGGCTAGCCGCACCTGAGCCCCGGGCGGGATCCGGCGCTCGTTGAGGTAGATCCCGTTGCGGCTGCCGAGGTCGTGCACGACCACCGCGCCGCCAGGAGCGACCACGAACACCGCGTGACGCCGCGACACGCCCGGGTCGTTCAAGCAGCCGGCGAGCTTGGGGTCGCGGCCGACGACGGTGACCTGGGCGTTGAGGCGCAGCCGCCAGCGCGGCGTGCCGTCGCGCTCGATCCGCAGCGCGCAGGTCGCGGGCGCAGGGGCGAGGGGCTCGGGGAGCGAGGTCATGGGTCCTCCGGATCGAGGGGGGTCACGCGGGAAGGGACCGCGCTGCCGGCGATCCAGCGCTCGAGGAGCTGGACCTGCGGGCTGTCGGGGCTCCACCCGAGGTCGGGGTGCGGGGGCCCGCCCCAGGCGGGGCCCAGGGGTCGCACCAGCAGGGGGCTGGCCTCGGGCCGCCCAGGCACGACGAAGGCGAGCACCGCGGCGGGGGACACGCCGTCGGCCCCGGTGCGCAAGCGCAGCTCGCCGGCGCCCGCCTCCCCATGGCAGCTCCAGCACTCGGCCTTGAGCACCGGCTCGACGTCGTGGTGGAACACCGTCGGATCGAGCTCCAGGCTCGGCGGCGCCGCGGGCGCGGCCAGGTGGCGGGTCACCGGCGGCGCGCTCCCGCGGAGCGGGGCCGGAGCCGGGGTCAGGATCCGGGCGAGGGCCAGGATCAGAGCCCCGGCGGAGAGCGTCGCCAGGACGCCGAAGGTCACCCAGCCCGCCTGGATCTGCGCCGCCTCCAAGGGCGGCGGGACGTGGGCTTGCCGGGCGCTGCTGCGTCGGGCGCGGCCGGACGACGGTCGGGGCGGAGGCGGGGGGGGCTCTGGGAGCGGGGGGGGCACGGCCTGAGGGACGGGAGCGGCGTCGACCACCGGCAGGGTCGGCAGGGTCTCGCGGCCGACCAGCAGGCCGGGGGTGGAGCTCGGTCGCAGAGGGGAGTCCATGCGCGGTCCACCGCAAGGCCAGCGCCAACGCATAACCCTCCTGCTGGTCGTCTACGGGCGGAGGGGTGGCGTAAACGTGTCAAGGCGGCGTACGTCCCTGCTTGGACGTCTCGCGGCTCGCTGGGGCGCTCCTGCGGCGTCGCCGCGGGCTACAGCATGGCCAGCACGATCTCGATCAGGATCAAGGCCACGATCGAGACCTCGAGGAACGTGGCGCGGCGCGCGTCGACCTCGTCCTTCAGGAACTCGTAGACCTGGGCGATCCGCGCCTGCTTCTGCGAGATCGCGGCCTGCCACTCGGCGATCCGGCTGCGCTCGAGGGCGGCCTTGTAGACCCGGGCCAGGTAGAGGTCGGCCACGACCTTGAGCGCGTTGTTGGTGCGGTCGGTGAACTCGGTCGCGTCGAGCCAGCGCTCCTGGACGCGCTTGGCCAGCGCGGCGTAGGGGCTCGAGATCAGCGACCACGAGCCCTGGGCGAGGACGATGTCGTAGAAGTCCTCGAGCTCGCGGTCGATCAGGGCGTCGTAGCCCCGGAGGCCAACGGTCTGGGCGCAGGCGAACTCGAGCACGTCGGCCACGTCCTTGTTGCCCTTGGGCTCGAGCAAGAGCGCCCCGTCCCAGTCGACGACCGCCAGGTCGCTCTGGAAGTAGGAGAAGCTGAAGCGGTCCACGGTCTCGAGCTCGGACTCGGCCAGGGGCTCGTCGCTGGCCTCGCCCAGGAGCAGCCGGGCCAGGGTCTGGCGCTGGGCCAGGACCTCCCGGGCCGTGGGGTCGCCGGCGAAGGAGCGCACGAAGACCACGGTGTAGGGCTCGATCTCCTCGGTCGCGGGGGAGCCCTTGATCGCGTCGCCCAGGCTCGGGCGCAGGAGCTCCACCGCGCGCCGGCACTCCTCGTCCAGCGCGGGGAACTCGTAGAGCTGGGCCAGGCGCGGGATCAGCGCGGCCAGCGGGGTCTCGGGCTCGATCGGGAGCTTGAAGCGCACCGAGGCGATCCCAATGTCGAAGAAGCGCGCGGTGACCTTGGCCTCGACCTCGGCCCCGTCGGGGAGCTTGAGCACCCGGCTCGGGAGCAGCACGTCGAGGGGCGGAGCCTTGAACACCAGCGCGCTGGCCAGGGTCCGCGAGAGGCTCAGGCGTCGGGCCTGTTCGCCCCCGAGCAGCGCCTGCTCGGCCTCGTCCAGCAGGACTTCGTCGCCGAGGTCGATCAGCCGGTAGCAGATCAGCTCCCCGGAGCGGACGATCAGCTCGGGGGGCTCGGGCGCGCTCGAGGCGGGGTCCGCGGCGTCGGTCACTGCCCTAGGTCATACTCGATCCGGGAGCGGGAGGGGAGGGGCGGGGCTTCGTGCCCGTGGTCGTGAGGCTGTTGGGTGAACCGCGCAGGTCGCAGCCTCCGTGCCTCGGAGCCGGAAGACGGCAGGAACCGCCAAGGACGCCAAGGACGCCAAGGCTCCGCTCGCCCGTCCACGCGCTGGCGCAGAGATTGAACCACCCAGCTCCGCTGGATCGTGACCGAGCGGACGTGCGAAGCGAAGAACACCGAGGACACCGTGCTCCGCAAGAGCGCTCGCGCTCGGAATCCAGCTCCGCCAGCGCGGGACCGCGCGGCGGAGCTCCTCTCGTTCGCCGGGTGGGCGGAGCTCGGTGTCTTCGGGTGCGCCAGGCGAAGGGCGCCACGACTGCGCGCGAGCGGAGCGCGGTGGTTCGATCTTGGACCCCGGCGCGTTTGCGCGTGGGCAGAGCCTTGGCGTCCTTGGCGCCTTGGCGGTTCATGCCTTCTTCCAATTCGGCAGGAACGCGCGGGCAGCTGCGCTCGCCGTGCTACCGCGAGCGGACCCAGTCGCGCCAGGCGGCGATCCCGGGCTGGCGGCTCTCGCGATCGGCCCCCGGCTTGTAGCCGCGGGCGTCCTTGCTCCCGGCCAGGGCCTGGAGGATCGCCAGCGCTTGCTCGCGGACCTCCTGGCGGTCGTGGTCCAGGAGCGCGAGCAAGTCCGCGCCGGAGACCGCCTCGCCGTGGCCGCCCTCGACCAGGGCCACCAGGCCTTCGCCCGCGGCCTCGCCCAGCTCGGGCTCGGTCTCGAGGGAGAGCAGGAGGTGGGCCGCGGCGACCTCCCCGCCCAGGTGCCCGAGGGCCACGAGCAGGGCGCGGTCGAGCTCGGTCGAGCCGCCCTGCAGGCGCAGGAGCGAGCCCTCGTCGATCGCGGGGTCGCCCAGGCGACCGAGGGCCAGGACCGCCACGCGCTGGGCCTGCCCGCGCTCGCGCTCGATCGCGCCGCGCAGGGCCTCCACCAGCGCGGCCTTGCCCCGGCCCGCAGCGTAGGCGCTGGGGCGCTTGGTCGCGGCGGGGGCGAACACCTCCTGCAGCACGATCAGGCGCAGGTCGTCAGGCGCGTCCCCCGAGACCAGGCGCGCCGCGGCCTCGGCGGCCTCGGCGTGCTCGATCCGGTAGAGGTGCCCGGCCACCCGGTCGGCGTCGGCGGGGTTCGTGGCCAGCTCCGCTGCGAGGGCTTCAGCGTCCCCCGACTTCTCCAGCGCGCGCAGGGCGGCGGGGCGGGTCGTGGCGTCGTGCAGCGCGTCGGCGGCGACGTCGCTCGGGGCCACGCCCAGCTTGCTCAGGGCCTGGATCGCGAAGGTCCGCGCGTGGGCGTTGGCGTGACCCTCGGCCACCTGCTGCAGGGCCTCGCGGCGCTTGGCCGCGGCCTCGGGGAAGGTGGCGAGGGTCGCCGCGAACAGGACCGCGTCGTCGCCGGTGTGGGCGGCGAGGAACCTCGCGCGCTCGGTGGGCGTCGCCAGGGCGTCCAGGGCGGCGAGGGCGTGCTCGCGCCCGGGGCCCTCGGTCTTGTGGGCGACCGTCAGCAGGCGCTCGAGTCCGCCGGCGTCGTTCCAGCTCGCGAGCCCGTGGGCGGCGGCGGCGACCACGTTGGGCTCGTCGTCCTTCAGCCCCTTGGTCAGGAGCGCGCGGGTGTCCTGGCCGTCGCCGAGCTCGGTCACGACCTCCATGACCCGGCGGCGCCCCGCGTTGGTCAACGCGCTGCCGGTGCCGCCCCGGCGCCAGGAGCGGGTGTATTCCCGGTCGAGGCTGGCGAGGGTCGTCGCGCGCTCCTGCTGGCCGCGGCGCGCGACCTCGAGCAGCTGCGCGCGCCAGCGCTCGCCCTCGTTGGGGTTGGCGAAGTGCACGAGGATGTCGTCGATCTCCGCCTGGACGTCCTTGGTCTCGGGGGGCGGCGCGCTCGAGCAGCCGCCGAGGGCGACGCAGAGGAGGGTCAGCGCAGCGGCGCGGCTCAGTCTCGTTCCCACGGCAGCTCCAGTTCACGGGCGCAGCGGAAGCCGACGTCGCTCCCGCGCAGGGTCGGGGGCAAGGGCGTGGCCCGCGCGGGGTTGGCTTCGCTCCAGGGCGTGCGGTAGGAGCCGCCCAGGGCCACGAACCCGTCGTTCTTGCGCGCGATCTCCGCCACGTTGCCGCAGAGGTCCACCGCGCCCGGGGCGTCGTCCTTGGCGCCGGCGACGGTGGGGGCGCCGACCTCGGCCTCGCGCACGTTGCCCTTGCCCGGGGCGTAGTCCCCGCGCCAGCGGCCGTCGACCGCCAGGGTCCAGTCGTCGAAGCTCAACAGGCGCTTGGCGGCCCAGGCGGCGTAGGCCTCGGCCTCGTAGGGGCCGATCTGGCGCACGGGTTCGTCCTCGGCGCCGGCGGGGGGCCCGCCGTCCCAGCCCTTGGGGCCGGGCTTGCCGGCGAGGTCGGTGCAGCGCGGGCGCAGGGCCAGGCCCTGGGCCGACCACAGGTCGTCGTGGGTGTAGCCGCCGGCCGCGACGAAGGCGGCGAAGTCGGCGTTCGTGACCTCGGCCCGGTCCACGAACAGCGCGCGGTCACCCAGCGAGCGCACGAAGACCATGCCCGCGAAGGCCTCGCTCAGCTCCAGCAGCCGCGCGCGGCGCTTGGCCAGGGCCTCGAGCGCGCGCTCCTGCTCCAGGGCCTGGGGGTGCCCGCCGCGCAGGCTCGGCGGCGAGAGCGCCTCGACCTCGGCCCGCAGGACGCCCAGCTCCGCGGGGACCCGCGCGGCGAGGGCCTCGAGGGCCTGGGTGTAGGCCTCGAGGGCGGCGGTGTCCTTGGCCACGGTCTCGAGCTTGGCGATCCGCGCGCCGAGGGCCTCGGCGTCGGGGAGCTCCAGGCCCTCGACCTGGGCGCGCTCCAGCAGCTGCGCGGCGTCGGCGAAGCGCCCTTCCCGCGCCGCCTGCTCGGCCTGGAGCAGGGCGTCGCGGGCGGCGAGCTCGGCGCGCAGCGGGTCGAGCCGGCTGGCAGGGGCCCCCGCCTTCTCGGCCCGCGCGAGCAGGTCTCGCGCCGCGGCGGTGCCCTCGGCGCGCAGGGCGCGCTCGGCGCTCTGGGCCCAGAGCTCGGCCTCGAGGGCCTCGCGCTCGGGGTACGGGGCGCCGAGGAGCGTCCCGTCCTCGTCGAGAGCGGCCAGGCGCTCGCGCTCGGGGCCCTCGAGCAGGGCCAGGTCCAGGAGCGCGTCGCGGGCCTCGGCCTGCAGCTCCTGCGCGGCGGGAGCCTGGCCGGTGAGCCGACCCACGCGGCTCGCCCGCTCCCACATGTCGCCGAAGGCCGACTGCGCGGCGGCGACGTCGCCGGCGGCGAGGGACTCGCTCGCCGCCTTGCCCGCGAGGCGGGCCTTGCCGAGGGCTGCCTTGTCGCGCAGGAACACGGCCCCCGCGGCGGCGGCGCCGCCGAGGAGCACGATCCCTGCCGCCAGGTGCCCGATCTTCACCGCGTCAGCGCCCTCGCCCGGGGGCGTCGGGGGCGTAGCGCACGGGCACGCCGTCCAGGAACTCGCGGGTCAGCCCGCGCCGGCTCGGGCTCTGGCTGGCCACGAGGTCGAGCACGTAGGTGCGCTCGACCTCGTTCAGCTCGGCGAAGGGCGGGGGCGGCGCCACGGCGGTCACCCGCACCAAATAGACGCCGACCTTGCCTCGCAGCGGGGCGGAGATCAGCCCCGGCTCGCGCTTGCGGAAGCAGGCCTCGACGATCGCGAGCGGGATCGCGCTGCCGAGCGCGCTCACCCCGCGGGCGCTGAACCACTCGGTGTCCCCGCGCTCGAGCTTGGCGAAGGGGCCCTCGGAGAGCTCGGCCGCCTTCTGGGCGAAGGTCGCGTCGTCGACGCCCTCCCCCAGCTCCTCGGCCAGCGCGCTGAGGGTCTCCCCCGCCTGCTCGTGGGTGCGCACCGAGCTCGTCTCGAGCTGGATCACCCGGGCCCGCACGCGGCCGAACAGGCGCCAGCCGAAGTCGGTGTAGAACTGCTCGGCCTCGGCGGGATCGACCTGCCCGCGGGCGTAGAGCGAGAACGCGACCATGGCCTCGAGGTCGAGGAGCTCGAGGGCCTCGGCCGGGATCCCCCGGCCGAGCATGCTCGTCTTGACCTGAGCCAGCTCGTCGGGGTCGACGGCGTCCACGTCGACGCCGCGCTCGGTCAGGCCCTGGCGCAGCACGGCGTTGCGCACCAGCTCTTCGAGGGCCTGGGCCGGCGGCCACTTGGTGAGCTGGCTGAGCGAGTGCACCGCCTTCTTGCTCACGACCAGGTCGCTCCCGATCGCAGCGTAGGCGTCTTGGGGGACGTCCTGGGCCGCGGCGAGCGCGACGGTCAGGACTCCCAGCAGCGCGGCGCGACCCAGCACGCCTACTCCGCGGGCTGCCAGTTGTGGTGGACCGTCTGCACGTCGTCGTTGTCCTCGAGCGCGTTGATCAGGTTCTCGATCGCCTGCACGTCGCTGGGGTCCGGCGTCACGTAGTTCTGGGGCACGAAGGCCAGCTCGGCGGTGGACAGCGTGTAGTTGGCGTCGACCAGCGCCTGCTTGACCTTGGCGAAGGCCTCGGGCGGGGTGGTGATCGCGACCATGCCGTCCTCGTTGGAGACGTCGTCGGCGCCGGCCTCGGCGGCGACCATGAACACCTCGTCGAAGTCGGCGCCCTCGATCGCGAGCAGGCCCTGGCGATCGAACATGAACGCCACCGCGCCCTGGTTCGCCATGTTGCCCCCGTGCTTGGAGAAGATGAAGCGCATCTCGGGGGCGGTGCGGTTGCGGTTGTCGGTCAGCGCCTCGACCATGAGCGCCACGCCGCCGGGGCCGTAGCCCTCGTAGATCACGTCCTCGAAGCGCTTGTCGCCGAACTCCCCGGTGCCCTTCTTGATCGCGCGGTCGATCGAGTCGTTGGGCATGTTGCCCGCCTTGGCGCGGTCGATCGCGTAGCGCAGGGACAGGTTCTGGTCGGGGTCGCCCCCGCCCTCCTTGGCGGCGACCATGATCGCCTTCGAGAACTTCGAGAAGTGCTTGGCGCGCTTCTTGTCCTGTGCGGCCTTGTGATGCTTGATCCCTGCCCAGTGGCTATGCCCGGCCATGGGGTCCTCCTGAACTGAGCGCGTGGCTCTAGGTGAGCGTAGTCCGGGGCACGTGGCCGCGCGAGGCGGCTACTTCTTCTTCGTGCCCTTCTTCATGTACTCGACCAGGAGGTGGTGCACCTCGAGGGGCCCGAGGTCGTCGGGCAGGCCCTCGAGCAGGGCCTTCGCCAGGCGCTTCTTCTGGGCCAGGGTCGACTTGGCCGGGAGCAGCTTGAGCTCCTCCAGCACGGCCTCGGTGTGGGGGTCCCAGGGGAGGGTCTTCTCCAGGCCCAGGCCGACCAGGATGTACGTCGGCGCCCAGGCGGGCAGCCCGGGGAGGGTCTGCACCCACTTCTTGATGTCGTCGCTGATCTTCTTGCGATCGGCGGCCTTCTCGGGCTCGTTCAGGCGCTCGAGCAGCGGCTCGAAGCCGGTGTCGTCGGCCTCCTCGAACACCTTCTGCAGCATTTGCTTCAGGCGCGGGGCGAGGAAGTCGGCGGGGGCGACCTTGGCCTCGGTGAGCACGTCGGCGATCTCGCGCTCGGTGGCGACGCGGACCTCGTTCCAGCTCACGAACTGCTCGGTGTCAGTGAAGGTCTTGAGCGCCTTCTTGGCGTTGGCCGCGTTGTTGCCGTAGGACAGCAGGTAGAACACCAGCCGGTCGAGGAGGGAGTGCTCCTTGCCCAACAACGCCTGGGCGTGCTTGGCCTTGAGCCCCTTGACGAAGCGGTGGAACTTCTTTGCTTTGTCACGAACGGCGGTCGCCACGGCCACACCCCCAGAAGGTGGCGCAGTTTACGGCCACACCGCAGCCCGATCAACCGTTCGTGTCGGTTCATCGGGCGCGGCGGCCGGGCCCTGCGCGGGTCGATAAGTCTTGGATACGCCAGCGCTAACCGGCGTTCTCGGCCCCCGGCCGCAGCCAGCCGGCCGCGCGCTCCACCACGACGTAGAACAGCGGGACGAAGAAGATCGCGAGGCAGGTGGCGGCGAGCATGCCGCCGATCACCCCGGTCCCGATCGAGCGGCGCCCGGCGGCGCCGGCGCCGGTGGCCAGGGCCAGGGGCACGACGCCGAGCACGAAGGCGAAGGAGGTCATGACGATCGGGCGGAAGCGCAGGCGCGCCGCCGCGATCGCGGCCTCCGCCGCGGTGTAGCCCTCGGCGCGCAGCTCGGCGCAGAACTCGACGATCAGGATCGCGTTCTTGGCCGAGAGCCCGACCAGGGTCAGGAGCCCGACCTGGAAGTAGATGTCCTGGGCGTAGCCCCGGGACCACACCGCGATCAGCGCGCCGAGGACGGCCAGGGGCACGCCCAGCAGCACCGCCACCGGCAGGCTCCAGCGCTCGTACTGCGCCGCGAGGATCAGGAACACGATCAAGAGCCCGAAGGCGAGGACCACCGGCGCCTGGTTGCCGGCCTTGATCTCCTGGTAGGAGGCGCTCGACCACTCGATCCCGTAGCCCGGGGGCAGCGCCTCGGCGGCGACCTCGCGCACGACCTCCATGGCCTGGCCGCTGCTCAGCCCGGCCCCTGGGGAGCCGGTGACCTCGACCGCGGGGTAGCCGTTGAAGCGCGGGAACACGTTCGGCCCCACCTGCCACTTCGTGTCCACGATCGCCGAGAGCGGCACCTGCTGACCCTGGTCGTTGCGCACGTAGATCCGCTCGATGTCCCGGGGGGAGTCGCGGAACTCGCTCTCGGCCTGGGCCATGACCCGCCAGATCCGGCCGAAGCGGTTGAAGTCGTTGACGTAGAGCGAGCCGAAGTAGGCCTGCAGCGGCTCGAACACGTTGGGGAGCGGGATCCCCAGGACCTGAGCCTTGGCGCGGTCGATGTCCAGGAACACCTGGGGCGAGCCCACGCGCATGGTCGAGGTCAGGCCCACGAGCTCGGGGCGCTCGCTGGCGGCGCCCATGAACTGGCTGACCGCCTGGGCCAGGTCGGCGGCGGTCCCCCCGCCGCGCTGCTCGATCTCGACCGTGAACCCGGAGCGCGAGCCGAGGCCCTGGATCGCGGGCGGGTTGATACAGAGCACGAGCCCGTCCGACACGATCCCGAACAGGGCCTGCGCGTCCTGGATCAGCTTGCCCGCGGTCAGCCCCTGCTCGTAGCGCTCCTCGAACGGCTTGAGCGGGACGAAGATCACGGCGGTGTTCGAGCTGGCCGCGCCGCCGGCGAGGATGTCGTAGCCCGCGAGGCACACCACGTGCTCGACCGCCGGGTGCTGCTTGAAGAAGCCCTCGGCCTGCCGGATCACGCGCTGGGTGCGGTCCATGGAGGCGCCGTCGGGGAGCATCACGATCGCGATCACGTAGCCCTGGTCCTCGTCGGGCAGGAACCCGCCGGGCACGACGTTGCTCAGGCGGTAGGTCGCGAAGCACAGCGCGGCGAACAGCACGAGGGTCGCGAACCCGAAGCGGATCGCGAGCTGGACCCCCGCGGTGTAGCCGGACGTGGCCACGGCGAAGGCGCGGTCGAAGGCGCGGAACAGGACGTTCTTCGGCCCGTGGCTGGGCTTGAGCAGCATGCCGCACAGCGCGGGGCTGAGGGTCAACGCCACGAATCCGGAGATCGCCACCGAGACCGCGATCGTGATCGCGAACTGGCGGTACATCTGTCCGGTGAGCCCGCCGAGGAAGGCCACGGGCACGAACACCGCGGCCAGCACGAGCACGATCGCGATCACCGGGCCGGTGACCTGCTGCATGGCCTTGATCGTGGCCTGGCGCACGGGGAGCTGCTCCTCGTGCATGATCCGCTCCACGTTCTCGACCACGATGATCGCGTCGTCGACCACGATCCCGATCGCGAGCACGAGCCCGAACAGGGTCAGGGTGTTGATCGAGAAGCCCAGCAGGAACATGCCGGCGAAGGTGCCGATCACCGCCACCGGCACCGCCAGGAGCGGGATCAGCGCGGCGCGCCAGGACTGGAGGAACACGAACACGATCAGGATCACGAGCCCCACCGCCTCGAGCAGGGTCTTGATCACCTCCGCCACCGACTCGCGCACGAAGGTCGTGGTGTCGTAGGGCACGCGCCAGCGCACGCCGGCGGGGAACGACTTCTGGGCCTCGGTCAGCTCGGCCTTGACCGCGTCCATGGTGTCCAGCGCGTTGGCGCCGGTCTGGAGCGTGATCAGCATGAGCGTCGTGGGCTGCCCGTTGTAGCGGCCCATGAGGCTGTAGCCGCGGGCGCCGAGCTCGACCCGGGCCACGTCCTTGAGCTTGAGCCGGCTGCCGTCGGGGTCTGCCCGCAGGACGACGTCCTCGAACTCGGCGGGGTCGGACAGCCGGCCGCGGGTGAGCACGGGCAGGCTGAGCTGGGTCTCGCCCTGGGTCGGGCGCTGGTTGATCGTGCCCGCGGGGAACACCGCGTTCTGCTCGCGCAGGCGGCCGGTGACGTCGGAGACGGTCAGCCCGCGCGCGGCGAGCTGGTCCGGGTTCAGCCACACCCGCATGGCGTAGTCGCGGGAGCCGAACACGGTGGCGTCGCCCACGCCCTGCACCCGCTTGAGCCGGTCCAGGAGGTTGATCGTGGCGTAGTTGCCCAGGAAGATGTCGTCGTAGCGCGGGTCGTCGGCCTCCATGGTCACGACGCCCAGGATCGAGCTCGAGACCTTGATCACGGTCAGGCCCTGGCGCACGACCTCCTGGGGCAGGATCGGCTCGGCGATGCTCAGCCGGTTCTGCACCTCGATCGCGGCCAGGTCCTGGTCGGTGCCGATCTCGAAGGTCACGGTGATCGTGCACGAGCCGTCGTTGCTGCACTGGCTCTGGTAGTAGATCAGGTCCTTGACCCCGCCGAGCTGCTGCTCGATCGGGGCGGCCACCGACTCGGCCACCGTCTGGGCGTCCGCGCCGGGGTAGACCGCGCGGATCTGGACCGTAGGGGGGGTGATCTCGGGGTAGCGCGCGACCGGGAGGATCCAGATCGCCGCCAGGCCCACGATCACGATCAGGAGCGAGAGCACCACCGAGAGGACGGGGCGCTCGATGAAAAAGCGGGAGAGCATTCAGTGGCCTCCGTTCCCGCGCGCGCCGCCGCTGGAGCCGCCGCCGCCCGAGCCGTCGTCCTTGGGCGCGCCCGCGCCGAAGGCCGAGCCGCCGTTGCCCACCCCGCTCGAGCTGCCGCCCCCCGAGGGCGCGGCGGTCTCCGCTTGGGCCTCTTGCGGGCTGACCTCGGTCGGGGTGACCGGGGCGCCTGGGCGCAGGGTCAGGAGCCGGTTCACGATCACCTGATCCCCGGGCTCGAGGCCGTCCTGGATCACCCACTGGCCCTCGCCCTGCCAGTCGCCGAGGGTCACCGGGCGCACGGCCACGGTGTTCTCGGGGGAGACGACGTAGACGCTGGCGCCGGTCGGCGAGTGCAGGACCGCGGCCTGGGGCACGCGCACCACGCGCAGCAAGCGCATGCCCTTGACGGTCACGTGCACGAACTGCCCCGGGCGCAGGTCGCGCTCGGGGTTCGGGATCACGCCGCGCACGAGGGTCGTGCCCACCGCCTGCTGCAGCTCGGGCTCGACGAAGTCGATCTTGCCGCGGAAGGGGTGCGTGCGGCCGTCGGCGAGGGTCACCTCCAACTCGAGCTGCTCGAACCCGGGCATGGCGAGCTCGTTGGCCTCGCGCTGACGCTGCAGGCGCAGGAGCTCGGACTCGGTCAGGGCGTAGCGCACGTAGAGCGGGTCGAGGCGCTCGATCTTGGCCAGGAGCGCGGTGGGCCCGGAGACGTGGGTGCCCACGTCGAGCAGGGCCTCGCCGATCACGCCCTGGATCGGGGACTCGATCGTGGCGTAGTCGAGCTGGAGCTGCGCGGCGTCGATCCGCACCTTCTGCAGCTCGACCTCGGCCGCGGCCACGCGCTCTTGCTTCTGCCACTCCTCGAGCTCGCCCTGGGTGGCCGCCTGCTTGGAGCTGAGCACCTCGTAGCGCTGGAGCTGCTGGGTCGCGCGCTCGCGGTTGGCCTCCGCCGCCGCGAGCTGGGCCTGGGCCTGGCGCAGCTCGTTCTCGAAGGGGCGCGCGTCGATCTGGAACAGGGTCTGGCCCGGCTGCACCACGGCGCCTTCCTCGAAGCTGCGCTCGGTGAGGTAGCCCGAGACGCGGCTGCGGACCTCGACCGAGTGCGAGGAGTCGGTGCGCCCGAGGAAGCGCGGCTCGTAGGGCACGTCCTCGTGCCGGATCACGACCACGTCCACCGGCGTCGCGTGACCCGGGCCCTGCTGGGTGGCGTCGGCCCGAGGCGCGCCGCCGCTCGAGCTGGCCCAGATCCCCACGCCGACGGCGGCGGCCACGATCAGGCCCACCGCGACGAAGCGCGTGATCGCGCTAGGCGGGGGGGCGACCTGGGGGCGCGCGTGGGCGGCGTCGGGCTGCCGCGACGCGGGAGTCGGCTCTGCGGGGGGAGCGGCCTCCTCGGGCTCGGGGTGGTCGGGGGTCTCGTCAGGCTCGGGCATGGGGCGGTCCTGGGTCATTGGGGCGGGGCGAGGTCGGCGACGGGGGCGGCGCGCTTGAGGTCGCCTGCGGCCCGGCGAATCCTCAAGGCGGCCAGCTTGCGGCCGAGGGTGGTGCGGGTCAGGTTGCGGGCGGCCTCTTCGCGGGTGTTGCGGGAGACCAGCACCTCGAGGTGCGTGGCCGAGCCCGCGCGCAGGCGGACCTCGGTGGCGTCGTAGGCGGAGGCCGCGGCCTCGGAGCGCGCGCGGAAGGCGAACAGCGCGCGGTCGAGCGAGCGGAAGGCGAGCGCGGCCTCGGTGACCTCCAGCCGCGCCTGCTTCTCCAGGGCTCGCAGCTCCCACTCGCGCTGGCGCACGACCGAGCGCGCCCGCGCCAGGCGCGCCTCGCGCCCGAAGCCGTCGAACAGCGTCCAGTCGAGGGTGATCCCCAGGGTCCAGTCCAACTGGCTGCGGAAGCCCTCCTCCGACTCGAGGATCGTGTCGAAGGTCAGGTCGACCTGGGGCAGGTAGGCGGACCAGGCCTCGTCGGTGCTCGCCTCCGCGGCGGCGATCGCGTGGCGCGCGGCCTCGAGGTCGTAGCGCTGGGCGAGGGCCAGGTCGACCAGGCGCGGGATCTCCTGGGGGCCCGAGGCCACGCGGAAGGTGTCGCGCAAGGCCGGCAGCGGGCGGACCTGGATCAAGGACTCCAGCCGGGCGCGCGCCTGAGCCAGGTCGGCCTCGGTCTGGATCTCGCGGGCCTCGGCCTCCGCCGCGCTGGCTTGGGCCAGGAGCACCTCGTCCTCGCGGGCGACCCCCAGCTCGTTGCGCGCCTGGAGCACGCGCAGGGTCTCGGTCGCGCTGGCGCGGGTGGCCTCGATCGCGCGCAGGTCGGCCTCGTAGCCGAGGACCTCGTAGAACTGGGTCGCGACCGCGAACAGGAGCTGGTCCCGGGCGTCGCGCAGCTGGAGCGCCTGGATCTGCTGCGTCTCCTCGATCAGGTCGAGGCGCGGGACGAGCTTCCCGTCGAGGATCGTCTGCTCGATCCGCACGCCGTAGCTCGTGCGCTCGCGGGGCTGGAACGCGCTGCCGCCGCCGAAGGAGATCTTGTCGGAGTCGCGGTTGTGGGTGCCGTAGAACACGACCTTGGGCAGGACCGCGGCGATCGCCTCCATGCTCTGCGCGTCGCTCTGGAGCAGGGTCTCGCTCTGCGCGCGCAGGGTGTCGGCGTTCTGCAGCGCGCGCTGGAAGCAGTCGCTGAGGGTCAGCCCCGCGCTCGAGTCCGTGGGCGCCACGTCGGTCACGCGCCGTCCGGCCTCGAGGGCCTCGTCGTCGTCGCGTTCCGCGCCGCCCAGGTCGCGGGCGAGCTCCCGGTGAAAGGCCTCTTGGGCCTCCTCGGAGCCGCAGCCCACGAGCAGGGCCAGCAGGCAGGGGGTGAAGCGCAGGAGCCGGCTCATGCGGCCAGCCCGCGGGCGAACAGGGTCACGAGGAAGCTCACGACGTCCTCGTCGGGGTGCTGGGGGAAGAAGTCGTTCTGGAAGACCTTCGCGCCGCAGGCGTAGTTCCAGCACAGGCAGAGGAAGCTCGAGGCGCAGAGCTGGGTGTCGAGGTCGCGGCGCAGCTCGCCGGTCGCGATCCGCCGCACGAAGAAGGCCTCGAGCTCGGCGATCAGGTGCTTGCCGCGGGCCTCGTGGAAGGTGCGCTTGAACTCGGTCTCCTGCAGCTCGGCGTAGCGCATGAGCCGCGCGAAGTCGGGGTCGGCCTCGACGCGCTCGAAGGTCGTGCGGGCCAGGTCGCCGAGGACCTCGACCAGGGGCGCGTCGGTCTCGGGGTCGACCTTGAGCGGCTCCCAGTGGGTGAGCTTGAACTCGATCATGGCTCCGTAGAGCTGCTTCTTGTTGCAGAACAGCTTGTAGAGCAGGGCCTCGCTGACCCCGCAGCGCTTGGCGAGGGCGGCGCTCGTGGTGCCCTCGAAGCCGCGCTGGGCGAACAGGCGGGTCGCCTCGGTCAAGATCTGCGCCTTCCGCTCGGAAGCTGTAAGGTTTTCTCTCACCATGGGATAGCTTCTCTGGTGGGGGTGAGTGAGCCCTTGCTCACTCGGTAAGTGTCGACTCACTCACCGCGCGGCGCAAGCACTAGCGCAAGAAGGGCGGGTCGCAGGCGGGGGGTCGGGACCGGCGGCGAGGGGCGGCCCCACGCGGGGGGGGCGCGGCCGAGCGGGCCGTACAACGAACACCCCGGAACGACGACGCGTCGATCCGGGGTCTTCTGGGGGGTTGGGGTAGTTTCGACCCGTAGGTCTCACCCAACGAAAGAGCAAGTCGATTGCCAATCCCTTGCGGGCGGCCTCCGCACCTCAACGGCTGGGGTTAGCGAGAGCATGACGCGCCTGCTGTGTGGCGCTTCGGCGACGGTTTCCCGGGCGAAATGGCCCACTCGGTCGACGCGGGAGGCGGGGGGCGCGGGTATGATCCCGCCCATGTCGGACCCGGCCCCCACGCCCACCAAGCGCAACGGCCTCGCGATCATGCCTGCCTACAACGAGTCGGGGCAGATCACGGGGGTGATCAAGTCCCTGCGCAAGGCCGCGCCCGAGTTCGACATCCTCGTGGTGGACGACGGCTCGCGCGACCACACCGCGGCCGAGGCCCTGGCGGCGGGCGCCATGGTCGTGCGCCACCCCTTCAACATGGGCTACGGCGCCGCGCTGCAGACGGGCTACAAGTTCGCCGCGTCCTCGCCCCGGCACTACGACGTGCTGGTGCAGCTCGACGCCGACGGACAGCACGACCCCAAGTACATCTACCCCCTCGCCGACCGCGTGCTCTCGGGGGAGGTCGACGTGTGCGTCGGCTCCCGGTTCCTGGTGGGCGGGGGCTACATTCCGCCCTTCGCGCGCCGGGTGGGCATGGTGCTCTTCGGCTACATAGCCTCGGTCGTCACCCGGCGCCGGGTGACCGACCCCACCAGCGGCTACCAGGCCCTCGGGCGCCGGGTGTTCGAGTACTTCCAGCTCGACCTGTTCCCGGCGGATTACCCCGACGCCGACGTGCTGATCCTGCTGCACCGCGCGGGGTTCCGCGCCGAAGAGCAACCGGTCGAAATGCAGAAGAACCCGATCGGGCAGTCCATGCACGGCGGGGTGATCCGGCCGCTGTTCTACGTGTTCAAGATGTTCCTCTCGATCTTCGTCACGCTGCTGCGCGAGCCGCCGCCGCCGCCCCCGTCCGCCAGGTAGCCCGCCATGCCGTTGCAGCAAAAGCTGGTCACGATCGGCGCCGCGGTGTTGGTCCTGGTGGTGATCTTCGAGCTCGTGCGCAAGCGCAAGCTGCGCGAGGAATACTCCTGGCTGTGGCTCCTGGCCGGGGTCGCGATCGGCGCGGTGGCGCTCACCCCCTTCCGCTTCCTGGTGGCCTTCTCCAGCCGGGTGCTCGGGTCCGAGAACCCGCCGGCGGCGATCTTCTTCCTGGGCTTCGTCGCGGTGACCCTGCTCTGCCTGCAGTTCTCGGTGCGGCTCTCGCGCATGACCGAGCAGGTCAAGAACCTGGGCCAGAAGATCGGGATCCTCGAGGCGCAGCTGCGCATGCAGCACACCCTCCCCGTCGACCCGTCGCTGGAGGAGGTCGACGTGTTGGTCGAGGACTCCGCGAGCGACGCGCGCCCGCTGCCCGAGTCGCCGCCCGCCCTCGAGGACACCACCGCGGAGAGCTAGGAGGAGATCACCCACGCGTCCGCGACCTACCGCGGCTCGACGCTCGAGGCGGCCTTCCGCCTCGATGGCGTGGCGGTGTCCTAGCGCCGGCGGCGGGTCTTCTTGCGCCGCGGCTTGGGGGCGGCGGCGTGCTCGGCGCCGCCGAGGCCGAGGGCGGTGTTCTCGAGCTCGAAGATCTCGTCGCGGAGCTGCGCCGCGCGCTCGAAGTCCATGGCGTCGGCGGCGGCGAGCATCTCCTTGCGCAGGCCCGCGATCGTCTTGTCGGCGTTGGCCGCGGCGGCCACGCGCTGACCCGCGCTGACCGTGTCCACGAAGTCGTCGGCGAACAGGCTCGAGAGCCCGCCGCGGGTCTTCTTCTGCACGGAGCGCGGGGTGATCCCGTGCTCCTGGTTGTAGGCCTCCTGGATCTCGCGCCGGCGCGCGGTCTCGTCGAGGCAGGCCTTGATCGAGTCGGTGATCGTGTCGGCGTAGAAGATCACCCGGCCGTCCACGTTGCGCGCCGCGCGGCCGCAGGTCTGGATCAGGGAGGTGCGGTTGCGGAGGAAGCCCTCCTTGTCGGCGTCGAGCACGCCCACGAGCACGACCTCGGGCAGGTCCAGGCCCTCGCGCAGGAGGTTGATCCCCACCAGCACGTCGAACTCGCCCGCGCGCAGGGCGGCGATGATCTCGGAGCGCTCGATCGTGTCGATGTCCGAGTGCATGTACTTCGCGCGCAGGCCCTCCTCGAGCAGGAAGTCGGTGAGGTCCTCGGCCATGCGCTTGGTGAGCGCGGTGACCAGCACCCGCCCGCCCTTGGCGGCGGCGGCCTCGATCTCGGCCTTGAGGTCGTGGACCTGGCCCCGGGTGGGGCGGATCTCGATCTCGGGGTCGATCAGCCCGGTGGGGCGCACGATCTGCTCCACGATCCGGTCGCCGGACTGCTCGAGCTCGTACTTGCCCGGGGTCGCGCTCACGAACAGGCGCTGCAGCCCCAGGGCCTCGAACTCGTCGAAGCGCAGCGGGCGGTTGTCCAGCGCGCTGGGCAGGCGGAAGCCGAAGTCGACGAGGGTCTCCTTCCGCGAGCGGTCGCCGCGGTACATGCCCACGACCTGGGGGATCGACTGGTGGCTCTCGTCGATCACGAGCAGCGCGTTGTCCGGGAGGTAGTCGAGCAGGGTGGGCGGCGGCTCGCCAGGGGCGCGCCCGGTGAGGTGCCGCGAGTAGTTCTCGATCCCGTTGCAGTGGCCGACCTCGCGCAGGAGCTCGAGGTCGTAGCGCGTGCGCTGCTCCAGGCGCTGGGCCTCGAGCAGCTTGCCCTGCTCGCGCAGCCGCGGCAGGCGCTCCTCGAGCTCGGCCTCGATCGTGACCAGGCTCTGCTTGAGCATGTTCTCCGGGGTCACGTAGTGGCTCTTGGGGTAGACCTCGACCTTGGCCAGCTCGCCCAGGACCTCGCCGGTCAGCGGGTCGATCTCGGTCAGGCGCTCGACCTCGTCGCCGAACAGCTCGATCCGCAGCGCGCGGGCGTCCTCGTGGGCGGGGACCACGTCGATCACGTCGCCGCGCACGCGGAACGTGCCGCGGAAGAAGTCGCTCTCGTTGCGCTTGTATTGGATCCCGGTCAGCGCGCGCAGGATCTCGTTGCGCTCGCGCTCCTCGCCGACCTCCAGGCTGAGCTTCATGCCGTAGTAGCTCTCGGGGGAGCCCAGGCCGTAAATGCAGCTCACGGAGCTGACGATGATCACGTCGGAGCGGGTGAGCAGGCTGCGGGTCGCGCGGTGGCGCAGCTTGTCCAGGCGCTCGTTGATCGTGGCGTCCTTCTCGATGAACACGTCGCTCGAGGGAATGTAGGCCTCGGGCTGGTAGTAGTCGTAGTAGCTCACGAAGTACTCCACCGCGTTGTGCGGGAAGAACTCGCGCAGCTCCTGGAACAGCTGGGTGGCCAGGGTCTTGTTGTGGGCCAGGATCAGGGTCGGGCGGTTCAGGCGCGCGATCACGCTGGCCATGGTGTAGGTCTTGCCCGAGCCGGTGACGCCCAGGAGCGTGCTCGCCGGGTGCCCGGCCTGGAGCATGCTGCACAGGCCCTCGATCGCGCGGGGCTGGTCGCCGGTGGGGGCGAACGGGCTCTGGAACTCGAACGGGCGCTGCTCGATATCGGCGAGGTTCCCCACCGGCTCGACGTCGGGCGGGAGCGAGTTGGCGGTGCGCTTGGCCATGGCGGGCCCCTCCTCGGGGGCGCCGCCGAGTATAGGTCAGCCCCGAGGCCTGGGAAGCCGGGAGCCCCTATACTGCGGGCCGGAGGAGGGCCCATGCGCGCGCTCGCCGTGGTCACGTGCTTCGTCCTGTGCGGCGGGGCAGCCCGGGCTCAGCCCGTCGCCAACGAGCACGAGCTCCTGGTGCGTCAGCTCCTGAAGGAGCTCGCGGACCAGGGCTTCCGCGTCGACGCCGAGGCGCTGAAGGTCGAGGTCAAGCCGCCCCTCGCCTGCGAGGAGGACGTCGACCGCCAGCAGGACCTGTTCTTCCGCGCCGGGCACTTCACCGGGGCGGCGGGGCTCCTGAGCGCGCTGGTCCAGGCCGAGGTCCGGCTCTCCGACGCCGAGGTGCGGCGGGCGGCGGTGCAGGGCGTGCTGCGCTCGATCCCCGCCTACTACCAGTGGGACACCCACGCCTTGGTGTTCCCCCAGAACGCGCTGAGCAAGGCCACCGAGACCATGGGCAACCGCGAGGCGGTGATCGCTCACGAGCTGGCCCACGCCTACCAGGCCCAGCGCCGGGGCGGGATCCCGGCGCTGGTGCAGGCGCCGCCGCGCTGGACCGACCGGGTGCAGGCCGCGCGCTGCCTCATGGAGGGCGAGGCCGAGTTGATCGCGCTCAGCGTGCTCCTCGGTCGCAAGGGGAAGGCCCTCGACGCGCTGACCGAGGAGCACCTGGCCCGGGGCGCGGCGCTGGAGGAGGAGCTGACCGGGGTGGGCAGCGCGCTCTACGACGTGGGGCGGCGAGCGCTGCTGCGGGCGCACCGCACCGGCGGCTGGAAGGCGGTGGAGGCCCAGGTCCTCGACCCGCCCAGCTCGAGCGAGCAGCTCCTGCACCTGAACAAGCTGGGGCGCGACCTGCCGACGGAGGTCCCGGGCCAGACCCTCGAGGGCTTCGAGCTGCTCTACGAGGACGTGGTCGGCGAGCTCCAGGCCTACTTCTACCTGCGCCAGCTCGGCGTCGACGACGCGGGGCGGGCGACCTGTGGCTGGGACGGCGACCGGCTGCAGGTGTTCCGCGACGCGAACCGGCAGCGGCTGGTGGTGTGGCGCTCGGTGTGGGACTCGGAGCAGGACGCGCGGGAGTTCGCCGCGGCGATCCCGGCCCAGTCCCGGGTGCGCCAGAGCGGGCGCTGGGTGGACGTGGTGTGGAGCAACGGGCTGGGCCTGGCCGAGGAGGTCCGCGGTCGACTCGCCCCGCCCCCGGAGGTCGCGGCGTCGGCGGAGGACGCCGCCTCGACCCGCGAGGCCGAGCGCGCGCTGGCGGAGCGCCGGGCCAAGGCCGAGTCCAGCCGCGAAGGCACGCGCTGGGAGATTCCCCAGGCCGGCGTGGCCCTGCGCCTGCCGGTGAGCTGGACCACCCGCGACCGCGGGGCCACGTTCCTGGCCCTCGCCCCCCACGGACCCCAGGTCCGCTTCCGGGACAACGTGAACGTGCAGGTCCAGCCCAACCCGATCGGGCTCGACCTCGACGACCACCTGAAGTTCAACCGCGACCAGCTCAACGCGCTGCCCGACATGGAGGTGGTCGACTTCAAGAAGGACGAGGTCCAGGGGCGGCCCCTGCTCAAGTGCCGCTTCAAGGGCACCGTCGACTTCGACAAGCTCGAGTTCGAGTGCTGGATCTTCCCCCGGGAGCACGACCAGATCGTGATCACCGGGACCGTGCTCAGCGTGCGCGACCAGAAGCTCAAGGACACGGTGCACACGATCCTCGAGAGCGTGGAGTTCACCGGGAAGTAGCGCCCGGCGCCTGGCGCGGCGCGACCTCGAGGCGGCCCTCTCTCGGCCCGCGGCCGCGCGGCTCAGCAGCCCGTTCGTCGCTCACGACGCGCCCTGGGTCAGGTCCGCGAAGCTCAGCCCGAACTTGGCCAGGTACTTCCGCAGGCGGTCGCCGTCGTTGGTCGAGCTGCGTCGACGGCGCGAGGCGGCGAACAGCGCGCGGCCGGCGGCGGCCAGGGAGTCCGAGGCCTGGCACACCCGCACCACCTCGGCGAGCTGCACGCGGTCGAAGCGGTCGAGCTCCGACAGGCGCTCGGCTGCGAGCACCGCAGCCAGCGGGTCGTCGGCGGGAGCGCTCGGGGCGCGCTCGAGGCGGCGGACCTCGGCTTCGACCCGCTCGAGGGTGATCAGGCCCCCCGGGGCCAGGGTCGCGAGGCGGGTGATCGACGCCGAGAGGTCGCGGAAGTTGCGCGGCCAGGCATAGCGGCGCGCGAAGGCGAGGTAGGCCTCCCGCGCCTCGCGGCTGAAGGTCGTGCGCTGGCCCTCGCGGGCGCGGGCCAGCTCGAACTCGAGGTTCGGCTCGAGGTCCTCCGGGCGCTCGCGCAGGGCCGGCAGGCGAAACGTCCAGAGGTCGATCCGCGCGAGCAGGTCCTCGCGGAAGCGGCCCTCGCGCACCGCCTGCTCCAGGTCGCGGTTGGTGCCCGCCAGGAGCTGGAAGTCGCTCTCCACCTCGCGGTCGGCGCCCAGCGGCAGGAAGCGCTTCTCCTCCAGCGCGCGCAGGAGCATGGCCTGCTCGTCTCGGCCCAGCTCGCCGATCTCGTCGAGGAACACCGCGCCCTTGTGCGCCGCGCGCAGGAGCCCGGGGCGGTCGCGCACCGCCCCGGTGAAGGCGCCCTTCACGTGCCCGAACAGCGTGGACATGGCGGCGTCGCCGCGCAGGGTGGCGCAGTTGACCTCGACCAGACTCCCGCTCACCTTGCGGGCGGCCTGGCGCAGGGCGAACACCCGCCGCGCGAGGTTGGACTTGCCCGCGCCGGTGGGGCCCAGGAGCAGGATCGGCGCGGTGGAGGCGCTGGCCACCTGCTCCAGCTCGGCGATCAGGCGGTTGTAGGCGGGGTTCTCGGTGGCGATCCCGCCCTTGAGCAGCGAGAGCTGTCCGGCCTTGCGCGCGGCGAAGCGCTGGGCGAGCCGGGCGTAGCGCTCGAGGTCGAGGTCGATCAGGTCCAGCCGTCCGACGGTGCCCTTGGGCTGGCCGCGGGCGGGGCTGCCCTGGGCCAGGCGCCCGGGGAGGTGCCGCGATTCGGTGAGCAGGAACAGGCAGATCTGGATCACGTGGCTGCCAGTGGTCACGTGGATCAGGTAGTCCTCGTCCTCGGGCCGGAAGGGGTAGTCGAGGGCGAAGTCGTGGAGCGCGGCGAACACCTCTTCGAAGTCCCAGGGGTCCTCGAACCCCAGGGCGTGCAGGCGGACCTCGGTCTCAGGGGCGACCTCTGCCAGGTCGCGCACGATCCCGTCGGCCAGGGCCTGGTGCGCGGGGGTGTAGAGCAGCTCCAGCCGGGCCAGGGGCAGCTTGGGCTGACGGCAGAGGTCGATCGTGGGGCGCCAGCGCTCCCAACGCTTGGGCTTGGCGCCCTTGTCCAGGGTCGTGCCCAGGAACCCGATCGCGACCCGTGGCTTCACGATCCAACTGTATCGTAGCGATCTTCATGGATCTAGTCGGTGGCGGTAAGTCCTGCATTCATGGAACGAGCGCCCTGGCGTCCGGCTTGCACTCGAGCCTCTCGTAAGGAGGTCGCCATGACGCACTACGAGGTGATCAACACGGGCAAGGGGCTGGTCAAGGCGTGGATCCGCGGGGTCCCGCTCGAGGACGCGGCGCGCGAGCAGCTGGAGAACGTGGCCCGCCTGCCGTTCGTGCACAAGTGGGTCGCCGCCATGCCGGACGTCCACTGGGGCTACGGCGCGACCGTGGGCTCGGTCATTCCGACCCACCGCGCGATCGTCCCGGCCGCCGTCGGCGTGGACATTGGCTGCGGCATGATCGCGAGCCGCACCAGCCTGACCGCGAACGACCTGCCGGACTCGCTGCGCGAGGTCCGGGCGCGGATCGAGAAGGCCGTCCCGCACGGCTTCACCGACAAGGGCGGCAAGAACGACCGCGGCGCGTGGCACTCGCTGCCGGCGCGGGTGGCCGCGGCCTGGGCCGAGCTGGCTCCGGGCTACGCCGAGATCTGTGAGCGGCAGCCCACCGTCGCCAAGGGCAAGGACCCGGCGCGACACCTGGGCACCCTCGGCAGCGGCAACCACTTCATCGAGGTCTGCCTCGACGAGGAGGACCGGGTCTGGTTCATGCTGCACTCCGGCTCGCGCGGCGTCGGCAACCGAATCGGGCGGCGGTTCATCGAGCTGGCGCGGGAGGACATGCGGACGTGGTTCGTGAACCTCCCGAACGACGACCTGGCCTACTTCCCGGAGGGCACCGACCACTTCGCGGAGTACGTGCAGGCGGTCGAGTGGGCGCAGCGGTATGCGGCGCTCAACCGGCAGGTCATGCTCGAGGCCGTGATCGAGGCCGTGCGCGGGCTGGACTCGCTCCCGGCGTTCGAGGCCGCGGTCGAGGCCGTCAACTGCCACCACAACTACGTGGAGCGAGAGCACCACTTCGGCGCCGACGTGTGGGTGACCCGCAAGGGGGCCGTGCGCGCGCGCGAAGGAGACCTGGGGATCATTCCGGGCAGCATGGGAGCCAAGAGCTACATCGTGCGCGGAAAGGGCAACCCGGACAGCTTCCACAGCTGCAGCCACGGCGCAGGACGCGCCATGTCGCGCGCGGCCGCGCGGCAGCGCTTCAGCGTGGAGGACCACGTCCAGGCGACCCAGGGGATCGAGTGCCGTAAGGACGAGGGCGTGATCGACGAGACGCCGGCCGCCTACAAGTCGATCGACGCCGTCATGGAGGCCCAGCGCGACCTCGTGGACGTCGTCCACACCTTGCGGCAGGTCGTGTGCGTGAAGGGATAGCGCAGCATGAGCATCGACCGCAGCGCGGGGCCGTCGGGCAAGACCTGACGGCCTCGCGCCCTTTGGTTGGGTCCGAGAGGGGACGTGAGGCCAGACCGGCGAGCCGCGGAAGCGGCGAGCGCGCAGCGCGCGCAGAGCGCGGGCGAGCCCCTTGGGGGTGAGGGTGAGGGGCTTTGCCCCGAGCCCGAGGGGGTCTGGGACAGACCCCCCATGAGATCAGGGCTCGCTCAGCTCGTCCTCCAGCTCGCGGATCGCGTCGGCGGCGCGGCCGTCGCCCGCGGCCTGCGCGGCGCGGAACAGGCGCAGGGCCTTCCGCGGGCGCTGGAGCGCGCGGGTCGCGCGGGCGGCCGCCCCCAGCCGGTGCGGGTAGTCGTCGTCGAGGCCCGAGACGTCGGCGGGGCGAGTGCGGCGCAGGAGCTGCAGCCCGCGGTGCGGCTCGCCCAGGGTCACGAAGGCGTCGGCGATCCGGGCGTAGCCCTGGCTCGCGCACCAGGCGTCGGCGCCCAGCCGCGGGGGGCGGGCCAGGGGCTCGAGCAGGGTCCGCGCCGGGTCGCGCGCGCCCGCCGCAAGCAAGGCCTCGACCGCCGCCAGCCGGGTCCAGGGGTCGAGGCCGCGCTCGGGGAGCAGGTCCAGGAGCGGCGGGAACAGCGCGGGGCGCCGCACGAACCGCCCGCTGGCGAGCAGGCTCGCGACCAGGCCCGGGGCGGGCGCGCCGCCGCAGGCGCGCTCGAGGGCGGGGCGCACCTCGTCGGGCGCCAGCGCGTCCCAGCCGTCGAGGACCGCGGTCAGCGCCGGATCTCCGCCGGCGGTGAGGTCCTGGGCGCCGTCGTCGTACCAGTCGCTGGCCACCAGGCGCTCGACGACCGTCGTCCGCGGCGCGATCGGGACGCCCACGGCCGCGGCGAGCTCCCGCGCGTAAGCGCGGACCCCAGCCTCGAGCTGCTCGCGCCGGTCCTGGCCGTACACGCGGAAGATCAAGAGCGCCGGGTCCGCGGTCAAGGTCAACAGGCAGCGCCCGCGGACCGCGCCCGCGGGGTCGCGGGCGTAGAGCACGCGCTTGTTGAGGTCGGCGGCGTTGCTCACCGCGGAGAAGAAGTTGAAGGAGCCCGGCGCGAGGCAGGTGCGGAAGGGCTCGCCCATGCGCAGGACCTCGAGGGGGTCGCGCTCGAGGTCCAGCGTCCAGGCCGGCTCCCCCGTCAGGCGCCGCGGGCCGATCCCCTCGACCCAGGGCGCGGGGTCGTAGCCCCGGGCGCGCAGGCGCTCGACGAAGGCGCGGTTGGCCGGCGCCTCGCGCAGGTCCCACGGCGGCGGGCCGGCGCGGACCCCGACCAGGCGCAGGCCCAGGGCGCGGGACGCGGGCGGCAGCGCCGCCACCGCCGCCACCAGGTCCAGGAGCCGCGGGTCCGCGACCCAGCTCGCGTCGCTCGCGCCGCAGGCGCGCTCGAGGGTCGCCGCGGTCGCCTCGCGCAGCCGCGCCTCGAGGGCCTCGAGCTGGGCCAGCCGCGCGCGGCGCAGGAGCTTGCCGCGCAGCGCGCGAGCTTGGCGGGCGAGAGCGCGGGGGCGCGTCGAGCCGAGCCTCGAGGGCGCGGGCGCGGGCGAGGCCCGGCGCGACCTCGGCGCGCGCGCGCAGAGCCCGAGCCTCGCGCCGCAGCCGCGCGGGGGTCGGGCAGCTCGCGCGCGAGCACGCGCCCGGAGCGCGTCCGTGGATCGGGAACCCAGCGCGAAGCTGGCGAAGGCCGGCGAGGTCCGCGGGCAGGTGGCGGGGGAGGGCGTCGCCTACGAGCGGTCGCTCTCCTGCGCCTCGAGCGCCGGACCGTCGAGGGCGCAGCGCGCACGAGCGCGAGCAGGCGCTGCACCTGCGCGCCCTCGCCGTCGATCAGCGCGTCGCCGAGGAACGCCGCCCGCGCCGGGTCCGCGCAGGTCAGCTCGAGCTCCTGCACCAGGCCTGGGGGCCCGGGGTCCTTCCAGGCCTGCGCCAGCCCGCGCGCGCGCGCGGGCGCGGCGCCGCTCAGCGCGAGCCAGGCGCGCCAGGTGGCGTCGGAGGTCGCGCCCAGCCCGTCGAAGGCCAGGACCAGCTCCGCCGCCTCGTCCGCGCTCGCGCTGGCGCGGGAGCACGCCAGGACGCCCCACCACCCGGCGTGGGTCGCGAAGGGGCCGCGGAACCGGTCCCACGCGCCGGCGTGCCGCTCGAGCACCGCGCGGAGCGTCGCGAGCGCCGGGGTCAGCTCGCGCAGGGGGGTGCGCTCCGAGAGCCAGGGGTCGTGCAGCTCAGCGCTCAGGCGCTCGACGATCCAGCGGCGCACCTCGTCGCGGCGCGTCTGGCGCAGGAGCTCGGTCTGCGCGGTGAGGAGCCGCGCCACGGACCGCGCCGGTGCGTCGAGGACGTGGGACCAGGCGCGCAGCGCGACCCGCCGGAGCTCGCGACCGGCGGGGTCGTCGGGGAGGGCCGCGCACAGCCCGCACAGCGCCTCGAACACGACCGGCGCTGTGCGCGCGACCGCGCGCAGCACGTGGAACCCGCCGCCGTGGGGGTCGTGGGGCCCCCCGATCCAGGCCACCGCCGCCGGCGGCGGGGGGAGCTCCGCCACGACCTGGGCGGCGTCCGGTCGCTCGCGCTCCTCTTCGGGCAGCCCATGAGCGCGGCGCCCGAGGGCGCGCCGCACGCGGCGCTCGGCGACGTCGTAGCGCGCCCACCACGCCTCCCAGGCGCCGAGCTGCTCGCCGCCGTGGAGCAGCGCGGCCACGCGCCACCCGCGCTCGCGCTCCTGGGGCGCCCGGGCGGGCAGGCCCAGGAGGAACTCCAGGAGCTCCGGGCCCAACGTCGGCTGCGCCCGGGGGAAGCCCTGCTCGAGCCGGCGGGCCGCGTCCTCCCAGCCGCGGGCGCGGCGGGTGAGCGCTGCCTGCAGCGCGTTCGTCAGGCCCTCGCCGCGGGTGGGCACGGTCCAGGCGCGCGGGTCGGCGACGAGCTCGAGCAGCGCGGGGGGCGCGCCCGCGGCGCTCCAGGCGCACCAGCGGGTGGCGACCAGGAGCCCGGCGACGTCCGGGGCCAGGCCCTGCAGCGCGGGGCACGCCGCGAGGGCGGGGCCACGCGCGAGGAGCTCGCGCAGGGCCCCGACGTGGGCCTCGGCCCGCTCCAGGTCGGCGGTCAGTCGCGCCAGATCCCCGAAGCGGCGCCAGGTCCAGGCCAGGAGCAGGGGGCCGAGCTCAGGGGCGCGCCGGACCAGGGCGGCGACCCGCGCCACGAGCGCGGGGCGCGCGCCGGCGAGGGTCAGGAGCTCCTCGGCGTCCGGGAGCGCGGCGCCTGCGTGCACGCAGGCCTTGAGCCGCTCGAGCCGCGCGCTGAGCGCCGCGGACCAGGCCTCGACGTCGCCCACGACCCGGGGCAGGGCGCGGGGAAAGCGCGCGCGCAGCGCCTGGGCGGCGAAGGTGCTCGAGCGCAGGCGCTCGCCGTCGACGGTCAGGGACTGCACCTCGCTGCGGCTGGTGAGCGTGGGGACCGCGAGCCAGCGCACACCGTCGGCGTGGGCCTGGAGGGGGAAGCCCGTGAGCCAGCCCAGCCCGGCCCTGAGGCGGGTGCGCACCGCGGCCTCGGCGCCGCGCTTCGAAGGACGTCCTGCGTGGGGTCTCACAGGTGCTACGACCCCCAGGTTCGGGGGCTGTGTCGTCCCGCGCCACCCCGCTCCTCGGGTGGGACAGAGCTGTCTCCTGGCGAGGGGCGCGAAGACCGTAAGTCCTGACTTCACCTGATCGGGCCAGGGCTTGCATTGCGCCGAGCGTCGAGAGGGCGGGAGCGATGGATCTCCTCGGGTACGTCCTCGAGACGTCGTCCCTGAGTGAGGTCGCTGCTGTGGATACTGCCCCGATTCGAACGTCCCCCTCGTCGTCTGGGATCTCCTACGAGAGCCTGTGGGCCACGATCCCCACCCCCGAGCCGATCTCCCGCCTCGGGGACTACCGGATCCTGCGCGAGCTGGGCACCGGCGGCATGGGCGCGGTCTACCTCGCCGAAGACGCCGCAGGGCGCCGCGTCGCGCTGAAGGTCCCGCACCTCGACGACCCCGCCGACCGCGAGCGCTTCGAGCGCGAGGGCCAGCTCCTCCAGCAGATCCAGCACCCGAACGTGGTGCGGGTCGTGGACCGGGGCGAGCTCGACGGTCGCCCCTTCCTCGCCATGGAGCTCGTCGTCGGCAGCGACCTCGAGACCGTGCTCGGACGCCGCGTCGAGCGCCGGCTGAGCCTGCCGGAGGCCGTGCACGTGCTCAGCGGCTGCTGCGCCGCGTTGCAGGCGCTCCACGCTCAGGGGATCGTGCACCGCGACGTCAAGCCCGCGAACCTGATCCTCACGCCGGACGGGCAGATCAAGCTCGTCGACTTCGGGCTGGCCTTCCGCGAGGCCGCCTCGGTGCGCCTGACCGCGAGCAACGAGGTCCTGGGCACCCCGCAGTACCTGCCCCCGGAGACCGCCCGCGGCGGCGGCTGGAGCCCGGCGGGCGACCTCTACTCCCTGGGCGTGCTCGCGTTCCGCGTGCTCTACGGCAAGCTGCCCTTCGACCACGACGACGTGATCCAGACCGTGGTCGCCCACGTCAAGGAGCCCGCCCCGCAGCTGACCGAGCTGCTCCCCGACCTCCCGCGGGAGCTGACCGAGCTGGTCGACGGCCTGCTGGAGAAGGACCCCCTCGAGCGCCCGAAGCTCAGCACGTTCCGCGACCAGCTCGACCTGCACCCGGCCGAGGCCGCCGACCTCGAGCCCCTGTTCTCGCAGATCGAGGCCAAGCAGCAGCCGGCGGCGGTGACCCCCACCCGGCCCCTGCCCCTGCTCCAGCCGGGGCAGCGCTTCCACCACTACCTGATCGAGGGGGAGCTCGGCCGCGGCGGCATGGGCGTGGTCTACCTCGCGCACCACGAGCGCCTGCGCCGGCGCGTGGCCCTCAAGGTCCTGCGCTCGGGGAGCAGCGCGTCGGAGCGCGAGCGGATCCGCTTCGTGACCGAGGGCCGGGCGGCCGCGGTGCTCAAGCACCCCAACGTGGTCGAGGTCCTCGACGCCGGCGAACACGAGGGCATGCCCTACCTGGCCATGGCCCACGTGGAGGGCCTGACCCTGGGCGAGATCCTCGACGCCCGCGACCCGGCTCGGGACGACGTGCGCCCGGTGCTCGAGGTCCTGCGCGGGATCTGCCGCGGCGTCTCCCACGCTCACGAGCGCGGGGTCGTGCACCGCGACCTCAAGCCCGACAACGTGATCGTCGACGACGCGGGGGTTCCGCGGGTGTTCGACTTCGGCCTGGCCAAGCTCGACGAGGGTGAGGACGCCGACGCCCTGACCCGCACCGGCGACGTGGTGGGCACCCTGCTCTACATGTCCCCGGAGCAAGCCGCCGGGCGGATCTCCGAGGTCGACGCGCGCAGCGACGTCTACAGCCTGGGCGCGATCCTGTTCGAGGCGCTGACCGGGCGTCCGCCGTTCACCGGGACCCAGCGCGACCTCTACGTGCAGCTCGCCGACCACGACCCGCCGACCCCGAGCAGCCTGCAGCCCCGGGTGCCCTGGGAGCTCGACGCGATCTGCCTGCGCTGCCTGGCCAAGGACCCCGAGGAGCGCTACCTCGACGCGGCGGCCCTGGCCGACGACCTCGACGCGTTCTGCGAGGGCCGCTCGATCCAGGCGCGTCCCGCGGGCCCCGTGCGCCGCCTGCGCGGCTGGATTCGGCGCAACCGCGTGCCCGCGGCCGCCGCGGCCGCCGCGGTCGGCATGCTCTCGATCGTGGGCCTGGGCTACGCGATCTCGGCTCAGGCGCGGCGCGCGCGGCTCACCGAGCGCGTGGCCGAGGGCTGGCAGCAATACTCCGACGCGCGCTACGTAGACGCCGAGCGCACCTTCCAGGAGGTGCGCGCCGAGCTCGGCGACGACGAGGTGCTCACGCTCCCCGAGTCCACGAGCGCGCAGGCGGCCCAGGTCGTCAGCGTGCGCCTCGAGCAGGCGGACGCCACGGACCTCGGCGCCTGGTCGACCTTCGCCGCCCGCGCCCAGGAGCGCGCCCTGGCCGACGCCCAGCTCGACGCCGCCGCGCGGGCGCTGGACGCCGGCGACTTCGACCGGGCCAGCGCCAAGCTGATCGCCGCCGCCGCGGTGTTCCCCGAGGAGCACGCGATCGAGAGGCTCACCGGTGAGGCCGAGCGCCGGCTGCACGCAGCCCTGGACCGGGCCCTGGCCGAGAGCCGCGTCGGCGGGGTCCAGGCCTTGGCGCAGCGCGAGGAGGCCTACGACCGCGCCTCGCATCTGCTGCAGCTCGTGCTGCGGATCGCCCCCGAGTCCGAGACCACCGCCGAGGCCGAGGACGCGCTCGAGCGCGCCCACGCGGCGTTGACCCAGGCCCGGGTCGACGCCGCCGCCGAGCCGCATATCCGGGTGAGCGCGCTCCCCGCGGACGGCGTGCTCGCCGACGGCTCCGACCAGGCGCGGATCGAGGTCGTGGTCCGCGACCCCGAGGGGCGCCCGCGGGCGGGCGCGGTGGTGCGCGTCACCGCCAGCCGGCCGGGCGTGGAGGTCCAGCAGCCGCTGACCCCCACCGACGGGACGGGCTACGCGGTGGCCTGGGTCCGCGCCACGGTGGCCGACCTCACCACGTTCACGGTCACGATCGACCCGGGCGAGGGCGAGCACGTGCTCGCGCGTCAGCCCACGGTCCAGTTTCGCCCCGGTCTGCCGGACCCCGACCTCTGCCGCTTCGAGCTGCCCGCCGCCGTGCGCGCGGGGGAGCCGCAGCCCCTCGAGGTGTGGGTCCGCGACCGCTGCGGGAACCCGGTACCCGGGGCGCGCCTCGTGCTCTCGACCGACGCCGAGGGCGTGAGCCTCAGCCAGCCCGAGCCCGCCGACGCCGAGGGGCGGTTGGTGGCTCAGCTCGAGGCCGCCCGCACCGGCTCGCTGCGCCTGCGCTGCGCCTTCCTCGACGGCGCGCGTGAGGCCGCGGTGTGGGCGTCGCCCCTGATCAGCGTCGTGGCGGGTCAGCCCGACCTCGCGGCCTCGCGGATCGAGTGCACCGGCGCGGCGACCGCCGACGGCGCGACCTCGGTCGGCGTCGAGGTCCGGCTCGTGGACGCGGCGGGGAACCCTTGCCCGCGGGTGCCGGTGCGCCTGGACGTGGAGGGCGAGGGGGCGAGCCTCGAGCCGCGGGACGCGCTCTCCGACGAGGACGGGGTGGTGCACGCCCGGCTCAAGACCCGGGTGGCCGGCGAGCTCCGGCTGCAAGCCGACCTCGGCGGCGGGCGCGTGCTGAGCAGCGAGCGCAGCGTGTCCTTCGCGCCCGGCGCGCCGGACCCTCACGCCTGCAGCGTCGAGCCCGTGCGTCAGGGCCGCGCAGCCGCCGACGGTGAGCCGCTCCCGCTCGTGGTCTTCGTGCGCGACAGCCAGGGCAACGCCGTCCCCGGCGTGCGGGTGCAGCTCCTGTGCGCGGCGACCGGGGTGACGCTGCACCAGCCGCGCCTCCCCAGCGACCCCGAAGGCAAGGTCCAGGCCGCCGTCAGCGCCACCCTCGCGCAGCGCGCCGAGGTCGAGGTCAAGCTCCTCGGCCTGGGGCAGGCGCTCCCCGCCCCCTTGAGCCTCGAGTTCACCGCCCCCGAGCGCGCGGGTCCCTGAGGCCGCGGCGCGGGACGCGGGTGTCGGAGGAGACGTCCGCGTGGAGGTTTAGGACCTGGCCCGGAACCTGCATAGGCAGGGGGTGAGGCCGAGCAGCGCTGCTGCGAGGCCGAGGGGGCCTGGAAGAGGCCGCCCCTAGACCAGGAGACAGACATGCCCAGCAGCGCCATTTTGACCCTCGGCCGCGCCGCCGCGCGCCTCGACTGCGCCGGCGCCACCCACACCGGCCAGGTCCGGAAGTCGAACCAGGATCAGTACCTGATCGCCCGCCTCAGCGGCGGCGCGGAGGTCCGTGACACGAGCTTGCCCGACCTCGAGGACCACTCCAGCCGCAACGACCGGTGGCTGCTGGGGGTCGCCGACGGCATGGGCGGCCTGCAGGACGGCCACCGCGCGAGCTCGCTCGCGCTGCGCACGGTGTTCGAGCACCTGGCGCGGACCCGCGAGCCCTCCCCCGCCGAGTCCCAGGAGCTGCGGGCGGCCCTCGTGCGGGCCTTCGCCAAGGGGCGCGACGCCCTCGAGGGACAGCACGCCGCGAACAGTCGCATGGGCACGACCCTGACCCTGGCCCACGTGGAGTGGCCGCGGCTGTTGGTCGCGCACCTGGGTGACTCCCGCTGCTACCTGCTGCGGGAGGGGACCCTGCGCCGGCTGACCGCGGACCACACCCTGGCTCAGCAGCTGGTGAACGAGGGCGTGCTGCGGGAGTCTCGCGCCGGCGAGAGCCGCTTCGCGCACATTCTGGTGAAGGCCTTGACCAACAGCGGCTCCGAGAAGCCGGCCCCAGACCTCTCGCGGCTGGAGCTCGCCCACGGCGACCGGCTCCTGCTGTGCTCGGACGGGCTGACCGGCGAAGTGCCGGAGGAGGAGCTGCAGGAGCTCCTCGCGCGCGACGCGTCGGCCGACGCGCTGTGCCAGCAGTTGATCGACCGCGCCAACGAGGCCGGCGGCCGCGACAACATCGCGGTCGTGGTCGCGCGCTTCTCGGGCCCCGTCACCGTGCGGCCCCGGCTGCGGGTCAAGCGCTAGGGCAGCGCACCCGTCTGGGGGCGGTCCGCTGCCAAGGCACTGCGACAGGACTGTCCCCCGGCGCAGGCCGACCTTACCCCAAACTGACCCGACCTCCTCGCTAAGCCTCGGCGCCGTGATCGGCGCGCGAGTTGCTCTGGAATGGACCGTGACGGCGCCCGCGCGGCGTCGCGCGCAGAAGGAGGCGACATGACTGCGAGGTATCCCGACCGCGCCAAGCTGGTGTTCAGCGACGGCGTGCGCAGCTCGGTCGTCCCCTTGCTCAGCTCGCGCCCGCAGACCGTGGGCAGCGACCCCGAGAACGCGATCCCGCTCAGCGCGCCCGGGGTGGCGGACCACCACTGCGTGCTGATCCCCTGCGCCCAGGGGCACCGCCTGGTCGCCCTCGAGAGCTTCGACGCGCTGTGTGTGAACGGGCGCGTGACCCGCGAGGTCCTGCTCCGGCCCTTCGATCGCCTGCGGATCGGCAGCGCCGAGGCGATCTACCTCCCGCCCCACGCCGACCCTCAGGAGCTGACGGGGGTCTTCTCTCGCCCCTGCGGGCGCACCCAGAGCAGCCCCGACCCCGACACCTCGCGCCTGCGCCAGCGGCTGCTGTGGCTCCTGCTCATGATCCAGGAGGTCCCCCCGGGCGCCAACGTGAGCCCGGTGCTCGAGCTGGTGTTCGACGAGCTGCTGCACTGGACGGACTGCGACGGGCTGTTCTTGTTCGTGCGCAGTGGGAGCGCGGAGCAGCGGGAGCTGGAGCTGCGCCGCGCGCACCGCGCGGCCCCGACCCTGGACCGGAGCCGGGTCCACGCCGAGCTCGCCCCCGCCGTCGCCCGCGCGATCGAGCGCGGGACCCCTGAGGTGGGGCTCTGCCCCCTGGACGAATACGACGCCGCGCTCTACCTCCCGCTGACCCGCGGCGGGGGCTGGCTCGAGCGCCGCCTGCGCCCGCGGGTCGACGTCGAGGGCGCCCTGGTCCTGACCCAGGCCCAGGGCGCGCCGTCGGTCGGCGACGAAGAGCTCGAGCTGCTCGAAGCCCTCGCGCGCCAAGTGGGCGTGCTCCTGGGCAACGCGCGCCTGTATCGCCTGGCGACCCGCGACCCGCTGACGGGGCTCGCCTGCCGGCGCTCGGGCTACGCGGCGCTGCGGGCCGAGCTGCAGCACGCCCTCGACCAGGACCAGCCCCTGACCTGCCTGTTCGTCGACCTCGACGACTTCAAGCGGATCAACGACACCCTCGGCCACCCCACCGGCGACCGGGTGCTGCAGGCGGTCGCCCGCGCCCTGGAGTCGGCGCTGCGCGCCGAGGACATGGTCTGTCGCTGGGGGGGCGAGGAGTTCCTGGTCCTGCTCCCGGGCACCCCCGCCGAGTCCGCGCGGATCGTGGCCGAGAAGCTGCGCGCCGCCGGGCGCGGGGTCTACCCGGCCCAGGGACAGCCTCCGGTCACGTTCTCGATCGGCCTGGCCGCCTGTCCCGACGAGTCGCTGCGCACGCCTGACGACCTGGTGCAGCGCGCCGACCTGGCCATGTATCACGCCAAGCGCGCGGGCAAGGACTGCGTGGTCGCGTTCTCGCCGGCCCTGGCGGACCTGGGCCAGGCCTACCTCGGCTGCGCGCCCCCCGCCGACGGCGCTGAGGGCCCGGCCTGGGTGCTGGAGTGCGCCTGGTTCCCCCCGCTGCGCCTGGGCCAGGGCTCCTGGCGCCTGGGCCGCAGCCCGGAGAACGACGTGGTGCTGAACCACGCCAGCGTCTCCCGTCGCCACGGCCAGCTCGTGGTCGACCGCGCCGGCAAGCTGTTCTACCTGGACGCCTCGACCAACGGCTCGACCCTCAACGGTGAGCCCCTGCGCGACGCCGTGCGCGTGCGCTCGGGGGACACCCTGCGGATCGGCCCCTTCGAGATCCGCGTGCGCTACGACGACGGCAAGGGCGACGACGAGGCGAACTCGACCTGGATCCAGCGCGCCGACGAGCAGGAGCGCGAACGCCTGGCGCGGAAGACGACGACCAACCGCGAGCGCCCGCCGAGCGGCGCGATCCCGGCCCCCGTGTTCTAGGGGCGTCCCGAGCGTTCGCGCCTGGCTAGCCTGGGACTCCCTCAGGCGAAGCTTGGGTCTTTCCGCGTTGTGGGCGACCACTGATCACGGCATCGCGGCCCCTATTTCTATCGAGGTTCCCACAGGAGCCACTGCGTGCTGCGGCTCTCCCTAGACCTCGCTGGGGACGACCCGGGAGACCTGGGCCTGGGCCTCGTCGCTCTGGAGCAGCTCGAAGGCGGCGGCGATCGGGAGCACGCTGCTCAGGGGGAGCGGCGCGCGCTCGGCGGCCTGCTCGGCGAGGCCCAGGAGGCGCACCTCGGGCTCGCCGCCCTGGGCCGAGTTGACCACCGCGAACACCGGCGCCCCGGCGTTGCGGGCGAACAGGGGCAGGGAGCAGAACAGGCGCTCGACGGAGTTGCGGGTGACGACCCCCGAGATCACGTGGGGCGCGGCGGGCCCGCCGCCGAACACGCCCTGCCCCGTGTAGTGGTATTGCACGGTGCAGGTCGGGGTCATGGGCACCGCCAGGCGCGGGTCGAGCACCGACTGCTCGGCGTTCAGGGCCTTGGTCTTCCACTCGGGCTTCACCGGGCACAGCGCGGCGGCGTAGCCGCCGCCGCGGATCCAGCTCAGTCCGGTGTGGCGGTGCAGGTCGCCGAGGTCGAACAGGGTCCCGTCGTTCTCGGGGCTGACCCAGGCCGAGAGCGCGGCGCCCTCGGGCACCAGGGCGTCGAGGGTCACCAGCCACACGACCGGGCGCTGCACGAGCAGGATCCCGGTGCCCAGCGGCGACCAGCGGTTGTCGGTGGCGGGACCGAAGGGCACGCAGGCGCGCGACCAGTCCGAGGAGAGGGGCACGCTCACGAGGCGATCCTTTCACAGGAGGTTGGGGCGTAGGGGACCGCCTCGAGCAGCGTCCCCGAGAGGGTGGCGTAGGAGAAGCGGAAGCGCTCGCAGGCCTCCCAGCGCAGGTCGTCGACGAAGCGCCCCGTCCCCTCGCTCAGGCGCTGGAGCGGGAGCTCGACCTGCTGCGAGGGCTCGAGGCAGAACTCGAGCTCGAGCCGCGGCGGGGCCAGAGGCCCCTCGGCCAGGTAGCCGAAGGCGCCGAGCTCGGACACGTCGGAGGGCAGCTCCACGCCGTCGAGGGTCGCGCGGCCGAGGAGGAAGCGCTTCTCCACGTGCAGGCGCACGGGCGAGCGCAGGGGCTGGTCCTCGTGCCCTCGCAGCCAGTCCTTGAGCGCCGCTCGACCCCAGCCGTCGTGGACGACCTCGAACGCGTGGTGGTCGCAGTCCGGGCGCTCTGCCGGCCCCAGCCCGCCGTCGGCCCCCAGCACGAAGAACTCGCCGTAGCTCGAGCGGAAGCGCAGCCAGGCACCCTCCGCGGCCTCGCAGGTGACCTCGGTCACCACCTCCTGGACCCAGGTCGAGCCCGGGTCGGCGGCGAAGGCGTAGTTCAGCCAGTAGCCGCTGCTGGAGGCGCCCCGGGCGCTGAGGGTGAGGGGCGGGGTCACGCGTCGAGGGGACCCGCGCCGCGCAGGTCCGGGGTGAGGCCGAGGTCGAGGGCGCGGCCGTCCGCGCGCAGGAGCCGCACGGGAGCGGCGGCGCGCACGCGGCCGCGCTCCAGGCGCAGGGCCCAGCCGTGGCCCTTGCCGTAGGTGCGCTCGCCGCGGAGCGGCGCGCGGCCGGCGTCGCGCAGGAGCGCGGCCAGGACCTCGGCCGCCGACGCGGTCTGGGCGTCGACGAGGACCTCAAGGGACCCGCGCCAGGCGTTCAGGAGCGCGGCCAGCTCGAGGGCGACCTCGACCGAGCCGCCGGGGCACCCGCAGAGGTCGAGGGTCAGCGCCCGCGCGCCGTCGGCCTCGAGGGCGTCCAGGGCCTGGCGCACGAAGCCGGGCGCCCCCCAGGAGAGCCGCTCCAGCACGAGCCGCGCGCCCCGGCCCTCGAACACGAGGCGCCCGGGGACCGCCGAGGTGCGCGCGTCCGTCGCGGCGAAGCGCTGCTGGCGCCCGCCCTGGGTCACCCGCAGCCCCCGGGCGTCGGCCGCGGCACGGGCGCCGGGGACGATCCCGCGGCGCGCGGCCGCGCTCCCCCGGGCCACGTGCAGCACGCGGCCCTGGCCGTCGAGGGTCAGGCCCCAGCTCGCCCGCGGCCGGTCCGCGAGGTCCTGGAGCAGCTCGGCGCTGTGGAAGGCCACGAGCACGTTCACCGCGCTGGGCACGAGCTTCGAGTCCAGGGGGCAGTTGTAGTTGTTGCCCTGGGTCGGGTTGCACAGCGTCTCCGCGGGCATGCCCGACATGAGCACCGTGGGGATCCCCATGTTGTTCCCGCCGGACATCATGAAGCTCGAGTGCGCCACGCCGGCGTTGTCGCCGTTGGTCATGAGCGGCTTCGCGCCCTGGTTGTGCGCGGGCATCATGCTCACCAGCAACGTCGGGCAGAACGGCATGGCCATGGAGTTGCTGCCGGTGTTGGGGTACGGCAGCGGCGCGGTCGCCGGACCGACGGGGGTGTTGCACACGTCGGGGAACCCAATGTTCTCGCCGACCCCCTGGTTGCTCGCTGGCATCATGGCGCTCTGCTCCCTTGTCCTACTGCCCGAACTGCACGAGGGTGCCGTCGAGGCGGTGCGCCTCGGCGCCGACCGCCCGCCGCCGCTTGGCGCGCAGGTGGTGCTCCCCAGCCACGATCGTGCGCGCCTGCTTGGCGCGCACCTTGAGCACGCCCAGGACCCGGCGCACGGCGCCGCCCAGGCTCTCGGCGACCTCGGTCGCGTCCACGACCAGGTGCCGCGCCTTGAGCTTGAGGTCCGGCGCCAGGAGCTTGACCCCCCGGTCGCCGCGCAGGCGCACGCGCAGCCCGCGGAGCTGGGCCGCCTCGCTCAGCAGCAGGCGGAAGCGCCCGGCGCTGCGCAACACGCCCACGCCGTAGCAGCGCTCCCCCTGGACCAGGACCTGGACCGCGTCGCCCACGGCGAGCTCGCCCTGGAAGGGCAACGCCCAGCGCAGCTCGAGGGTCGCGCCGCTCGAGACCACGACCCGCACCGGGTCGACCCCGATCACCGCCGCGGTCTCCGCGAGGAGGGTGGTGGCCTGGGCCGGCGTGGCCTCGGGGAGCTGGGGGGCCGGCGTCCGCCAACGCGGCGTGGTCAGCTCGGGGGTGGGGGTGTCGACGACGAGGCTCATAGCCCGCTCCTCTCTGCCTTGGATCCAAGGGACCGGGCCCCGGGATCACACTCAAAATCCAAACGCCCCAGGGCGGCGCTCACGCGCCCCCTGCGGGCATGGCGGGGGTCTCGAAGCGCTCGCCCGCGAGCCGCTTCTTGTCGTCCTGCCGCAAGCCCTTGGTGCTCGCGCCCGAGAGCCGCGTGCCCTGCAGGCTCGCGCCGTGAATGCAGGCCAGGGTCAGGTCCGCCGACTGGAAGCGGGCGGCGTCGAGCTTGGCGTAGGCCATGTCGGCGTACATCAAGCGCGCCTCCTCGAAGCGCGCCCCCTGGAGGTCGGCGTTCTTCCACACCGTCTCGCGGCAGTCCGCGCGGCGGAAGTCGGCGAGCTGCGCGTTCGCGTCGGGGAAGATCGCGTTGCGCAGGTCGCTGCCGAACAGCACCGCCTCGCGCAGGTTGGCCTCGGCGAACACGGCGCCCCGGGCTACGAGCTGCGGGAGCTGCGCCTTGCTGAGGTCGGCCTGGAAGAAGCAGGCCCGCTCCAGCTTGCAGCCGCGCAGGTCGGCGCCCGAGAGGTTCGACTTGAGGAACGAGCTCCCCGAGAAGTCGGCCCCCCGCAGGTCCTTGCCCGAGAGGTCGCACTCGAGGAAGCAGGAGCGGGTCACGTCCAGGCCCTCGAAGCGAATGTGGGTGAAGTCCACGAGGTTGAAGTCGCAGTGGAACTCGGTCTGGTCGAAGGTCGCGCCCTCGAGCTTGATCCGCTCGAGCTTGGACGCCTTGAACACCGTGCGCGTGAGGTTCGTGTGGGTGAGGTCCGAGCGCTTGAAGTCGCACATCCAGAGGTAGGCCCCGCTGAGGTCAGCCCCCGAGAGGTCCGCGTCGTCCAGGGTGGCCATGGTCAGGTCCTGGTCGCGCAGGTTCTGCCCGGTGAGCTTGGCCCCGGTCAGGTTCACGTACTTCAGGCTCGCCCCGGTCAGCACCGACTTCGTGAGGTCGGCCCGGTGCAGCTGCGCCCACTCCAGGTTGGCCTCGCTGAAGTTCACCCCGCTCAGGTTGCAGTCGTGGAACCACGCCCGCACGAAGTTGCACCTGGAGAGGTCCTCCCCGGCCAGGTCGATCCCGCTGAAGTCGGTGCCCTCCCAGTCGCGCCCCGAGAGCGCGCCCTTGTCGAGCTTCGCTTTGGCGAAGGAGCAGTTCAGGTTCGTGCGCGCGAGCTTGGCCCCCCGACAGTCGCTCTTGGGCAACTTCACGAAGTCCAGGCTGCCCCCGGTGAGGTCCGCGTCGGCCAGGATCGCGCCCTCACCGAAGGACTTCTCCCAGGTCAGCCCGCGCAGGTCGGCGCCGGTGAAGTCCGCGCCGCCGAACATGCTCTCGCTGAAGGTCGCATCGTTGGCCCGCGCCCCGCGCAGGTTCGCCTCGTTGAGCAGGCACTTGAACACGTGCTTGTTCACGAGGTCCGCGCCCTCGAGGTTCGACCCGACGAGCAGCACCTCCTGCATGCGCTCGGGGAGCTTGGCCCCGCGCAGGTCGCAGTGGGTGAAGCCGCTCTTGGTCAGGACCGCGTCGCGCAGGTCGGCGTCACGCAGGTTCGCCCCGTCGCACTGGCTCTCGAGGAGCTGCGCCCCGCGGAAGTCGGCGCCCACGAAGGTGCCGCGAGCGAGCATGCCCGCGGTGATCGTGCAGCCGGCGAAGTTCGCCCCGCTGGCGTCGGTCTCGGGGAGCATCAGCCGCTCGAGCTGCGCCCCGCGCAGGTCCGCCCCTTTGAGGTTCGCGTTCACGATCATGGCCCCGCGGGCGTCGGCCTCGCGCAGGTCCGCGCCCTCGAGGTCCGCGAGCGTGAGGTTCGCGTCGCGCAGGTCCGCGCGGCGGAGCGAGCAGCCCTTGAACACGCCCTGGGCGAACACCGTCTGGCGCAGCTCGAGGGCGGTGAGGTCGACCCCCGTGAAGTCCGCCCGCGAGATCTTGGCCTCGCTCCAGCGCGAGCCGCGCACGCTCACGCTCTTGAAGCTGACGTCGGTGCCCTTGGCCCCGCGCAGGTCCGCCTCCTCCAGCCGCGCCTGGGTGAGGTCGGACTGGATCAGGTTCGCCTCGTTGAGGTTGGCCCCGCGCAGGTCCGCGCGGTCGAGGCGCACCCCCTGCAGCGTGGCCCCGCTGAGGTCGACGCCCTTGAGCTCGGCCTCGCGCAGGTCCACGTTGTAGAGGAACCTGCCGGCCAGGGACTCGCCCTTCTTCACCCGCTCCAGCACGTCGTCTGCCCGCAGGAGGGGGGTCTTGGCCAGGGCGGCCTCGCGATCGATCACGGCTGACGTCCTTCGTCGAACTGGGCGCGCTCGAGGTTCGCGCGGGTGAAGTCGCAGCCAGCGTGCTGGCCGAAGAGGAACTTGGCCTCGTAGAGGTTCGCCGAGACGAACTGGGCCTGGAGCAGCTCCGTGTGCGTGAGGTCCACGTTGCAGAGGTCGGTCTGCACGAACTCCGCGCCGCGGAAGCGCGCCTTGCGGAAGTTGCCGTCCTTGAGCTTGGCCGCGAAGAAGCGCGGGGCCTCGCCGTGGGCGCCCTGGAACTGGGCCTCCCGCAGGTCGGCGTAGCTGAAGTCGGCGCGGGTCAGGTCGGCGTCCATCCACACCGACGAGCGCCCCTTGAGCCCCACGAGCACCGCCTCGGTGAAGTTCGGCTTCCCGCCCGCCGAGCTGCCCTGGAGGTCGGCCTCCACGAAGCGCGCGCGGCTGGCCTGGGTGTCGCGGAAGCTCGTCTGCTGCATGCTCGCGTGGCTGAGGTCGGCCTCCTCCAGGATCGCGTCGGAGAAGTCCGCCTTCTGGAACGTGACCTGGTGCAGGGTCGCGCCGCTGAGGTCGCTCTTGGTGAAGCCCGTCATGTCGCCCTTGGCCCCGGTCAGGTCCAGGCGGTTGAGCAAGCTCGACCCGCAGTTGGTCATGTCCAGGCGCACCTCGCGCCAGATCCCGCCGATCGCGCGCATCTTGTTGACCTGCGCGATCGAGAGGTCGGCCCGGGTCAGGTCGGCCTCGTCGAGCCAAGCCTTGGTCAGCACCGCGAAGCGCAGGTTGGCGTCCACGAGGATCGCCTTCTCCAGCTTGGCGCCGATCAGCTTGGCCGACTCCAGCCGCGCCTCGGTCAGGTCGGCGCCGCGCAGGAGCGACTTGTCGAAGACCGCGTCCACCGCGTTTACGCCGCGCATGCGGGCGCCGGTCAGGTTCGAGTCCACGAGCTGCGCCAGCTCGAGGCTGGCCTCGCTGAGGTCGGCCCCCACGAAGCTGCCCTCGTTGCAGGTGACCTCCTTCAGCCGCGCCTTGCGCAGGTTCGCCCCATCGAAGCGCGCCTGGCTGAGCAGCGCCTCGTCGAACAGCGCGCCCTCGAGGTTCGCGCCCTCGAAGTTCGCGCGGGCGAGCTTGGCCTCGCGGAAGTCCGCCCCCGCGAGGTTCGCCTTGCTGAAGTTGACGCTCACCAGGTTCGCCGCCACGAAGCACTTGCCCGCGAGGTCCTGCCCCGAGAAGTCCTTCCCGCGCAGGTTCTGGCCGGCGAAGTCGCGCTCCGGGGGCTTGGCCTTGGGCGGGGGCAGCTTGGCCAGGAGCGCCTCCAGGCGCCCCTTGAAGTCCAGCATGGGCGCCAGCGCGGCAGCGGTCACGCCCATGCCAGTGAGCTTGCCCGCGACCATGTCCAGGCCCTCGAGCAGGGGCGTCATGTCCGGGCTCGAGACCGAAGCCCAGGTCGGCGCGCGGTCGAGCAGGCGGTGCCCCAGCCCGAACAGACCCATGAGCGGGTGGTCGACCCCCTGCTCCTTGAGGTCCGCCTCCCAGGCCACGATCTTCTCGCGGTGCCCCGAAATGATCGCGTCGGCGTCGGGGAGGTCCGGGATCTCGGGGAGCGCGATCGCGGCGAAGGGCGCCAGGGCCGCGGTGGCCACGGCGTCTATGCTCGGCGCGTCCTGGACGCGCTTGATCGCCGCGTCGAGCCCCGCCGGCTGCGCCTCGGGCGGCTGCGCCTTCATGGCCTGGAGCTGCTTGATCAGGTCGGCCTTCTGCTCCTCCATGGCCTCGTGCATGGGCTTGGGCGGCTTGGGCTCCGCCGGGGGCTTCTGGGCCTCGGGGGGGAGGTCGGCGAGCTTGCGGTCCATGTCGTCCAGGGACTTCTCGAGCTTGCCGAGCTGCTCGCGGAAGTCCGCGCGCTTGTCCGGAGGGAGCATGGGCTCGAGGGCCGACAGCTTCTTGAGCGAGTCCTGGGGCTTGGCGTCGGACTTGATCTCGTCCAGCGCCGCCATGCCCGCGTCGATGTCTCCCTGGCTGGGGAGCCCCAGCGCGGTCAGGTCGCCCTCGGCCGCGGCCATGAGCTCCTTGGGGATCATGGCCTTGATCCCCAGCGGGTCGGGGTCGCCGCCCACCGCCAGGAGCATCCAGGCGGGGAACGGGCAGCCCGCGGGCAGGTTCTCGGCGATCGCCTTCATGTCCGGCAGGGGCTCGCCCTTGAGCTCGGCGCGCTCCGCGGCCTCGACGGCTTCGGCGACCATCATGAACCCCGGGGGCAGCTCGAGCCCGATCGGGTCGGCGAGGTAGTCGAGCAGGAGCTTCTCGTAGTGCTCGCGCGGCAGCGGCTCCGAGCGCAGCTCCTCCTTGGCGATCAGGACCCCGGCCACGTCGGTCAGGTCCAGCTCGTTCACCGGAATGTGCCCGCGCCAGGTGAGGTAGAGCCGCCCGGCGTCGAGGTCCGCGTAGAGCGTGTCGAGGTGCATCGTCCACGTCGCGGGTGACCCCGTCCACGTCGCGGGTCAGCGCGCGGATCCGGATCCCCGGGAGGTGCGTCTCCCACACCGGCGCGCTGGGGTGCATGTTCTGGAACACCACGGGCTCGTCGCCGCGCAGGTAGCCGGGGAGCTGCTGGTCCGCCGGGGCCGCGTTGAAGTAGCTCCAGTCGAAGTCCTCGGAGAAGAACGGCGCGCGCTTCTTCTGCCACTTCTTGCCGTACTTCGTGCCGCGCGTCTTCAGGCGCAGCGGCCACTGCCCGCTGACCGGGGCGAAGCTCACGGGCTCGGGGCGGTCGCGGCGGCTGCCCAGGGGGTTGCGCGGGTCCTCGAGGTGCGGGAGCTCCTCGCCCAGGCCCTTGCCGGCGGGGTTGTGGGCGAAGCCCTCGCCGCCGAAGGCGCTCTCCCAGCCCAGGGAGAGCTTGGAGAAGGGCGCGGGGTCGGTGGCCGAGGAGCCGAACAGGACCCCCGGGCGCCAGGTGCGCGCGCCGTGGACCATGAGCGTCTTCGACCACTCGCCGACCTGGAACCGCACCGGGCAGCTCGTGGCGCGCCCCCCCGGGGCGTAGGCGTGCCCCTTGAGGTAGACGTCCGCGTGGGGCTTGAAGTGCGCGAAGTCGCTGGCGTACTTCAGGGCCCCGGTGCGCTCGATGTCCGCGTCGTCGTAGACGTCGCCGGTCATGAAGCCCTGCTCGATCAGGTCCTCGATCGGCGTGAGCGGCGCCCCGGGGACGAGGCGGAACACGCCTCGCACGCAGATCGCCATTTCCTTCTGCGGTGGCACGCGGGAGGTGACCACCGGGCCCCAGTAGAAGGGCGTGAGGTTCTTGTGGTGCACGTCGCCCTCCTGCTTAGAGCTTGGTGAGCCCGGCGGTGCTGTTGAACACCAGGGCCTTCACGTCGTTGGAGAGCAAGCTCTGCGACTTGGAGAGCGCGGTGGTCGTCTCCGAGAGCTCGGTCTTGGTCTCGCTCAGCGCGGTCTTGGTCTCCGAGAGCTCCGTCTGCGTCTTCTGCAGCGCGGTCTTGGTCTCCGCCAGCTCCGTCTGCGTCTTGGCGAGGGCCGTCTTGGTCTCGCTCAACGCGATGTTCGTCTTCATCATGTTGGTGCTGGTGTTGTTGAGCTTGAGGTTCGTCTCGTCCAGCTTGACCTTCAGGTCCTGGACGGTGATCTCGGTCTTCTTGGGCAGGTTCAGGTGGAACTTGTCCGGGACGATCTCGATCTTGACGTGCGCCGTGGCGCCCAGCTCGAGGCTCAGCGTGGCCGAGGCGTAGATATCGATGTTCGTGATCAGCCCGACCCAGAGCTTCATCGTGTTCTTGTAGCTGGCCTCGAACCCGATCTCGCTCTCGCCGCCAATGAACAGCTTGAACTCGTTGCTCGCGCCGAGCTTGATCACCTCGCTCTCGCTGGCGTCGAGCTCCATCGAAGAGGAGTGGCTCGCGGCCATGCTCATGGAGAACGAGTCCTTGGCGCCGAAGTAGAAGCTCAGCGACACGTCCTGCCCGTAGGTGTAGCTCTCGGCGAACTGGTCGCCGTCCTCGCGGTGGTAGCTGTAGCCGCCGGTGCCGAAGCTGACGTCGTTGCTGACGTCGTTGAAGGTGTACTTGTCGCCGATGTTGACCGCGGTGTCGGTGCCGATCTTGACCGAGAACTTGCTGCCGTAGGCGGTGTAGTTCTGCTTGGTCACGTTGTCGAAGAAGTCGTCCACCGCGCCGCTGGAGGGGCTCCCCAGGCCGAAGGGGGTGGCGATCATGTCGACCATTTCGTTGCCCATGCCGGCCATGAGCTCGGCCATGCTCGAGGCGCCGGCGGGCGAGGTGCCGAACTCGGAGTGCTTGCGCAGGACCTTGTTCGCCGCGCGCTTGAGGTTCTCCTCGCTCAAGGGCAGGCTGTCGATCATGACCCCCTCGTCGGCGAGGTACTGGAACGCGTCGCCCTCGACGAAGGTCTCCCAGCCGGAGAAGTACTTCCCGACGGTGTCGCCGGTCGACGTGCCCTCGGGGAGCACCGCGCCCACGCCGTCGCCCGGCTGGAGCTGGTGCCGCCCAGGCTGACGGGCGGGCTTGCGCGGGGGCCGCTCCGCCTGCGGCTGAGGCTGGGGCGCGTTCAGGCGCTCGATCGCGGTCTGGCTGAGCTTGCGCCGGCGGTTGCCGGGCTCCCTCGCGGTGCCCTTGGCGCGCTTCGAGCGATAGGGCCGCGGGCCCACGCCGCCGCCGCCGCCGCTGGGCGAGCTCGAGCCGCCGCCGCTGGCGCCGGCCCCGGCGAAGCGCTCGTCGCGGACCTCGCTCCCGGTGGCGTCGTTGTGGATCACGCCCGGGTTCTCGGGGTTGTCGTTGAACTCGAGCACGTTGCCGCTGGTCGTCTGGATCTTGTTCGAGGTGTAGTTGTAGGAGGTGACCGGGCTCATGGTGTCCGGGTTCGGCACCGCGCCCACGATCACAGGCCGGTCGGGGTCGCCGTCAATGTGCGAGACCATGACGTCGGTCCCCTTGAGCAAGGGGAAGTGCATGCCGCTGTCGCGGCCGGCGTAGGGCTGGAGCATGCGCACGTAGCGCGAGCACGGGCCCTGCTCCCGCTTGTTGGGGTTGTTCTTGTCGATGCTCCCGTCGTAGGGGAAGCGCACGCGGTAGCGCCCGTAGTCGTCGATCTCGGCGTACTCGCCCTCGGTCTCCGGGGCGTCGATCTTGGCGTGAATGATCCCCTTGATCGAGGGCCAGGCGGTGGTGCGCGGCGGGCGGTAGCTGACCTCGGCTGCGATCAGGCTCAGGCTGTTGCTGTAGCTCCCGCTGGAGACCCGCCCCGCGTCGAGGTCCACGGTCTGCTCGGCCCGGTGCTCGACGCGGGTCACGAGGTAGATCGTGTTGTAGCTGCTGCGGAAGTGCTCGGTCATCTTGAAGGTCTTGCCCGGGCGCAAGGCCTTGCAGTTGGTGCTGGCCATGAACACCTGCTCGCGGGCGAGGAACTCCTCGCTGCGGACCTCGGCCAGCTTCTTGCCCTGCTCGGGGGTCTTGTAGTGGTCGTTGTATTCGACCTGGATCCCGATCCCCTCCTCGTTGACCGGCTTGTCGATCGAGAGCTCGACCTCGGGGGTGCGCCAGTTGTAGTCCTTGAGGATCACGCGCTTGGGCTGGCGGTTGAACACCGCCGAGAAAGTGCGCACGACCTCCTCTTCGTAGAGCGTGTTCTCGCCGCCCTCGGCGCTCCCCGACTGGGTGCTGGGGCGGTAGGGCAGGACCTCGCGCGAGTCGCGGTAGGCGGCGGTCGAGTCGGCGAAGATCACCTCCTCCTTCTCGCCGTCGTTGTCGAAGAAGTAGAACACCCCCTCGTGCTGCAGCCAACGCGAGAGGAAGGTGTAGTCCGACTCCTCGTACTGCACGACGTACTCGCGCTCCGGGTAGCACTCCGCCTCCTTGCCGCTGCCCGTCTTGCGCTCGAGGCTGAGCTGGAAGTCGTCGCTGGCGAGGGCCGCCCCCGGATCCCCGATCAGGACCTCCTTGACCAGGTCCTCGATGTTCTTGTCCATGAAGATCCGGCTGCGCCAGAACTCGGTGGCCTGGTGCATCTTGGGGACCATCAGCGCGGAGTAGGTCGTCCAGCCCTGGCCCTGCTCGCGCTGCTCGACGAAGTTCAGGATCCCGGCGAACCAGCGGGTGCGCACCGCGCGCTCACCGCCGGCGATGATCCCCTGCTTGAGCCCGAGCTTGACCGGGCTGTAGAGGATCTTCTCCAGGTCGAGGTTGGCGTCCCGCGAGACGAGCTCCAGGCTGAAGGCCCACAGATCCGACAGGCCCTCGGTCCCCGCGAGGTTCGTGACGACGAGGGTGTTCTTGGCGAGGCCCTCGACCTCGAAAATGATGCTCTGGTTCGCGAGTTCCGACATGGCTGCCCCCGGTTCGTGAAGTTCGGCATGGTATCGCGGCCCAACCGCGACTGCCCGTGCCTGGAGTCCAAGGAATCAGGGCTTGGGATCACACACAAATTCCGCGCGGGTCGCGGAACGCCTACCTATCCGCCCCGAGGACTGGGGTTTAGGGGGCTGCGGGCGGACCGCTGCTACGCAATGCTATGGATCGCGCTCGTCACGGTGCGGGTCAGGGTCTTGGACTCCTGGGAGAGCGCGGTCGTGCTCTGGCTGAGCTTGGTCTCGGTCTCGCTGAGCTTGGTCTGGGTCTCGGCGAGCTTGGTCTCGGTCTCGGTCAGCTTGTTGGCGGTCTCGGTCAGCTTGTTGTCGGTCTGGCTGATCTTGTTCTCGTTGTCGCTGATCTTGTTCGCCTGGTCCGAGATCGAGTTCTCCATGCTCGTGATCGTGTTGCTCATGGTGGAGAGCGAGGTGTCGATCCCGTTGAGCTTGACCGTGATGTCGTCGATCGAGAGCGCGGTCGACTTGGGGATCTGGACCTCGACGGCCTCGGGGGCGATGTTGATCTCGAGGGTCGGGATCGGGCTGAGGTTCAGCGTGATGTTCCCGCCCACGAAGATCGAGGTCTCGAGCACCGCGCCCAGCCACACGCTGTTCTCGTTCCTCACCCCCACCAGGAACGTGTTCTCGGTGTCGGCGGCGAGGCGGCTGGTGGTGGCCACCCGCGCCCCCAGGGCCACCGAGTGCTCGCTCTCCCCGGCCATGCGGAAGCTGAAGCTCTCCTTGTTGCCGTAGGCGAACTCGACCGAGCGCTCGATCCCGTTGCGGTAGCTCTCGGCGAAGGTGTCGCCGTCGACGCGCTCGTAGGTCGCGCCCCCGCGCTTCGCAGAGACCGCCAGGCGCACGTCGGTGTAGTCGAAGGTGTGCTTGCCCGCGGCCACCGAGAGGTAGTCGCCGATCCGGGTCCACACCGCGCGGGGCTGCGCGGTGTAGTACTGCTCGCCGCCGTCGGCCTCGATGTCCGCGAGGAAGCCGTCCAGCGACCCGTCGCTCGGCTTCCCGCCGCCGATCGGCCAGGCGATCACCTCGCCGATCTCCTTGTTGAGGTTCGCGTGCAGGTCGGCCATGGACGAGGGCGTGGTGCTGAAGCTCCCCCCGCCGAAGTCGGGGTGCCGCCGGATCAGGACCTCGAGCGCGTCGCGCAGCTCGTCGCCCGAGAGCGTGTGGCCGTTGATCTCGACCCCGGAGTCCCGGAGCTGGGCGAAGGCCGCGCCGTTCACGAACTCCTCCCAGGGCGTGGGGGCCGGCGTCACCGCCGCGGCGGCTGAGCTCCCCGCCCCGTCGCCGGGCGCGCTCGCGGCGCGCCCGGTCCGGGCCCCCTCGGCGCTCGGGCGCGCGCCCGTCGCGCCGACGCCCCCGCTCCCGCCCGCCGGGCTCCCGGCCCCGCTGCGCTGGAACCCGCCCTGCACGCGGAAGCGCTGGTCCTGCACGAAGCTGCGCGCGGCGTCGTGGCTGTAGACGCCGGGCCGGTCCGGATCGTCCGAGAACTCGAGCAGGTTCCCGCTCGTGGTCTCGATCCGGTTCGAGGTGTGGTTCCCCGCGGTGACCGGGCTGAGGGTGTCCGTGTTCGGGACCGCCCCCGCGATCACCGGGCGATCGGGGTCGCCGTCGAGGTGCACGACCATGACGTCGGTCCCCTTGAGCAGGGGGAAGTGCATGCCGCTCTTGCGCCCGGCGTAGGGCTGCAGCATGCGCACGTAGCGGCTGCGCAGGTGCCCGTGCTTGCGGTCCCCGAGGCGGGTGGTGTCGAAGGGGAAGCGCAGCCGGTAGCGCCCGTAGTCGTCGAGCTCGGCGAACTCGCCGTCGGTCTCGGGGGCGTCGACCTTGGCGTGGATCACGCCGTGGATCTGGGGCCAGGGGGTCCGGCGCGCGGGGCGATACTCGACGTCCGCCGGGAGCAGCACCAGCTCGTTGCCGTAGGTGCAGGTGCTGACCTGCGCCGCGTCGAAGTCCACCGCCTGCTCGGCGGTGTGGACCACGGCCTCGACCAGATAGTCCTGGTTGAAGCCCCCGCGGTAGTGCTTCTCCAGGCTGAAGGTCGTCCCCGGGCGCAGCGCCTTGCAGGTGCTGGAGGCGACGAAACGCCGCGCCTGGCAGCTCAGCTCCTCGCGGCGTACGCCCGCCAGGGCGTCCCCCTGCTCGGGGGTCTTGAAGTGGTCGTTGTATTCGGCCTGGACCCCGAACCCGCGGGCCTCGACCTCGGACTGCGCGTGGAGCTCGACCTCGGGGGTGCGCCAGTTGTAGTCCCGGAGCTCGACGCCCTTGCGCCGCCGCCGCGCGCTGCAGGCGAAGGTCTTCACGTACTCGCCCATGAGCAGGGACGTCTGGCGCCCGGCCGCACCCTGGGGGCGGTAAGGCAGGATCAGGCCCCGGGCCGAGGCGGGTCGATAGGCGCCCTGGGAGTCGGCGATCAGCACGCGCTCCTGCTGCTCGCTGTTCAGGAAGCAGTACCAGGCTCCCTCCTGCTCCAGCCAGCGCGAGAGGAAGGCCAGGTCGCTCTCCTCGTACTGCGCGGTGTATTCGCGGCGCGGGTAGACCTTGCGCTCCGGGCTCGGCTCGTCCTGCGCGCGCTCGAGCTGCAGGCGGTAGTCGTCCTCCCGCTCGAAGCCCGCGGCGCCGAACACCTCGTGGGTCAGCTCCTCGAGGGTGCAGTCCATGAACACCCGGCTGCGGTAGTGCTCGTCGAGCAGGCTCAGCCGAGGGACCATGACCGCCGCGTAGCGCGTCCAGCCCTGGCCCTGCTCGAGCTGGTCGAAGGACTCGAGCACGCCGCAATACCAGTAGGTGCGCCGGGCGCGCTCTCCGCCCACGCTGGTGAACTGGCACAGCCCGAGCTGGACCGGGGCGTAGAGCACCTGCTCCAGGTCGAGGTTCGGCTCGCGGGAGACGAGCTCGAGCTCGAAGCGCCAGGGCCGCGAGAGCTCCTCGCGCCCGACCAAGCGGGTGGCCACCAGGGTGTTGAAGGGCAAGCCCTCCACCCCGAACAAAATGCTCTGGTTCGCGAGCTCGCCCATGGACGATTCACCTCTGTGCGGTCGAAAACTCTACGGTCGATTCGGCGCTCCGCAATCGCGAATCCCAAGCGAACCCAAGGGGAATCCACGCCGGCGCGAAGCGGGCGCCAGAAATTCCCTGTAACGATCGCGCCGGATCCTTGGATACCGTGTGGACCGCGCGAAGGAGGCCCCATGCTGCCCGGCTTGGACACCACGGACACCACGACCTACCTCGGCCCCGCCCGGGTCCTCAGCCTGGCTCCCCTGCGCGCGCGTCTCGAGGAGGGCGACCCCCGGGAGGTCAGCGTGCGGGTGGCCTTCGCCTACCCCTTCGCCCCCGAGGTCGGCGACGAGCTCCTGCTCCTCGGCCAGCGCGACGACGCGTTCTACGCCGTGGGGGTGCTCAACGCCCGCCCCCGCAGCTCGCTCGAGGTCCCCGGCGACCTCGACGTGCGCGCGGTCGGCGGCACCCTGCGCCTGCAGGGCGACCTCCAGCTCGAGGTCGAGTCCCCCGAGGTCACCCTCCGCGGGCAGCGCCTGCGAACCTTCGCCGACTCGCTGCAGGAGCACGCCCAGACCGTGTTCCGCTGGGTGAAGGGCACCCTCAACGAGCGCACGGGCGAGACGCAGCGCGTCGTGGAAGGGGAGGATCTGCTCCTGGCCAAGAAGGCCGTGACCTTGGCCGAGGAGACCGTGCGCGTCGACGGATCGGAGATCCACCTCGGCCATTAGGTTCAGTCCCTGCGACCGTCCTGAGCTCTTTCCAAAGCTGGGCAACCAGGTGAGACGGACCCACGTGGAATAAGGAGTTGCGCCAGGCACAGGCCCTGCATAGAGGAGAGCAACGAGAGCGAGGACGCGTCACCGACAATCCTTCCTTCCTTCCTCCTTCCTTCTCGACGCGTCCCTGACTCGACAATCCTTCCTTCCTTCCATTGCACGACTCGACCTCGGCCCGATCCGGCCGAGGTCGCGTCGCGTACAGGGACCCGCGCGACCGCGCTGCGCGGCAGGCGCACACGGCCCTCGCCAGCAGCGTTCTCACACAGGAGCGCTCCCCGCCACCTGGGCCCCGAGCGCTCTCATACGGGAA
>JAWKSZ010000047.1:0-62405 GCA_041402045.1 Planctomycetota bacterium | reverse complement strand
GCCGGCCCGACTTCCCCAAACTGAGCGTTGTGGTCCGTCGTCCCGGCGTGCTAAGACACGGTCTGTGAGGATCTTAATGCGCGTGCCCGCCCCCCAGCTCCCGCCGACGGCGCCCCGACTCACGGCGCTGTTCCTGGCGTCGGCGCTGGCGCTGGTGCTGGTCACCGCGGCGCTCACGATCCACCTCACCGGCCAGGCCGTCGAGAACCGCGTCGAGGCCGAGCTGGTGCAGACCGCGCGCCTGATCGGCGGCGCGGGCTTCCCGCTCAACGACGTCGCCCTCGAGCAGGTCGCCGACTACATCGGCGCCGACGTGGTGGCCACCGACGCCGCCGGCAAGCCCGTGGCCTCGAGCCTCGCGCCCGACGCGCTGGACGACTTCCGCGCCACGGAGCTCCCCGCCCCCCCGCGGGCGGCCAAGATCCTCGCCTGCGAGATCGGCGACGCGAGCTACACCCTGGGGGTCGCCCCCACCGGCCTCGGCGTGCGCACCGGCGCGGTCTATATCCTCTACCCCGAGGACACGATCGCGGCCCAGGCCCGCGCGGCCTGGCTCCCCGTCGTCGGCGTCGCCGTGCTCGGCGTGCTGCTCGCGGTGGTCCTCGGGGTCTACAGCGAGCGCCGCGTGCGCGCGCACCAGACCTCGCGCCTGGTGCGGCTCCTGGCGTCCGTCGCCCACGAGGTGCGCAACCCCTTGGGCGCGATCCGGACCCTGGCCCGCACCACCCAGCGCCGCGTCACGAGCGAGCCCGAGCGCCGCTCGCTGGACCTGATCGCGGGGGAGGCCGACCGCCTGGCGCTCCTCGCCGACGGCTTGCGCTGCGTGGGGCTCCCGGTGCGGACCCTCAAGAGCGAGGTCGAGCCCGAGCGCGCGGTGGCCGACGTGCTGACCCTGCTCGCGCCTCAGCTCGAGCACCGCCGGGTGCAGGTCGCGCACCTGCCCGCCCCCGACGTCACGATCGCCGCCGACCCCGCCCAGGTGCGCCAGGTCGTCATGAACCTGGTGCTCAACGCCGCCGACGCCATGCCCCGGGGCGGGCTCGTGCGCTGCATTGGCCGACGCGTCGGCGACCGCTGGGAGCTGGCCGTCGAAGACGAGGGCCCGGGGGTCGCCCCCGAGGCGCGGGCCACCCTGTTCGCGCCCTTCGAGTCCACCAAGCAGAAGGGCCTCGGCGTCGGGCTCTACCTCTCGCGGCGCCTGGCGGAGGCCAACGGCGCGACCCTCGAGCTCGACCCTCACTACACGGCCGGTGCGCGCTTCGTCGCCCGCTGGCCCGCCAGCGCCACCGCGCCTCGGGTCCAGCCCGACGACGCCGGCCGCGCCCCGCTGGAAACGTCCTCCGACGCGTGAGCGGCCACGTGTTGCTCGTCGAGGACGACGCCGCGGTCAGCGCCTCGATCACCGCGCAGGTCCGCGCCCTCGGCCACCCGATCGTGACCGCCCCCAGCGCCGAGCTCGGCCTGGACATGGCGCAGGACGCGACCCCCGACGTGGTGCTCCTCGACCTGCACCTCCCGGGCATGGGCGGGCTGGACCTCCTGCCCAAGCTGCTGTCCCTGAGCCCCCCGCCGCGAGTGGTGGTGATCACCGCGAACCCCTCGGCGGAGAACGCGATCGACGCCATGGCCCGCGGGGCGACGGCGCACCTGGTGAAGCCGCTGGAGCCCGAGCGCCTCGAGGCGCTGCTGCGCGAGCTGTTCCGCGAGGGCGCGCCCAAGGACGCGCAGAGCGCGCGCCCGCCGCGCTCGCTGAGCCTCGTCGGCACCAGCGAGCCCATGCTCGAAGCTCGGCCGACGGATCGGGGCCCTGGCCCGCTCCGAGTGCACGGTCCTGATCCGCGGCGAGAGCGGCACCGGCAAGGAGCTGGTGGCCCGCGCGATCCACGGGCGCTCCCAGCGCCGCGAGGGCCCCTTCGTCGCGGTCTCCTGCGCCGCGCTCCCGGACTCCCTGATCGAGGCCGAGCTCTTCGGCCACGAGAAGGGCGCCTTCACCGGCGCGCACCAGGCGCGCGCCGGCCGCGTCGAGCGCGCCCAGGGCGGCACGCTGTTCCTGGACGAGGTCGGCGAGCTGACGGCGCTGGCCCAGGGCAAGCTCCTGCGCTTCCTCGAGGAGCGCCAGTTCGAGCCCGTGGGCGCGGGCCGCGGCGCGCTGCGCTCCGCCGACGTGCGCGTGCTCGCGGCGACCCACGTGCCCCTCGAGGAGAAGGTCGAGGCCGGCACCTTCCGCGAGGACCTCTACTACCGCCTGAACGTGGTCGAGCTCACCCTCCCGCCGCTGGCCGAGCGCGCGGGGGACCTCCCGCGCCTGGTCGAGCACTTCGTCGCCGGCGTGCGCGCGGACCCGCCGCGGATCGCCCCCGCGGTCTACGCCGAGCTCTCGCGCCGCGCCTGGCCGGGCAACCTGCGCCAGCTCCGCAACACGATCGAGGCCGCGCTGGTGACCCTGGGCACCGGCCCCGAGCTGCGCCCCGAGCACCTGCCCCCGGGCGCGGGCGGCGTCGCCACCCAGAGCGCCGAGCTCGGCGCCGCCGTCGCCGCCGCGGTGCGCGCCGCCGCCGCGGCCGAGCCCTCGCCGAGCGAGCTCTACGCCGCGCTCAAGGCCGAGTTCGAGCGCGCCCTGATCCACACCGCCCTCGAGGTCACCCAGGGCAACCAGGTCGCCGCCTCCCAGCTCCTGGGCATGAACCGCGCCACCTTCCGCCGCAAAATGGCCGACCACGGCCTGGGCAGCGGGTCCGAGGACTGAGCGCGGAAAATCTGGACTCGGCTGAATCCAGGGAACAATCCGACGCGAACCCCTGTTAAGCAGACGTCCTGGGAGACGGCTGGAGGTCCGCATGCGTTACCGTGTCTTGGCGCTGGTGTTCCTGGGCGCGCTCGCGACGATCCTGGGGGTCGCCGGCTGCACGACCCAGCAGGCAGAGACCCCGGACGCGGAGCCCACCGCGTCCGCCCCCCTGGACGAGGGCGCCGCCGCGCGCTCAAAGGACGACTTCGTGAAGCCTTCGGACGACGAGCTGCGCCAGAAGCTGACGCCGCTCCAGTATCAGGTGACCCAGCAAAACGGCACCGAGCGCGCGTTCACCGGCAAGTACGACAAGCACTACGAGCCCGGGATCTACGTCGACGTCGTGAGCGGGGTCCCCTTGTTCAGCAGCCTGGACAAGTACGACTCCGGCTGCGGCTGGCCCGCGTTCACCCGCCCGATCGACCCCGACGAGGTCGTCGAGCTCCAGGACAGCTCCCACGGCATGCTGCGCACGGAGGTCCGCAGCGGGACCGCCGACAGCCACCTGGGCCACGTGTTCCCCGACGGCCCTCCGGACCAGGGCGGGCTGCGCTACTGCATTAACTCCGCCTCCCTCGAGTTCGTGCCCCTCGCCGAGCTGCAGGCCCGCGGCTACGGCGCCTACCTGAAGCGCTTCGAGGAGGCCGGCGTCGCCGTGCCCGCGCCGACCAAGACCGAGACCGCGGTGATCGCCGGCGGCTGCTTCTGGGGCATGGAGGCGCTGCTGCGCGAGATCGACGGAGTGATCGACACCGAGGTCGGCTACTGCGGCGGCGAGAACGAGGGCGCGACCTACAGGAACCACCCCGGCCACGCCGAGGCGGTCAAGGTCACCTTCGACCCCACGAAGCTCAGCTTCAAGACGCTGCTCGTGGACTGGTTCTTCCGCATGCACGACCCCACGACGCTCAACCGTCAGGGCAACGACCTGGGGACCAGCTACCGCAGCACGATCTTCTACTACGACGACGTCCAGAAGCGCACCGCGGAGGAGGCGATCAAGGAGGTCGACGCCGCGGGCAAGTGGGACGGCCCGATCGTCACGACCGTCGAGCCCGTGAGCAAGTGGACCGACGCCGAGGACTACCACCAGGACTACCTGGAGAAGAACCCCAACGGCTACACCTGCCACTGGCTGCGCCCCTGGGACGAGTAGGCCGGGGCTTGCTCAGCCCCGGGTCGGCAGCACCGCGCTGACATCGACGGTCACGTCAGGGAACGCCATGAGGCGGATCGTATCTCCGGGACGGTAGGGGGTGACGCGCGCATACGCGTCGCCCTTCGGCTCGGTGCGAACCTCGACCACGTCGTCGACGAGGTTCACGATCCAGTACTCGGGCACGCCGTTGGCGGCGTAGATCGCGGCTTTGACCTGCCGGTCGATCTGCAACGACGAGTCCGAGACCTCGATCAGGAGGTGCGCCGCGGACGGGTGTGCCTGGGAGTTGTCCTCCCGAGGCACCACCGCCAGGTCCGGCTCGGGCTGGGAGTCCGCCGACGCCGCGAACGCCCCCTGCACGCGCACCCACGCCCTGCGGTTGAGCGCGAGGACCAGGAGCTCGGTCAGCCGCTCGATCACCGCCATGTGAGGCGCGCCGCTGGGGCTCATTCGAACGAGCAGCCCGCGGAGCAGCTCGAGCTTCTCGTCCTGGAACAGCCCCACCTCGACCATGCGGTCGTACTCCTCCCGTCGGAGGAAGCGCAGGTCGGCCATGGGGTATGCGGTCATGCGCCCTCCGGTCCCCGCTCGTGCCAGTCGTGTCCGCACCCCAGGCACTGCTGCGCCAGGGGTGTCCGGGTGAGCCTGCCGCACGCCGAGCAGCGATTGAGGAACACCTCGTCGGCGTGGTCCCTCAGGATCCGCTGCGCCACCCGCGCCCGAAACGCGTCGATTCCCTGGGTCAGCGCGGCGACGACCTCAGGGTCGTTCTGCGCCCCCCACTGCCGCCTGAGCGTCGCGGCCATGCCAGGCGACGACCTGCTCGCCTTCTCTTCCACGAGCGCGGCTTTCTGACCGAACCGCTCGAGCGGAGTCATGAGCAGGTAGTAGTGGTCGATGACGTAGCGCACCAGCTCCGCGTCCTCGTCGTAAGCGTCCATGCCTCGAGCGTAGTCCAGGACGCGCGTTCGCGCGCGCCGGACGACCCGGCGGAGTGTCGCTACCCTGTGAACGTCGCGGAGCGAGCCGGTCGGACCCTCCCGGCCCGTCCGTAGGGGAGCAGCTTGCTGCTCCCGGTAGGTCAGGCCTGCACCTCTCGGAGGGGAGGGCGTTGCGGCACGCCTTCCCACCTGGCGACGGGGCGACGAGCGTGGACGGCACCGAACACCACGAACCCGACCGCAGGATCGGAGCCTGGCTGCTCGCCGCGTGCCTGGGGCTGTCCTGGGGTCCCGCCTTCGGGTTCGGCCCCGAGCCGCGGCCCCAGCGCCGCGCGGTCGCGGTGAGCGCGACGCTGGGGTTGATCGCCGTGATCGCGCTCGAGGCGTCGCTCAGCCCGCGCTAGCCCTGTGCCTCCCCCGGTTCGCAGTCGCGCTCGCGGAGCTTCGCCGGGCCACCCCGCGGCGGGGGTGGGATGGGCGCAGGCGAGCTGCGCCCCTACGCAGAATCGACGCCGCCCGCCCCAGCGGGGCCCCACCCCTCGACGCGCGCCCACGCTACGACGGATCGCGCGTCGTCGCTCGGCCCGCGCCAACCAGGCTGCAAGCGGCGTTGTCACTCGTCGGGGAGGTGCTTGGGCAGCCCGGTCAGCCACAGCTCCGGGGCGTCGAGGAGCGCGTCGACCTTCCGCGCGGCGCGAGGCGCGAGCGCGACCTCTGCGCGCAGCGCTTCGAGGCTCGAGAGCACACCGGGGTGGCCGAAGCTCGCCAGCGCGTTCAGCGCCCGGTCGAGGACCCAGGTGCAGCGCTCGGAGGGCCACGCCCTGCGGCTGCGCGCGAAGGACGCGGTCACGTGCCCGCTGCGGAACGCGTGGGGCGGGACCTCGGACCACGCCTCCAGCCCCGCAAGCACGCGCTGGGCCTCATCGATCGCCACCACCTGGGGCAGGTAGGCGAGCTGCTTCGTGCTCGAGGGGTAGCCCGCGAAGCTTCGCTCGAACAACACCGCGCCGTCGGAGTCGAGCACCCGCAGCAGGAGGAAGAAGTCGTCGCTCGAGAGCCAGCCGCTGCCCTTCCCCGTGCCGGGACCCGTGGCCACGAACCTCCCGGTCTCTCGCAGCTCGACCGTCGGCAACTGACGCAGGCAGGCGAGGAGGGGCTCGGCCTTCTTCATGCCCAAGCGCGCGCGGCGCATCTGCGCGGGCGGGTCGTCGTCGAGGAGCGCCGGCCCCACCCACTCCACGTCCTCGACCCACAGCTCGTCTCCGCGCGCCTCCCAGCGCTGGAAGGTCACCCCGCCGCCGTGACCGCTCGACCGCTGCACCTCGAGCGCCCACCCCGCCGGCAACACGAGCGGCGCCCCCGCGAAGGAGACCTCGAGGCGGCTCGCGCCCGCAGGGCGGTAACGCTCCTGGAGCGCGCGCTCGAAGGCCGTCTGCGCCGCGGGACTCGGCTCGGCGACGGGGGCCGGGGCGACGGGCAGCGGCGACGTCGGCGCCGGGGCGCGGCAACCCACCGCCAGGAGGACGACCGCGGCCGTCAGGGTGCGAGTGCGTGGCATGGGGTCCCTACCCCGCCGCGAACGGTGTGGTTCCCTGCTGCAGGCTGACGAACACCGGGTAGGGGCAGGGCTCGCCGGCGCTTGCCCCGCAGGTGTTCGGCAGCTTCGCCACCGAGGCTCGAATCGGCAGAGCCCCCTCCGGCTGACACGCGGGTCGACCTCCGTGTAACCCAGACCCCCTCCGGCTGACACGCGGGTCGACCCGCACGCACCCCCAGTTTGCAACGGGTTACGCACGCGCCGACCCGCTGGAGGCGACCCAGGCGGTGGGCGAATTCGCCCGGACGGGTGAGCCTTGGGAAGGCTCGCGCTTCGCACGAACTCCCGTCCGGGCGAATTCTTGAGCCGCCGAAGGCGGCGCGGCAGCGGAAGCTGCCGCAGCAAATTGCGCCAGCGGTGATCGTCCGCGCCCAGCGCGGCGCGCTAACCCCCTCCCGGGACGCGGCGGACGACGGGCGCGGAAGTTGCGCTAGACTCGCGATTCCCCCCAATCGAGGAGCCTCATGGGCGTCGTTGCCCGCCTCTCCCTGGCCGAAGTCCGCCAACGCCCCGGGCGGCTCGTGGTCACCGCGCTCGCGGTGGTCGCCTCCGCCGCGGCGGTGGTGTGGGTCGTCTCCGGCTACGACGCGCTCAGCGAGAGCATGGACGAGGTCGGCGAGGCCTACCACGGGCGCTACGGCGCCTGGATCTCGGTGGAGGAAGGCGGCGCGCCGGCGCCCAAGCTGCTCGAGCTCCTGCGCGCGGACCCGGCGATCACGCGCGTCGACGCCGTGCAGCAGCTCCAGGTCGTGGTCTCCGGCCCAGCGGGGACCGAGCCCGCCGGGCCCTGGACCCCGACCGTGGGCGACGCCTACGGCGGCGAGGGCGCCTACATGGACGGCGACGGCTCCGCTGATCGCCACGACCACGAGCGGCCGCCGGTCCTCGTGGGCACCGACGCCCCCGAGCCCCCGCGCGCGCTGGTCGCCGGGCGCTGGCTCGGCGACGCCCCGGGCGCGGTGATCAGCGACCACCTCGCCGAGCGCCTCGGCGCCGACGTGGGCACCACGCTCCAGGTCAAGGTCGACCAGGACGAGCTCCCGGTCGAGGTCGTGGGCGTGGTCAAGGAGGTGATCGCCTCGACCGTGATCGGCGAGACCGTGAGCGACCTCACCGGCGCCCGCGACCCCAGGCGCGGCGACGGCCCCGCGGCGGGCGCGGTCTACGTGCGCCCCGCCGAGCTCGAGCGCCTGGTCGGGCACGCGCTGCACACGAACCTGCTCTGCCTCGAGCTGCGCCACGGCGCCGACCTGGCCGGGCTCCACGCGCGCTGGAGTGAGCGGCTGAAGCCGGCGGCGAGCCTCCTGAGCCTGGCCGACCTCAAGACGGCGCTCTCCGAGAGCGCGAGCACCAAGGCCACCCGCAACCAGGCCTACGCCGCGACCGCGGTCTCCCTGCTCGCCGCGCTGTTCATCATCTTCGCCGCGCTGAGCATGGGCGTGACCGAGCGCGCCCGCGAGCTCGCCGTGCTGCGCGCGGTCGGGATCTCGCGCCGCCAGACCGCGGGGCTGATCCTGGCCGAGGCGCTGGGCCTGGCCGGCGTGGGCTGGCTCGGCGGCCTCGCCGCGGGCTGGCTGCTGCTGCTGGTCGCCGCGAGCGACGCCGCCGTCGCCCACCACGCCAGCCTCGGCCCCGCCGCGGTGGCGCTCTCCGGGGTGTGCGCCTTCGTGGGCTCCCTGGCCGCGGCGGTGCTCCCCGCCTGGCACGCCTCGCAGGTCGACGTGGTCCAGACCCTCGCCGGACGCCGCGCGGTCTCCGCCTGGCGCTGGCTGCCGCACTCGGTCGTGCTCGGCCTCGCCCTCGTGTCGCTCACGCCCCTGATCCTGCGGGTCCTGCCCCTCGAGGACGGGCTGCGCGCGGCGCTGGCGGGGGCGAGCCTGATCACGCTCTGCCTGGGCTTCCTCTGCCTCTGCCCCGGGCTGATCTGGCTCGTGGAGCGGGTGTGCGGCCCGGCCCTGGCGGCGCTCCTGGGGCTCCCCGCCCCGCTCCTGCGCGCGCAGCTCAGCGCCAACCTGGCCCGCACCGTGGGCACCTGCACCGCGCTGACCGTGGGCCTGGGGCTGTTCATTACGATCCAGGTGTGGGGCTACTCCATGCTCGGCCCCTTCCTCCCCGGGCGCTGGACCCCGCCCGGGCTGGTCTCGATCCCGACCTGTATCGCCGTGCAGGAGCTCCCCGACTACGCCGCGCTCCCCGGCGTCGAGCGCGTGGTCCCGCTGCTCGTCGAGCAGCCGCGCCTGGCCGACGACGTGACCGACATGCAGCAGAAGGGCGAGTCGGTCGTGCGCCAGAACAACGTGATCCTCCTCGGCTGCGACCCGAGCGGCCCGGCCCTCGCCGGCGAGCACCCGCTGTTCGCGCTGGACTTCGTGCAGGGCTCCCGCGAGGAGGCGCTGGCGAAGCTGCTCCAGGGCCGGCACGTGATCGTGCCCGACCACTTCGTGCGCGAGACCGGGCTCGGGATCGGCGAGACCTTCCGCCTGATCCCCCCCACGAGCCCTACGGTCACCGTCGAATACACGATCGCCGGCGTGGTCGCGCTCCCCGGCTGGCACTTCGTGACCAAGAACGCGGGGCTCAGGCGGCGCCTGCCCCGGGCGGCGGCCCTGACCTTCACCTCCGCCGAGGACCTGCGCCGCGACTTCGGCCTCGACCCCACGCGGATCGACCTCCTGGGGTTCGAGCTCGCCCACCCGTTCACCGAGCGCGAGCTGCGCGACACCCTCGAGCCCCTCGCCGAGCGCGCCAACGGCAACCTCTCGATCATGACCCCCAGCGCGATCGACGACTCGCTGCGCACCCGCACCGACGCGATCCTGTGGGGGGTGAGCCAGCTCCCGCTGATCACCCTGCTCGTGACCTCGCTGGGCGTGATCAACGCGATCGTGGCCTCGATCCGCGCCCGGCGCTGGGAGCTCGGTGTGCTGCGCGCGATCGGCGTGACCCGCGGCGGGCTCGTGCGCCTGGTCCTGGCCGAGGCCCTGCTCGTGGGCGCCGTGGCCTGCGCCCTGAGCCTGAGCCTGGGGCTGAGCGCGAGCTGGGCCGGGGTCAGCCTGGCGCAGTTCATTAGCTTCTTCGGCGGCCTCGCCCCGCCGATCGTGATCCCCTGGGCCAAGATCCTGGCCTGCACCGGCGGGACGCTGCTCCTGTGCCTGGTCGCCGGAGTGTGGCCCGCGATCCAGATCGGACGCAGCGACACCCTCGAGCTGCTGCAGGCGGGGCGGGGGTCGCGGTGAGCGAGACGAAGGGAGGCGCGCCGGTGAACGCGGTGCTCGAGGTCCAGGGCCTGCACAAGCAGTTCAAGCAAGGGGAGCGCACGATCGCCGCGCTCCAGGGCGTGGACCTGACCCTCGCCCCGGGCGAGCTGGTCGCGGTCATGGGAGCCAGCGGCTCGGGCAAGAGCACGCTGCTCCACTGCGTGGCCGCGCTCACGCAGCCCACCGCGGGGCAGATCCGCTTCCAGGGCGGCAAGGACGTGGCCAGCCTCACGGACGCCGAGGCGACCCGCTTCCGCCGCGACGAGATCGGGCTCGTGTTCCAGGCCTTCAACCTGCTCCCGACCCTGACCGTCGACGAGAACGTGCAGCTCCCGCTGCTCGCCGCCGGGCGCGCCCCCGCCGCGGGGCAGGTCGACGCGCTGCTCCAACGCCTGGGCCTCGGCGAGCGCCGCGGGCACCGCCCCGACGCGCTCAGCGGCGGCGAACAGCAGCGCGTGGCGATCGGGCGCGCGCTGATCACCGAGCCCGCGCTGATCCTGGCCGACGAGCCCACCGGCAGCCTGGACTCGGTCACCGGGGCCTCGATCATGAAGCTCTTGAGTGAGCTCTGCCGTGAGCAGCAGAAGACCGTGCTCGTCGTGACCCACGAGGCCGCCGTCGCCCAGTGGGCCGACCGCGTGGTCGTGTTCAAGGACGGGCGGAACCTGGCGGAGCTGCGCGAGGAGAGCGCCGAGGCGCTGTCGGTGGCCTACCAGCGCGCGGTCGCCGGTGAGGGCGCGACGCCGTAGTCGCTCAGTCGCCCGTCGGCGGGGCCAGGTCGTTGCGGTAGGGCGGCCCGAGGCCCTCGAAGCTCCAGGTCCCCTCGGCGCCCTTGCGCAGCTCGAGCTCGACGTCGAGGCGCATGTCGAGCTCCTCCGGGAACTCGGCGCGCACCAGCGCCAGGACCAGACAGCGCGCGTCGGGGTCGTAGGCCAGGTCCCCCGGCTTGACCCGGGCCCAGTCGATCGTCCGCGCGTCGCGGCGCAGGATCTTGCGCTCGATCCGCCCCTTGCCGCGCCCGATCTTCTTGCCCGCATTGCGCGCCAGGACCTCGACCTGCCCCTTGAGCCCCTCGAGGTCCTCGACCCCCGCGAGCTCGAGCCGCACCAGGAACATCCACTGGTCCTCGCCGTTGGGGCCCGGCGCCGAGGTCTCGCTCCAGCCGCAGCGCACGCCGACCCGCACACCGTCGGGGGAGCCGGGCTCCTCGGGGGCGCTGAACCCGTCCGGGAGCTGGAGCGCCGGCGCCGCCTCGGGGGAGTCACCGGTGTAGCGATACGCCTGGCCGTCGACCTCGAGCTCGACGCGCCAGGCCTGGAACGTGGGGCACTCCGTGGCCAAGAGCTTGGCCGAGAGCCAGCGCCCGGGCGGGAGCGCGCGCTCCTCCCAGGGGCTCGCCCGCTCCTCCCCGCCGTCGGTCGTGGCCACGAAGCGCGCGCGCAGCGCGCGGGGCGCCGAGGTGCGGTTGTGGAACACGGCCTCGGCCCGGCTCGCGTGCTCGACCCGCATGCGCGCGAGGGCGCAGTCCTCGAGCACCACCGGCGGCGCGTCCTGGGCGGCGAGGGCGCCCGCCGCGAGCGCGCACAGCAGCAGCCCGCGCGCGCTCACTGCGCCGACCCGGGGTCGGGGAGCGCGACCTGCACGCGCACCTCGGGGCCGCTCAAGGACTCGAGCCCGTCGTCCGGGGCCGAGAGCGCGGCGAGCAGCGCCAGGCTGCCGCACGCGAGGAGCACGCCGTCCACCACCGCGACCCCACAGCGCCCAGCCCCTCGAGGCCAGGGGAGTGAACCGTCCGCCGAATCCGCGTCGCCTCTGCGAGCCCTCGCACGCGCGGGCGCGGAGCAAGCCCAGGGCCAACCCGTGGCCAGGGACCTTGCGCCCGCGCGCGGCCCGGCGCTGAGTCAGAACCATCCAGCGGTGTGACGCGCTACAGCTGCGCGACCCGGATCCGCGGCACGCCGCCGACCCGCCCGCGGGCGAAGGCCCAGGCGTCGCCGAGCACGAGGTCCAGGGTCAGGCGCTGCTCCACGGGGTCGCCGGTGACCCCGCGCAGGAAGCGCGTGACGCCGCACAGGGCGCGCCCCGCGAGCCAGCAGGCGTCCGCCGCCACCAGCCCGTGGCGTCCGTAGACCTTGGAGAAGAACCGGCGCCGGGAGGCGAACCAATAGGGCGGGCGGCGCGCGGCGTCCTGGAGCCCGGTGGCCTGGCCCTCGAAGTGGGTGATCTGGGCGTCTCGCAGGTAGTGGATCTCCCAGCCCGCGGCCCGGGCGCGCACGCAGAAGTCGACCTCCTCGAAGTAGAGGAAGTAGCCCTCGTCCATGAAGCCCACGGTCTCGAACACCTCGCGCCGCACGCAGAACGCGGCGCCGCTGACCCAGTCGCAGGAGATCGCCGGGCGGTCCTGGGCGTGGTCGCTGGTGCGGGCGTAGCGCACCCGCAGGCGCCCGATCCGCGAGGCCCGCGCGAGCTCGCCCAGGGGCGAGGGGATCGCGTGGGGGCCGCTGTTGAGCTGCCCGTCGGGCCAGGTCACCCGCGCGCCCGCGATCCCGACCTGGGGGTGCGCGCGGAGGTAGGCGCAGGGGCGCTGGATCCCGCCCGGGTGCACCCGGGTGTCGGGGTTCAGGCAGTAGATCAGGTCGACCTCGGGGTCGGCCAGGGCGCGCTCGATCGCGCGGTTGTTGCCGTAGGCGAACCCGCCGTTCTCGGGCAGGGGCAGGGTCTCGACCCAGTCACCCCAGCCGCGCGCGCGGATCGCGGCCTCGATCTCGCGCAGCGAGTGATCGGGGCTGGCGTTGTCGGCGACGATCACCCGCGCGCCCGGAATCCGCGCGACCTCGGGCTCGAGGGTCTCGAGGCAGCCGATCGTCATGGGCCCCAGGCAGTAGTTCAGGAGCACCACCACCAGCTTGCCGGGGGGAGCAGGAGTCGACGCTGCGTCTTGGATCATGTGGCCTTCGTTGCGCTCACCCTAGCTGGGCCCACGGCGCGGACCAGCGTTGGCGCAAGTATGAGGCCGAGGCTCAAGCCATGCCTTAAAGGAGACCTTGCGTCACCGCGGGCGCGCACGTGGGACAGCGCTGTCCCCTCGCCCTCAGCGACCGAGGGCCGACTTGATCGCGGGCACGACCGCCTCGCGGAGGTCCATGAGCGGCCCCCCCACCGGGATCAGGTAGAGCCCGTAGGTCAGGCCCACGGCGCACGAGAACGCCAGCAGGTCGAGCTTGGGCTGCCACACCCCGTGCCGGTCGACGCCGTAGGCCAGCACCGGGTAGGCGAACAAGGGCGCGAAGATCAGCGCGGTCAGGAGCCCCGGCGGGCCGTGGTAGTGCCCGAGCACGATCATGCCCACGATCAGACAGATCGAGCGCGCGAGCATGCTCAGCATGTGCCGCAGGCTGTCGCCGGTGGCGAGCATGACCGGGATCGAGGTCGCGAGCACGACCTCGACCAGGGCGCCCGGCGCCAGGATCCGGATCATCCACTCGCCCTCGGCGTAGCGCTGGTCGTAGAAGAAGCGCAGGAGGTCCGGCCCCCAGGCCGCGACCATGCACACCGGGGGCAGGGCCACCGCGAGCAGCTTGGTCCGCACCTGGAACACCTTGGCCTGCAGGGTCGCGGCGTCTTGCTCCTTGAGCCGGGCGTAGAGCGGGAACAACACCCGCATGCCCAGCTGCCCCACCGCGTCGCTCCCCGCGAAGGCCAGGAAGAACGCGATCGAGAACACGCCGCGCTCGTCGTCGGAGAGCACCTTGCCCATGATCAGCCGCGAGCTGTGGGAGGCTATGAACGTGCAGATCGTGCTGAAGAAGATCCAGCGCCCGAAGTTGAACAGCGCGCGGGCGGCGACCCACTCCCAGTGCAGGCGGTTCTTGATCCCGGGGATCACGATATGGCTCAACAGCGCGCTCAGCGCGCGCCCGACCACGCTCCCGATCACCAGCGACCACACCGTGGGGTAGACCAGGGCGTAGCCGATCATGCAGGCCGCGGACACGAGGTAGGTCCCCACCTTGAGCGCCACGAGCCGCCCCAGGAGCAGGTTGCGGTTGAGGGTGTGCAGGCGGGTGGAGGAGAACCCGTCGGCGATCGCCACCAGCCCGGTCACCGGGAGCAGGTAGGTCAGCATGGGCTCCGCGTAGAACCAGGCCAGGGGGTAGGCGGCCGCGCAGGCCACGACCCACAGCACCACCCCGCGCCCGACCTGCATGGTCCAGGCCGTGTTCAGGAAGCCCGGGTCGTCGCGCTCGTTCTGAATGATCGCGGGCCGGATCCCGAGGTCGCTGAACAGGATCAGCGCGACCATGACCGTGTTCACGATCATCATCAGCCCGAAGGCCTCGGGCACGAGCAGCCGGGTCAGGATCAGGTTCGCGCCGAAGCGCAGCACCTGCTCGCCGCCGAAGCCCACGATCGTGATCAGCCCGCTCGAGAACGCGCGCTTCTTGAGCGAGAGCCGGAGCTTGGTCGAGGGGGTCGCCTCGGGGGGCGCGGCCTCGGGGACCGGCTGCGCCGCCTCAGGAGGCAGGGCGGGCTCGTCTGCGGGCTGGATCGACTCGGCGCTCACCGCGGAATCCTACCCCCGGCCAGCGGGAACACGAGCCTGCGGGCGTGAACCCTCTGGGTTCGGTACGAGATCCGCCTGCGGTAAACTGGGGCGTTTCACCCCAGGTGCCGCCGTGACCGCCTCCGCCCCCGAATCCAGCCCCCCCGCCTCGTCCCGTTGGGCCGACCGCGGCTGGTACCTCGCCGCGGAATACGGCGTCCTGGCCAAGGACCGCTTCCTCAAGCGCCTGCCCAAGCTGCGCGGGCTCGGCCGCTTCCAGGAGCTGCTCGACCCCGAGGGCTCGATCCTCTACCGCAACCTGTTCCGCGAGGACCAGGTCGCCCAGGCCTGGGAGCTGCTCACGGTGCTCAGCCCCTGGCAGGAGCAGCTCACCTGCTACCTCTGCGGGGAAGAGGTCCCGGTCAAGCTCGTGCACGACATCCTCTGGTGCGCGGGGTTCCTGGCCAAGGAGCGCCCCGACCGCGGGGTCGACGAGAAGACGCCGTCGGTGGGCTGCGAGGGCGCCCGGATCCTCCTGGCCCCCACCCGCTGGGACGCGCAGTCCGACACCCAGCGCCACCTCTACACCTTCGCCCACGTGGACGAGCAGGGCCGCCTGGCCTTCGACCAGCCCGCGATCGCCGAGTTCTTGAGCCGCGGCCACAAGAACCGCCTGTGCCCGGTCTCGCCGGCGCGGGACCCGGAGCGCATGGCCGCGACCTTCGAGCCCGTGGACGTGCGCGTGCTCGGCTGGTCGCTCTCGGCGGAGCTCGCCCCGGAGCACGTGAAGACCCTGGGCACAGCGCTCACCGACGAGCACGGGTTCGTGAAGAAGAAGAAGGTCCCCGAGCTCGACCGCCACGCGCAGCTCGAGCTGCGCGACCTCGAGACCGGGACCACCGTGCGCCTCACCGGCCCCGAGCCGGTCTACACCCGCGAGCTGGCCAAGCTGCTCAGGATCCCGGCTGCGGTGCGCAAGGTGCTCGCCACCGGCGCGCGGCTGCGCGCGACCCGGGTCGGCGAGGACTACCTGCGGCTCAAGGGCGGGCACTACGAGGTCGAGCAGCGCTTCGTGATCCAGCGCCGGGTCAAGCTCGAGGCGACCCAGTCGGCCCTCGACTTCGCCCAGGGCTACACGCTGCACACCACCCCCAAGAAGACCGGCGCCTACGAGAGCTGGGTCAAGCGGATCTCGGAGACCCTCCCGTGAGCGACCTCCCCGGCTACGCCCAGGACGTCATGGCCTACGCCCGGGCCCGCGTGCCCCTGCTCTACCTCCTGAGCTGGGAGGAGGAGCGCGTGGTGCGCGCGGTGGAGCAGGTCGCGATCGAGCTGCGCCAGCGCTGCTACGTGTGGCGGATCACCGAGGGCCTGCGCAACGTGGCGCTCCCCGACGAGGCCCCGGACAAGCGCGCCCGCGAACCCGCGGCGGTCCTGACCCGGATCGGGCGCGACGAGGCCCCGGGGATCTACCTGCTCCTCGACTTCCACGCGCACCTCGAGCAGCCCCTGCTCCGCCGCCAGCTGCGCGACCTGGCCCAGGCCCTGGTCACGAGCAACAAGACCGTGGTGATCGTGGCCCCCCGGCTCGTGCTCCCGGTCGAGCTCGAGAAGCAGGTGCGGGTGATCGACGTCATGTTCCCCGGCCGCGCCGAGCTCGACGCGCACCTCGACCAGATCCGGCGCAAGGCCCCGGGCAAGGTCCGGCTCAGCGTCGAAGAGCGCGAAGAGCTCGTGCGCTCGGCCCAGGGCATGACCCTCATGGAGCTCGAGCAGACCCTGGCCCTGGCCATGGTCCAGGACGGGACGATCGGCCCCGGCGCGCTGCCCCTCGTGCTGCGCGAGAAGGAGCAGATCGTGCGCAAGTCCACCGCGCTCGAGTGCGTGCGCTGGGAGGAGGGCTTCGAGCAGGTCGGCGGGCTGGACCTGCTCAAGGCGTTCCTCACCGGGCGCAGGGACGCCTTCAGCGAGGAGGCCCGGCGCTTCGGGCTCCCGGCCCCCCGCGGGCTGTGCCTGATCGGGGTCCAGGGCTGCGGCAAGAGCCTCTCGGCCAAGGCCGTGGCCCGCTTCTACCGGCTCCCGCTCCTGCGCTTCGACGTGGGCCGCGTGTTCGCCGGGATCGTGGGCCGCTCGGAGGAGAACGTGCGCAACGCCCTGGCCCTGGCCGAGTCGATCGCGCCCTGCGTGCTCTGGATCGACGAGCTGGAGAAGTCGCTCTCGGGCGCCGCGAGCTCCTCGGTCTCCGACGCCGGGACCACCGCGCGCGTGATCTCCACGATCACGACCTGGCTCCAGGAGCGCACCGAGCAGGGCGTCTACGTGGTCGCCACCGCCAACGACATCTCCCGGCTGCCCCCGGAGCTCGTGCGCAAGGGGCGCTTCGACGAGATCTTCTACGTCGACCTGCCCGCCCGCTCCGAGCGCGAGGAGATCCTCGCGATCCACCTGCGCAAGCGCGGGCGCGAGCCCGAGCGCTTCGACCTGGGGGCGGTGGCCGCCGCGGCCCTGGGCTTCAGCGGCGCGGAGCTGGAGGAGGTCGTGCTCGCCGGGCTCTACGAGGCCTTCCACGAGCGGCGCGAGCTCGAGACCCCGGACCTCCTGCGCGCGGTCGGCCAGACCGTGCCCCTGAGCACCACCATGGCCGAGAGCGTGCGACACCTGCGGAGCTGGGCCGCGAGCCGCGCCCGGCGCGCGAGCAGCGTAGAAGGGGAGGCCATGTGAGCCGGCCCATGCAGGGCGCCGAGCCGCCCCCCGAGCCGCCGCGGGAGAGCTCGCTCCCCGCCGCCGCGGCGCGCTTCGAGTGGCTGCAGGTCGAGGAGGCGAGCGGCCCCGTCGGCCAGCCCGCCCCCGAGGTCCAGGGGGCCGAGGCCCAGGAGGCCCAGCGCTGCGCGACCTGCGGCTGGCTGGACTCGGTGGCCGAGGCCGAGTGCTTCCGCTGCGGGACCCCCTTCCCCCGCGAGTCGGCGGCCCTCGAGGTCGACGCCGTGTTCGGGCCCCCGCCGGCGGACGGGGTGACCGTCGAGCTCACCGGCGCCGCGACCCTGCTCGAGCAGACCGGCAAGAACGCCGAGCCCCAGGACTGGCTCTTGCGCCACCGCTCCGCGGAGCTGGGGCTGATCCCCGGCTTCGACGAGCTCCTGGCCCTGGGCGAGGTCAACCTGGAGAGCTTCCACCGCTACGCGCACCAGAGCGCGGTGGCGCGCAAGGCCCTGCGCGACATGGGCGCCGCGGCGCTGCTCGCCGACGAGACCGGCCTGGGCAAGACGATCGAGGCCGGGCTCGTGGCCAAGGAGCTGCTCCTGCGCGGGCTGGCCCAGCGCGTGCTCGTGGTCGTGCCCGCCTCGCTCCTCGCCCAGTGGAAGGGGGAAATGCGCGACAAGTTCCTCCTGCGCTTCCGGGTGGTGAAGGTCCCCTCGGACCTCGAGGACGACCCGCCGCTGGTGCTCGTGAGCTACGCCACGATCCGCGGCAAGAAGGGCGTGGGTCCGCTGTTGCGCGAGCGCGAGGTCGACCTCCTGATCTGCGACGAGGCCCACCACCTCAAGAACCGCGGGACGCAGCAGTACCGCGCGGTGGCCCGGGTGCGCAAGAAGTACGCGCTCCTGCTCTCGGCCACGCCGTTCCACAACAAGCTGCTCGAGCTCAAGAACCTGTTGGACATCCTCAAGCCCGGGCTCCTGGGCTCGACCCGCGCCTTCAACCGGCAGTACGTGGACGAGAAGGACCCGCGCCAGCCGCGGAACCTGCACCACCTGCGCGGGCTGCTGGGCGAGGTCATGATCCGCAACCGCCGCGGCGAGGTCTCGGTCAAGCTCCCGCCCCGGCGCGCGGCGATCTGCCACGTGCAGCTCAGCCCGGGGGAGCAGGCGTTCTACGACGACCTGACCGAGTTCGTGACCGGCGAGGTCCGCGAGCGCGCCGGGGAGGGCGAGCGCGGCCAGCGCTTCGCCACCGTCCTGGCCCTGATCAACCTCCAGCGCGCGCTGTGCTCGAGCCCCCACGCGGTGGCGCAGTCCCTGGCCCGGCTCTCGGGCAGCGACCTCTTGCCCCTCGACCTGGGCGAGCGCATGGGCCACATGGCGACCCGCGCCCAGGGCCTCGAGCGCTGGCGCAAGGCCGAGGCGGTCGAGGAGATCCTCGAGCAGAGCCCGGGCAAGCTGGTCGTGTTCTGCGAGTTCCTGGCCACGATCCGCGAGCTCGTGGCGCGGCTGAAGGCCCAGGGGATCTCGGCGGTGCCCTACCACGGCCAGCTCAGCGGCCAGGAGAAGTCCAAAGCGCTCCAGCGCTTCAAGGACGAGGCCCGGGTGCTCGTGGCGTCCCGCGCCGGCGCCGAGGGCCTGAACATTCAGTTCTGCTCCCAGGTCCTGAACTTCGACCTGCCCTGGAACCCCATGATCGTCGAGCAGCGGATCGGCCGCGTGCACCGCCTGGGCCAGACCCAGACCGTGACCGTGTTCAACCTCGCGGTGAAGGGCACGATCGAGGCGCGGGTGCTCGAGCTCCTGACCCACAAGCTGCGCCTGTTCACCGCGGTCCTGGGCGAGGTGGACCTGATCCTGGGCGCCTTGCACTCGGAGCGCAGCTTCGAGGATCTGCTGCGCGAGGCCTGGCTCAAGGGCGTCTCCGACGGGCGCATGGACGAGGCGCTGGACCGCTTCGGCGAAGAGCTCGAGCGCGCGCGCGCGGCCTACGACGAGATCAAGCAGTCCGAGCGCCTGCTCGACCGCCTGGCGCCCAGCGGAGTGGAGAAGACGTGAGGGACTTCCTGCGCGACGTGCTCGAGCGCTTCGGCGCCGAGGTCCAGGACGAGGGCCCCGTGCTCGCGGCCACGATCCCCGCCGAGGGGCCCGCGGCGGCGCTGCACCAGGCGCTCGGGGCCACCCCGCGCTTCGTGTTCTCGACCGACCAGCTCGAGGTCGGGACCCAGCTCGTGGCCGCGGGCGGCCACGTGCTGCGCGCGCTGGACCGCTTCCTCGCCGAGCGCTCGGGCTACGTCTACGTCGAGCGCCCGGGCAAGGAGCGCCTGAGCCTCAAGGCCGTGGGGGTCAAGCCGCGCAAGGGCTACAGCCTGGCCTTCGCCGAGCGCGCGCAGGAGCCGGGCTACGACGTCTACGTGTCCTACGTCGTGCGCTACCACGCCAAGGAGCGCACCGATCACCTGGAGACGTTCAAGGTCCAGGTCCGCCCGCGGATCGCGATCCGCGCCGAGCGCCTGGAGGCGCTCCCCCGGGACTTCGCCGACTGGCCGGCCAAGGCGCGCAAGCGCGCCCCCGAGGCGGTCATGGGCGAGGCCCTGGCGGTGGCCGACCGCGCCGTCAGCGCCCGGGCCGAGGTCGTGGGCGCCGAACAGGGCGAGGCGGTGCGGGAGGGCATGGTCAAGGACGTCGGCCGCCTGCACGCCTACTACGCGGGGCAGATCGCGGAGTACGAGCGCTCGCGGCGCAACCGCGACCTGGCCCTGATCCGGATCGAGGAGCTCGAGGACGAGCGCGAGGTGCGCCTGCAGGAGCTGCAGCGCGCGACCCACGTGCGGGCCGAGGTGCTCCCGCTGCAGATCCTCGTGGTCGAGGTCCCGCTCTACCGCGCGGTGCTCGAGGTCTACGCCAAGGCCGACGAAGGCGCCCCGCCCCTGGCGCGCACGCCGCTGTGGCTCGACCGCGCCACCGGCGAGGCGCACCTCTCGGGGACCGAGGTCCGGCCCTTCCTCCAGGACTGAGGCGCAGCCCGTTCAGCCCCGCGAGCCGATTGCCCCCCGGGGAGTTGCACCCCGACCTCCGCGTTCAAAGCGCGGCGTCCTGACGGTTGGACCAAGGGGCCGCGTGCATGACCCGCGCCGGCCGCGAGCCTGTCAGCGCCTCCAGAACAGGTACTTGCCCAGGCGGATCCGCTGCCAGCCGTGGGGGAACACGAAGGTCAGGGTCAGGGCGAACAGGACGCCGGCCAGGCCGAGGAGCGCGAGGGTCGGCACGATCCAGAGCTGGTAGGGCGCCAGCGTCAGCCCGGCGGCGACGATGAACCCCGCGGCGAGCATGGCCAGCACCAGGCGCACGCTGTGCACGCGGCCAACGGTGGCCAGCTCGTCCACGGCCTCGCCGCGCAGCCCGACCTGGAACCGCCCGCTCGAGAGGTCGAGCAGGAGCTGGTTCAGCTGCCCCGGGACCTCGTTCACGAACTCCTGGAGCCCCACGAGCAGGGCCAGGGTCTCGGGCCCGGCGCGCTCGACGTCGAAGCGGCGGAGCATGAGCCGCTGGGCGTAGGGGTAGATCGTCTCCTGGAAGTCGAAGTCGGGGTAGAGCTCGCGAATGATCCCCTCGAGGGTCACCGTGGCCCGGCTGAGGATCGCGAAGGTGGGGGGGATCCGGATCCGGTGCCGGCGGATCACGTCCACCGAGTCGCTGAGGATCGAGGCCGAGGACAGGTCCTTGAGGTTCAGCCCGACGTAGCGGTCCATGAGCACGCGAATGTCGCGCTCGTAGGCCAGGCGGTCGAAGCCGTCGGGGGGCTGGCCGACCTTGAGCGTGAGCCGCGCGAGCATGCTCGGGCTCTTGAGCGCGATCGCGAGCATCCACTGGGCGAGCTGGTCTTGCTGGTCGGAGTCGAGGGTCCCCCACAGGCCGAAGTCGAGCAGCCCCAGCCGCCCGTCGGGGAGCACGAACACATTGCCCGGGTGCGGGTCGCCGTGGAAGAAGCCGACCTCGAAGATTTGGTGGTAGCTGGCCTCGACCAGGTGCTCGAGGAGCTGCTTGCGATCGACGTCCTCGCCGACGTCGGTGATCTTGACCCCGTCCAGGCGCTCCATGGTCAGCACCCGGCTGGCGCAGTAGTCGCCGTAGACCGTGGGCACGACCACCCGGTGCTTGACCGGGGCCAGGAGCTCCGCCGCCCGCTCCAGGTTCTTGCGCTCGTGGACGAAGTCGAGCTCCTCCCCGATCGCCTTCTCGAAGGACTCCACGATCGCGGTCGGGCTGTAGGCGGCGACCTCCTCGATCGTCTCCTCGAGGGCCCGGGCGAGCCAATACAGGAGGCTCATGTCCGCCTGCATGGTCTCCAGGATCTTGGGGCGCTGGACCTTGACCACGACCTCCTGCAGCTCGCCGCGCGCGTCGCGCAGCGTCGCGCGGTGCACCTGGGCGATGCTCGCCGTGGCCAGGGGCTCGGCCTCGAAGCTCTCGAACAGCGCCTCGATCGGCGAGCCGAGCTCCTCGAGGACCACCGCCTCGACGTCCTGGTAGGGCACCGGCGGGGCGTGGTCCTGGAGCACGCGCAGCGCGGCGGCCATGTCGTCGGGGACGATGTCCGCGCGGGTCGAGAGGATCTGCCCGAGCTTGACGAAGGTCGGGCCCAGCTCCTCGAGGGCGGCGCGCAGGCGCTGCGCGGCGGGGCGATCGGCGGCCTCGGGGGTCGGCGCGTCGTCGCCGACCTCGGCCTCCTCCAGGACCTTGCTCCCCAGGAGCACGCCGAAGCCGTGCTTGGCCAGCACGCGCACGATCTGCGAGCCGCGCTTGAGGTCCTTGAGCGGTGCCAGCCTGCCGGTGGGTCGACCCACGTCGCCTCCTGCGTCGATCCTACCCTCCGTCAGCCGACGGTCGCGGCCTCGGTCAGGGCGCGGGCCACCGCGGCGACGCTGGCCACGGCCTCGTGGGCGCGCTTGAGGATCGCCTCGCCGCTGCCGTCGCCGACCGCGTCGCGGCGGGGGATCACCAGGCCCACCGAGAGCGCGCCGCCGCGGTAGCCCCCGGACACGTCCCGGGCGTCCGCTGGGTGCTGCAGGCGCAGCTCCTCGAGGGCGAAGGTCAGGCTCTCGGGGGTCAGGGCGTCGTGGAAGGTCTCGCGGTCGACGACCGCCGGGCCGTCGGGGGTCTCGCTGCGCAGGCGCTCGACCCGCACGCTGAGCCCCGGGGGCGCGGCCTCGAGCAGCGCGCCCTCGGTCTCGTCGGCGAGGCGCAGGACCTCGGTCACGCCCTCGCGGCCCGGGAAGCGACCCTGCTGCGCGTCGCCGACCCGCAGCTCGATCCGCACGCCGGTCGCGAGCAGGTCGATCGCGACCTCGCCCGGGACCCCGGCGTCGGCGAAGCCGAAGCGCGCGCCGATCGGGCTCGCGCCCAGCTCGGCCAGGGGCAGCCCCGCGTCGCGGGCGGCGGTGTGCAGCGCCTCGGCGAAGCGCAGGAACTTGATCCGCGCCTCCTGGGAGGCGTCGGGGTCGAAGTCGTAGGGCTTGAAGCCGGCGAAGCGGCTGAGCCCCAGGAGGTCGAGGTAGTCGCAGAGCTGCTCCGAGAGGAACGCGGTCTGGGGGTCCGGGTCCTCGCGCCAGCGGGCGAAGAAGCTCGCGACCTGGTCCCAGGTGGTGAACACCGGGGTCTCGCGGGCGCCGTAGTAGACCTCGGCGTAGCGGTCGAGCTGGTAGCCGTCGAGGTAGGTCAGGAGCTTGGCCTCGATCAGCACGCAGGTCGACGCCTCGGGCGAGAAGATCCAGCCGTCGGGCAGCGAGCCCTCGGCGAGCTCGTCCAGGGTGTGGGCCAGGGTCGCGAGCTCGTCGTAGTCGAGCTCGGGCTGGGCCAGGAGCCGGCGGATCTCGCCGAGCTTGGTCGGGAGGTCCAGGGGCTGGGCGAGCACGGCCTGGATCACGTCCTGGTTCACGTCGTCCAAGGACGGCAGGTGCGGGGCCAGGCGCCCGGCGCCGGAGATCCCGAGCACCACGCGGCGCGAGCAGTCGGCGGGGTCGAAGTCCTCGTAGTCGCAGGCGCCGAGGTCGAAGCAGTAGTCCTCGGCGGTCTGGCCCTCGAGGCCGACCACCTCGGTCAGGAAGCCCTGGGTCAGCTCGGGGCGCGCCCAGCGCAGGGTCGAGATCAACGCGCGGGTCACGTTGTGGTCGAGGTCGTGGCTCTCGAAGGGCACGAACACGTTCAGGTGCCGCTCGGGGTAGAGGTGGGGGTGGCGCGCGGCGTCTTCCAGCTTCATGGCTCGCTCCTGTGGGACGGGAATGCTACCGCATTCGTCGTGGGGCGAGGGGCGAGGCCAGGCGCGCTAGAGGCTGCCGAGGCCCGAGGCCTTGGCCTGGGCGCGCTCGATCTTCTGCTTCTGGAACTCGAGGATCGCGTCGCCGTACTGCACTCGGCTCTCGTAGGGGATCACCGCGACCTCGAGCTTGCGCCGGATCCGCGCCAGGTTCATGAGCAGGCGGGCCATGCGGCCGTTGCCCTCGATGAACGGGTGCAGGGTGATGAACTCGTGGTGGATCCGCCAGGAGAAGCGGTGGGCGTCCTTGGCGTTCTTGAGCCCGGTGTTCAGGAGGCGCACGAACCAGGCCATGCGCTCGCCGAGGTACTCCGGCGGCGAGGGGATCAAGACGCCCTTGTAGCGCAGCTGGCACTCGCGGTATTCGCCGGCCGAGAGCAGGAGCTCGCCCATGAGCATCTTGTGCAGGTTCTGCACGTCGTCCTGGGTGATCTCGCGGCCGCTCTCCGCGATCATGTCCATGCCGCCGAGGGCGCGGCGGTGCCCGAGGACGAGCTCGACCTCGAACTCACGCCCGTCTTCGCCGTGCTGGGGCTCGGTCAGCCCGCCAGCGAGGATCTCTTGGGTCTGCCGCAGGGTCAGGGTCACTCCGTCCAACCGGTTGGAGTGGTAGACGTAGTGCGCGGCCAGTTGCTCGTCCAACATACGCCTGGAGTCTAGCCCCTGACCCCAGGAGCAGCTAGGCCGGCTTTGCGCCGCGGTGACGATCGGGTGACGACGGGGCCGAGCCCTTACGGGACGCGGGTGCGCGGGGGGCGTCCGGCCAGGAAGTCCTCCACGTTCGCCACCGCGAGGTCCGCCATGGCGTGGCGGGTCTCGACCGTCGCGCTGCCCAGGTGCGGGGCGAGGAGCACGTTCGGGAGCTCGGCCAGCCCCGGCTCGAGCTCGGGCTCGCGCTCGAACACGTCCAGCGCCGCGCCGGCGAGCTCCCCCGCGCGCAGCGCGCGCACCAGCGCCGCCTCGTCCACCACGGGACCCCGGCTGAGGTTGATCAGGTAGGCGCTGGGCTTCATGAGCGCCAGGCGCTCCGCGTCCAGCAGGTGCTGGGTCTCGGGGGTCAGCGGCGGGTGCAGGCACACGAAGTCCGCCTCCCGGAGCAGCGCCTCGAGCTCGACCCGCTCCCAGGCCACGTCCTTGGGGCTGCGGCTGGTGTAGAGCACGCGCATGCCGAAGCCCTGGGCCCGGCGAGCCACGGCGCTCCCGATCCGGCCCAGGCCCACGACCCCCAGGGTCTTGCCCGCGACCGCGGACCCCAAGAGCAGCTCCGGCGCCCAGCCGGTGAAGCCGCCGCTGCGCACCAGGCGGTCGCCCTCGACCACGCGCCGAGCGACCCCCAGGAGCAGGGCCCAGGTCAGGTCGGCGCTGGCCTCGGTCAGGACGTCCGGGGTGTTGCACACCACGACGCCCCGCGCGCGGGCGGCCTCGAGGTCGACGTTGTTGACGCCGACCGCGTAGTTGCACACCAGCTTCAGGTCCGGGGCGGCCTGGAGCAGGTCCTGGTCCAGGCGGTCGACGAGCTGGGTGATCGCGACCTGCGCGCCCTCGAGCCCCTGACGCAGCTCGGCGGCGGTCAGCGGGCGATCGTGGGGGCTGACCTCGACGCGCTCCACCCCCGGGTGGGCCTCCAGCCGCGCCAGCGCGTCGCCGGGCAGGGCTCGGGTCACGAACACCTTCACGAGGGCACCTCCTGCGCGCGAGGATACGCGCTCAGGTCGCCCCGAGGACCTCGAGCACCCGGGGGAGGTCCGAGAGGTCGTCCAGCACGACGTCGGCGCCGGCGGCCTCGAGCGCCTCGCGCTCCACCAGCCCGTGGCCACCGCCACGGCCACGGCGCCGTGGGCGCGGGCCACGTCCACGTCCCGCAGCGAGTCCCCGACCACCGCCTGCTCCGGCTGGAAGCGCTCGCCGTAGGTCTCGAGGGTCCGCTCCAGGGCCAGCGGCAGCAGGTCCTCGCGCTGGACCAGCTCGTCGCCGTAGGCGCCGCAGGCGAAGTGCGCGCTGAGCCCCGAGAGCGCGAGCTTGACCCGGGCCCCGGCGCTGCAGTTGCCCGTGAGCAGGATCTTGCGTCCTCGGGCCTCGCGCGCCGCGAGGGCCTCGAGCAGCGCGACCACCCCCGGGAGCACCGTGGCCCGGGCCCCGGGGCCCCGCGCCTCCTCCTCCACCGCGCGGCCGTAGTCGGCGAGGAACGCGCGCAGCTCGGCGAGCTCGGGCGGGGCCAGCCCGCGCCGCGCGAACACCTGCGCCACGATCCAGGGGTCGGTCCCGCCGGCGAAGTCGACCCCCGCCGTGGCCTCGGCCCACCCGTAGCGCGCGGCGAAGGCGAGGTCCAGCGCGCGCCGGCCGAGCCCGTGGGCGTGGATCAGCGTCCCGTCGACGTCGAACAGCCACAGTCGGCGCATGGGTTCCCCTCCCGGCTCGTAAGGTGCCCCACGGGCGTCGCCGTTGACAGGGGTAGGCACGCACCCTATCTTCCGGCCCTGGCCCCAGGCGCGCCTCGGGCCCCAACCGCACTAGCCTGCAGGAGTTTCGCATGGGCACGTTTGAAGCCATGAGCCAAGAGGGCTCCCACGAGCAGGTCCTGTTCTGCGAGGACAAGCGCGCCGGACTCAAGGCGATCATCGCCATTCACGACACGACCCTCGGCCCCGCCCTCGGCGGGACCCGCATGTGGAACTACAACAACGAGGAGGAGGCCCTGCGCGACGTGCTGCGCCTCTCCCGCGGCATGACCTACAAGGCCTCGGCGGCGGGTCTGAACCTCGGCGGCGGCAAGGCCGTGATCCTGGGCGACCCGCGCAGCGACAAGTCCGAGGCCATGTTCCGCGTGTTCGGGCGGTTCATCGAGTCGCTCAACGGGCGCTACATCACCGCCGAGGACGTGGGCACGACCGTCCACGACATGGAGTACATCTTCATGGAGACGAAGTACGTCACCGGCGTGGCCCCGGCCCACGGCGGCTCCGGCGACCCGTCTCCCGTGACCGCCTTCGGCGTCTACATGGGCCTCAAGGCCTCGGCCATGGCCGCCTTCGGCAGCGAGTCGGTCTCGGGCAAGCGCGTCGCCGTGCAGGGCCTGGGCAACGTGGGCAAGAACCTGGTGCGGCACCTGGTCGAGGACGGGGCCGAGGTCACCGTCACCGACATCGACGAGGCCCGCTGCGAGGCCCTGCGCGAGGAGTACGAGGTCAAGGTCGTGGGCGTGGACGCGATCTACGACGTCGACTGCGACATCTTCTCGCCCAACGCGCTGGGCGCGGTGCTCAACGACCAGACGATCCCCCGGCTCAAGGCCAAGGTCGTCTGCGGCGGCGCCAACAACCAGCTCGCCGAGGAGCGTCACGCCAAGGCCCTGGGCGACCGCGGGATCCTCTACGCCCCGGACTACGTCGTCAACGCGGGCGGCCTGATCAACGTCTACGTGGAGATGGAAGGCTACGTGCGCGAGCGCGCGCTGCGCATGGCCGAGGGGATCTACGCCAACACCGAGCGCGTGATCAACATCTCCCGCGAGCAGGGCGTGACCACCGCCCAGGCCGCCGACCGCTTCGCCGAGGAGCGGATCGAGCTGATCGGTCAGATCAAGAAGGGCTTCTTCGGCGGGATCTAGGCTTCCAGGGTCTGTCCCAGACCCCCTCGCCCTCAGGGCAAAGCCCCTCGGGCTCCCCCCCAAGGGAGCTCGCCGTCGGCTCCGCCGACGGCTGCGCGCTCGCCGCTTCGCGGCTCGCAGGGCGCTCTGCACGAGGAGGAGTAGGTGGGCCCCCGCGATCGCGGGGCCTTCCTCGTTCAGTCGGCCGCGCGCTCGCCGCTTCGCGGCTCGCAGGGCGCTCTGCACGAGGAGGTAGGTGGGCCCGTCGATCGGCGGGAGCCTTCCTCGTTCAGTCGGCCGCGCGCTCGCCGCTTCGCGGCTCGCAGAGCGCTCTGCACGAGGAGGGTAGGTGGGCCCCCGCGATCGCGGGGGCCTTCCTCGTTCCAGTCGGCCGCGCGCTCGCCGCTTCGCGGCTCGCAGGGGCGCTCTGCACGAGGAGGGTAGGTGGGCCCCGCGATCGCGGGGGCCTTCCTCGTTCAGTCGGCCGCGCGCTCGCCGCTTCGCGGCTCGCAGGGCGCTCTGCACGAGGAGGGTAGGTGGACCCCGCGATCGCGGGGGCCTTCCTCGTTCAGTCGGCCGCGCGCTCGCCGCTTCGTGGCTCGCCGGGCGCGCTTGCCGCGACGGACCCCGGCGGCTAGCTGGGGTCCAGGGGGCGGACGACGACGACCACGCGCGGGAGCTCGATCCGCGCGGCGTCGGAGTCGTCGGCCTGGCGCTGGAGCGCGGCGAGCAGCTCGCGGGCGCCGACCGCGCCCTCGTCGGAGTCGTTGGCGCGCTCCTCGAGCTGCTGGAGGTTCGGCGCGGTCTCCTCGTCGTGGGTCTCCATCAGGCTGTCGAAGAACGCGTCGACCTCGGTGTTCTCGACCCGCGCGGTGGGGTCGCGGAAGCGGCTCTGAATGAACGCGCCGGGGAGCCCCTGACCCGAGGGGTCGTGGGTGCGCTGCTTGCCCGGGCCGAAGAACAGGTCGTCGTCCTCGCGGACCACCGGCGGCGGCGGCTGGAGCAGCACCCGCAGCTGCCACAGCAAGAGCACCAGCGCCCCCAGGATCACCGCCACGAACGCGGTGGTGATCGCCAGGCTCACCAGGTCGCGCTCGCGGACCTCGGCCGCCGTCGGCGGCGCGGGCTCGGGGGTCGGCTCGGGGCGCAGCAGGAGCCGGGTCTGGGACTCCCCCGGGAGCGAGAGGGTGAGGGCCTTGGCGTCGGCCAGCTCCGGGAGCTCGACGTGCACCGTCGTCCGCGCGCCGTCCCCCGCCCCCACCGGGAAGCTCGCGGCGAGCTCGCTCGACCAGGTGCCCGCCGTCGCCACGAGTCGCACCGCGAGGGGCGAGTGCAGCGCGCCGCCCCCCGGGACCGCCAGCGTCACCACCACCGCGACCTCGCTCGAGACCGTGGCCGGGTCGCCCGCGCCGGAGAAGGTCACGATCGGCAGGTCGTCGTCCACGAGGGAGAGCATGCAGCGGGTGGGCTCTCCGCTCGTCGCCGGGCCACGCTGGGCCGCGAGCTCGAGGACGACCCCCTCCTCCGGCTCGTGCTCGTCGTCGTCGAGCACCTGCACCTCGGCGGCGAGCTCGTCCCCGTCGCTCGACCCCGCGGCGAAGACCAACGCCTCGCTGGCGTAGCGATAGTCGCGCTCGGCGCGGGCGGTGCCGTGGCGCGCGTCGCGCACGCTGACGGTCACCGCGCGCTCCAGGCTGCAGCCCGGGGGCAGGGTGAGGCGCACGCCGACCCGGCCGGGCCCCTGGCCTTCGCGCACCTCCGTGTGGGAGGCGACGAAGGCCACGCTGGCGCGCTGGGCGTCCCGCAGCCCGAGGGTGAAGCCGGCGCTGTCGGCGCTCCAGTCCAGCGCCTCGGGGTCCTCCGGCGCCAGTGGACGCAGCCCGATCAGGGCGGTCTCGGGACCCTCCACGGCGTGGTCGACCTCGGCGCGCAGCGGGCAGGTCAGCTCGGCGCCGGTCACGCTGCCCGGGGGGAAGACCAGGACCGCGCTGTCGAGCTCGGCCACGCCGAAGCTCCAGTCCGCCCCGTAGCGCGCCGAGCCGCCTTGCGGCGTCACGGCGACGCGGGCCTCGACCGGGAGGAAGCCGTCGCCCTCGACCTCGAGCACCACCCGCAGCACCGTCTGGCGACCCTCCTCCAGCGAGCTGCGCAGCTCGACGAAGCGCGCGCGGGCCACCGGCGGCGGGGGCGGCAAGGGGGCCGCCTCCCGCAGCCCCGAGTCGATCGCGGCGAGGTCGGGGGGCGTGGCGGAGTCGACGGCCGCGACGCCGGGAAGCGTGGCGGAGTCGACCGCGGCGAGGTCGGGGGGCGTGGCGGAGTCGATCGCCGCGAGGTCGGGGGGCGTGGCGGAGTCGATCGCCGCGAGGTCGGGGGGCGTGGCGGAGTCGATCGCCGCGAGGTCGGGGGCGCCAGGCTCGGGGGCCACCGGGGTCGAGTCCACCGGCGCCGATGTGGCCGAGTCCACCGGCGCGGGGGTGGGGCGCTCGGGCTCGGGGGCCGGGCGCTCGGGCGCGGGGCCCTCGGGCTCGGACGCAGGTCGCTCGGGCTCGGGGCGCGTCGGCGGCGTGCGGACGGGGCGCCGCGGAGGCGGATCGCTGGCGCACGACGTCCAGCTCGTCACCGCCACGAGGCAGGCCGCAGCCCCCACGATCCAACGCCGGGTCCTCATGCTGGGCACGTTACCGAGGCCGCTCCCACCGAGCCAGGCGCGCCTAACACCTTGGCGCAGGACGCTCGCAGGAGGGCTCTTGCAGTGCGTTGACCGCCGTCAGGGATTCCGCTCAAGGCCGGGAGCGGGTCTGCCGATAGGCGCTCTCGGGAGGTGGTCCATGAGCTGGATTCCCTTGAGCGAAGCGATCGAGGCTGGGTTGGTGCGTGCGCTGGCCGAGGCCCGCGTGCCGAGCTATCGCGACCCCGCGACCGGCGACGTCCTGATCTGGAACGCGGCGCAGCGAGGCTCCCGGCTGGGTATGGGACCTGGTCGAGGAGATCCGCGAACGCAACGAGCAGAACGACGTGCGCGGGATCGTCCCGGGCAGCTCCGCCTGCTCGCGGCTCGCCGTCCTCGGCGCGTAGCGCACCCCGCATACTCGGGCGAGTCCGGCGCACGGCAACGCACCTCCAACGTTGGCCTCCACGGGCCCACGGTCTGCGCTAAGGTCGTCACGAAGGCGGTGACCCATGGACGAGTCCGTGCGCGCGCTCGAGCGCGACTCCGAGGCAGGCGACCTCGAGACCCAGACCGCGCTCCTGGCTCAGCACCTGCGCAGCGGGGGGCTCTCGGCGGAGCGGCTCGACCTGCTGTGCATCCTCGACCACCCGCCGGCGCGGGCGCTCCGCGGCAAGGACGCGCCCCGGGGCTGGACCAACATGGTCGGCGGCGGCAGTCGCAACCAAGGCTGGTATTCCCTGAACTGGGTCAGGCGCCTCCAGACCTGCGGGCGGGAGGTCCCCGTGCGGGCAGGGGTGGCCGCCGCGCGCTACCTCGCCAAGGTGCGTGGGTGCACGCACCCCGCCCCCAACCTGGACCGCGTCGAGGCCTGGACCGACGACCCGAGCAACAAGGGGCTCAAGGTGCTACGCGCGGCGGTCGTGCTCGAGGACGACGCGGGCCACCCCGACCCGTTCTACGCCGCCGTCGAGTCCGCCGCCGTGGAGTGGGTTCACCAGAAGACCCCCAAGCAGGCCATGCTCAAAGCCGGGATCCGCGGCTTCATGCTCGCGGCCATCCGTCTGACCCACCCCACGAAGGCCGACATCGAGTACGACCACAGCACGGGCAAGGACCTGAACGAAATCCATGGCGCAGTCCGCTCCGCGCTCCTGGAGTGGGTGCTGAAGCCGCTGGGGGCGCCCGCCTCGGCCTGGGAGTCGCCGGACCCCGGCTGCTACGCGCAGCCTTGGCGCGCCAACGATCCCGATCCCGTCGACGACTGAAGGCTCAGGTGCCGAGGATCGAGTAGCCCGAGTCGACGTAGATCGTCTGGCCGGTGATCGCGCGGCCGAGGTCGCTGAGCAGGAACAAGGCGGTGTTGCCCACGTCCTCCTGGGTGACGTTGCGGCGCAGGGGCGAGCGCTCGACGACGGTGTCCAAGATCGTCTTGAAGCCCGAGACGCCCATGGCGCTCACGGTCTTGATCGGGCCGGCGGAGATCGCGTTCACGCGGATCCCGTCGGGGCCGAGGTCGTTGGCCAGGTAGCGGGTGTTGGCCTCGAGGGCGGCCTTGGCCACGCCCATGACGTTGTAGCCGTCGACCACGCGCTCGGCGCCGTAGTAGCTCATGCAGATCACCGACGCGTCGCGGCCGGCCATGAGCGGGAGCGCTGCGCGGGAGAGCGAGATCAGGGAGTAGGCCGAGACCTGCTGGGCCAGGGCGTAGCCCTCCCAGCTCGTGTCGCGGAAGTTCCCGCCCAGCTCCTCGCGCTTGGCGGTGGCGATCGAGTGCACCAGGCCGTCGAGGTGCCCGCACTCGGACTCGATCAGCTGGAAGCTGCGCTCGAGGCTGGCGTCGTCGGTCACGTCGCACTCGACGAGCAGGGGCGCCGTGGGCAGCTCCTCGATCAGCTTCTCGACCGCCTTGCCCATGCGCTCGTTCTGGTAGCCGAGCACGATCCGCGCGCCCTCGCGGGCGGCGACCTGGGTGATCCCCCAGGCGATCGAGCGCTTGTTGGCGACCCCGAAGATCGCGACGGTCTTGTCGCTGAGCATGCCCATGGTGTCCTCCGATCGAAGGCGCACAGGATACCCGCTTTATCCGCCACCGGCGTCGAGGGGGGGGGAAGCGTCCAGATAGGACGGGGCCGCGCGGGCCGGCCGAGGCCCTGCGGATTTTCCTCGACCGTACCCCGTCACCGTGCACGGCGCGGAGCCTTGGGCTGAGGCGGGCTTCGTCCCTGGATCAATCCAGCGTCAATCGCTTTCAAGGAGCTTCACGGGATCTCTACGCGAGCTTCATAAACATCGCTTTCCATGCGCGCCTCGCGGGCGGTGCCCGCACGCACTCGACGCCCGCATGTGGGCAGGAAGGACCCCCGTGAAGCTCAGCCTCACCCTCCCCGCGGCCCTGGCGCTGCTCCTGGGCCTGTCCCTGGGGGCCGCCGGCTGCCGCGACTCCGGCAGCGACGGAGACCTGATCGTGATCACCGGCGGCGGTGGCTCGAGCACCTCCCCCACCACCAGCACCGGCACCAGCGGCGGGGACTTCAGCCTGGTCAAGACCGACCCCGCCGGGGGCACGATCCTGCAGAACGCCGCCGGGACCCAGCGCCGGATCGCGGGCCAGTTCCAGGAGAGCCTGACCTTCGAGTCCAGCTACACCTGGATCCTCGACGCGCCGGTGTTCGTGGGGAAGGACGACGCCAGCGTGTCCCCCACCCTCACGATCCAGCCCGGGACCACGATCCTCGGCCGCGGCGGGACCCCGCCCTCCATGCTCGTGATCCGCCGCGGCGCCAAGATCATGGCCGACGGCACCGCCTCCCAGCCGATCGTGTTCACCTCGGCTCAGCCCGCGGGCAGCCGCGCCGCCGGTGACTGGGGCGGGCTGATCCTGAACGGGCGCGCCCCGGTGAACAACGTGGGCTCCGGCGGCGAGCTGCCCTTCGGCGAGGGGGGCTCGGGGCGCTACGGCGGGACCGACCCCAGCGACAGCAGCGGGACCCTGCGCTACGTGCGCGTCGAATACGGCGGGCACGTGTTCACCTCCGACGACGAGCTGAACGGGATCGCGTTCCAGGGCGTGGGCTCGGGCACCACCGTCGACTTCGTGCAGGTGCACAAGAACGCCGACGACGGGGTCGAGTTCTTCGGCGGCACCGTCAACGTGAAGCACCTCGTGCTCACCGGCTGCCTCGACGACTCCCTGGACTGGACCTCGGGCTGGACCGGCCGCGCGCAGTTCGTGGTGATCCAGCAGTGGGCGGGCGGCGCCGACAACGGGATCGAGGCCGACAACCTCGAGGCCAACCTCGACGCGACCCCGCGCTCGCACCCCGTGATCTCGAACATGACGATCGTGGGGCCGTCGGACGCGGGCGCCCTCTCGGACATTGGGCTCCAGCTCCGCCGCGGCACCGCGGCGAACATTTCGAACTCGATCGTCCTCGGCATGAACGAGTACGCCCTGGACGTCGACGACAACGCGACCTGGGACAACGCCTACACCGACGCGCCGGCCAGCTACACCGCGCTCTCGGGCGAGCTGACCCTGGTGAACTCGATCTTCTTCGACAACCAGCTCGGCGACTTCCGCGACGACGGCGGCGAGCCCCAGACCGACACCGGGTTCAACGCGCAGCAGACCCCGGCCAACCAGCAGGTCGACCCCCAGCTCACTCGCCCCCAGGACACCGCCTCCCCCGACTTCCGGCCCCAGGCCGGGAGCCCGGCCCTGGGCGTGACCTGGGCCGACCCCGGCGACGCGTTCTTCATGCCCGTGACCTACGTGGGCGCCATGGACACCACCGACTGGTCCGCGGGCTGGACCACGGCGGCCGCCCAGTGAGGGCCCTCGCCTGCCTCGCGCTGCCCCTCGCCCTCGCCGGGCTGGGCGCGGCCCAGGACGGCCCGGTCGAGAACCTGGCCGAAGAGCTCGTGCAGAAGCGCGGCGCCGTCGAGCGCCTCGCGACCGAGGTCGAGCTGAAGAAGACCGAGCTCAAGGACGCGCTGCGCTCCCGAGCGCTGCAGCGCGCGGACCTCGAGCGGCAGCTCCACGCGCTCGAGGTCGAGCGCGCGGACCTCGAGCGCAAGCGCGAGGCCGCCGTCGCCGCGATCACGAGCAAGCGCGCCACCGGCGCGGCCCTGGCCCCGGTGGTCGAGGCCCAGATCCAGGCGCTGCAGGGGCACGTGCGCAGCACGGTCCCCTTCAAGCAGGCCGAGCGCCTGCGCGACCTGGAGCAGCTCGCCCAGGACCTCGCCGGGCAGCGCGTCAGCGCCCACGAGGCGCTGGGCCGGCTGTGGCGCAGCTACGAGGACGAGCTGCGCCTGACCCGCGAGAACGGGCTCTACCGCCAGCAGGTCGAGCTCGAGGGTGAGCCCCAGCTCGCCGACGTGGTCAAGCTCGGGACCGTCCTGCTCTACGCGCGGACCCTCGAGGGCGAGTTCGCCGCCGCGCTCCCCGCCCAGGACGGCTGGGTGTTCCGCCGCCTGGAGGCCGCGGACCAGGAGCGCGTGCGCGCCCTGTTCGACGCCCTCGAGAAGCACGTGCGCCAGGGCTTCTTCCGCCTGCCCAACCCCTACGCCACCGTCGGAGGCACGAAGTGACCCGGCTCGTATCCCTGGGGCTCTTGCTCGCGGCCGCGGCCGCGCCGGGCTGGGCCCAAGACGCCGCGCCGCGCGAGGAGCGGACCGTCCCCGCCTCGGCGCCCCTGCCCCCCGCCGACCGCGCGGAGGGTGAGGCGAGCCTCGTGCGCGCCTACCAGAAGGAGTTCGCGTTCCTCGCCAACGAGGAGCGCGCGCTGAGCGAGCGCCTGGCCGAGCTCGAGGGCGAGCTCGAGCAGCGCCTGGCCGCCGAGGACGCCGCGCTCGCGCGGCTCGAGGACGCGCTGCGCGCGGAGCAGGGCAGCCTCGAGGGCCTGCGCCAGGAGCTGGACCAGCTCGGGCAGCAAGAGCTCGGCCTCGACGAGGGCGGCGACTCCGTGCGCGCGCTGGTCTCGCAGATCGAGGCGACCCGCGGGCGCTACGGGCGGGAGCCCCTGGTCGACCCCGCGGCGGAGGTCGGCCTCGCAGCCAGCGTCGACGTGGCGCGCCGCGGGCTCGAGGACGTGGACGGCCTGCTCGGCGAGCTGAGCTCGGTGCGCCGGGAGCAAGGCGCGTTCTTCCTCCCCGACGGGCGCTCGGTGCCCGGCGAGCTGCTGCACGTGGGCGCGATCGCGACCCTGGGCGCCGGCGCCCAGGCCGCGGGGACCCTGGCCCCGGCGGGGGACGGCGCGCTCATGCTCTGGCCCGAGGACACCGCCGCCGAGGCGCGCGCGGCCCTCGAGGGCCCGCTGCCCGAGGTGCTCCCGCTCTACCTCTACGAGTCCACCGAGAAGCTCGCCGAGCAGCCCCACGAGAAGACCGTGGCGGAGCTGGTCGAGAAGGGCGGCGTGGTCGGCTACGTGATCGTGGGCCTCGGCGCCGTCGCGGCGCTGCTCCTCGTGCTGCGCGTGCTGCTCCTGTCCCTGGCCCGCGGCGACGCGGGGCGGACCCTGGCCCAGGTCGCCCAGGCCGCGCGGGAGGGTGACGAGGGCGGCGTGCGCGCCGCGGTCGCGCACCCGCGCAGCGCCGCGGGGCGCGTGCTCGCGGCCATGGTCCCGCACCTGCGCGCGACCCCGGAGCAGCTCGAGAGCGCGGCCTCGGCCGCGATCCTGCGCGAGACGCTGCGGGTCGAGCGCTTCGGCACCGCGATCCTGGTCAGCGCCGCGGTGGCCCCGCTGCTCGGGCTCCTGGGCACGGTCACCGGCATGATCAGCACCTTCGACGTGATCACGGTGTTCGGCACCGGCGACCCCAAGCTGCTCTCGGGCGGGATCTCGGAGGCGCTGATCACCACCCAGCTCGGGCTCACGGTGGCGATCCCCGCGCTCCTGGGCGGGAACCTCGTCGCGGGCTGGGCGGAGACGATCCGCTCGGGCATGGAGCGCACGGCGCTCGAGACCGCGCTCCTCGCCGCCGAGCTGCGGCCGGAGCCCCTCGACGCCTTGGCCGGGCACACCGGCACCCCGAGCGAGGCCGAGCTGCTCGTGCTCGAGAGCGACGTCGACCTCGACGCCGTGGCCGAGGGCACCCTCAGCGTGGGCGGCGAAGGCGGCGGGCGCCGGGTCTCGGCGCTGCTCCCGCGCCCCGGCGCGCCGGTGACCCCCACCGAGGCCACGGCCTCGGGGGTCCAGCCCCTCGAGCGCGAGCGAGCCGGGTCGTGAGCCTGCTCGCGCGGCTCCAGGACTACCTGGCCCAGGGCGGGCTGGTCATGCTGCCCCTGATCGGGGTGACCTTCGCCCTGTGGTACGCCCTCGGCTATCGCGTGCTGCGCCTGCGCCGCGGCAAGCGCCAGACCGTGGCCGCGCGGATCGCGCGGCTGCGCGAGCGCCCCCAGCCCCGGGGCGCGCAGGACCGGGCCGTGGTCCAGGCCCTGGAGCTCGCCCGCCAGGGGCGGCGCGGGCTGGGGCTCCGGCTCGAGGCGTGGCTGGCCGCGGCCCGCGACGACCTCGGGCGCGGCGCGACCCTCGCCCGCACGATCGTGGTGATCGCCCCGCTCCTGGGGCTCCTGGGCACGGTCAACGGCATGATCGAGCTGTTCGACTCCCTGGGCAGCGGCACCGTCTACTCCCAGGGCGGCGGGATCGCCCAGGGGATCGCCGAGGCGCTGTTCACCACCCAGCTCGGGCTGGCGGTGGCGATCCCCGGCTTCTTCGTGAGCCGCATGCTCGAGCGCCGCGAGGAGCACCTGGTGACCGAGCTCGAGCAGGCCAAGGGCCTGTTGGGAGGCGCCGCGTGAAGTTCCACCGCCCGAAGAAGGAGCCCCAGGCCATCGACATGGGACCCCTGATCGACATGGTGTTCATTCTCCTGATCTTCTTCGCCGTGTCCTCGACCTTCACCAAGGACATGCAGCTCGAGCTGCAGCGCCCGAGCGCCAAGAGCGCCGCCGCGGCCTCGACCAAGGCGATCCGGGTGTTCGTCGATCGGACCCAGCGCGTGTTCGTGGACGAGCAGCCGGTGAAGACCTGGATGCTCCAGAGCCGGGTGCGGGACCTCCTGACCTCGGCGCCGGACCGCAAGGTGCTCGTGGTCGCCGACCGCCTGGTGCCCGCCGAGCGCCTGATCGAGGTCGTGGACCAGTGCCGCCTCGGCGGCGCGGCCGAGGTGGGCGTGGCCACCGAAGCGAGCCTGTAGGGCGTGAGCTTGCGCGCGCACGTCGTAGGGGCGGTGTTCAGCCTCGTGATCCCGCCGCTCACGGTGGCCGGGGTCCTGAGCATGAACAGCCTGATCTCGGCGCCCGAGGCCCCGACCTCGCGGGAGGTGAGCTTCGCCGTGGAGCGCACGCCGCCGAAGCCCAAGCCCAAGCGCCGCCAGGAGCGGCCCAAGCCCCAGCGCCGCGCGCGCCCCACCGCGCAGCACCGCGCCGCCGCCGCCGAGCCTCGCCGCGGCGCTCTCGGGGGTCGAGCTCGACCTCCCGGCCTACGAGCTCGGGAGCCTCGACGCCGTGAACGACGAGGTCCTGGGTGACCTGGACGAGGTCGTGCACACCGAGGACACCGTCGACAGCCGCCCGGTCCCCCGCGAGACCACGCCGATCGAGGTCCCCGCGCGGGCCAAGGCCCAGCACCTCGGCGGGCGGCTGGTGCTCAGCCTGTTGATCGGCGCCGACGGGCGCGTGCGCCAGGCGCGGGTGCTCGAGGCCGATCCGCCCGGTGTGTTCGAGGACGCGGCGCTCGTCGCCGTCCGCGGCTGGGTGTTCGAGCCCGCCACCTACCAGGGCCGCCCCGTCGAGGTGTGGGCCACCCTCCCCGTGGAGTTCGCCCCGTGAACCGCTGCACCGCGCTCTGCCTCGCCGCCCTGGCCGTCGCGCCGCTGGGCTGCGTGACCCCGCGCCAGGGCGACGTCGGCGCCCTGGAGGAGCAGGTCGACCGCCTCGGCCTCGCCGCGCTCCTGCTCAAGGACGGGCACGTGCTCCGCGCCGGGGCGGTGCTGGACGAGGTCGACCCCGCCCAGGAGGGCCTGGACCTCGGCCGCTACTGGACCCTGCGCGGGCTGGTGGCCTTCCGCCAGCCCGCCTACCCCGAGGCCCGGGACGCGTTCCAGCGCGCGCTGGCCGAGCCCGGGGCCGCGGCGAGCCTGCGGCTCTACCTGGCCCAGACGCACTATGCCTTGGGCGACTTCCCCGCCGCCCTGGGCGAGCTCGAGCGCTGCCCCCAGGCCTGGGCCGACCTGCCCGACGTGCACCGCCTGCGGGTCGACGCCCACTGGCGCAGCCAGGATCCGATCGGCGCCTTCGCCGCGCTGACCCTGGCCGAGGCGCGCTTCCCCGCGCAGGCGGGCTTCGCCAAGCAGCGCCTGCTCTACCTCCTGGACCTCGGGCTCTACGGCGAGGCGAGCCTCGCCGGGCGCGCCTACGTCGAGCGCGCGGGCTCGAGCCTCGAGGCCTACCTCGCCTGGGGCGAGGCCCTGCGCCGCAGCCGACGCTACGACGAGGCGGCGGGGGTGCTCGAGGACGCGCGCCTGCGCTACCCCGGCGAGTCCAAGCCCCTCGTGGCCCTGGCTCACGCGCACCTCGGCGCGGGGCGGCCCCTGGCCGCGGGCTACGTCATGGAGCACGCCTCGCGCCTCGAGCCCGAGCTGGCCTCGGAGTCGGCGGAGCTGTTCCGCCGCGGGGGCGACCTGCACCGCGCGCTCTACCTCAACGCCCAGCTCGACGACCAGGCGGCCAAGACCCGCCAGCGGCTCTCGATCCTGCTCCAGCGCGAGGACCTGGAGCAGGCGGCGGCCCTCGAGCCCCGGCTCTCGCGGCTGGGGCTCCTGGCCGACGACGACGTGCGCTACGCCCTGGCCTACGCCCTGTTCCGCTCGGGGGAGCTCGAGCGCGCGGAGGACCAGCTCAAGGGGATCACCAAGACGGAGCTCTTCGGTCGCGCCACCGACCTGCGCAAGGCGATCGAGGCCCAGCGCGCCCGCGAGGAGGAGACGCCATGACCCGGATCGCGGCGGGGCTGCTCCTGGGGGCGGTGTGCGCCCTGGCGGCGGCGGCGCAGGAGCTCGAGACGGGCCGGGTCGAGGTCTACGCCTTCAGCGCCGAGGGCCGCGCCCTGGGCGGGCTCGAGGTGTGGGTCGGGCCGCTGCGGCTGCACACGCGCCGCGACGGCAGCGCGCGGGCCGAGCTCCCCCCGGGGATCCACGAGCTGAGCGTGCTCCACCGCGGCGCGGTGCTCGGGCGCGAGCAGGTCCCCGTGGTCGCGGGGGAGGTGAGCGAGGTCCTGGTGCGGATCACGCCCCAGGGCCGGGCCGAGGTCGACGTCGAGGGCGCGGGCTGGCCCAGCCCGCGGGCGATCGTGGTCGGGCACGAGGCCGACGAAACGACCGGGACCCTGCTCGGGCGGGTGAGCGACGCGCGCAACGGGACCCCCGTGCAGGGCGCGCGGGTGCTCGTGCGCGGCGAGCGCGCCGAGGCGGTCACCGACGAGGCCGGGCGCTTCGAGCTGGTGCTCCCGGCGCGGGCGCACCAGCTCTCGGTGATCCACGCGCAGTACTCGACCGCCAGCCGCTCGGGGGTCCGGGTCGTGGCCGAGGGCCAGGCCGAGGTCGCCTTCGAGCTGACCCCCTCGGCGGTCGAGCTGGAGACGCTCCGGGTCTCGGGCTACCGGCTCGAGGGCGGGCTGGCCTCGCTCATGGAGGAGCGCCGCGAGCAGAAGGCGGTCGCCGAGCTCCTGGGCGCGGAGCAGATCCAGAAGTCCGGCGACTCCACCGCCGCGGCGGCGCTCAAGCGCGTGACCGGGCTGACGGTCGTCGACGGGAAGTACGTCTACGTGCGCGGCATGGGCGAGCGCTACTCGAGCACGCTGCTCAACGGGGCCATGCTCCCGAGCCCCGAGCCCGAGCGCCGGGTCGTGCCCCTGAACCTGTTCCCCGCCGACGTGATCGAGAGCATTGCCGTCCAGAAGAGCTACACGCCCGAGCTCCCCGGCGAGTTCGGCGGCGGCACGGTGCTGCTCAAGACCAAGGGGATCCCCAAGGAGTTCTTCTTCAAGGCCAGCGCCAAGGCGGCCTACAAGCCGGAGACGACCTTCGAGGACGGGCTGACCTACCGCGGCGGTGGGGCGGACTGGCTGGGCTACGACGACGGGACCCGCGGGCTGAACCCCTTCGTGCAGAACGCCGCCTCGAAGCAGCCGCTGGTGCTCCAGGACCCCTTGACCGGCGAGGGCTACCCCCAGGAGGTGCTCGAGGCCCTGGGCGAGGTCGTGCCCAACATTTGGTCGACCAAGCGCGAGGAGGTGGACCCGGACATTGGCCTGAACCTGGCGATCGGCGAGCGCTTCGAGCCGGCGGGCCTGCCCCTCGGCGTGCGGGCCAGCGTGGGCTACGACAACGGCTATCGAATCCTTGAAGGCCACTCCCGGGCCCTGGGCGTGGGCGGCGCGGGCGAGCTGACCCGGATCGTGGACTACCGCACCGAGAGCCTGACCCACACCGTGGACGTCAGCGGGCACCTGAGCGTGGGGGTCGAGCCCGCCGAGGGGCACCAGATCACCGCGAGCACGCTCCTGGTGCGCACCACCGACGACGAGACCGAGGTCTACCAGGGCTACCTGCAGAACGACGACGCGGAGATCCGGGTCTCGCGCCTGAACTACGTCGAGCAGCAGCTCTGGAGCAACCAGCTCCAGGGCGAGCACGACCTGTTCGGGGCGGCGAGCCTCGACTGGAGCTACACCTACTCCTTGGCCAGCCGCTACCAGCCGGACTACCGCCAGACGCGCTACGACTTCGACGAGGCCCTGAGCAGCTACCGGCTCTCGGACCGTCCGGAGGGCAACCAGCGGCTCTACGCGGACCTCGAGGACCAGACCCACGACCTGAGCGCAGGGCTCGAGGTCCCGTTCGGGGTGTGGGACGACCTGACCGCGACCCTGGCCCTGGGCGGCGGCTACGTGCTGCGCGAGCGCGAGAGCGAGGTCCGCCGCTTCAAGTTCATTCACCGCGGCCCCCTGAGCCGCGACCCCGCGATCCTCTCCCAGCCCGCGGAGCAGGTGTTCACCCCGGACACGATCGGCGCCAACGGGTTCCTGTTCGAGGAGATCACGCGCAACACCGACAGCTACGACGCCGAGCAGACGATCGAGGCGGTCTACGCCCGGCTCGACCTCCCGCTGCACGCGGACGTGGACCTCTCGGGCGGCGCGCGGCTCGAGCGCTCGCAGCAGCGGGTGCAGACCTTCGACCTGTTCAGCCGCGGGAGCCGCCCCGACGCCGCGGAGCTGGACCGCACCGACGTGCTCCCCGCGGCGAACCTCTCCTGGCGCTTCGTGAGCGACATGCAGCTGCGCCTGGGCTACGCGCGGACCGTGGTCCGTCCCGACTTCCGCGAGCTCTCGCTGGCGCCCTTCGACCAGGTCGTGGGCGCGGGGGTGTTCGTGGGCAACCCCGACCTCGAGCGCACGCTGATCGACAGCTTCGACGTGCGCTGGGAGTGGTACCTCTCGCCGGACGAGACGGTGTCCTTGGGCCTGTTCTACAAGCTGCTCCACGACCCGATCGAGACCGTGATCCTCGGCGGCTCGAACCGCACGATCACCCTCTCGAACGCCGACGAGGGCCGGAACGTGGGCGTCGAGTTCGAGTTCCGCAAGCGCCTCGGGTTCCTGGGCGGGTTCTGGGAGCACGTGTTCGTGGCCGGGAACGTGGCCCTGATCCGCTCCGAGGTCAAGCTCTCGACCACCGGCGTGGCGACCAACGACGACCGCCCCCTCGAGGGTCAGAGCGAGTACGTGCTCAACCTCTCCTGCGGCTACGACGACCCCGAGTCCCAGACCTCGCTGGCCCTGCTCTACAACGTCTCCGGCGAGCGGATCGTGGGGATCGGGACCTTCGGGCTGCCCGACGTCTACGAGCAGCCCTTCCACCAGCTCGACCTGGTCGCGTCCAAGACCTTCGCCGAGCGCTGGTCCGTGACCTTCAAGGCCCAGAACCTCCTCGGCGAAGAGGTGCGCCTGACCCAGGGCGGCGAGACCGTGCGCAGCTACGAGAAGGGCCGGACCTTCAGCATTAGCGTGGGCGTGCAGTTTTAGGCGAGCTCGTCTCCTTGCCGCATCGAGGGTTACGGGCGGATCGGGCTGGCTCCGAGATTCCGTGATGAGTCCACCCCGGCGGCGACCTAGGGCCTTTAGGGAGGTCCACGTGGGCAGACGTTGGAGAGAGGGTCGGTGCGCGGGGCGAAGCTCCGTGACTTTCGCCCGCGCGGGGGGGAGCATGGTGGACGTGCAGCCCTCGGACAGCCAACTGGGACGCGCCCTGGCGCGGGGCGACCGCGCGGGGAGCGACGCGCTGCTGGAGCGCTACTGGCCGCGGGCCTACGGGCTCGCGCTCAGGCTCACCGGTCGGCCGGCGGACGCCGCCGACGCGGTGCAGGACGCCTTCGCCGAGGTGTGGCGCCACCGCGCGCGCTTCGACGCCGAGCGCGCGTTCCGTCCCTGGCTGTTCCGGATCGTGAGCCGCGCGGCGCTCTCCCGCGCCCGCAGCGAAGGGCGCCGCCGCGCGCGGGAGGAGCGCTCGGCCCGCGGGGAGGCGCACACCCCCGACCTCGAGGAGCGGCTGCGGGTGCAGGAGCGGCTGCTCGAGCTCGAGCCCGAGCTGCGCGCGGCGGTCGCGCTGAAGGTCCTGGAGGGCTTCACCTTTCGCGAGCTGGCCGACGCCCTGGAGATCCCCGAGGGCACCGCGGCCAGCCGCGTGCGCCGCGGCCTCGAGCGCCTGCGTGGGCAGGAGGAACGCACCCCCGCCGCGTTGGCGCCGCTCCTGGCCCTGCTCCCGGGGGAGCTCCCTCCGCTCCCGGTGTGGCGCGGGGCTGCGCGGGCGGGGCGCGCGCTCGTGGGGCTCGGGCTCCTGGGCGCGCTGAGCGTGGGGATCGTGGGGGCCGCCCTCGCCGTGGGTGGGGCGGGGCGCACGGGCGTCGAGGCAGGGCCGACCCCCGCGGGCGCGCCGCGGGAGTCTGCGAGCGCAGCGGCGGCGACGAGCGCGAGGCGCGGCGCCGCGGCGTCCGACGCCGCGCGGCCGCCGCTCGCGGTGGCCGCGGCGCCCGGCAGGGGCGGCGGCGCCGCGCGGGGTCGCGTCCGGGGCTTCGTGCTGCGCGATCGGGTCCGCGGGGAGCCGGTCACCGAGCGCGAGGTGCGGGTCCACCAGCGCCTGCGCGGCGGCGGGGTCGAGACGGGGCCCGCCCGCACCGGGCCACGCGGGGAGCTCGAGGTCGCGCTCGCCCCGGGCTGCGACGCGCTGGCGGTGGAGCTCGAGGGGGTCACGACCCCGACGTGCGCGCTGCCCCCGAGGGGACCGTGGCGACGATCGACTGGACGCCGCCCATGACCTTGACCCTGGTCGTGGTGCACGCCGACGGACGCCCGGCGAGCGACGCCGCGGTCGGTCTGCGGCGGGATCTCGAGCCGGTCCGGGATCCGCTGAGCGAAGCTGCGAGGCTCGCGGGGGGTACCGCCAGCCTCCGCGCGGGACCGGACGGCCGCGCGGAGCAGGTCCTGACCCCTGGGCGCTACCGGATCCACGCGCAGGCCGGGCTGGGCTACGCCACTTTCGGCCCGCTCGAGGTCGCCCCCGGCGATCCGCCTCGGATCGTGCAGCTCGCGCTGCGACCCCTCGAGGGCGCGGCGCTCCTGCGACTGCGGCTCCGGCCCGAGCCAGGGTCCTCGCGGGTGAACGCGTGGTCTCCGGAGCGTCCGGAGGCGCGGTTCGGGGCCGTGGCCCACCGGGGGTCACCCCTCGAGTTGCTGGTGCCGGCGGGGCGCTACACGGTGGAGCTCTCGGGCAGCGGGCTGCGCACCCAGCGCTGGGACCAGGACCTCGCGCCGGGAGAGGTGCGGGAGCTGGAGCGAGCGGGCTTGCCGGGCTGGCCCCTCAGCGGACGCGTGCTCTTGCCGCGGCCGGTCGTGGGTGGCCTGTCGCAGATCGGCGGGGAGCAGGCCTACGCGGAGGTCGGGCAGGACGGCCGCTTCAGCTTCGCCTGGCTGGGCGAGGAGCAGTGCGAGCTGCGGTTCTTCGCGTCGGGCTACGCGACCCGGGCCTTCTCCGTGCGCGCGGGGGAGGGCGAGCAGACCCTCGACTACGGCCCCGTGACGACCTTCGTCTGCAGGAGCGCCAGCCTGACGGGCTGGGCGGTGGTCGAGTGGCCGGCGGGTCGGGTCGAGGGGTCCTTCGACGAAGACGGGCGCTTCAGCGTGCCCCGGCTGCCCGTGGGCGCGCGAGCGCGAGTCATGCTCGGGGGCAACGGGCCCGTGCGGACCGCCGAGGTCCGCGTGACCGGGGCCGGCCCGATCGAGGTCGACCTCCCTCCGCCAGCGCTGCTGGGCCCGCTGAGGCTCTCGGTCCTGGACGCGGACGGGGAGCCCCTCCTCGGCGGAGTCCACGTAGTGGTGCGGGTCGCCAGGCAAACGCTGCGCCTCAGCACCGACGAGTTCGGCCGTTGGGGCGACGTGCTGCCCTGCGGACGGCTCGAGCTCGCGGTCGGGCGCGAAGACCTCGGGCTCGAGCACCGCACCCTGGAGCATCCCCCCGCGGGGACCGCGGTCGAGGTCCGGCTCCCGCGGGGGCCCTCGCTCCGGGGCAAGGTCACCGGGACGCTGCCCGCGGGAGGGGCCTACGTGAGCCTGGCCCCCGCCGGCTGGGCGGGCGAGGCCCTGCGCTGGGCCGACGTGCTCGCCGACGGGAGCTTCGGCCTCGGCCGCGTGGCCCCGGGGGACTGGGCCGTGACCCTGATCGAGGACTCGGGCTCGCGGACCCTCGAGGCCCGCACCGTCACCGTGCTCCCCGAGCCCGACGAGCACGTCGTGGAGTTCGTGCTCGGGGGCTGACCCTCCCTCTCGCAAGGTCTGCGCCCGCCTCTACAGTGAGCGGCATGACGACGCTCCAGACCAGCCGGGTGCCGGCGCTGCGGGTGCGGGCGCTCAACGAGCGCGCCGTGCGGCCCGACGGCGACTACGTGCTCCTGTGGATGACCTCGGCCCGCCGCGCGACCTACAACTACGCCCTCGACCGGGCGCTGGAGTGGTGCTGGGAGCTCAACAAACCGCTGGTGGTGTTCGAGGCGCTGCGCGCGGGCTACCGCTGGGCCAGCGATCGCCTCCACGGGTTCGTGATCGAGGGCATGCGCCACAACGCGCGGGCCTTCGACCGCGAGCGGGTGACCTACTACCCCTACCTCGAGCCCGAGCCCGGGGCGGGGAAGGGCCTGCTCCAGGCGCTGGGGAAGCACGCCTGCGTGGCGGTGGTCGACGAGTTCCCCTGCTTCTTCCTCCCGCGCATGCACGAGGCCGCCGCCGCGCAGCTCGGGGTCCTGCTCGAGAGCGTCGACACCAACGGGCTCGTGCCCCTGCGCGCGCCGGGCAAGGTCTTCGCCCGGGCCTTCGACTTCCGCCGCTGGCTGCAGAAACACCTGCCCGAGCACCTGGAGCACGCGCCGAAGGCGGCGCCGTTCCAGGGGGCGAACTTCCCCGCGGCGGCGCCGATCCCCGACGCGATCCTGAAGCGCTGGGCGCCGGCCTGGCCCCAGGGCGAGCCGGACACGCCCCTCGACCTGGGCGCGTTCCCGATCGACCACGACGTGGCGGTGGTCCACGAGACCCCGGGCGGCTCCGAGGCCGCGGCGGCGCGGCTCGAGGCCTGGCTCGCCCGTGGGCTGCCGCGCTACCACCAGGACCGCAACCAGCCCGAGGAGCAGGTGGCCAGCGGGCTCTCGCCCTACCTGCACTTCGGGCACCTCAGCGCCCACGCGGTGTTCGCGGCGCTGGTCGAGCGCGAGGGCTGGAGCCCCGACGCCCTCGAGCCCGGGGGCAAGGGCCAGCGCGAAGGCTGGTGGCGCATGTCCCCCGAGGCCGAGGGCTTCCTGGACGAGCTGATCACCTGGCGCGAGCTGGGCTACAACATGACGTCGCAGCGCGAGGACTACGCCGACTACGGCTCGCTCCCCGACTGGGCGCGGCAGACCCTGGAGGAGCACGCCCGCGACCCCCGGGACCACGTCTACACCCTCGAGGAGTTCGAGCGCGGCGAGACCCAGGACAGCCTGTGGAACGCGGCCCAGACTCAGCTCCGGCGCGAGGGCGTGATCCACAACTACCTGCGCATGCTCTGGGGGAAGAAGGTCTTCGAGTGGTCGAAGACGCCGCAGGCGGCGCTCGAGGTCCTGATCGAGCTCAACAACAAGTACGCGCTCGACGGGCGCAACCCGAACTCCTACAGCGGGATCTTCTGGTGCCTGGGGCGCTACGACCGCGCCTGGGGCCCCGAGCGTCCGGTCTACGGCAAGATCCGCTACATGAGCTCGGACAACACCCGCCGCAAGGTCCGGGTCAAGGACTACGTCGCGCGCTACACCCCGCGCGAGCAGGCGTCCTTGTTCCCCGGAGGCTGAGCCCGTGAAGAAGCCGGCGTACTTCGTCGGGCCCTGGGACCTGAACCGCGACCTGGCCTGCGTCCCCCGGGACCCGCGCGAGGGCACGGTGGTCCTCGTCGAGTCCGTGGCCAAGGGCCAGGCGCTGCCCTACCACAAGCAGAAGCTCGTGCTCGTGCTCTCGGCCATGCGGCACTTCGCCCGCGAGCTCGAGGCCGCGGGCTACGACGTCGAGGTCGTGCACGCGCCCACCTACGTCGAGGGGATCAAGCGCCACGTGGCGCGGGTCGGCGCCTCGCGGGTGATCGCGCTCCAGCCGCGGGAGTGGGGGCTCGCGCACTCCTTGACCGAGGACGCGCTGGGGGTCGAGCTCGAGCTACGCCACGACGGGGGTCCCGGCGGGCACTTCCTGCTCACCCGCGACGCGTTCCGCGCCTGGGCCGGCGAGCAGCGCGGGACCCTGCGCATGGACGTGTTCTACCGCTGGATCCGGCGCGAGCTGGACGTGCTGCTCGAGGACGGGAAGCCCGTGGGCGGCAAGTGGTCCTACGACCCCGACAACCGCAAGGCGATCCCCAAGCGCGCGACGCCGCCGCGCTGGCCGGGGTTCCCCCCGGACGCCGTGACCCAGGAGGTCATGCAGGCGGTCACCGAGTGGCACGGGCACTGGGGCGAGGTCAACGGCTTCGACTGGCCGGTGACCCGCGCGGACGCGCTGCGTCTGCTGGACGACTTCGTGGCCCAGCGCCTGCCGAGCTTCGGCGACTACCAGGACGGCATGCGCCAGGGGGACCCGTTCCTCTGGCACTCGGGGCTCGCGGCGGCCTTGAACCTGAGCCTGCTGCACCCTCGCGAGCTGATCGACGCCGCGGTCGTGGCCCACGCCGCGGGGGACGCGCCCCTGAACGCGGTCGAGGGCTTCGTGCGCCAGGTCCTCGGCTGGCGCGAGTACATCCGCGGGGTCTACGTGACCCGCATGCCGGGCATGCGCACGGCGAACACCCTGGGGGCGGACCGGCCGCTGCCGAGCTTCTACTGGGAGCCCGAGCGCACCGACTGGGCCTGCCTGCGGGACAGCGCGCAGGCGGTGCTCGACCACGGCTACGCCCACCACATTCAGCGGCTGATGGTCCTCGGGAACTTCGCGCTCCTGGCCGGGGTCGCGCCCCTCGAGCTCTCGCACTGGTTCTGGGCCGGGTTCGTGGACGCCTACGAGTGGGTGCAGCTCCCGAACGTGCACGGCATGGCGCTCTACGCCGACGACGGGTTCACCACCAAGCCCTACGCCGCCTCGGGGGCCTATATCCACCGCATGTCCGACTACTGCGCGGGCTGCCCCAAGGACGTCAAGGCGCGCCGTGGCGACGACGCGTGCCCGTTCAACCCGCTGTTCTGGCGGTTCATGGTGCGCCACCGCGAGCGGCTCACCCAGAACCCGCGGGTGCGCGCGCTCTACGGCAACTGGGACCGCTGGGACGAGGCCGAGCGCCAGGCGATCCTCGACACCGCCGAGCGGATCCTCGAGGACCTCGAGCCCGCCGACCACGGCTGGACCTTCGACGACGACGCCGGGTGATCGTGGTTGACACGGGGGCTGGGGCTGGGACGCTGTGCGCCATGAGCCCCCGAGGGGCGAGGAGGGCCCGGTGAGTTACGAGTTCTACAAGGTGCTGCACCTCCTGGGGCTGATGCTCCTGTTCTTCGCGATCGGGGGCTACACCCTCAAGGGCGACCCCGAGGGGCCCGGCGCCAAGCGCGCGAAGCTGCTCCTCGGCCTGTGCCACGGGCTGGGGCTCTTGATCCTGCTCGTGGCCGGGTTCGGGCTCCTGGCGAAGATGCAGCTCATGAGCTCGTTCCCGACGTGGGCGATCCTCAAGATCCTGATCTGGCTCGCCTTCGGCGCGGCCCCGGTCGCGATCAAGAAGACCCCGGCGCTGGTGCGCCCGTTCTGGGCGGGGATCGTGTTCCTGGGCGTGGTGGCTGCCTACCTCGCGATCTTCAAGCCCTTCACCGGCGCGTGAGCGCGCCGAGCTGGGGGCTGCCCGCGGCCCGCTGCCTGCTCGCGGCGACGGGGCTGATCTACCTCTACCTGGGCGCGGTGTTCGTGCTCTGGCCCGTGGGCTGGGCGCAGAAGATCGGGTTCACCCTCGACGCCGACGGGGTGGTCGAGATCCGCGCGGTCTACGGCGGGCTCGAGCTGGGGCTGGGCGTGTTCTTCCTGGTGGCCGCGCTGCGCCGCGAGTGGGTGGGGGTGGGCCTGTGGGCCCTGTGCCTGACCTTCGCGGGGCTGGCGGTGTGCCGCGCCCTGGGCCTGGCGCTGGCCGAGGGCCCGGGGCCCATGCCCTGGAAGCTGTTCGCGGTCGAGGCCAGCGAGACCGTGCTCTCGGCGGCGGCGCTCTGGATCACGCGGGGGGCCGAGGCGGCGTAGTCGGCGGTCCGGGCGTGCCGGTGGAGGTTTTCTACCGCCAAGGCCGCCAAGAACGCCAAGTGGCTCCGCCCGATCGGATGCGTGCCTAGGGCTCGGGGCGGGTTCGTCCTGGCGGAGCACCTTGGCGTTCTTGGCGGCCTTGGCCGTAGATCTGGCACGTCCGCACGGTCCCGGCCCCCAAAGGGCGTCGGGGAGGCGAGGCGTCTGCCTCACCTCCGCGACGCCGGACTTCGGGGAAGCCAGGTGAATCAGTCCAGCGGCTCGCGGCGGAACACGAGGGTGCTCTCGGCGGTCTGCAGGCGGAGGTGGTTCTCGGCGGCGTCGAGGGTCACGCCGGTGCTGCCGTCGTGGAGGTCGAGCTGACCCTCGGTCAGGGTCCAGCGCCCGTCCTCGGTGATCACGACGAAGCGCGGGCCGTACTCGCCGAGGACCAGCGCGCCGCCGGAGTAGCTGCCGGTGCTGTCGAAGTAGTAGTAGGCGCGGAGCAGCGCGCCCGCGGACGCTCCCTCGACCTCGCTCGAGACGTAGAACCCGGGGACCTCGTCGGGCTGGGCGGGGTGCCAGCGCAGGGCGGGCTGCTCGGCCTCGACCACGTCGCGGGACTCGGGGGCCACGACGTTCGAGGGGTAGCAGGCGACGGCGCTCAGGCACAGCGCCGCCAGGGCCAGGCGGCGCGCGCTCATTGCTGCGCCTTGCCCAGCGAGCGCAGGCGCAGCGAGAGCCAGACCTTGACCTGGTCCTCCATGCTGATCGCGCCGCCGGCCACCGTCGGGGGCTCGATCCCGAAGTCGCTCATGTTCACGAACACCTCGCCCCGGAGCTCGAGGCGCTTGCTGGCGTCGACCGAGAGCTCGACGGGGACGGAGACCTCGCGCTCGACGCCGTGGATCCGGAGCGTGCCCGTGGCGGTGGCGGCGAGGGTCTTGGCCTCGCGGTCGAGGCGGGTGGTCTCGAGGCCGGCGAGGGTGAAGCGGATCTCGGGCTCGCGCTCGACCTCGAACAGCTTGCGCATCTCCTCGTCGCGGCCGTCGACGCCGGTCTTGAGCGTGGCCGCCTCGGCGCTGACCTCGGCCCGGGCGAAGTCACCGGTGGCGCCGAGGGCCGTGGTCAACCAGCCCTCGACCTGCGAGGTCACCCCCGAGAAGTCGTGGAGCGTGCTCTTGCCGTCGAAGCCGACGCGGGAGAGCGAGGAGATCACCTCGAACCGCAGGCGCTCGTCGAAGTCGAGGCCGCCCGAGAGCTTGAAGCTGAACAGGCCGCCCTGCTTGGCCGGCGCGGGCTCCGGCTCCGGCTCCGGCTCGGGGGCCGCGGGCTCGGGGGCCGCGGGCTCCGGCTGCGCCGCGATCGGCTCGGAGGCCTCGCCGTCGGGGCGGACCCCGGCGGCCTGCAGGGCCTCGAAGCGCTGAGCGAGGGACGCGTGTCCCTGGCTCAGGGCCTCGAGTCGGGCCAGGGCCCGGTCGTGTTTGCGCTCGAGGACCGCGCTGCGGTCGGTGGCGCGCTGGTCGAGGGTCGAGCCGAGCTGGCCCAGGTTTTCCTCGAGCGCCTGGCTCAGGCGGGTGAGGTCGGCCTGGAGCGCGGCCACGTCGTCGCGCAGGAGCGCGACGGGGTCCGGCTCGTCCGACGGCGCCTCGGGCGGGGTGATCGTGATCGAGACCTGGCTCGCGGCGACGCCCGCGGCCCCCACGCCCACCCCGGCCAGGGCCAGGCCGATCAGGGCAGGGGTCCAACGCTTGAGTCGACTCGGCGACGGTGTGTCGGTCATGGAACCTCCGTGGGGGTGGGGGGACGGTGGAGCTTAGCCGCGCGCGCCGCGCAGCAGGGCCATTTCGACGGTGAAGCCGGGGCCCATGGCGATCATGAGCCCGAAGCGGCCCGGCTCGATCGCCTCGTCCTCGATCAACTGCTGAGTCACGAAGTGCACCGAGGCCGAGGACAGGTTGCCGTAGTCGCGCAGGGTGCGGCGCGAGGCCGAGACCGCCTGTTCGTCGAGCTCGAGCACGTCGCGCACGTTGTCGAGGACCTTGGTCCCGCCGGGGTGCACCGAGAAGAAGCCCATGTCCTTCAGGCTCAGGCCCTGGGCCTCGAGGAAGGTGTCGACCTCCTCGCGCAGGTGGCGGCGCACGAGGAGCGGGATCCGCTTGGACAGAATGATCTTGAAGCCCTCGGTGCGCAGGTCGAAGCCCATGATGTCCGTGGTGTTGGGGAACAGCACGCTCTTGTGGGCGAGGTGCTCGACGGCGACGCCCTTGGCGGGCTTGTTGGAGACGACCACCGCGGCGGCGCCGTCGCCGAAGATCGCGGCGCTGACCAGGTTCGCGCGGCTCACGTCGCCGAGCTGGAGCGTGAGGCTGGGGAGCTCGGTCGAGAGCAGGAGGCAGGTCGCGTCGGGCTTGGCGAGGAGGTAGTCGTGGGCGAAGGCCAGCGAGGTGGCGCCCGCGGCGCAGCCGGCCTCGGTCAGCGGGAGCCGGCGCACGTCGCGGCGCATGTGCAGCGCGTCGGCGACGAAGGCGTCGAGGGCCGGGATCATGACCCCGGTGCAGCTCGTGTCGACGATCAGGTCGACCTCCTCGGGGGCGACCCCGGCCTTGTCCAGCGCCTTCTGGCAGGCCTCGACGCCGACCTCGCGGGCGACCTCGGAGTAGGTCTGGTTGCGGGCGGTGAGCGAGGTCTCGCTCAGGTAGTAGGCCGACGGGCGAGCCAGGTAGCGGCGGTCGATCCCGGCGTTGTCGAAGATCTGCCGCACCAGGCTGGGGTCCTCTCCGGCGGCGACGAACACGTCCACCAGGCGGGCGGCGGCTTCGTCGTTGGTGACGGTGAACTGGGGCAGGGCGCGAGCGATCGAGTGAATCGTGGGTGCCATGGGTGACCTCCTCAGGCACAGGACCCCTGTGCAAGGTGCGGGCCAGGGATCCCCTCGCAGGAACGTCAGGACTTAGCGCCGGCTGCTTTGTAAGGCTTGCACACGGAGCTGCACGAGGGACAAAGTCGGCTCCGGTCGTGCACGATCTACCAAGGCCTTGAAGGGCGGGGGGCTTCGGCCACGGGCTTGCTTCGAGGGGCGCAGGAGGCCGTATGTCCGCACGTCCCGTGGCCGCTGCCCTCGTCGCCCTGGCCGCCCTCGCGCTGGCCGCCCTGGCCCCGCGCCCGCGCCTCGACAACTCCGTCACCTCGTGGTTTCCCGAGCGCGATCCGAGCCTGCAAGCCTACCGCGGGTTCCAGGAGCGCTTCGGCGCCGACGAGGTCGTGGTCCTCGAGCTCGAGGGGGGCGGGATCGAGGGCCTCCTGCGCCGCTTGATCGGGATCAGCGACGCGCTGAGCGAGGCGCCCGGCGTCGAGCGCGTGCTCAGCGCGAGCGAGGTCTACCCGACCGAGGTCTCGGTGCTCAGCGACCCCGAGCTCGGCGGGATCCGCAGCCTCTCCACCTGCGGCTGGGTGTTCGACGGGCCGCTGAACCAGGACCTGAAGCTGTTCGAGCTCGACGCGCCGGGCGGGCCGCGGGCGACGGTCTACGCGCTCCTCGCCCCCGCGCGCCCCGGGGAGCGCGCGGCGCTGAGCGAGCTCCTGCAGGGGCTCCGGCGCGAGGCCGAGGCCGACGGGCGGCGGCTGCGGGTCGCCGGGCAGCCGCTCGTGAACCTCGAGCTCGACCGCGCCTCCCTCGAGGTCGAACAGCTCGCCATGCCGCTCCTGGTCGCGGTGTGCGCGCTGACCTTGGTCTGGACCCTGCGCAGCCTGCGCCTGGCCTTGGTGCTCCTGGCCCCGGTGGGGCTCGGGGTGTTCGCCTCCGAGGGGCTCCTGGGGCTGTGGGGGGGCACGACGAACCTGGTGGTGGGGATCGCCAAGCCGCTGGTGTTCGTGCTGCTCCTGGCCTGCGGGTTCCACGTGGTCGTGGCCAGCGTCGACCGCCGCCGCGCGGGGCTGGCCCCGGGCCCGGCGGCCTGGGGCGCCGCCCGGGCCAAGGCCAGCGCCTGCCTGCTGGCGCTGTTCACCACCGCGGTCGGCTTCGGGAGCCTGGCGGTCTCGGACGTAGCCCCGATCCGCACCCTGGGGCTCGCCACCGTGGGCGGCCTGGCCCTGGGCGCGCCCTTGCTCCTGGTCCTGCTCCCCCAGGCGCTGGCCTGGGTCGGCGGGCCGCCCCCCGCGCACCCGGACCGGGTGGGGCCGGCCTGCGCGCGGCTCGCCGCCTGGGCCGAGGCGCGCTGGGTCCCGCTCCTGGTCGCGAGCGCGCTCGCGATCGGGGTCGGCGCCTGGGCTGCGACCGGGCTCCAGGTCCAGCCCCACGCGATCGAGTACTTCGCCCCGGATCACCCGCTGCGCCGCGACCACCGCGCGCTGCAGCAGGAGGGGGTGGCCCTGGCCCAGGTCGACGCGGTGGTCTCGGGCCCCGAGTCCTTGATCGGGGAGGCCGCGAGCCTGGAGCGGCTCGACGCCTGGGCGCGGGAGGTCGAGACCCTCCCGGGGGTGCACGCGGTCGTGGGGCTGCCCTTGCTCTACCGCGAGGCCGGCTACCGCAGCGCGCGCCTGGACCGCATGCCCGCCGACTTCCTGCTCCCGGAGGTGTTCGAGCGCTCGGAGGACTCCATGGCGCCGTTCTGCGCCGACGCGGGGCGCACCCTGCGCTTCTCGGTGAGCCTCGACACCCTCGGCCCGGACGCGCTCGACGCCCTCGAAGCCGACATGCAGCAGCGCTTCACCGCGCTCGCGCCGGAGGAGCTGGAGCTGACGGTCACCGGGAGCTACCCGCTGCTCCTGCACACCCAGACCTCGCTGCTCACGACCCTGCGCGAGAGCCTGATCCTGACCGCGGTGCTCATGCAGCTCGTGCTCGTGGTCGCCCTGCGCTCGCTGCGCCTGGGCCTGGCGGCGTTGATCCCCAACGCGCTCCCGGTGGCGGCGATCTTCGCGGTCATGCGCGGGGCGGGGATCTCGGTCGACGTGGGCACGAGCATGACCGCCGCGATCGCGCTGGGCATTGCGGTGGACGACACGTTGCACTTCCTGCACACCTGGCGCGGCCACGGGACCCTGGCCACCGCCGGCAGCACCGGCCGCGCGATCGGGTTCACCTCCCTCGTGATCGGGCTGGGGTTCCTCGCGATCTGCACCTCGAGCTTCGTCCCCACCCGGCTGTTCGGGCTCCTGTGCGCGGTCGCCATGGGCGCGGCGCTGGTCGGGGACCTGGTCGTGCTCCCCGCCATGCTGCGGGCGCTGGGCTGCCGCGTGCCCGAGTCCGTGGCCGTCGCGCCCGCGCCGGTCGAGGTCGCGGTCGCCGCGGGCTAGCGCGGGCCGTGAGCGCCCTCCTCTCCACCGCAGATCACGAGTCCTGGTTCGACGCGCCTGGCCAGCCCGGAGCTCTTCCATACCCGCGGCGCCACGGATCGTGGACTCACGCCGGCTCAGAGCTCCGCCGGCACGAAGACGCAAGGGACGCACAGACCCGGGCGGGGGCAAGCCCCGCCCCTACCCCATGCTGAGCGCCACGCCGAGAATCCGTGCCGACACGCTGGGGACGAGCCCCGTCCCTACCCTTTCGGCGCGAGCCGGGTGATTCGCAGGCCTGACCGCGTGGCAGGGTCCCTACCCTCCGAAAGGTGGAGGGACGCACCTACCGGGAGCAGCTTGCTGCTCTCGGTAGGTGCGTCCAACATGATCCCGGAGGGGAGGGGCCCTGCCACGCGCCCACGACCCGGGCGAGGCTGAGCCCGCCTTGCCCCCGTAGACCGGAACGGCCTCGAGATTCTGGGGCAGGGCGGGATCAGCCCCCGGGCGAGGCTGAGCCCGCCTTGCCCCCGTAGACCGGAACGGCCTCGAGATTCTGGAGCAGGGCGGGATCAGCCCCCGGGCTGGGCTGAACCCCGCCCCTGCCCCCGTAGACCGGCACGGCCTCGAGATTCTGGGGCAGGGGCGGGGCTCAGCCCAGCCCGGGCTACACGCCGAGGAGCAGGCGCACGCCGTCGCGCACGCGGAGGGAGCTCAGGGGGTGCATGCCGGCGGCGACGCCGAGGAGGCGCGAGAAGGTCTCGGGGGAGCGGGCGAGGTTGCGCACGACGCGGCTCGCGACGCGGGGGTGCTCCGAGAGCGAGAGCACGACCTGGGTCAGGCCCGCCAGGGCGCGCACCTTCTTGGCGCGGCGGCGGGTCCAGGCGGCGAGGCGTCGAGCCGAGAAGTCGTTGTGGCCGAAGGCCTCCAGCAGCACGTCGGCGGCGAGGCCGCTGGTGGTCAGGGCCAGCGAGATCCCCTCGCCGGTGATCGGGTCCAGGGCGCCGGCGGCGTCGCCGACGAGGAGCAGGCCCTCGGCGTGGGCGCGGCGCGCGCTGAGCCCGAGGGGGCCCAAGGCCTTGGCCTTGCCCAGGGCCGGGGACGCGGCCAGGACCTCCCCCCGGGGGCCCGCGGCGCGCAGGCGCTCGCGCAGGGCCTCCTCCAGCCGACCCTGGTAGCGGCTCAGCTCCGCGCGGCGCACGAGCAGCGCGGCGCCGGTCACGTCGGGGGCGACGGGGGTCGTGTAGAGCTCGTGGTCCGCGGCGGCGAACACCTCGACCAGGGGGGCGCCCTCGTCGAGGGGGGCGTGCTCGAAGTGCAGGCCCACGCCGAAGCGCCCGTTCTGCGGGAGCTGGGGGTCGAGGCCCGCGGTGCGGCGCACGAAGGAGCGCCCGCCGTCGGCCCCGACGACGACCGGAGCCTCGACGACCTCGTCGTCGAGCACGACCCGGCCCAGGGTCCCCGGGCGGGGGAGCTCGAGCTCGCGGACCCAGGTGCCCAGGCGCAGGTCGACGTTGGGCTCCCGACCGGCGGCGCGCACGAGCTGTCCGTCCAGGAGCCGGCGCTGGATCCCCAGGCCCGTGAGCCCGTCGGGGAACTCGGCGGCGGCGGTGGTCCCGTCGGGCAGCCGATAGCGGATCCCGTGGAAGGGCTGGCCGAACTCGCTGGCCACGGCGCGCAGGCCGAGCTCCTCGAGCACCGCGACCCCCGCGGGCATGATCCCCTCGCCGCACACCTTGTCCCGGGGGAACGTGGCCCCGTCGACCAGGAGCACGGTGCGCCCCGCGCGGGCCAGGCGCAGGGCCAGGGTCGAGCCGGCGGGGCCGGCGCCGACGACGATCGCGTCGTGGTAGGTGCTGGGCATGGGTCCTCCTCGCGTGTTCCTCCCTACACGTCGAGTGCCAGCCCGCGCGGACGCGCACGTCACGACTTCGGAGCTCGCTCCGTGTAAGAGCTACAACGCCTCGGTAAGCCCGACACGCCGCAGGGGGGTCGAGGCTGGTGGTCTCAGCGGTTGCGGCTGGCACGAGGCCTGCTCAGGGCCCGTGCATGAACGCACCTTCGACCTACGCCTGGCCCACCCGCGGACTGGCCTTCACCTACGGCGTCTTCTGTCACGCCTTGTTCCTCGTCGCCGTGGGCTTCATGGTCCACGGGCTCTACGTCGGCATGGCCGGCTGGGGCCCCTTCGAGGGCGGCTGGCAGATCGCGGTGGACGCGGCGATCGCGCTGCACTTCCCCTTCCTGCACTCCTTCGCGCTCTCGAAGCGCGGGGGGCGGCTCTTGAGCCGGGTCGTCCCGGCGGGGCTCGGCCGGCCGCTGGCGACCACGACCTACGTGATCTTCGCCTCGGCGCAGATCCTGGCGGTGTTCGCGCTGTGGTCGCCGAGCGAGATCGTGCTGTGGGAGGCGACCGGCCCCTGGCTGCGGGTCTCGCAGGTGCTCTACGCGGTGAGCTGGGTGCTCGTAGTCAAGACCATGGGCGACGCCGGGCTCGGGACCCAGCTCGGGTTCAAGGGCTGGCTCGCCGTGGCCCGGGGCCAGCAGCCGAGCTACGGCGGCTTCCCCCAGGCGGGGACCTTCCGCTACTGCCGGCAGCCGGTCTACGCCGCCTTCGCGCTCACGCTGTGGACGGGGCCGGTGCTCACCGTCGATCGGCTGCTCCTGGCCTCGATCTGGACCGCCTACTGCGTCGCCGGACCGCTGCTCAAGGAGCGCCGCTACCTCGAGCGCTACGGCGCCGCGTTCCGCGCCTACCAGGCCCAGGTCCCGTTCATGATCCCCAGCCTGCGCCCGGCGCGTCCGGCCGCTGAGCCCGTGCCCGCGCCCCAGCTCGTGGAGGTGTCCCGGTGAGCTCCGTCTGGATCTTCGGCGTCGTGCTCGGCGCGGTGGCCCTGGTGCGCCTGGGCGAGGTGCTCGTCTCCGCGCGCCGCCTGCGCGAGCGCGACGCGGTCCGCGAGCCGTTCCTGTTCCCGCTCATGGTGCTCCTGCACGTGGCGTCCTTGAGCGCGCCCCTGGCCGAGGTCCTGCTCCTGGGGCGGCCGTTCCGACCCTGGCTGTGCGCGGTGGCGGTGGCGGTCCTCGCGCTGGCGACGGTGCTCCGCGTCTGGACGCTCTACACCGTGCGCCGCTCGTGGAACGTGCGGGTCGTGGTCCCTGACCCGGACACCGTCGTGACCACCGGCCCCTACGCCTGGATCCGTCACCCGAACTACCTGGTGGTGATCCTCGAGCTGGCGGCGCTCCCGCTGCTCCACGGCGCGTGGCTCTCCGCGGTCGGGCTGACCCTGCTCAACGCCTTCGTGCTCACGCTGAGGATCCGCACCGAGGAGGCCGCGCTGAGCGAGCTCCCCACCTGGCGCGACGCCATGCGCACCCGCAAGCGCCTCGTCCCTGGCCTGTTCTAGTCCGCACCTCCTGCCCCGAGAGACCCATGCCCCACCCCAAGCGAGCCTCCGACTACCTGACCCTGGGCGACGCGCTGCTGCGTCGCGGCTGGGTGTGCCTCGCGGCGTCTGCCTACGCCCGCGCGGTGGACGTGACCCTCGGCGAGTCGCTCCTCGCCCGCGCTCGCGACGAGGTGCGCTCGGTGCCTCAGGCCGCGCTCGCGACCCTGCGTCGGGTCGAGGAGCTCGTGGGGCCGAGCCGTGAAGGCCGCGCGCTCCTGGCGCAGGCCTACGGCGCCTTGGGCCACCCCGAGCTCGCGGCGAGCTTCGCGGCCGCTGCCCAGTCCGACTGAGGCGGGCGGACCGAAGAGAGATGTGAACCGCCAAGGCCGCCAAGGGCGCCAAGGCTCCGCCGAATGCATGCCGCGCCGGCGGGGGGGGCATGGTTCGCTCCGCTCTCGCGGGGCCTGCTCACCCTCCGGGCCGCTCGACCCACAGCGCGGAGCCTTGGCGCCCTTGGCGGCCTTGGCGGTTGAATCGTGCGCCGGTGCGCCCTCGCGTCCGCGGAGCGTCCCCTACGCCGGCGCGCGCCGGCAGACGAAGGAGGATGTGAACCGCCAAGGCCGCCAAGGGCGCCAAGGCTCCGCCGAATGCATGCCGCGCCGGCGGGGGGCATGGTTCACCCGCTCTCGCGGGGCCTGCTCACCCTCCGGGCCGCTCGACCCACAGCGCGGAGCCTGGCGCCCTTGGCGGCCTTGGCGGTTGAATCGTGCGCCGGTGCGCCCTCGCGTCCGCGGAGCGTTCCCTACGCCGGCGCGCGCCGGCAGACGAAAGAGGATGTGAACCGCCAAGGCCGCCAAGGGCGCCAAGGCTCCGCCGAATGCATGCCGCGCCGGCGGGGGCATGGTTCGCTCCGGCTCTCGCGGGGCCTGCTCACCCTCGGCGCCGCTCGACCCACAGCGCGGAGCCTTGGCGCCCTTGGCGGCCTTGGCGGTTGAACCGTTGGCCGGTGCGCGCTCGCGTCCGCGGAGCGTCCCCTACGCCGGCGCGTGCGGGCAGACGGAAGAGGATGAGAACCGCCAAGGCCGCCAAGGGCGCCAAGGCTCCGCCGAATGCATGCCGCGCCGGCGGGGGGCATGGTTCGCTCCGCTCTCGCGGGGCCTGCTCACCCTCCGGGCCGCTCGACCCACAGCGCGGAGCCTTGGCGCCCTTGGCGGCCTTGGCGGTTGAATCGTGCGCCGGTGCGCCCTCGCGTCCGCGGAGCGTCCCCTACGCCGGCGCGCGCCGGCAGACGAAGGAGGATGTGAACCGCCAAGGCCGCCAAGGGCGCCAAGGCTCCGCCGAATGCATGCCGCGCCGGCGGGGGGGCATGGTTCGCTCCGCTCCTACGGGGCCTGCTCACCCTCCGGGCCGCGCGACCCACAGCGCGGAGCCTTGGCCCCTTGGCGGCCTTGGCGGTTGAACCGTAGGCCGGTGCGCCCGCGCGCGCGCGTGCGCGGAGCTACCGGTCCAGCCGCTCGAGCAGGTCTTGCACCGCGACCTCGAGCTGGCGGTCGAGGCCCGCGACCTCGTCCTCGGGGGTCTGGGGCACGCGGAGCTGGGGCACCGCGCCGTGGTTCTCCATGTCGGTCCCGTCGAGGAGGAACCAGCCGCGGAAGGGCAGGCGCACGCGGGTCCCGTCGAGGAGGGTCATGGCCCCGGTGCTGATCACGCCGCCGTAGGTCTGCTCGCCGACGAGGGTCCCGCGGCCGTAGGTGCGGAACGCGTGGCTGAGGATCTCGGCGTTGCTGAAGCTCTTCTCGTTGCAGAGCATGTTCACCGGGTCCGCGTAGCGCTGAATGTAGAGCCGGCCCTGGGGGTAGCCCCGGGTGAACGCCGGGTCAGCGCCGCGGGGCACGGTGTAGGCGTGGGGCCGCGCCATGAGCGCGCCGAGCACGCGGTCGGCGGTCCAGCCCCCGCCGTTGTTGCGCACGTCGACCACCAGGCCTTCGCGCCCGTAGGCGGCGGCGAACAGGTCGCGCTCGAACTCCATGAGCGAGGGCAGGTTCATGCCGCGGATGTGCAGGTAGCCCAGGCGGCCCTGGGACAGCGCGTGCACGCGGTCGCGGCAGTCCGCCGTCCAGGCCTGATAGCGCAGGGTGCGCGCCTCGCCCCAGGACACGGGCGTCACGAGCACGGTCAGGCGCAGCGGCTCGCCGTCGGCGCGCGGGCGCTCGACCTCGAGCCGGGTCTCCTGGCCCACCCGCCCGCGGAGTCGGGCCTCGAGGGTGTCGCTCGCGGTCCAGGCCGCCCCCTGCACGGCCACGATCCGGTCGCCCTCGAGCAACGGCGTCGGCGCGCGGGCCGCGGGGCCCTGCTCCAGGACCCGGGTCACCACCGCGCCCGCCGGCTCCTCGCGCACGTCGACCCCCAGCCGGCCGTGGGGCTGGTAGGTGTCGGGGCGCTCCGTGGGCGGGTAGATCCCGAGGTGCGAGGCGTTGAGCTCGCCCAGGAAGCGGTTCGCGACCTCGCTGAACTCGGCGGCGGTGCGGCTGCGGGTCGCGAGGTCGTGGTAGCGCGCGCTCAGCGCCGGCCAGTCGAGGCCCTTGAGCGTGGGGTGGTAGAAGGTCTCGCCCAGGACCCGCGCCGCCTCGGTGAACTTCTGGCTGGTCTCGGCCTGGCGGTCGACGTCGAGCTGCTGCGAGAACCCGATCCGCTCGAGCTTGCCCCCGGACGAGGGGATCTGCGCCGCGCGCCCGTGCTGCACGAGGAGCAGGGTCTTCCCGCTCCAGGACACGTCGCTCAGGCTCGCGCTGCGCGCGAGCTCGGTGCGCTCGCCCTTGGGGTCGAGGTGGTAGAGCACGCGCTGCCCGTCCTCGGTGGCCTGGGAGGCCACGACCCCCGTGGGGACCAGCGCCAGGTCGCCCTCGTCCCCGCGCCACTCGGTGACCCGGGTCAGGCGCAGGTAGGCGTCGTCGAGGTCCAGCGGGCGGAGCTGGGTGTTCGGGGCGGCGACCGCGGCGCTCTGGACCGCGGCCACGCTGGGCGGCGTGCGGTCGAGCTTGCCCAGCAGCTCGCGGTAGGTCGCGCTCTCGCCGGGGGTCATGCCGTCGAGCCGCCGGTCGAGGTGCACCTGCCACACGTCGGCCTCGTCACCGTCGCGGGTGGAGAGGAAGGCCAGGGTCTTGCCGTCAGGGCTCCAGGCCGGGGCGTGATCGCCGTTGGGGTGCATGGAGACGTTCACCGCCGGGGCGGAGCCGTCGACGGGGATCTGAACACGTCGCTGTTGAAGGAGCGGTCCTGGGACGCGTAGGCCAGGTGCCGCCCGTCGGGATCAGCTCCAGTGCAGGCTCGCGTCCCAGCCGCGCACGAGCACGCGCTCGCGGGTAGGGGGCCCGGGCTCGCGCCAGGTCCAGGAGCACCGGGTCGCCGCGGCCGCGGCGGAAGGCGAGGTAGCGCCCGCTGGGGTCGCAGCTCGGGTCGCGGTCGTGCTCGGGAGTGACCACGAGGCCGCTGACCGACCTCGACCTCGAGGGCCGTGCGCCAGCGCAGGGCGAGCTCGGCGCCGGTCGGGTCGCGGGGCTCCTCGGGCTCGGTCGGCGGGGCGGTGTCCCCCAGCGCCCAGGGCGACGCCCCGGGGACCTCCTGCCGGTAGCGCTCGAGGACCTCGCGGCGATCGAGGGTCACCCGCGCGCGGTAGATCGAGTCCGTGCCGTCGCGGTCGCTCACGAAGTAGAGCTCCCGCCCGTCGGGGGACCAGCACACGCCCTGGGCCCGATCGGGGCCGGGGCTGATCACGAGCGCGCTGTCCTCGTCCTGGAGCCCGCGCACGAACACCCGCCCGTAGGCCACGAGGGCCACCGCCTCGCCGAAGGGGTGCAGCGCCACCTCGCTGACCTTGGTGTCGGCCTGCACGCGCTTGAGGCGCGGCGGGCCGTCGTCGGGGGCGCTGAAGCTCAGCCGCTGCGGCGCGGCCTGGGGGTCCCGCGGATCCCAGCCGTAGAGCGCGTCCCAGGAGACCGCCACGGCCCAGCTCCCGTTGTGGGCCACGTCGAAGGCGGTGGCGTCGGCCTCGGTGAAGCGCGTCGCCTGCCGCGGCTCGCCGCCGGCGAGGTCCTGCAGCCACACGTTCACGGTCCCGTCGAGGTCGCTGAGGTAGGCCAGGGTGTCGCCGTCGAGCCAGCGCGGGCGGCCGTCGTTGCCCGGGTGCTGGGTCAGGCGGCGGAAGCTCCCGTCCCGGGTGTCGAGCAGCCACACGTCCCGGGCGTCGGGGCCGCGGTAGTGCCGGCGATACCAACTCGAGCCTCCGCGCACGAAGGCCAGGGTGTGGCCGTCGGGGCTGAGCTGAGGGGACGCGCCGTAGGCGTCGGTCAACCGCACCAGGGGCCCGCCGGCGGCGGCCACGCGGTAGGGCCGCGCGCTGCGGTAGACGTCGCCTTCGATCGCCGCAGTGGCCAGCAGGTGCTGGCCGTCGGGGGCCCAGCCCGCCAGCGCCACGCCCACGTCCGAGTGGGTGACCTGCCGCAGGCCCGAGCCGTCCTGCTCCATGACCCACAGGTTCAGGGCGCCGCTGCGCTCGGAGTCGAAGGCGATCTGGCGCCCGTCGGGGCTCCAGGCCGAGCGCGCGTCGCTGGCCGCGTCCCGGGTCAGGCGCTGGGCGGGCCCGCCGCGGCTCGAGGCGCGCCACAAGTCGCCGCGCCAGGAGAAGACCACCGTCTGGCCGTCGGGGCTCAGCGCGGGGAAGCGCGGGAGGTCGACCTCGACCGCCGGGGCCGCCAGGGCCCCCAGGGCTGCCAGGAGCGCCAGAGCTCGGAACTGCGTCACGCGACCTCCTCAGGTGTGCCGCGGCGCGGAGGGCCCTCGGGCGTCCGTCGCGGGCGGCGGCGAGACGGATTATCCATCCCGCTCAAAGATTTGAGGGTTTGCCCGGGGTTTACACGAGGTCGGCACGGGTTAGACGCGGCATGCAGGTTGCGCTACCCTGCCTCCATGGCCACCCTCCGTCTCGCCCTGGCACTGACCATCTGCGCAGCCCTCGGCTGCAGCAGCACCCCCGACGGCGGCGACGGCGGAGCGTCCCCCAGCGAGCCTCCCGGCGGGACCGCCCAGCTCCGCGTGATCGTGTGGTCCACCGCCTTCCGCCGCGCCGTGCCCGCGACCGGCGCGGTCAGCGGCGCCGGCCAGCGCTTCGACCTCGACACCCGCGGCGGCGCCCAGGACGGGCAAGCCTTCCAGAACCTCGCCCCCGGGCTCTACACCGTCGACGTCGAGTCCCGCTACGACGACGACGAGGCCCACCGCGTCACCGGCACCGAGAACGTCTACCTCGAGCCAGGGGCTCACGAAGAGGTGACGGTGGTGGCGGTGGACCGCCCCGGCGACAACTAG
>JAWKSZ010000046.1:0-63067 GCA_041402045.1 Planctomycetota bacterium | reverse complement strand
TCCGGGTCAGTCAGTCCGACGGCGGGGCCCAGGCGCGGCGCGTGGTCGAGGCCCTGGCGCCCCTGTTCAAGGCCGCCGACGTGCGCGCGCTGAACTTCGAGTCCTTGGTCGCCGAGCTGCCCCAGTCCCTGGCCTACCCGCGCAAGCGCTTCCTGATCCAGTCCCCGACCGCGACCGCGATCCCGGCGCTGCAGGAGCTGCAGGCCAACGTGGTGAACCTCGCCAACAACCACGGCTACGACTGGGAAGACTCCGGCGTGATCGCGACCCTGGGCGCCCTGAGCACCGCCGGGATCCCGCACTTCGGGGTGGGCACCAGCGCCCAGGCCGCGCGCCAGCCGCTCACGAGCACCGTGCGCGGGCTGAAGATCGGGTTCCTCGGCTACACCACGGTCAACGGCGACTTCATTAACGACGCGCTCCCGCGGAACTCGGCCTCGATCCCGAGCGACGTCGGCGCCGACTCGCTGTGGAAGTACGAGCTGCGCAACTTCTCCTTCTCCCAGGGCTCGGTGGTGGTCGCCCCGGCCGCGCGCCGCGCGGGCGAGGTGTGGCGGTTGTTCGCCGCCGAGGAGGACAACGGGACCACGGGCTCGGTCCTCGACGCCTTCTGGGCCAGCGCGCGCGCGACCTACCCCGAGCTCCAGGACCTCGTCGCCCGCCGCGGCCACGGCGGGACCAACCCCTACAGCTCGGCCCAGGTCGCCTCGGACGTGGCCGCGCTGCGCGCGTCCGGGCACGACCTGGTCGTGGTCCAGCTCCACGGCGGGTTCGAGTACTCCGAGCACAAGAGCGAGCTGGTCGAGGCCGCGAGCCACGCCGCGATCGACGCCGGGGCAGACCTGTTCGTGGGCCACCACCCCCACGTGGTCAACGGCGTCGAGCTCTACAAGGGCAAGCTCGTCGTCCACAGCCTGGGCAACCTGTTCTTCGACCAGAACTTCTTCGCGACCTACGCGAGCTTCGTGCTGCGGGTGGTGTTCGAAGAGGACACCCTGATCCAGGCCCGGCTCTACCCGACCACGATCGACGACTACCGCCCCGCGCCCCTGGTCGACTCCGCCGCCGACTACCTCCTGCGCCTGCTGCACGAGCGGAGCGAGGTCCCCGCCCGCGCCGAGCGCGGGAGCGACCGCGAGGTGCGCTACGTGCTCCGCCCGCGGGACGCGAACGTGGTGATCCCCGAGTTCGTGCAGGAGCACCACACCGCGCGCCTGATCGCGCCGGTCTCGAGCGCGACCCGGGTGGCTCAGATCCTGCAGCCGGGCCAGGTGCTCGACCTCAACGGCGCCGCGCTGACCCGCACCCGGGCCCCCGGCGGCGGCGACCTGCCCCTCGAGCTCGCCCGCGACCTCTACGGCTGGGGCGACTTCGAGGACCTGACCGCCGACCGGATCGCCGACGGCGAGACCCACTGGGACCTGAACTCGACCACCCGCCGGGTCGAGGCCCAGGACTCGGCCCCCAGCGGGACCTCCGTCCTGCGCGCGCGCCGGCTGCAGTCCAGCACCCAGCCCGTGGTCCTGACGCCGGTCTCCCGCGCGCCGCTGCTCGAGACGCGCTTCTACACCGAGAGCGGCGGGAGCTACAGCGCGACCAGCGACGCCGCGCGCTACAGCGTGCGCTTCTTCTACCGGCTCCTGGGCCAGGCCCCGGTCGAGCTGCGGCTGAACCTCTACACCTTCCTCGACCCGGACCCGTTCCTCCTGCCCGACGCGACCTTCCTCCGCGACGTGGACCTGGGCTTCACCCCGCGGGCGAACGGGCAGTGGCACGAGGCGGTGGTCGACGTGCCCGCGAGCGCGCTGGCCCCCGACGCCCAGGGCAACCCCCCGGTGTTCGCCCTCCCCTTGCTGCGGCTCTCCCCCTCGACCAGCCCCGAGGCGATCCTCATGGTCGACCGCTACCAGTTCCTGGAGTGGCACACCGCGAGCTCACTCCCCGACGGCTTCCTCGCCGTGCACGCGATCCGCGGGCTGAACGGCGCCGGGGCCACGGTGACCCTCGAGCAGAAGTAGCCCGCGAGCCCGCCGGCCCATCCTTCCCGAGTGCCAAGGCCGCTTGGCACTCGAGTACCCCATTTTTGCCGACCCGTCAGGTGCCCCGACGACGATGGTTGGGCTTAGCCCGTGGCACCCGTCGTGCTCTGAAGTTCAGCGGTTCGGTTGTTCGAGACGATAGGTCTAAGTCCCCCGCCCAAGCCTATCGACTCACCAGGGAGGGCCCCCGCGGTGCGTTGCCGCGCGGGGCCTCTTTCCTTTTCCAGCAGGCGCCGAGCGTTGCGGCCCCCGCGACCCGGCCCTACCCTCGACGGATCGCTGCGGCTCGAGGGAGGGTCGTATGGCCTCCGATCCGCCCCCCACCTCCCGACGCGACGCCGAGCGCGAGATCAGCCGGGCGATCGTGCGCTTCGAGAAGGAGTTCATGGGCCGTGGCCCCCTCAACGCGCGCACATTCATTCTGGAGGATCTGGTCCTGGTGCGGCTCTCCAACGTGCTGACGCCCGCAGAGCTCAAGCTCGCCGAGGTGCAGAACGAGCGCGGTCGCTACCTGATCAAGCAAGTCCGCCAGGAGCTGATCGCGCAGGGGCGCCCGCTGCTCGACGCCGTGATTCGCGGGATCCTGAACCTCGAGGTCGTGAGCCTGCACACGGACATCAGCGCCAAGACCGGCGAGCGGGTGATCGTGTTCACCCTCGAGCGCGCCCCGACCTTCTCCAGATAGGCTCTGTCCACAAGGACTTGGGGAGGGTGAGCGCGCGTTGGCGGACCTACCGCTTGCGCGCCCCGCACGAGCGGGCACACTCGGGGGAGCCGTAGGGGCTCACTCCGCCCTGCCGGACCGTTCAGGACACAGGCATTCGCTGCGCGAGACCGACCCGTCGGAGCTCGTGAAGAGAGGCCGGACGCTGCGTCGCAGCGCCCGGCCTCCATGCGTTGTGGCCGAGCCCAGCTCGGCCGCCACCGCAGCCCGCCCCGTCCAAGGTTCCCGCGACCCTCGTGCGCAGCCTCGGGCTGCCCACGAGCCCACCCGGCCTCGGGCCAAGGAGTGCTCTCGTGACCTCTCCCTCGCCTCGCGTTTGGCGTCCCGCCCCGTCCCGCGTCTGCGGGAGCTTCGTCGTGGCCTTCAGCCTGGGCTGCACCGCCGCAGCCCCGCAGCTCCCCGCGCGCGGGCCGGCCCCGACGGCCGAGCTCTGCCCCTGCCCCCCCTCTCCGGTGGGCTGGGGCGCACCGCAGCCCAGCGTCGCGCCGGCGCAGTCCGCTGCGCCAGGACCGCTCGCTCAGGCCCTCGCCTGCTGCCCCCCCGGCCCTCGGCCGGCCACGGCCGGCCCCGCCCTCGAGCGCACCGCGCCCTCCCTGCGGCGAGGCGCGTGGGCTGCCCCCAGCGTGAGCGTCGGCGCGCCGGTGCGCCCGCAGCGCAGCGTCGACCCCTTCCCCCTGTTCGAGGACTACCGCGGCTGGGACCTGCTCGGCGCGGGGCCAGGCCTGCCCCTCGCGCCGGGGCTGTCCCTCAACGGGATCGTGACCAGCGAAGACGGCCCGGCGTCGGTGTTCGCGCTGCGCCTCGACTTCTGAACCCCCACCCCCACCCCCACCCCGAGAGGTGCATCATGCGAGTCGACGTTCGTATCCGACGGATCCCCAACGCCCAGCGCGCACGCGAGTGGGTCGCCCGACGCCTGGACTTTGCCCTGGGCCGCTTCGCCCCGCAGATCGACCAGGTCCATGTGACCCTGGAAGACACCAACGGGCCCCGCGGCGGCGTGGACAAGCGCTGCAAGGTCCGGGTGCTCATGAACGGAAAGCGGGCCCCGATCTTCGCGGAAGACCACGACGCGGACCTCGCGGTCGCGATCGATCGCGCCGCGCAGCGGGTCAGCCACAGCGTCGGTCGCGCGATCAACCGGGCGGGACGACCGCCCCGTGGGCGGCCCGCCGCAGAGGAGTCGTGGCCGGCCTGGAGCCTGGCCTGAACGTGCGTGTCGCGGCCCCCTGAGCCGGAAGAAGGAAGGGAACCGCCAAGACGCCAAGAACGCCAAGGCTCCGCCCTGGCTGCCTCTCCTCCGGGTTGGAGGTGAGGCAGCAGCAGGACGTGTGTGGCTCACGTCGTTCTCTTGCCTGCGCAAGGTGACGGAAGCAGCGGAGCCTTGGCGCCCCTTGGCGCCCTTGGCGGTTTGGATTCTTGGGCCTGCAGGCGCGGCTGCGCGACGCCCTGCGACTCCTACGGGCCGCGACCCGATCCAGGGCGCGCGCTAGCGCCGGCGGCGGCGGACCTCGGTCGCGAGCTGATCGAACATGGTCGCGATCGAGCGGTTGAGGATCGCGTCCTGGATCTTCTTCTTCACGAAGCCGGGCAGCGGCGCGTTGACCTCGATCTCGGCGTCGTAGTCGATCTTGGCCCCGCCCGGCGCCTCGCTGAAGCTCCAGCCGCCCTTGCTCTCGGTGATCATTTTCCCGCGCACGAAGGTCCAGCGCGTCTTGAGCGCCTCGGTGTCGTGGGCGATCCGCAGGGTGTAGCTGACCTCCTTGACGACCTTGGCGGTGAACTCGACGGTCTGCACGTCGCCCTCGGTCGAGAGCACCTGCACCCGGGTGAAGTCCTTGAAGAACGTGGGGTAGGCCGGGTAGTCGGTGACCACGTCGTAGAGCTCCTTGGGGGTCACTCCAGGGACGACGGTCTCGCGGGTCACGCCAGGCATGCTCGGCCTCCATTCGCCAAACCAAAGGCCCCTGCGGGGGCTCCGCAGGGGCCTTGAAGCATAAAGCTGGCGAACGCTAGCTGCTAGCGCCGGTGGGCGCGGGCTCCTGGCTCGGCTCCTCCGCCTCGCCCTGGCCCTCGCCCTCGCTGGGCTCGGTGGCCTGGGTCCCCTGCTCGAGGTGCTTGAAGAACGCGAAGGCGCTGAGCTCGAGGCCGGCGCGCTTCAGGATCGCCTTGGCGCCCTCGACGTGCGCCGGGGTGATCGCCTGGCGCGGCTCGTGGAAGGTCAGGTAGCGCCGCGCGCCGAGGCTCTGCGGGGTCGGCGCGCTGCCGCTGGCGATCCACACCGCGAGCGCGGCCTCGGACACCTGGGGCGCGCGGCTGCCGCTGCACACCGCCTGGGCCACGCGGTCCAGCGCCGAGTCGGGCTGGGCCATGCTCAGGGTGTACTTCACGCCGGGCTGGGGGCCCTGCCGGCGGTAGGTCGAGCACAGCACGGGCACGACCGCGGTCTCGCTCGAGTGGTAGCTGCCCATGAGGATCACCTCGCCGCGGGCGAGGATCAGCTCCTGCGGCAGGTCGCCGCCGCGCTGGGCGGGGAGGAAGCGGGTCCCGGGAGGGATCGCGATCAGCATGTCGCCGGTCGAGGACACGCCGGGCTTGCGCTCGGCGTAGAGGGTCATGCCCTTGGCGCGGGAGTCGAACACCGCGGTCACGGTCACCTGGTCGTGGGCGGCCCAGGTCGACGCGTAGTCGAAGCGGCTCAGCAGGCGGTGCCCCGCGTCACGCTGCCCGGCCTGGTACTTGGCCAGGATCTCGCGGCGCAGCTGCTTCGTGGGTTCGGTGGGTTGGCAGGCCGCGGCGGTCCCCAGGGACGCGGCGGTCAACAAGGCGACGAGACTCAGGGTCTTCAGCATGGACGCTCCTTCTCTTCCTCCAGTGCACGGTTCACGGTAAGCGCACTCGTACACGCTGACGAGGGGGTCCTGGTTCGAGTCGGGTCGCGACCTTGGTTTCGCGCGCCGATCCCCGCTACGGTCCGAGGGGGCCGCCGCCCGGCGCCCGCGGAAGTCACTGCCCGGTCCACCGCCCCCTCGCGAGACCTTCGCCGCCCTCCTGCGCGCGCGGATCGAGGAGCGCGGCGGCGGCGAGTTCCGCTTCGACCGCGAAGCGTTCAGCTCGCCGGCGTCGACTCGCGGGTCCAGCTCAACCTGGCGAACCTCTACATAGACTTCTGTCAGAAGCCCGAGGACCAACGCGACGCCTACGTGAGCATGATCGCGTCCTTCGTCAGCGAGCAGAACCGCGGGCTCCCCGACGACTGGGAGGAGTCACGGCCCAGCCTACGCCCCAAGGTGTGGTCCCGGGTCACGATCGAGACCATGGACCTCGACGCGCAGCTCAAGGGCACCCAGGTCCTGGACACGCCGCTGGTCCCGGTGGGCGAGCACCTCTACGCCTCGGTCGTCTACGACATGCCCACGTCCCTGGCCTCGGTCTCGACCGAGCAGCTCGCGACCTGGGGCGTGTCGCTCTACGAGGCCCTGGAGGCGGCCCGCGACAACCTGCGCGCGTGCCCGTCGAGCTGGCTGCGCGCGGGGGACTCCCTGGCGCGGGCGGTGGTCGGCGACAGCTACGAGTCGGCGCGGCTGCTCTTGATCGACTCGATCCGCGAGCTGGGGCTCGGGGGGACCCCGATCGCCGTCGCCCCCTGCCGCGACTCGCTCCTGGTCGCGGGGGAGGACGACCCCGACGCCATACGCACGCTGCTGACCCTGGTCCGCGAGGACGTGCAGGAGCTCGCGCGCCCGCTGAGCCCGCTGCCCCTGATCCTGCGCGACGACGAGTGGGTCGACTGGGAGCCGCCGGTGGGCCACCCGGCCCGCCCGCTGTTCGACGAGCTCGCCGTGCACTACTACGCCGACGCCTACGGCACGCAGCGCGAGCTGCTGGAGGCGCTGCAGGAGGCGCGGGCCGAGCCCGCGGGCTTCGTGGCCACCTACTTCGGGCTCAAGAGCACCGACACCGGGCTCGTGACCTCGGCCTGCGCCTGGGGCCGCGGGGTGGACTCGCTCCTGCCTCGGACGGAGCGGATCGACTTCGTGGACGAGGAGGGCGTGATCGCCAGCGGGACCTGGAGCCACGTGCAGCAGGTCGCGGGGGAGCTGCTCGAGCCCGACGGGCGCTACTTCCCCCCGCGCTACCGCGCCCGGGAGTTCCCCAGCGACGAGCAGCTCGACCGGATCGGGCGGCTCCCCCGCGGCGAGTAGCCGACCGCAACTTCGATCAAGCGCGGACCTCGCCCGCTGGGGTAGGGTCGCCTGCGTGAACGAGCCCCTCGCCCTGCGCCGCGTGCTGCGCTACATAGACCGCCACTTGGACGAGCCGCTGGACCTCGAGACCTTGAGCGAGGTCGCCGAGCTCAGCCCCCACCACTTCCAGCGCAGCTTCGCCGCAGCCCTGGGGCTGACCGCCGCGCGCTACGTGCGCCTGCTGCGCCTGCGGCGCGCGGCGTATCGCCTGGCGTTCCGCCCCGGCGCGCGGATCCTGGACCTGGCCCTGGACGCCGGCTACTCGAGCCACGAGGCCTTCACCCGCGCCTTCGCGCGGGTGTGCGGCCGAACCCCCGCCGCCTTCCGCGCGGCGCCCACCTGGGAGGCCTGGCACACCGCCGCGCGCCTCCTCCGACCCCTGCGAGCGCGACACATGCCCAGCGAGCCCCAGGCCACCGACGTCCGGATCGTCGACTTCCCCCGCACCCCCGTGGCGCTGCTCACCCACCGGGGCGACCCCGCGGGGATCGAGGCCACGATCGCGCGCTTCGTCGCCTTCCGCCGCGCCCACGGCCTGCCGCCCAGCGCGAGCGCGACCTTCAACGTGTGCTACGGGAGCCCGGACGACGCAGACCCCGCCGAGTTCCGCATAGACCTCTGCGCGGCGACGACGCAGCCCGTGCCCGAGAACCCCCAGGGCGTGGTCGCGAGCGAGCTGCCCGCCGCGCGCTGCGCGGTGCTGCGCCACGTGGGCTCCGACGCGACCCTGGGCCAGAGCTTCGCCTACCTCTACGGGAGCTGGATCCCGGCGCGGGGCGAGGCGCCCCACCCCGGAGCGCAGCCCTTCCTGCAGCGGATCGCCTGGTTCCCCGACGTCCCCGAGCACGAGGCGATCGTCGACGTGTTCGCGCCCCTGGCCTCGTAGACCGTCTGCGGACTTTGCCCGCCCCCGCCGCGCCTGCCACACTCCCGCGTGGACGTTCGCCCCCCACGCCTTGGCCGATACGAGGTCCTCGCCGAGCTCGCCCGCGGCGGCATGGGCGTGGTCTATCGCGGCTGGGACCCCGCCGCCCAGCGCCCGGTCGCGATCAAGCTGCTCCTGGACCCCGAGCAGGCGACCCCGCGCCGACGCAAGCGGCTCGAGCGCGAGACCCAGGCGCTGCGCCAGATCCAGCACCCGCACGTGGTCCGGGCCCTGGACGCTGGGCTCACCCCCGCAGGCCAGCCGTATCTGGTGCTGGAGCTGGTCGAGGGCGAGACCCTCGAGCGCAGGCTCGAGCTCGGCGGCCAGTTCCCCGTCGACGACGCGCTGACGCTGGCGCGCGCGCTGTGCGAGGCGATCGCGGCCTGCCACGCTGCGGGGGTGCTGCACCGTGACCTGAAGCCGGACAACGTCCTGCTCGCCGCAGACGGGACCCCCAAGCTCACGGACTTCGGCCTGACCCGGGACCTCGACCCGTCGCTCAGCCGCTCGCAGTTGACCCTCGAGGGCGACGCGCTGGGGAGCCCCGGCTACTGGTCGCCGGAGCAGGCGCGCGGCGAGCTCGATCAGGTGGACGTCACCACCGACGTCTACGGCCTGGGCGCGGTGCTGTTCGCCCTGCTCACCGGACGCCCGCCGCAAGCGGGCGCGTCGTTGATCGAGCGACTCCAGCGCCTGGACGAGCCGCAGGTCGCGCCCTCGCGCCACGCCCCCGAGGTCCCGCGCTGGCTGGACGCGGTGGTGCTGCGAGCGCTGGCCCCCGAGCCCCGAGCGCGCTGGCCGAGCGCGGCGGCCCTGGGCGCGGCCCTCGCGGGGCCGCCCGTGGGCGTCGCCCCGCGCGCGCGGACCCTCGCGGCGGCGCTCCTCGCGGTGGGGGGGCTGGGCGCCCTGGGCGCGATCGCCCTGCGCGCCCCCGACGAGTCGCCGCCCACACCTGCCGCCGCGCCGCCGACGGCGCAGGCCCCTCCGCCGCAGCGCCCCGAGCCGGCGGCGGACCCGCCCGAGCTGGCCCGGGCCCACGCCGCGATCGCGCGCCAGGACTGGCCCGCGGCGCTGCGCGAGCTCGACGCCCTGCTGGCCCGGGAGCCCGAGCGCGCGTCGGCGGTGGAGACCCGGGCCACCGTGCTGGGCACCCAGGGCCGCTGGCCCGAGGCGCTGGCCGGCTACTCCCGGGCCCTCGAGCTCGGCCCGGCGCACCCCGCGCTGACCTGGGCGAACCGCGCGACGGCGCAGCTCTCCCTGGGCGACTACGGCGCGGCGGTCGAGGACGCCGACGAGGCCCTCGCCCGCGACCCCGACCTGGTCCGCGCCCTGGAGACCCGGGGGAACGCGCGCCTGCGGCTGGGCGACGCCGAGGGCAGCTTCGCCGACTTCGACCGAATCCTGGCGCTGGACCCGACCCACGCCAGCGCCTGGATCAACCGCGGGGGCGCCCGCGCCACCCTCGGTGAAGCGCGGGCCGCCCTCGAGGACTACGCCCGCGGCGTGGAGCTCGACCCTGGCCTGCGCGACGGCTGGTACAACCTGACCCTGGGCTGGGCGCGGGCGGGTGACCTGGACCGCGCGCTGCGCGCGGCCGACGCCTGGGTGGCGCGTTTCCCGGGCGAGGCCGAGCCGCTGGCCCTGCGCGGCGAGCTCCGCGCGCAGCGAGGCGACCTCCCCGGCGCGATCGTCGACTTCGACCTGGCGCTCGAGGTCGAGCCCGCGCGGCTCGACACCTGGCTGCAGAAGGCCTCGGCGCACCGCGAGCTCGGCGACTCGGCGGGCGCGCTCGCCGCCTTCGACCGCGTGGTCGGGCTCGACCCGCGGCACGTGCGCGCCTTGGCCAGCCGGGGCGAGGCCAAGCTGGCCCTGGGCGACGTCCGGGGCGGGATCGCGGACTACACCGCGGCGCTGGCCGTCGACCCGGGCTACGCGAACGGTCTCGTCAACCGCGGCTCCGCCTACGGCCAGCTCGGGGACCCCGCGCGCCAGCAGCGCGACTGGGAGCGCGCGCTGGAGCTCGAGCCGGACGCGACCTGGGCGCCTCTCCTGCGGGAGCGGCTCCCGGCGCTGCGCGCCCTCGTCGAGGGGGGCGGCGGCGAGTGAGCGGGCGTGGCTCAGACCCCCAGGGGGGTCGGGTGCCCGAGGGCCCACGCGGCCACCGGACCCGCCGCCCGGGCCAGGCCTGCCTCGGCGTCGACGGGGTCGAGGGCGAACACCGCGCCGGTGGCGAGCTGCCGCGCCGCGTGGGTGCGCTGCCGCGGCGGGCCGTGCCCGAGGAGCACGGCGCAGGGCCGGGAGGGGTAGAGCGCCCGCCCCAGCGCTTGCTCCCGCGCGGTGAGCGCGAGCGCGCCCTCGCGGGGCCCGCGGCGGCTCAGGGCCACGGCCTGGCTGAAGCGCACGGCGACCCGCCCCACCTCCTCCGCCGTGCGCCGCGCCGGGCGGCGCGGCGCCGGCGGGGGCTCGCGCAGCCACCCCTCGAGGGCGGCCCGCAGCTCGAGGAGCGCTGGCCGCAGCGCCCCCTCGATCAGGGGGTCCAGGTCCAGGCGCGACGGCTCCCGGGCGGGGAGGGTCGCGAGCACTCCCTCGAGCGCCACGTGCGCCACCCGGATCAGGGGCTCGGGGCCCCAGCGCCTCAGGAGCTCCTCGCCCCAGTCGGCGGGGACGTCCGGGACCTCGAGCGGCGCGGGGAGCAGGCTCTGGGCGAGGGACGAGCCGCAGGTGGCGGCCAGGGCCAGGCGCTCGCCGTCGAGGACCCCCGCCTGGAGTCGCGCCCGCACGAGGGCGGCCTCGTCCTCGGGGTCCCCGGTCTCCCCCCAGCGGCGCTCGAGCTCGCGCAGGCGCCGGTCGCTCACCGCCGGCCGCTCTTGGAGCGGGTGTCGGGCGGGTAGACCGCCTGGCCCTCGACCCGCTTGTGGTAGCGCAGGGCCCAGCGCACGCTGGGGAAGGCCAGCGCGTCCCAGGGGATCTCCTCCCAGCGGAACAGCTCGACCTCGAGGCTCTCGGGGCCGGGGGCGACCTCCCCCAGGAGCCGCGCGGCGTAGAACACCTGGACCTGGCCGATCGTGTCCAGGTCGTAGAGCGCGAGGACGCCGCGGAGCTCGAGCTCGGCCTGGGCCTCCTCCCGCGCCTCGCGCAGCGCGCCCTCGCGCGTGGTCTCGCCCAGCTCCAGGAACCCCGCGGGCAGGGTCCAGTAGCCCGCGCGCGGCTCGATCGCGCGCCGACAGAGCAGGATTCGCCCCTGGGCGTCGGTGGCCACCGACCCCACGATCACCTTGGGGTTCAGGTAGTGGACGAGCCCGCACGCCTGGCACAGGTGGCGCTCGCGCGTGTCCTCGGGGGGCACGCCGCGCACGAGCCCCGCCCCGCAGCCCGGACAGTAGTTCACACGCCGACTCTACTCGCTCGCCGGGGCCCCGCAGGGTCCAGGTCCCGCTGTCTAGCGTGCGTGTCGGCCTTCCCAGGAGATACCGCCAAGGCCTGGCGGATATCCACGCCGGCACGACTTACGCCCCGGGCGAGGGGGTTGCCCCGCCTCGCGCATGCGAACCATCCCTCTGCTCTGCCTGCTCGCGATCGCCCCGGCCCTGGCCGGCGGCGCGGTCTACCCCCAGGTCACCCACCGCCCGCGGCTGACCTTCGACGGCCGCGACGCCGCGCACACCCAGCGCCAGGTCGCGCGGATCAACGCCCAGCAAGAGCCCTGGGCCAGCGCGTATCGCGCCCTGCGCCAGCTCGCCGAGACCGGGTCCCCGGTCGCCCACGGGGCCCTCGCCTGGAAGACGAAGCCCGACAAGTGGAACGTGCTCTACGCCCAGGAGACGCGCAACGGGCGGATCGCCGCGGCGCAGGCCCAGGTCGCCTGGCTCTACGCCCAGGGCTGCGACCCGGCCTGGCTGCCGCTCCCCAAGCTCCCCGGGGACGCGACGCCCGAGGGCTGGGTCCGCCAGCGCGCGGGCCTCGCGCGCCAGACGCTCGAGGGCATGTACGACGCCTGGCCCTGCTGGCGCGGGTTCGGGGTGATCAACCGCGGGATCGTCATGGCCGACGCCTTGATCCAGCACTGCGTGGCCTACGACCTGCTCGCCGCCCTGCCCCCCGCCTGGCGCGGCTCGCTGGGATCCAGCGAGCGGCGACTGGTCGCCCTGGCCAGCGACGTGCGCCAGTGGTTCTTCACGATCGACCCCGAGAACAACAACCACAGCCTGCGGGTGGCGAGCGCGCTGGGCGTGGCCGCCCTGACGTTGAACACCTACGACCGCCACCGCTGGTGGAAGCCGGGGACGTGGTACACCCGGCCCAAGGGCTGGCTGCAGCGCGCCGAGCGGACCACGCACCCCACCCGCCGCCGGAGCGACCTGCGCCACCAGGCGCGCACCGGGGCCTGGGCCGAGGGCAGCTCCTACTACCGCTACGCGCTGGACCTGGTCTTGCCCTACGCCTACGCCTACGAGCGCACGCTCTCCCGCGAGCCGGGGCGGGTGAAGCTCCTGCGGAGCGACACCCTGGCCGAGCTCATGACCTGGCCGATCGACCTGCGCCGCCCGGACGGCAAGCGCCCTCAGGTGGACAACTCCACGGTGTTCTTGGACGCGCTCCCCGCCTACTTCGCGAACCAGCTCCCCGACGGCGCGCGCTCCGCCGCCGACCGCGCGCGCTGCCTGTGGGACGTGCGCCAGAGCAAGGTCGGCCTCGGCGGCTCGCCGTTCCTGCTCGCCGCCTTCGACCCCACCCCCGCCCAGCTCCAGGCGGCGGACCTGGCCACCGCTCCCGACCCCGGGCGCCAGCCGACGCGCTTCCTGCCCGATCAGGGCGCCGCGGTCCTGCGCACCGACTGGGGCCCCGACGCCGCCCACGTGCTGGTCCAGGCCCAGCACGGCGAGCTGCGCACCCACGGCACCGGCCACGAGTCCGTCGACAACGGCGCCTACACCTTCTTCGCCCACGGCGAGGCGCTCACGATCGACCCCGGCTACTTCGGCTTCTCCCAGGTCACGAAGACGAACCGCGCCGAGCACCGCTCCCTGGTCCTCGTCGACGGCGAGGGCCCCAAGCCCGCGCACCAGCCCCTGGGCGTCCTGCCCTGGCGCGCCCGCGGCGAGGACGCGCACCTGAAGCTGGGGCCCCGGACCCAGGCCGGCGCGCGCGTGCGCTCGGCGGAGGTCGAGAGCCGCTACCGCAAGGCCACGATCGAGCGCACCCTGGCCCTGGTCGACCAGCGCTACCTGGTGGTCGAGGACCGCTGCTCGGCCAAGAAGACCAAGACCTACACCACCCAGGTCCAGGCCAACGCCGGCGCGCGGCACAACCGGCCGCTCACGGTCTCGGGGCTCCAGGTGCGCTACCAGAGCAAGCAGCAGGCGCGCGAGGTCGCCGTCGGCGGCGCGAGCACCGCGGCGCTGAGCGTGCGCACCTCGGTGCGCGAGAGCCGCACCGGCGACGGCGCCCCGGGCCACGAGGCGATCGAGTACTCCGCCCGGGGGAAGACGGTGCGTTTCCTGACCGCGGTCGCCGTCGCCAAGCCCGGCGCCGCGGCCCCGCTCGTCCGCAGCCGGACCGCGGTCGGTGACGCGATCGCGCTCCAGGTCGAGGTCGACGGCGCGATCGACGTGATCGTGAGCAACCCCGGCGGCCAGACCGTGACCTTCCCTGCCCAGAACGGCGCGGGCGCGGTGCGCACCAGCCAGGCCCTCGCGATCGTGAGCTTCGTCAACGGCCAGGGTCAGGTCCTGTGGGCCACCGGCTCGGGGACGACGACGCTCCCGTGAACGCGCGCGCGCTGCTCCTGGTCGCGCCCCTCGGCGTGCTCGCGGGCCTGGCCCTCGTCCCACGGTCGGTCGCGCGGCCCGCGACGGCGGCGGGCGCTGCGTCCGTGCGCGCCGTGGCGGCGGGTGGGACGGCGGGTCTCGTCGAGCCAGGGGACGCGTCCCCGCCTCTCGCTCGAGGCGTGGCGCTCGGGTCGGGCGTGGAGACGGCCCCCGAGCGCGCGCCGGCGCGGACAGCTGGCGCCGAGCCCGCGGCGCGGACGACGGACGTCGCTCCTCCCGCGCCCCCCGTACAACGTCGGTTCGCCGAGCCCCGCGAGGAGGAGGTCGACGCCCTCGAGGGCGCGAGCGACGACCCGCGCCGGCTGCTCGAACTGGCCCGCGCCACCGCGCACCCGCTGCTGCGCCTCGAGGCGCTCGCCCGCGCGCTCGAGGCCGGGGTCGAGCTCGACGCGCTCCTGCCCTGGGGCTTCGAGCCCGACGACCCCGAGCTGCACGCCTTCGTGGGCGCCGCGCTCTCCGACGGAGGGACTGCCTCCGTCGCCCCCGAGCTGGAACGGTGGCTCACCGACCCCCGCGCCAGCGTGCGCCTCGCGGCCTGCGACGGGTTGCTGGGGGTCCACGCCCGCGCGGGCACGCCGGACGCGGGAGCCTTGGCGGCGCTGGCCGAGCTGGCGCGAGACGCGACGGCGGGCGAGCAGGCGGTGGACGTGCTGGTCGAGCGCGAGCGCGCCGCCGAGCTCGAGGCGTGGGCGCTGCGGTCCGACCTCGGCGCCGGCGCCCGCGCGGCGGTGGCGGAGTCCGTGGGGGAGTAGCGTCGTGACCCGCTCTGGGCGACCGTGAGCGCGGAGGAGGTCCCGTGAGGGCAGCTTGCATTCGCGCCTACGGGGGCCCCGAGGAGCTGCGCGTCGAGGAGCTCCCCGAGCCTCGCCCGGGGCCCCGGGACGTGTTGATCGAGGTCCACGCCACCTCCGTGAACCCCGTCGACTGCAAGATCCGCGCGGGCGCCATGCGCGGGATCCTGCGCAAGGCGTTCCCCCTGACCCTCGGCCTCGACGTCTCGGGGGTCGTGCGCGAGGTCGGCAAGAGGTGCCAGCGCCTGAAGCCGGGGGACGCGGTCTACGCCTCGCCCCACCACAGCCAGATCGGGACCTACGCCGAGCTGGCCGTGGTCGAGGAGGCCCACGTGGGGCTCAAGCCCCCGAGCCTCAGCCACACCCAGGCCGCCGGGATCCCCCTCGCGGGGCTGACCGCCTGGGACTGCCTCACCCCGCTCCGCGCCGGGCAGCGCGCGCTGATCCTCGCGGGCTCGGGGGGCGTGGGCACCCTCGCGATCCAGCTCGCCAAGGAGCGCGGCGCGCACGTGATCACGACCTGCAGCGCGCGCAACGCCGACCTGGTCCGCACGCTCGGCGCCGACGAGGTGATCGACTACCGCGAGCAGGACTTCGCCGACGTCCTCGAGGGGGTCGACCTCGTGCTCGACGCCCTCGGCGACTGGTCCCACGCCAAGCGCCCCCTGCGCCGCGGCGGCCACCTGCGCACGATCGTGTCCGGCCTCCCCGAGGCGACCGAGCGCTACGGCCCCTACCTCGGCCCGCTCACCGTCGGCGTGAACACGCTGGGGCTCCTCCTGGGCTCGCGCCTGTGCGGCGTCCGCGCCGCCAGCGTCCTGCGCCGCGCCAGCGCGGCGAACCTCGACGAGCTGAGCCGCCGCGTCGAGGCCGGCGCCCTCCGTCCGATCGTCGACCGCGTGCTGCCCCTCGACGAGGTCGTCGCCGCCCACGAATACAGCGAGTCGGGGCGCGCCCGCGGCAAGATCGTGCTCGCGCTGCGGTAGGGCGGGCGCGCTGCGTCGCCCTCCTCTCCGGACGGTGGACGGACGCACACACCGGGAGCAGCAAGCTGCTCCCCTACGGGGCGTGTCTGGCGAATCGGTGGCAAACAAACCAAGCCTGACCCCGCGGCTCGCGACCTTCGGTCAGGTTGGTTGCTTCGTTTGATCAGCGCTCCGCCCAAGTGAGCGCGCTGAGCCGACCTTAGGCGTCGACGGAGCCCGGCAGCAGGCCGCCTTCCGGTCGCTTAGCCCATTGCGACCTGTGGGGCGTATCGCCAGAGCTTCCTGAGGTTCAAAACGGTGCACCAGAGGTTCCACTCGCCCGCGACTGCGGTGAGGCCTCGCAGACTGAAGCGACTCAGGCCGAGGTTCACCATGGCCGCGAAGGGTGTCTCTGCGATCTGCCCCCGCCTGCGGTAGGCCTCCTTACCTCGCTTCGTGGCGAGCTTGCGGTCCATGCGCTCGCGCGCGCTGGCGCTCTTGGGGATCCTGCCCTTGGGGGCTTCCGCGCGCATTGCCGTCGTGCGTTGCTTGCTGTCCTTCGTGGTCGCGATATAGAGCTCAGAGTCTTCGAATTCGCAGAGCTCCGCATTGGCAAGGGTCCAGTAGCCGGCGTCGGCCACGATCTCTTTCGGCAGCTTGCCCACGTTCTCCTGTGCCTGGATCAAAGCTGGCTTGAGTTGCCTCTGGTCGTTCTCGGCCTGTGTGACGAAGCACGCGGTGATCACTCCGCGCTTCTCGTCCGCCATGATCTGACCGTTGTAGCCCTGCTTGAATCCCTTGCGGCTCTTCATGAGCCGGCTCTCAGGGTCAGTCGTGTTGACCCGCATGGGCTTCTTGCGCTTGGTCTTCCCGACGTCGGGCTGCTCGGGCGGAGTCCCCGGCTTCTTGTGGCCTGCGTGTGCCTCCTGCGCCTTGCGCTTCTCGAGCCGCTCCTCGTGTTTCTTCTGCTTCTCCTTCTTTCTGTCGTCCAGTTCGGCCAGCGCCTTCTCTATCGCCGCCTTACGGCCCTCGCGGGTTCGGAGGTGCGGAGGCAGGAAGTGGTCGTTGTCGTCACCTTGGGCCGCGTCCTCCTCACGGTCGACACGCTCTGCCTCCTCCAGAATCTCTTGCGCGAGCTTGTCGAGTTCCTTGCTCAAGGTCTCCTCCGTGAAAGTCCTGTCGAGGGAGGCGTTCCCCTGGACCCGTCTCCCGTCGACCGCTCCCCGCTTATGTCCCACGAGGCCTGCCTTGTCGCAGAGCTGCAGCACCTTCAGGAACATGCTTTGGAACGCCACCAGGTGCCGCTTGCGGAAGTCGGCGATCGAGCGGAAGTCGGGTGCCTGGTTCGCCGAGAGGAAGCGAAACGCGACGTTCTCGACACATTCCCGCTGAATCCGGCGAGAGCTGGTGATCCCCCGGGTGTAGGCGAAGACCAGGATCGTGAGCATGGTCACGGGGTGATACGCCTTCCCTCCACGCCCGTCTTCGCGATAGGACTCGTAGAACGGCTTAAGGCCTCCCTCGGAGTCGATCTGGGCGATCACTTCGCGTACGAACCGGGCTTCGTGATCGGCGGGCAGGTAGTCGTCGATCGACGGAGGGAACAGCCAGACCTGGTCTCGCTCTTCACGACGGAAATTGCGCGGCACTGCAAACCTCCGAACTCAAAGTATCCGGAGGCTACGACCAACTTCCTGGGCTTACGCCGATTCGCCGGACAGGCCCTACGGGCGTGCTGCGGAGGCCTGAGCGGCTCGCTCCGCTGAGGGTCGTTGCGCTCGGGTGCGCAGCGCGAGTCTGCGGCTACCCTGTCAGGATCGAAGTGGGAGGCCGCTTGTCCGACCCCGTACAGATCCTGCGCGTCGGCCCCGTCCCCGGCTGGCCGACCTCGGACCGGTTCCTCTACGTCCCGGTGCGCGAGCCTGCGGGTCCTGGGGACATGATCTCGGCCCCGGGCGACACGGAGGGGTTGGACGCCTGCAGGGCTGCCCAACCGGGCGTGCGCTTCCTGTGCGATCCGTGGATGGCCCCCGCGCAGCCGGACGCCGAGGTGGCGACGGAGCTATCGCCCCGGCTCCGGCGGACCCGCGCCGACCTCTCGCTGGCCGTCCGCGGGGAGGAGCTGCTGCCCCCAGGGCGAGATCAAGAGTTCCGCCGGTTCTTCCTGGCCAACCTGGGCCCGTTCCTGATCCACCCGGCACGCCTCGTGCTCTCAACCGGAGGGCGGCTGCGGTTCGAGGCGACGGTCGCAGGCGGACCTAGCGAGCCACGGACGCTGGTCGCCGAGCTCACTCTGGAGGTCCGGCCCGCAGAGCAGATCGCCTTCCTCGCGGAGTACGCGGGAGTCGTGGTAGAGGTCGTGCTCGGCCCTCCTTCAACTCCCCTCGACTTCGCCGAGCTGGCCCTCGCCGACGCCTACCGGCTGGAGACCGTTCCGACAGTGACGGCGAGGACGGGGGAGCTCACCGACGCGGCGTGGAGCGACCTCTACTTCGTGCTCGGCCTCGGCTTCGCCACGGTGACGGGGCTCGAGCGTCCCGCCGCCAAGACCGGCCGAGCGTTCGACCTCACCTCCGGCGAGCATGTCGAGGTGGTCGCGGACCTGACGTTCGCCTTCCTCCCCGGCTGAGGCTGCGCCAGGGTCGAGGCCGCGTCGTTCGGGCGCTCGAGGGGTCCGCTCCGCGGAAGCCCAGCCCGCGGAGCCCGAGCTCAGGAGGAGGCGAGGGTCAGGGTCGCGCTGGCGAGCTGGGGGAGGAAGGTGCGCTCGCCGCTGGGGAAGCGCACCCGGAGGCGAGGGGCGGTGGCCACGACCTCGCCTGCGCCGTAGCGAGGGTGGCGGACCTGGGCGCCCTGCGGGAAGGGCTCCGCGGCGGGCTCGGGGCGCGCGAGGTCGGGGGCCACGGTCGAGACCTCGGCCAGGAACGGGCTGGGCTCGCCGAGGACGTCCGGGCGGTCGGGCTGGCGGTGGTAGGAGAGCTCGAGGGTGTCCTTGGCCCGGGTCAGCGCCACGTAGAACAGGCGGCGCTCCTCGCGCAGCTCGGCCAGGTCGTGCTCGCTGCGCGCGAGGGGCACCAGGCCCTCGTTGAGCCCGCTCAAGAACAGGTGCCGAAACTCGAGGCCCTTGGCGGCGTGGAAGGTCAGGAGCTGGATCCCCGCGCCGTCGCTCAGCGCGCGGCTGCGGGCGCTGGGGTCCTTGCGCAGGGTGCGCGCCAGGGCCGCGCCGCGCTGACCGGGCGCCGCGTCCCGGGCCGCGGCCAGCCACACCTCGAGGGCCGCCTCGACCTGGCGCAGGTCCTCGGCGAAGCGCGAGCGGGTGCGACCCAGCGCCTGCTCCAGCTCGAGCTCCTCGATCAGCCCCCGCGCGCTGGGGACGTCCTGGGCCAGGCGCGGACCGAGCTCGGGCAGCCGCGCGCAGAAGCGGATCGCGCGCACGAGCGCGCCCTGCTCCGCTGGAGCCAGGCGCTTGACCCGCTTGCGGCGCAGGTGCTCGAGGAGCTCGCTCCAGGTGCCGCGCGGCGCCTGGCGCACCAACGCCGGGGGCACGAGGCCGTAGTCCACGTCGGCCAGGAGCTGGCTCACGCCGCGGGCTTGCTCGAGCGCGCTCGAGAGCAGGCGCCGCACCCAGCGCACGGCGAGGCTCGGCCCCGCCGGCGGCGCGAGCACCGGGAGGCCCTGGGCCCTGAGCGCGAGCTCCAGGCTCGCGAGCTGACGCCGGGTGCGGGCCAGGACCGCCGCCTCGCGCCAGGCGTCGCCCACCAGCTCGGGGATCCGCTGGGCCAGGTAGCGCGCCTCGCTCACCGCGTCGTGGTGCACCACCAGCCGCACCGGCGCCCCCGCGTCCCGGGTCGCGACCAGGCGCCGACCGGGGAGCACGTGCTCGGCCTCGTCCAGGATCGTGGCCGTGCTGCGGTAGTTGCTCGGGAGCTCGACCGCGACCGCGCCTGGCCGTCGCCCGAGCTGCACGAAGGCCTGCGGGGTGTTGCCGCGCCAGGAGTAGATCACCTGGTTCGGGTCGCCCACCGCGAACCACCGCGTCGTCGCCCCGGGCGCCAGGCTCTGCAGGAAGCGCAGCTGCTCGAGGTTCGTGTCCTGCAGCTCGTCGACCAGGAGCCACTCCAGCCCCGGCGTCAGCGGGCGCTCCTGGAGCTCCTGGCGCGCCTCGCGGATCAGGTCGTCGAAGTCGTAGAGCCCATGGGCCCGCTTGTGCGCGCGGTAGAGCTCGTCCAGGCGCTCGAGGTCGTCCTTGCGCTTCATGGCCCCGAACCGGCTGCGCCCGCGGTCGAGGGCCACCAGCCGCTTCTCGAGCCGCTTGCGGTAGCACACCCGCAGCCCGTATTCGGCGATCAGCTCGCGCCACACGTCCTCGCGGGACTCGGGGTCGATCACCGCCACCCGCTCGCGGCGCTCGCGCAGGATCGCCAGCGCCACCGCGTGGAAGGTGCCCAGGTAGCGCAGGTCCCGCGCGACCTCGGACCCCAGCTCGGCGGCCACCCGCTGACGCAGCTCGCGGGCGGCGTGGGTGGTGAAGGTCAGGACCGCGACCCGGTCCGGGGCCGCGCCCTGCGCCAGGGCCACGAGCAGCTTGTGCACGAGGACCGTGGTCTTGCCGCTCCCCACCTGCGCCTGGACCAGGGTCGTGGGCGCCTCGCTGAGCACGGCGGTGCGTTGCTCCGGATCGAGGCGCGCGAGCTGCGCGGCGAGGGCGGGCGGGGGCTCAGCCAACGGCGGCGCGCCGGTAGGGAGCGGCGCGGGGCCGGTGCAGGGCGACAGGGTGGAGGGGGCGGCGTCGGCGGGAGCGTCGACGGCGTCGAGGCCGTCGAGTTCGCGCCGGCGGGCGCGCAGCCGCGCCGCGAAGGTCCCCGCGCCGCCCGCGGCTGGCGCTGGCGCGCGCCCGCAGCGACGCGGGCCCGGCGCTGAGCGCGCAGGCGGCGACCGAGGTCGTCCAGGCTCACGCCGGCCTCCGCACGCGGGTCGCGGATCGCGGGCGGGGGTAAACCCTGCCTCTACCCCAATCACACCGCGCCGTGATTCGCGGGCGGGGGTAAACCCCGCCTACCCAATCCCCGCGCCGTGATTCGCGGCGGGGTAAACCCCGCCCTACCCCAATCACACCGCGCCGTGATTCGCGGGCGGGGTAAACCCGCCCCTACCCTGGTGAGCGTGGGCGAGACGGAGGAATCCGGATTCAGCTCCGCCAGAGCCATGCCCACGAGGCATGCCCTCCGCCGCGGAGGGGTGGAGGGCGCACACACCGGGCGGGGACGAGCCCCGCCCCGACACCCGACCCAACCGCGCCGCGGTCGCCGGCCCATGCGCGGCGCGGGTCTTCGCCGTGCGCGAGGTGGACGGATCGCACACACCGGGCGGGGACCAGCCCCGCCCCTACCCCGACCCAACGCCGCGGTCGCCGGGACCTACGCGCGGCGCGGGTCTCCTTGCGGTCCGCGAGGTGGACGAACGCATACACCGGCGGGACCAGCCCTGCCCCTACACCCGACCCACCCGCGCCGCGGTCGCGGGGACCTACGCGCGGCGCGGGTTCCTCGCCGTGCGAGGAGACGGATGCACCACCGGGGGGGGCAAGCCCGCCCGACACCGACCCAACCGCGCCGCGGTCGCCGGGACCTACGCGCGGCGCGGGTTCCTCGCCGTGCGCGAGGAGGACGGACGCACACCGGGCGGGCAAGCCCCGCCCCTACCCGACCCAACCGCGCCGCGGTCGTAATCTACGCGCGGCGCGGGTTCCCCGCCGTGCGCGAGGTGGACGGACGCACACACCGGGCGGGGCAAGCCCCGCCCCGACACTGACAACCGCGCTGCGGTCGCCGAGACCTACGCGCGGCGCGGGTTCCCCGCGGTGCGCGAGGTGGACGGACGCACACCGGTCGGGCAAGCCCTGCCCGACACCGGACCCAACCGCGCCGACGACGCCGGGACCTACGCGTGGCGCGGTCCTTCGCGGAGCGCGCGGGTGGACGGACGCCACACCGGGCGGGGCAGCCCCGCCCTACACCCGACAACCACGCCGACGACGCCGGGACCTACGCGCGGCGCGGGTTCCTCGCGGTCCGCGAGGTGGACGGACGCACAGACCGGACGGGGACGAGCTCCGGCCCCTACACCCGACCCAACCGCGCCGCGGTCGCCGGTGCGTGACCGCGGAGCGGGTGCGCTCCCAGCGCCGGGGGGGAGCCCGGCGTGGGTGAGGTCCCCTGGGATCCGCGCCGTGGGCGTCACTCGGGGGCGGCCTCCAGGACGACGCCGGCGGCGAGCTCGGCGGTGGCCTCGCGGGCGTCGGTGGGGGGGTCGCCGACCAGGTCCTCGTAGCGGCGGCGGAGCTTGAGGCGCGCCTTGGCGGAGGCGGCGGCGCCCTCGGGGGTGGCCTCGGCGGCGATCGTGAGCTCGCGCGGGAGCTCGACCCGGCGCTCGAGGGCGCGGCGCACGAGGTCGTTGGCGTGCTCGATCCGCGCCCAGCGCGCGAGCTCGGGGCTGCCCAGCTCGAGCACGAGCTTGCCCGGGGTCACGCGCACCGAGGGCACCAGGCGCAGGAAGGCGCTGCCCGGCCCTGGGGGCAGCTCGGCCACCACCTCGGTCCAGCGGCGGGCGAGCTCGGGGAGCGCGACCTTGGGCAGGGTGGGCGCGACCGCCTCGTCGGTGGGGCGGTCGAGGTTGGCCAGGGCCCAGGCGATCAGGCGCCGCGAGAGGTGGTAGTCGCCCACGCAGGCGGGGCAGCCGTCGGGGCAGGCGCAGTCGGCGACCAGGGCCTGGGCGTCCTGGAGCACCTGGGGCAGGAGCTCGAAGGCCTTGACCGCAAACCCGATCCCGCCGGGGTGGTTGTCGTAGAGCACGACCGAGGTCCGGGTCACGCCCTGGCCCTCGTCGGTGTAGCGGAAGGTCGTGCCCAAGAGGTCCGAGCCCTCGGCCATGGTCAGGCGTTGAGCGCAGGCGCGGAGCGCGTGGGTGACGCCGGTCAGCGCGTCGGTGCTCTGCTCGCCCAGGGCCAGGAGCACGTCCTCGGGGACGGCCAGCCACAGCGCCTCGGTCTCGAGCTGCACGGTCAGCGGCTGGTGGAGCTGCTCGTAGCCCAGGTTCTGGTGGTTGTGGAACTCGAGCATTTTGTAGCCGACGACGGTGTCGTCGACGCGCACGTCGCCCAGCCAGGCCGCGCCCTCGAGCGCGGGCTGGCGCTCCTGGGTGACCAGCACCTGAATGTGGGTGCGCACGTCGGGCTGAGTGTAGTAGTTCTGGTCGACGGGGACGACGACCGCGCGGTTCCCCACCAGGTCGAGCTCCTCGACCATGTACTCCAGGCCGCCGTGGAGGTAGACCGCCCGCGGGTGCGCCTCGCGATAGACCTGGGGGCGGGTCATTTCGCAGAGCACGCGCTCGTCGCGGCGGTCGACGACCTTGAAGCGGTCGCCGTCGGTCTTGCGCAGGCTGAACTCGCCGGCGGGGAACGCGGGCCCCGACCAGTGCCAGCTCCCGTAGGTCTCGCGCAGCTCGCCGGCCTCCTCGAGCACGCAGGCGATCTCGCCCAGGTCGGGGAAGCTCGCCGCGTCGTCGAGGCTCAGGGGCAGCTCCGCCGCTGCAGCGCGCACGTGGGCGAGCTGCACCGTGAGGTTGTCGGGGTCGACCACCGCGTGCTCGGCGTCCTGGTCGAGCAGCCAGTCGGGCTGCTTGGCCAGGAACTGGTCGGTGGGGCGGGTGGCCAGGACGAGGATCCCGTAGGCCTGGTCGCCGCGGCGCCCGGCGCGGCCGAGCTGCTGCCAGAAGCTGGCGCGGGTCCCGGGGAAGCCCGCCTGGACCACGAGCTCGAGCTGGCCAATGTCGATCCCCAGCTCGAGGGCGTTGGTGCTGACGACCCCCAGGAGCCGACCGTCGAGGAGGTCGCGCTCGACCTTCCGGCGCTCCTCCGGGGTGTAGCCTCCGCGGTAGGCCGCGAGCAGGTCGCTCTCGTCGTGGCGCCCGTCGACCTGCTGCAGGTGGTCGCGGGTCTCCTTGAGCACGATCTCGGTCTCCTTGCGGCTCTTGCAGAACGCGATCGTCTTGTGGCGCTGCCGCAGGACCTGGGGCAGGAGGTCGGTGAGCTCCTTGGTCGCCGCGCGGCGCGTGCCGTTCTCGGTGAGCGGCGGTTGCCAGAAGTAGACGGTCTTGCCGCCGGCGGGGGAGCCGTCGCGGTCGATCAGCGAGAACGGGCGGTGGCAGAGGGTCTCCGCCAGCTGCTGGGGGTTGGCGATCGTGGCCGAGCTGGCGAGGAACTGCGGGCGCGAGCCGTAGTGCGCGCACACGCGGAGCAGGCGCCGCATGAGGTTCGAGACGTGCGCGCCGAAGGCCCCGCGGTAGGTGTGGAGCTCGTCGATCACCACGTAGCGCACGTGCCGGAAGATCTGGGCGTAGCCCGGGCGTCCGTGGGCTGGGAGCAGGCCCGCGTTGAGCATGTCGGGGTTGGTGAGCACGAGGTTCGCGCGCTCGCGGATCCGGCGGCGCTCGTCGGGCGGGGTGTCGCCGTCGTAGACCCCGAGCTCGAGCGGCTTGCCCCCCGCGCGCAGCGAGTCGGCGAGCTCGAGCATGCCGCGCAGCTGGTCCTGGGCCAGGGCCTTGGTCGGGTAGAGCAGCAGCACGCGAGCCGCGGGGTCGTCGAGCACGCGCTCGAGCACCGGGAGCAGGAACCCCAGCGTCTTGCCGCTGGCGGTGGCGGTGGTGATCACCACGTCTTCGCCGGCCTTGGCCCGGCGGTAGAGCTCGGCCTGGTGGCTGTAGAGCCGGTCGAAGCCCCGCGCCTCGACCGCCTCGCGCAGGAGCGGGGGGAGCTCCGCGGGCAGGTCGACGAACTCGGCCTCCCGCGGCGGGAGCTCGCGCTGCGCCACGATCCGCTTGCCAAAACGCCCCAGGTCGAGCATGGTGTCCCTCCGACCGAACCTATGCCGAATCTTGCCATCGGGGTCCGACACCCCGGCGATGGCTCGGCCCGGAGGAGCGCAGGTGGAGCTGCAGACCGTGAAATACATGCTCTGGGCGCAGGACATGGACCGCGCCGTGGCCTTCTACCGCGACGTGGTGGGCCTCCAGCCGGGGTTCGTAAGTCCTGGCTGGAGCGAGCTCAAGCACGGCGACGCGGTCGTGGCGCTGCACGGCGGCGGCGACGGCAGCGTCCGCGAGACGGGGCTCAGCTTCCAAGTCGCCGACGTGGAGGCGGCCTGCCGCGAGGTCGAGGCCGGCGGCGGCACGATCCGCAAGGCGCCCCAGGCGAGGCCCGGGGAGCCGATCAAGCTCGCCGAGGTCACCGACCCCGAGGGCAACGGGGTCATGTTTACCCAGTACGTGGGCTGAGCGGCGTCATGAGCGCGAAGAAGAAGCCCGCGGCGAAGAAGAAGGCCGCCGCGAAGAAGAAGCCCGCGGCGAAGAAGAAGCCCGCGGCGAAGAAGAAGGCCGCCGCGAAGAAGAAGCCCGCCAAGAAGACGCCCGCCGCGAAGAAGAAGGCCGCGGCAAAGAAGAAGGCCGCGGCGAAGAACAAGCCCGCGGCGAAGAAGAAGGCCGCGGCAAAGACGAAGGCCTCGGCGAAGAAGAAGCCCGCAGCAAAGAAGAAGGCCGCAGCAAAGAACAAGCCCGCGACGAAGAAGAAGCCCGCGGCGAAGAACAAGCCCACGGCGAAGAACAAGCCCGCGGCGAAGAACAAGCCCGCGGCGAAGAACAAGCCCGCAGCAAAGAACAAGCCCGCAGCAAAGAAGAAGGCCACCAAGAACACGCCCGCGGCGAAGAAGACGCCCGCGGCGAAGAAGAAGGCCACCAAGAACACGCCCGCAGCAAAGACGAAGGCCACCAAGAACACGCCCGCAGCAAAGACGAAGGCCCATACCCCGCTCCCCCTCGACACCGCGCCCGAGGCTCCCGTCGCGAACGCGGTCCCGACCAACGGCCTCGTCGCGGCCCCGCCCGCCGAGCCCTTGAGCGAAGCCGAGGCGCTCGCGCTCTTGCTCGACCCGACCGACGACGAGGCCCTGCTGCACCGCTTCGCCCACGCCGTCGACGGGCTCGACGTCTCCCAGGACCCGCTGCTCGGCGAGCTGTGCCTGCTCTACGCGGCCTCGAACCTGATCACGAGCGTGGACCTCCGGTTCGGCATGCCGGAGGTCCTGCGCCGGGCTCGGCTGCTGTTCGGCCCCGACGTGGACGACCAGCTCCCCTTCCTCGTCGAGCGCTACGGCTTGCACGAGCTGCGCGCGACCTTCGAGCAGGCGATCGCGATCGCGAGCCTGACCCCCGACTTCTGGGAGGACAAGTTCGCGAACCCCGCCTTCGAGCAGCTGCTCCAGCTCACCGACCGCGTGCCGCGCTCGGCGCGTTCGGCGATCCGCGCGGCGGTCGCCCACGAGCTGCGGCGCGAGCTGCCGGGGCGCACCGACCGCCCGGCGGTGGCCGCGCTGTTGCGCGCCGTGCGCTGAACGCGGGACAGGTGCCTGGCCGCTGAGCGTCCAGCCTTGGGGGGCGCCGCGGTAGGATCGCGCCCCGAGGAGGCCCGGTGGGCAAGCCGAAGAAGAAGAAGCGCGCGGTCCCCCGCCTGGCGCGTGGGTTCCGCGACCTGACCGCGGCCGACCTGGTCGCGCGCCGCGACATGGTGCGCCGCGTGATCGAGGTCTACGAACGCTACGGGTTCCAGGCGCTCGAGACCCCGGCGATCGAGTACGTGGACGTGCTCGGCAAGTTCCTGCCCGAGGCCGATCAGCCCGACGCCGGGATCTTCGCGTTTCGCTACGACGACGAGTGGGTGGCCCTGCGCTACGACCTCACCGCGCCCTTGAGCCGCTACGTGGCCAAGAACTTCCAGGAGCTGGGCATGCCGTTCCGGCGCTACCAGACCGGACCGGTGTGGCGCTGCGAGAAGCCCGAGCCCGGCCGCTTCCGGGAGTTCACCCAGCTCGATATCGATATCGTCGGCGCGGGCTCGATCCTGGCCGACGCCGAGGTCGTGACCGTGCTGGCGGAGGCCATGGAGGCGCTCGGGATCCAGCGCGGCGACTACCGCGTGCAGCTCAACGACCGCAAGGTGTTGAACGGCCTGCTCGAGGTCGTGGGCTGCAAGGAGGAGGTGATCCCGACGGTCCTGCGCTCCCTCGACAAGCTGGACAAGGTCGGCCCCGAGGGCGTGCGCCTGCTGCTGGGCCCCGGGCGCGAGGACCCCGAGAGCGGGGACTTCACCAAGGGCGCCGGGCTCGAGCCCGGCCAGATCGACACCCTGCTCGCGTTCCTCGACGCCCCCGGCGACGACCGCGCGACCTACCTCGAGACCGTCGCCGGGCTCATGGGCGAGAGCAAGGAGGGACAGGCTGGCCTCGCCGAAATGCGCGAGCTGGACGAGATCCTCAGCGAGCGCGGGCTGGGCACCGACCGCGTCGTGTTCACGCCCTCGGTGGTCCGCGGGCTGGCCTACTACACGGGCCCGGTGGTCGAGGTCGCGCTGACCTTCACCGACCCCCAGAGCGGCAAGCCCTTCGGCTCGGTCGCCGGCGGCGGGCGCTACGACGACCTCGTGGGGCGCTTCACCGGACAGCAGGTCCCGGCGACCGGCGCCTCGATCGGCGTCTCGCGGCTGCTCGACGCGCTCAACAAGCTGGGCCAGACCGACCCCACCCGCGGGATCTGCCCGGTGCTGGTCACGACCCTCGACAAGTCCCGGCGCGCGGACTACCAGCGCCTGGCCGACGAGGTGCGCGCCGCGGGGATCCCCTGCGAGCTCTACGTCGGCGGCGGCGCCGCGCCCAAGCAGTTCAAGTACGCCGACCGCCGCGGGTTCACGGTGGCGGTCGTCGCCGGCCCCGACGAGTTCGCGGCGGACCAGGTCTCGCTCAAGGACCTGCGCCTCGGCCGCGAGCTGAGCCAGTCCGAGGACTTCGCCGAGGACCGCAAGAAGTGGTTGGAGAGCCTGCCCGGGCAGGTGACCGTGGCCCGCGCCGAGTTCGTGCCCCAGCTGCGCGAGATCCTGGCCCGCCACCAGGACTAGGCCGCAAGCGCACGCCAGGCGATTCGGTCATGCTTGACGCATGGCCGCGAAGAAGAAGCTCTCCCCAGCCATGCGAAAGCTGGTCGCCAGGCGCGCGAAGGCTGGAAGCCCGAAGGCTCAGGAGAAGCTGGCAGCGCGTCGACGGAAGCCAGCAGCGCTCGAGGATCTCGAGGCTAAGTGGGTCGCCGAGCGCGACTGCACCAAAGCGCACAGGCTGCTCAACAGGATCGGCGCACGCGCAGCAGCCGAGGACGCAGAAGGGGTCCGAGCCTTGGTGCGGTATTGTCGAAGCGGCCCCCTCGACCCTGTCCGCCAGACAGCAGCGTCGCGACTCTCCGACGTTGTGGCCCCCAGCGACCTCCAGGTCGCCGCGGAGATCCGCCTCTTGCTCGAGGACCCCGTAACCGCCTGGGGCCTCGCGCGGGCCCTCCTGCGAATCGAGGGGAGCGGCGCCTGGTCGGCGCTCGCGGCCCTGGCTCGAGTGGAGACTCTTGCTCCGTGGCTGATCGGCGAGATCCTGCAGCTGGTCTGTGAAGACAGTGGACAGCCGCTCCTGGCGAACTGCCCCACCAACCCCCGCGACTGGACTCGGGATTCGATCCCCCTCTCCGCGCTAGCTTCTTGGGAAGCGGAAGGGTTCCCGCAAGGCGACGGCCCACGTCGCCTGCCCCGTGACCCGGGCTTGGACGATCCGCGGAGTCCTCTGGAACGGCTAGCCGCTCGCCTGGATCGCAACCTGGAGAAGGCTTCGCGCCGAGCAGAAGGACCCGCATAGTGTTGCTCCGGGCCTGACCCCTGCCTCCGAGGGGGACCTGCGCGCGATCCGTGAACGCTGGGCACTTCCTTAGCGGTATCTGGAAGTCCTGACTCGTTTTTCGCCTACGAGGTTCTGCGTCAGGAGTGGAAAGCTGGGGCGATACCTCATGTGGTTTGGTGCGTCCGAGCTGATCGAAGGGCAAGGAGGGTTCGCCCTCGGATCCCGGGGCCAGTCACTGCCGGGCTGGCCCTCCACACATGTCGTGATCGCTGCCGAGGGGGGCGGTGGCCAGGACCCGCTTCCACTCTGCCTCGACCTCTCGCGCTCGGACGGCGTCGACGCGCCGGTGGTCGAAGGGACCTTCGACTACGGCTGGACGTTCGCAGACTCGGACTCCTCGGTCCTGTGCTTCATGCGGCGCCTCGCGCGGCGGCGACTGCGCTCGCCCGAATAGCTGACCAGGGCACCCAGCGGCACGCGCCCGCCCGCGTGGGGGACCCAGTATCCTCGCCCTGGAAGCGAGGTCCCATGCACCGTCCCTCCGTCGCGTTGCTCGTGTGCTGCGTCGCCCCGGCGCTGGCTCAGGCGCCGGGCGAGCTCTTCGAGCGGCTGGCCAGCAAGGACGAGGCCGAGGCCCAGGCGGCCCACGCCGCGCTCGTCGCCCAGGGCGAGGCGCTGGTGCCCGAGCTCGAGCGGCGGCTGGAGAAGAAGCCCCCCGAGCGGATCGCCGCGCGGCTGCGGGCGGTCTTGAGCGCGATCCACAGCGGCGGGCTCGACGCGCTCCTGACCCCGCGCTTCGAGCTCCCGGACAGCGCCAAGCTCCCGGCGGCGCTCTCCCCCGACGGGACCCGCGTGCTCTACGCGGCGCGGGAGATCGACCCCGCGAGCCTCGAGCGCAGCTTCGAATACCGCGTGGCGACCGTCGGCGACGACGGGCTGAAGCTCGAGACCGTGCTGCGCTGCGCTCCGGGGACCCGCGACGACTACCTCGTGCCGGCCTTGCGGCCCGGGTGCTGGTCGCCCGACGGGCGGCTCGTCGGCTACACCGACGGCGGCGCCGAAGGATCGCGGGAGCTGATCGCGGGCTACGTGGACGTGGAGAGCGGGAAGGCCACGACCCTGGGCTCGGCCCCCGGGGTCGCCCACTTCGCCGTGCGCTTCGACCCCCGCGGCGAGCGGGTGGCCTGGATCGTGGTCGACCCCACGACGCTCTCGGGCGCGGTCCAGGTGCGCGAGCTGAAGTCGGGGGCGACCTCGACCCTGGCCCTCCCCGAGGGGGGCTGCCCGATCGACCTCAGCTACCTGGAGGACGGCCGCGCCCTGGTCCTGGTCATGCGCCTCCCCGACGCGAACCTCCAAGGCAACGGCAGGCAGCGCCCCCAAGCGCAGGTGTGCCTGGTCTCCGCCGACGGGAAGACCCACACCGCCGTCGAGCAGGCGGTGACCCCCGACGACTACTTCTGGGACGGCCCGCCGGTGCTCCTGCGCACGCCTCAGGGCGAGCGCGCGTTCCTCGAGGCCCGCGACCCCTCGCTCGGCCAGAAGCGCCCCTCGCTGCTCTGGTCCTTCGTGCCCGCCAAGGGCGAGGCCAAGGTCCTGCTCAGCGGCTGCACCTGGACGCCGGTGGGGGTGATCGACGGGCGGCGTCTGAGCGTGATCGCCCACGACGGGAGCTCCGCCGGCGTGCTCGACGTCGGGAGCGGCGAGGTCACGCCCCTCCCGCACACGCGCGTGCTCCTCGATCGACGCGGGGAGCGCGCGGTGCTCCTCGACCTCGAGACCCGCAGGCTGTGGGTGAACTGAGGCGGAGCGAACTCAGCCCGCGAAGGCGGCCAGCGCGCGGTCGAGGGTCGCGTCGTCGAGGGCGAGGCTCGCCTCGCCCAGGCTCAGCTCGACCTTCGAGCGCCCGTCGGGGCGCGGGCTCGCGCCGCCGAACAGCCACACCCCGGTCTCGCGGGCGACGGCGTCGCGGCGCTGCGCGAGGGCGTCGGGGGTCCCCTCGAGCAGCAGGTGGAACATGCTGGTGTGCGGCGGGTCGGGGGTGACCTCGACCCCCGGGAGCGCGGCGCAGCGCCGGGCGACCTCGAGCGCGCGGGCGCGGTAGCGGGGCATGCGCGCCAGGCGCGGGGCCAGGAGCGCACGGGCCGAGGCCAGCGCCGGGAGCACGGTGTGAGCGTCCCGCCCTGGCGGCGCTGCCAGGTCTTGGCCTCGGCGATCAGGTCCTCGGGTCCGAGGAGCATGGCCCCCGGGAGCGCGCCCACGTCCTTGTAGAAGGACACGTAGGCCGAGTCGAAGAGCGCGCACACCTCGCGCAGCTCGCGCCCGTAGGCCGCGGGCACCTGCCACAGCCGCGCGCCGTCGAGGTGCAGGCGCACCCCGCGCTCGCGGCAGCGGCGCTGAGCTCGACGAGCTCGTCCCAGCTCGGGAGCTGGCCGCCGATCTCGCGGGCGGGGAGCTCCACCAGCAGGCTCGCGAGCCCGCTCTCGCGGGCCGGCCCGGCGAGCAGGGCGTCCAGGTCTGGGCCAGGGTCGGGCGGCTGGGGTCGCCCAGGAGGTGCGCGGTCAGCCCGTGCAGCGCCTTCGCGGTAGCCGTGCTCTTCGTGCAGCTCGAGGTGCGAGGTCGCGTGGAACGCGGTCACCGGGATCCCCGCGCGCGCGCTCCAGATCCGGAGCGCGATCGGCTGGGCCATGCAGCCGGACGGCATGAAGCGCGCGGCGGCGAAGCCCAGGAGCCCGGCGACCTCGCGCTCGAAGTCCTCGAGCACGGCGCCGGCGCCGTAGCTGTCGGGGGCCGGGTCGTGCTCACGGATCCAGGCCGCGGCCTGCTCCAGGGCGTGCGCCGGGTGCGCCGGGCCGTGCCCGGGCAGGTGCCGGCAGCTCGCGCGCAGGCGCCGGCGCTCTTCGGCGAGGGCGAGGTCGGCCACTAGCGCTGCACTCCAGGCGTCTCGCGCCCGCTCGCGTGCCCTCGCCGCCCCTGGCTGCGTCGTGCGTCGGTCACCCTGGGCCTGCTTGCTGCGTCCTCACGCCTGCCCGGGACGACGAGCGCTGCGAACCGCCTGGAGCACAGCACTACTCGACCCGGACCCACTCCCCGGAGGTCCACTGCCACAGGCGGCCCTGCTCGGTCTCCACGGGCTTCCAGTTGCCCGGCCGCCAGCGCTCGCCCTCGCGGGTCGCGACCCAGGCGCCAGGGGTCCAGTAGAAGACCTCGGTCTCCGGCTCCCACGACCAGTAGCCGGGGCTCCAGAACACGTCGCCGGGCGGGCGCGCCGGCTGGGTCTCGGGCTTGTCGGGCGGGGGCTGCTTGGCGACCTGCAGGGTCTCGGCGCCCCCGGCGCAGCCGCCGAGGATCAGGGTCAGCGCGAGGACGAGCAGGGCGAGCAGTCGAATCATTCGCGCACCAGGAGGAAGCGGTAGGTGGCAGAGGGCTGGCCGTTGGCCCCGCGCACGACGAGGGGCCCGGTGAACAGGGTGTCGGGGGCCATGCTCCCCAGGCTGATCGCGCGCCCGGTGGCGACGGCGGTCCCGCCCACGTTCACGGTGCTGTCCACCGCGGCGATCGAGATCCCGTCGACGGTGACCGCGGCCCCGCCCACGTTGGCGCCGTCGACCACGATCGTCGCCGGCGGCATGTCGCGGTCGACGAACACCAGCGGCGTCTCGGGGGTCGTGCCCGAGTAGATCGTGGAGACCGAGGCGCGCACGTCGAGGACCAGCGGGCGCTGCGCGCCGACGGCGGTCCCGCCGGCGCTCACGGCCAGGGTCACGTCCCCCGCGGGGACGGCGGTCGGCACCTGGACCTGGATCTGCTCGCTGGTCTCGGAGGTCACGAGCGAGCTGAACCCGCCGAAGGTCACCTGGCTCCCGCCGGTGAAGTTCCGGCCCAGGATCGAGACCGTGTCGCCGCTGACCCCGCTCAGGGGCGAGAGCCCGAAGGCCAGGGTGTCGGTGGGCGGGGCGTCGGGGGCGCCGGCCCGGGTCATGAACCCGAAGGTGAGGGTCGTGTCCTCGATCGAGTTCCCCGCCAGGTCGCGGACCTGGGAGTCGACCACGATCGTGTAGCTGGCCGAGGTGTCGAGGGTCTGGTTGGGGAGCAGGCGCACCTGGAACGCGCTGTCGTAGTTCAGGCGCACGGGCACCTGGCCGTTCAGCCCCACCAGGCGCACCGGCTCGGCGAGCTGGGTGTCGATCGGCTCGCTGAAGGTGACCACGACCTGGCTGGCCTGGTTGACCCCGGTCGCGCCGTCGGCGGGGGAGGTCGTGGTCACCCGCGGCCGGATCCCGTCGGGGGCGGTGGCCGTGGGGAGCACGATATCCCCCAGCGCGGTCGTGGCCGAGGTGCGGGTCTCGATCCCGGGCGCGAAGTCCACCGCCGGCCGCTGGGGGTAGGCGCGCACGAGGAACGAGGAGTAGTCGCCGGGGACGTTCTGGACCTCGAACCGCCCGTCCTGGTCCGTGGGGGCGCTGACCCGGTTCCAGCAGGAGACGCGGTAGCCCTGGACCGGCTGGGTGCCGACCACCACGCGGCCGGTGAGGGTCACCGTCGCGGGCGGGGTGGCGGGGGCCACGGCGTACATCGTGCCCACGTTCACCGGGACCTCGAACGCGGTCCCGCTGTCCACCGGCGCGAGGTTGCTCTGGGCGAGCTGCCAGGTGCCGGTCGAGGCCTCGACCCGGTAGAGGTTGAAGGGCCCCGCCGTGTCGGGGTCCAGGCGCGGGAACTTGAGGGTCGCGGCGGGGCTGAACTGCACGCCCTGGGGCTCGACGAGGAACGCCACCTTGCACGCGCGGTCCCCGGGCAGGAGCGCCGGCAGGCGCGAGGGGCTGATCCCCAGCACGCGGACCTCGTTGCTCGTCCCGCCGGGGAGGCTCACGGTCGAGCCCCCGGCGAGGCTCAGGCTCACGCCCGGGAGCCCGTTGCCGGAGACGGTGGTGGTCGTCGTGACCGCCGCGGGCAGGTTCGCGCCGATCCCGCTCGTGAGCAGCGGGAGGTGCACCGGGCGCTCGAGGAAGTTCGCCTGGCTGCCGAGGCTCACCGGCACGAACAGGGTCGGCGTGGTCACGCTGTCGCCGACCTTGAGCACGCGGTCGCCCGCGGGCACGGGCCCCAGGAGCAGCAGCCCGTCGCGGCGCGTGGTGCCCTTGGGGCCGCCCACGACCTCGACCGGCACGTCCTGGGCCGCGCGGTCGGTGTAGTCGAACACCATGCCGCCCAGGTTCGGGGTCTGGGCAGCCGGCGTTCCGCCGCCGCCGCCGCCGCCGCCGCAGCCGACCCACAGCGCGCCGCCCACGGCCGCGCCCAACGCCACGCTGAGTCCTGCTCGGAGGTTCATGGGGACCGAGGGTAGCACGGCGGGCCCCAGCCCTCGCCGGGCCTGCGCTCGGGGGAGGAGCCCTCGACCGCGTGCCCCCGCTCCGCGGCAGCCGGGTCAGGGAGCGAAGACCTGTGGACGAAGCGCGCGCGATCGAACTCCTCGTCGAGCTGCACGCCGCGCTCGACCGCCTCGGTCCCGGGGGACGACGCGGCGCTCCGCGCGCCGCGCCTAGACTCGGGCCTGAGCAGACGGCGGGTCGGTCCCGGCCCGGGAGCGCGGGCGTCGATCGAGGCGGCCCCCTGCCCGCGCGCAGGAGCCGCCTGGGCGCGGGCCGAGCGAGGGTGTGGGTTACGATCCCGGGCGCGGGAGGGCTCATGGATCTGGACTTGACCGGGAAGCACGCGCTGGTGTGCGGCGCGAGCTCGGGGATCGGGCGCGCGGCGGCGGTGGCGCTGGCCGAGCAGGGGGCGGCGGTGACCGCGCTCGCGCGCAGCGGCGACGCGCTGGAGGCGCTCGTGGGCGAGCTCACCGGGCGCGGGCTCACGGCCCGAGCGCTGGTGGCCGACCTCGAGGACCTCCCCGGCCTGGGGCAGGTGATCGCCGGGCTCCTCGACGCCCACGGCCCGGTGCACGTGCTGCTCAACAACACCGGGGGCCCCCCGGGCGGGCCCTTGCTCGAGGCCGAGCCCGAGGCCTTCGAGCGCGCCTTCCGCCGGCACGTGCTCGCCGCCCACACCCTCGTGCGCGGGCTGCTCCCGGGCATGCGCGCCGCGGGCTACGGGCGGATCCTGAACGTGATCTCGACCTCGGTCCGCGAGCCGATCCCGAACCTGGGGGTCAGCAACACGATCCGCGGCGCCATGGCGAGCTGGGCCAAGACCCTGAGCAAGGAGCTCCCGCCCGGGGTCACGATCAACTCGATCCTCCCCGGCTACGTGGACACCGGGCGGCTGACGTCCTTGGCCGAGGGGATCGCCGGGCGCACGGGCTCGAGCGTCGACGCCGTGCGCGAGCGCTGGCTGAGCACGGTGCCCGAGGGGCGGCTGGGCCGACCCGAGGAGCTGGCCGGCGTGCTCGCGTTCCTCGCCTCCCCCGCGGGCGCCTTCGTGCGCGGGGTGTGCCTGCCCGTCGACGGCGGGCGCCTGAACTCGATCTGAAGCTAGGAGCCCGCTCATGACCCAGGAGATCGGCCACTTCATTGGCGGCAAGACCCAGCCTGCGGCGGGGGGCGAGACCTTCGCCGACCTGGCGCCGGCGACCTCGCAGGAGATCGCGCGGATCGCGCGGGGCGACGCGCGGGACGTGGCCCGGGCGGTCGAGGCCGCCGAGGCCGCGCTGCCCGGCTGGGCCGCGACCCCGCCGGTCGAGCGCGCGCGGCTCCTGGACGCCGCCGCGGACCGGATCACCGAGCGCCTGGACGCCCTGGCGCAGCTCGAGTCCCGGGACACGGGCAAGCCGGTGAGCCTGGCCAAGGCGATCGACATTCCCCGCGCGGCGGCGAACTTCCGCTTCTTCGCCGGGGCCGTGCGGCACGACGAGACGGGCTGCCACACCTCGCCCGGGGTCCTGAACTACACCCTGCGCCGCCCGTTGGGGGTGGTGGGGCTGATCACGCCCTGGAACCTCCCGCTCTACCTCCTGAGCTGGAAGACCGCGCCGGCCCTGGCCATGGGCAACACCGTGGTCGCCAAGCCCAGCGAGCTGACCCCGCTGACCGCCGCGGCGCTGGCCGAGATCCTGCTCGAGGTCGGCGTCCCGCCGGGGGTGTTCAACCTCGTGCACGGCTTCGGCGCCGAGGCCGGCCAGGCGCTGGTCGAGCACCCGGGGGTCAAGGCGGTCAGCTTCACCGGCGGCACGGTCACCGGCGCCCGGGTCGCGGCCACGGCGGCCCCCAAGTTCAAGAAGCTCAGCCTCGAGCTCGGCGGGAAGAACCCGACCCTGGTGTTCGCCGACTGCGACGTCGAGCGCGCCCTCGCGGGCACCGTGCGCGCGGGCTTCACCAACCAGGGGCAGGTGTGCCTGTGCGGCTCGCGGGTGTTCGTGCAGGACGTGATCTACCGCGACTTCGTCGATCAGCTCGTGGCCCGGGTGGGCTCCATGAAGGTCGGCGCGCCCGAGGCGATCGACACCGAGCTCGGCGCGCTGATCTCGCTCGCCCACCGCGAGAAGGTCGAGGGCTACGTGGCGTTGGCTCAGGAGGAGGGCGGCACGATCCTCACCGGCGGCAAGCGCCCGTCCCTCGCCGCGCCCCACGACCAGGGCGCGTTCCTCGAGCCGACGGTGATCGAGGGCCTGGACCCCGGCTGCCGCACCGTGCAGGAGGAGATCTTCGGCCCGGTGATCACGGTGCACCCCTTCCACGACGAGGAGGAGGCCCTGCGCCTGGCCAACGGGGTGCAATACGGGCTGAGCGCGAGCGTGTGGACCCAAGACCTGGGCCGCGCGCACCGGGTGAGCGAGGCGCTGGAGACCGGCATGGTGTGGGTCAACACCTGGCTCCTGCGCGACCTGCGCGTGCCCTTCGGCGGGATCAAGGCCAGCGGGGTCGGCCGCGAAGGCGGCCGGCACTCCCTCGAGTTCTTCAGCGAGGCCCGCAACGTCTGCATTCAGCTCTAGCTGCAGGAGCGCGAGCCTGAGTGCAGGCTGCCTGCGGGCGAGGGGCGGCTGAGGGACCGAGCACTCAGGCTCGCGCTCCTGCAGATCGGGCTCCGCCAGTGACCGCGCTCTGCCGCGTCCGAGCTATAACGGAGCGGAACGGGAGTCGACCGTGAGCCAATCGTCCGACGACCACCCCAGCTGGGACCTGACCGGGAGCGGCAACGCCCCGCGCCCCCGGCCCGAGGCTGCTCCGCCACCCAAGCCCCAGGCGACGGCGAAACCCGAGCCCACGCCGACGCCCACGCCCACGCCCCAGGCGACGGCGAAGCCCGAGCCCAAGCGCCCGAGCTGGGCGCGCGGGGAGGAGGTCTACGAAGCGGTCACGGACATGGGCCCGATCGACCCCGACACCGAGTCCCTCGAGCCCTTCGAGCCGGGAGACCTGGACCCCAGCGAGCTCGCCGACCTGCCCGTCGAGCGGGCCAAGAACCCGCCGCCGATCTCGCGGGTGGGTGGGGTGATCAGCACCGCCCGCGCGCCAGCGCCGGTCGGCGCGTATCCCCACGCGCGCCGGGTGGGCGAGCTGCTCTTCCTCTCGGGGGTCGGGCCGCGCCAGCCGGGGACCAACGCGATCCCCGGCGGCCCGATCCGCACGCCGGAGGGCGAGCCTCGCGACTACGACGCGGCGGCCCAGACCCGGGCCGTGATCGAGAACGTGAAGGTGATCCTCGAGGACGCGGGCTCGAGCCTGGAGAAGGTCGTGGACGTGACCGCGTTCCTGATCGACATGGAGCGCGACTTCGCCGCCTACAACGGCGTCTACGCCGAGTACTTCACCGGGATCCAGGCCACCCGCACCACGATCGCGATCCGGGCGCTGCCCACACCGATCGCGGTCGAGTTCAAGGTGATCGCGCTGGCCTGACGTGCGGCACGCGCTGACGATCTTCGCGGTCGACGACCTCGCGGCCATGCGCGCCTTCTACGAGGCCGGCTGCGGCTGGACGGTCACGGTCGAGGTCCCGGTCTACGTCGAGTTCGCGCTGCCCGCGGGCATGCGCTTCGGGCTCTATCAGCGCCAGGGCTACGCGCTCCAGGTCGGCGGCCCGCCGCAGGCCCGGGAGCCCGGGGTCCCTGGGCGCGCAGAGCTCTACCTCCTGGTCGAGGCCGCGGCGTTCAGCGCGGCCCAGGAGCGGCTGCAGCGCGCGGGCGCCCGGCTGCTCTCGCCGGCGAAGCCCCGGGACTGGGGCGACGAGGTGGCGTACTTCGCCGACCCCGAGGACAACGTCCTCGCCGTCGCGCGCCCGGGAGCGTAGCCCTCGGAACCAACGCAGACGCGCCGCTCGGAGGAGCGGCGCGTCGCGGGCGGCCGCAGCCGCCCCACCTGAACTCTGAAACCTTCCCCCGGGGGGGAGCCCCACGGAGTCCGTGGGGCGAGGGGGCCTGGAGGCCCCGTGTTCGACTAGGGGACGTCGACGTAGGAGCCGCCGTTGTCCGACGCCACGCCCTGGCAGAAGGAGCGGTAGGAGCCGGAGGCCGCGATCCCGAACACGTTCACCGTGGCGCCCTGGGTGTTGGCGTTGGCGATCATGCTGCGGTGGCCCGAGTTGCCGCTGGCGCCGCAGTTGGGGGCGCCGTCGGTCAGGAGCACCACGGCCATGTTGTCCTTGTCACCCAGCGCCGAGGCGGCGGCGGGGCCGGTGCCGGTCGCGCCGGTCGGGCGGTGACCCGAGACCCAGGCGGTCGCCGCGGCCTTGTTGGCGTCGTTGGCCTCCTGCATGGAGCCCTGCCACTGCCGGGTGCCGCAGTCGTAGGCGATGATGTTGAACTTGAAGTTCTCGGAGAGGCCTTGGATCGAGCGGATCAGCTCGGCCTTGGCGCGGTCGATCCGGGGACCCGAGGCCTGGGTGCCGTCGGGGCGGGTGTAGCTCTGGTTGTCCCAGCCCATGGAGCCGGAGATATCCAGGACGTAGAAGATCGTGTCGTTCTCCGAGTCGATCTCCTCGCCGAAGAAGGTCGGCGGAGCCTCGGTCGGGGGCTCGATCTCGGGCGGGATCGGGGGCTCTTCCTCGATCGGGGCGCCCTGGTACTCGGGCTTCGCGACCGGGAGGTCGAGGTCGGTCGGGTGCTGGCCGCCGGCGCCGGGGGCGCCGCTGCCGGGGTTCATGCCGCCGCCGGTGCCGGTCCCGCCGCCGGCGGGTGGCTTGCCCGTGCCGGTGCCTTGGCCGAAGGCCACGCCGGCGCAGAGCAGCGCTGCAAACCCAGAAATGATCGCGCTTTGGAGCTTCATGAGTCCCCCCTGTGGACTACGTAACAACCCTCGTCTGCTTACCCGACGCGCCTCGGAAGCCGCGCCTTGCGCAGGATTTTCGAAGTCTATCCATCTCGGCTGGAAGGTGTAAGTCTTTTATTCGTAACGCCTGCGGTCTGCGGCGGGGGGCCCCCGTAAGTTTTTTTCGACCAGACGCTTAAGGAATACGGGGCCCACGGCGGATCGAAGGCTCAGTCGCCGACCCCTCAGGATCGCGCACGTCCGTTTAGCTGGATACAGCCGCGCCCGCGACAGGTCGCGAGCGAGGTAGGCCGCGTGGCCCGTCTCGACGTTCGAGGTCGACTACTTCTTGCGTCAGCTCCGGCGCTTGCCGCCGAGGAACTTGTTCACCTTCTCGACGAACTCCTCGTTCTCCTCGATGAACGGCATGCGCGAGCTGCGCTTGAAGGTCACGACGCCGGCGGTGCCGTAGTGCTTCTGGATCGCGGCGCAGTCGTCGCCCGAGGTGCGCAGCGAGTTGGGCCCGTAGAAGATCAGGGTCGGCGTGCGCGTGCGGTTCAGCTTGAACAGCGAGAACTCGGGGATCAGCACGCCGCCCATGGGGCGGAAGGCCTTGAAGTTGACGCTGCGGGCCTTGCCCTGGGGGGTGTCCACGATCTTCTCGGAGATCGGACCCAGGATCCGGCCGATCTCGAGGTCGCGGTGGTCCGCGAACATGAGGGTGTGGCCCTTGCGCTGGAGCGCATACTCCTCGCGCTCGTCGGCCGCCTTGTAGCGGGGCGCGCCGTTCTCGATCAGTTGGCTCTGAGCGTAGTGCTCCATTTCGATGTCGCCGCGCTTGTTGCCCTCGGCCTCGGTGCGGTCGCGGCCGTCACCCCAGGCCTTGTTGCCGCTGACCGGCGAGATCAGGATCATCTTGCGCACCAGGCGCGGGTGCTTCTCCGCGAACTTCATGGCGATCCAGCAGGTCATGCCGTGGGCCATGAGCGCGAAGGGCTTGTCCTCGATCTTGCCGTCCTTGACCAGCTGCTCGTGCAGCCCCTCGAAGGCCTCCACGATCCGGTCGATCGGGTAGTAGGGCAGGCCGGCCACCTCGGGCTTGAGCGGGGGGTCGGTGAAGTCGTTGGCGCCGGGCAGCGCCATGTAGAGGATCAGGTTGTTGTCCTCGAGCTCGCGGAGGTAGGTCTCGAGGTAGTCCTTCTCGTAGCCGTACTCGGGGAGCACGAGCAGCGGGAGGCCCTTGCCGCGGGAGCGGTAGTCGAGGTTGGTGCCGCGGACCTTGGTCTTGTTGATCTCGCCGCCGCCCAGGCTCTCCTCGTCGACCTCGCCGGTCGGGGGCTCCCAGTTGGCCTTGACCGCGTCCCACCAGCCGCGCCACTTCTCGGGGGTGTCCAGGTTCTTCTCGCGGGTCACGCGCTCGAGGCTCTCGAGGATGTGCACCCACACCATGAACATGTCCTCGTTCTCCCAGGCGGAGATCAAGGCCTCGACGCCGCGCTTGTCGGGGATCTGCCCGAGGGCGATCGCCGCGGCGCGCTTGACCTTCCACTTCTTGTTGTCGAGCTGCTCGACCAGGAAGGGGATCCGGTCCTTGCTGCCCGACTTGCCGAAGGCGAGGCACACCGCCTCGGCGACGATCTCCTTCTTGCTCAGGCGCTCGAGGCGCTTGATCACGTCCTCGTCGTGGACGCCCGCGAGCACGTCGATGGCCGCCTCGCGGTAGAACCATTCGCCGCGGGCGAGCACGAAGTCGGTGAGCAGGTCGAGCTGGTCCTTGTCGCTGGGGTCGAGGCTCTTGATCAGCTCGATCCGCTCCCAGGAGTTGGGTTTCTCGACGTAGTTCCGCTGGAACTCTTTGGCGGCATCGTTGCCAGCCCAGGCCGTGGGGGCCGCCAGCGCGGCGAGGAACACGATCGGCAGGGTGCGCTGCATGGAAGTCTCCGTTTGAGCGGGGGATCCTAACACTTGGGGAAATCGAGACCAGGAAACAAGCCCGGCGCGGGCCAGCGAGGCTCCCCCCGGTGTCGCATCCCTCTCACACGTTAGTTGGCGCGTTTGTTCCAAAGGGCCTGGGCGAGATCGCGTATCTCCTTTGCTGACAAGCGCGCGAGCCGCGCGCAGGCCCGCGCGTCGGCGGCTGGGCCCTCGCCCTCGCGGAGCTCCGCGAGGAACTCGACGAGGAGCTCGCGCGCGCCGAGGAGCGCCGGGAGCTCGCTCTCGGTCTGGACGGCGACGATCGCCAGGCCCACCAGGTCGGCCAGGTGGCCCAGGGGCTCGTCGTGGAGCATGGCGACCAGGGCGCCGCGCTGAGCCAGCGAGCGGGGGTCTGGCGCCTCGCCAGGGTCGGTCTGGAGCGCGAACAGCTCCGCCGCGGCGCGCAGCTCCGCGTGCGCGGCGTAGTCCTGCACGAAGCCCTGCAGGCGCTCGTCCGCCGGCCGAGGCTGGAGCCGGCTCCAGAGGGGCTCCACCGAACGCCCGCGGAGCACGGCCTTGGTCAGGCTCAGGAGCTCCAGGGCCGCGTCCGCCCCGCTGCGCTCGAGGAAGGCCTCGTCGGGGACGTGGATCGCGCCCACGAGCTCCTCTGCCCGGGGGAGGAACTGCCGCTTGCCGATCTCCACGATCGCGGCGTAGTCGACGCGGACCTGGCCGGCCGAGCTGTAGCTCGCGGGCTGCGGCGCGCCCCCGCCGCCCAGGAACGCGGGGTAGTCTTCGACCAGGACCTCGTCGTATTCGAGGAGCGTGTAGTCGAAGGCCTCGCCGAAGAACACGCGCTCGCGGCGGCGGCGCGTGCGCAGGCGGACCACGGCGAACGAGCTGGGGTCCGGCGCGAACACGAAGGCGTAGCGGTCGCCGCGCTGGGCGGCTTCGTGGGCCACCGGGAGCAGGTTCGCCTCGTCGGCGACCCGCGCCGGATCGGCGCCTGCGGCCACCAGGGCCTCGGCCAGGGCGTCCCGGGCCGCGGTCAGGTCGGCCTCGAGCGCGCTCGGGTCCTGCTCCGGGCGCCGCCCCTCGCCCGCCGCGCGTAACGCGTAGCCCGCGTGGAGGTAACGACCGAGAGCCCGGACCTCGCTCCGCCCGAGCACGGGCTCGTAGCGCGGCCGCTCGTCGGGCGGGGTGGGCTCGGCGCTGCAGCCGGCGAGGGCGAGGACCGCGATGACCCCCGCTACCCAGGGACGTGTTCGGAGGGTCTTCGGGTCTTCGCCCCGCCGAAGCAGGCACTTAAACGACTTTATTGCATGCACTAAGAAGACTCTCCCGGAGTTGTCGGGGGGGACTGCTAATGTTTCGGGACCTTCGGGTTGGGGCGCATGTTCGCGCCCAAACAGATCAAGAACATTCGGGCGCGGCCACCAAGGGGCCGTGACCCCGTTCGAGCAGCGAGCTCGAGGAACATTGAAGTGAGAGGCGCCGACATGGCTCGTTCGAAGAAGCGTAATTCCACCAGCAAGCCCACCCAGGCCGAGCTCGAGGTCAAGGCCCGCCGCGAGGCCCTCGAGCTGACCATGGAGCACATTACCAAGCGCTGCGGGACCGGCTCGATCATGGTCCTCGGCCAGGACTTCAAGAGCGACGTCCCCGCGATCTCGACCGGGAGCCTGAGCCTCGACATGGCGATCGGCGTCGGCGGGATCCCCCGCGGCCGCGTCACCGAGGTCTTCGGCCCCGAGTCCTCGGGTAAGACGACCCTGGCCCTGACCGTCGCCGCCAACGCCCAGCGTCGGGGCGGCGTGGTCGCCTACGTCGACGCCGAGCACGCCCTCGACCCCATTTACGCGCGCAAGATCGGCGTCAACCTCGACGCGCTGCTCGTCAGCCAGCCCGACTCCGGCGAGCAGGCCCTCGAGATCGTGGAGCTGCTCGTGCAGTCCAACGCGGTCGACGTGATCGTGGTCGACTCGGTGGCCGCGCTGGTCCCCAAGGCCGAGCTCGAGGGGAACATCGGCGACCACCACGTCGGCGCCCAGGCGCGCCTCATGTCGCAGGCCATGCGCAAGCTGACCGGCGCCGTCGCCCGCACCTCCACCGCCCTGATCTTCATCAACCAGCTCCGCGAGAAGATCGGCGTCATGTTCGGCTCGCCCGAGACCACCACCGGCGGTCGCGCGCTGAAGTTCTACTCCTCGGTGCGCCTCGACATTCGCCGGATCGCGCAGATCAAGGACAACAAGGGCGTCACCACCGGGAGCCGCGTGCGGGTCAAGGTCGTGAAGAACAAGGTCGCCCCGCCGTTCCGCGTGGCCGAGTTCGACATCGTCTACGCCCGCGGGATCTCCTGGCACGGCGACGTGCTCGACCTGGCCGTCGACCACAAGATCGTGCGCAAGGCGGGCTCCTGGTTCTCCTTCGGCGAGACCCGGATTGGCCAGGGCCGCGAGCGGACCCTGGAGTTCCTCGAGCAGAACCCGGACATCTCCAACGAGATCGAGCAGAACCTGTTCAGCGTCCTGTTCCCGCCCGAGAACGCCGAGCAGGAGGCCGAGGAGCAGGAGGCCGAGGAGCCCGTCGCCGTCGGCTGATTTTAGGGGGTCTGTCCTGTTTCTAAGGGGGTCTGTCCCAGACCCCCTCGCCCTCGCAGCTTCGCTGCGAGGGCTCACCCCCAAGGGGCTCGCGCGCGCGTCGCCCGCGCAGCGCGCGCGCCGCTGCGCCGCTCGCCGGGCGTTCGCCCGCCCAGCAACCCCGGCGTTCGCGGCTCCGCCGCCAGCCGCGTTCGCGGCCTTCGCCCAGCAACCCGGCGTTCGCGGCCTTCGCCCAGCAACCCGGCGTTCGCGGCTCCCGCCTTCGCCCAGCAACCCCGGCGTTCGCTCCGCCGCCAGCCCATGGCTGCGGCTAACGTTCCAGCCGCCGCGCCCCAGCGCAGCCCGGGTATTCGCGGGCTCCGCCGCCTTGCTCAGCAACCCGGCGTTCGCGGCTCCGCCGCCTTCGCTCAACAACCCGGCGTTCGCGGCTCCGCCGCCTTCGCTCAGCAACCCGGCGTTCGCGGCTCGGCCGCCTTCGCTCAGCAACCCGGCGTTCGCGGCTCCGCCGCCTTCGCTCAGCAACCCGGCGTTCGCGGCGCCGCCGCCTTCGCTCAGCAACCCGGCGTTCGCGGCTCCGCCGCCTTCGCCTGACGAGCGGGCTCGCGTCGTGGTTTCGCCGCGCGAGCTTGAGCCAGCAGCCGGGACCTTCCTCCCGGCGGGGCGCTGGCCGGGAGGGGCGTCGTCCCGCCGGGCCAGCCCTGGACCACAGATCCCGGCGTCCCCGGCTCGGCGTGCGCTCGCGCGCGCTCGAGTCGATCTCCCTGTCTGCACGGTCCCGCGAGCCGCGTGGTCCCCGCGCGGCTCGCGGCACGGCCCTGCCTGCAAGTTTCTCGCGAGCCGCGCGGTCCCCCCGCGCGGCTCGCGGTGTGGGGCCTCCCGGGGGCCCGGGTCGGCTGCGTCGACCCGCTGGGAAGACTCGGAGCTTGGCGGTACGCTGGGCGCGGAGGGTCAATGACTCACAGCGCTGACCTCGCGTTCTACGAGCTGGTGCGCGAGCGTGAACTCGTCCCCGAGAAGCGCCTGCAGGAGGCCATGCTGGCCGCGGAGCGCGACCGGGTCCCCCTCGAGCGCGTGCTGATCCAGAGCGGCCTCCTGGCCGCCAGCGTGTGCGAGCACCTCCTCCAGCTGCGCAACCGGCGCGCGCTCCTGTGCCAGAGCTGCGGGGGCTACACCTACGTCCTCACCGAGCAAGAGGGCGACGTCTACTGCGAGCACTGCGGGCGCCTGCTGCGCATGGCCGAGCGCAACCCGCTGGACGTGACCCCCGTGCCCCCTTCGCGCAGCGGCCCGCCGCGAGGTCCGGCCACCCGCTCAGGGCGGCGCCAGCCCCGCAGGCCGCCGCCCCAGCCCATGCGCAGCGTCCCCCCCGCCCCGCTTCGCGGCCCGACCTCGCGGCAGGCGCGGGAGACCGCGGACAGCGGGCATGCCATGCGCCCGCGGCGGCGCGGCGCCGGCGTGCCGCCCCCGCGCCCTGCGCCGCGACCGGCGCCGACCCCGGCGAACACCGAGCTCTTCCTCAAGCGCATGCTGGGACGGCTGGAGGACGGCGACGACCCGCTGGTGGAGCGCCTGATCGAGAGCGCGGGCGCCGCCCTGGCCCGGACGGTGGAGGAGCGCTACCTCTCGGGCCTCGAGCAGCGGATCGCGGACGAGGTCACCGGGCGGGTGGTCGAGGTCTTCACCCGCGGCGAGGTGCAGCTCCCGCGGGTGACCCAGGTCGCCGTGGAGCGAGCCCAGGAGCAGGCGGAGAACCTGCTCATGGGGCTGCGGGAGGAGCTGGCCAGCGGGCGGGCGTCGCGAGACGAGGAGCAGCACGCGCGGCTGGAGGACCTCAAGGCCGAGGTCGACGAGCTGCGCGGCGCGCTGCGCAGCGACGAGGTGCGGCTGGACGCGGCGGCGGGCGCCGAGCTGCAGGAGCTGATCGCCGAGCGGCTGGCGGGGCCCTTGCCCGAGGGGCTGGAGCAGGGTCTGCGCGCGCACGCGACCGAGGCCGCGGAGGAGGCGCTCAGCGCGCGGCTGGGGCTGCCGGCGGGCACCCCGGAGACGTGGCGGGAGAGCCTGGCTCGGGAGACCTTGGACCTGCTGCGCGCAGAGCTCGCGGAGCGCGGACTGGAGGCGCTCCCGCCCCGGGTGACCGCGGACGTCGTGGCTCACGCCGAGGCCATGGCCGAGCGCAGCGACACCACGAGCGACATGGGCCGGGTCGAGGGCGAGCTGGCGGACGAGCGCATGCAGCTCGTGGCCGCGCGGACGCTGGAGACCCTGTGGGAGCACCTGGAGGAGCACGGCGCGGCGGGGCTCCCGGCCCGCGTGCTCGAGGACCTCACCGATCGAGACGGGCTGACCGCCCACGTGCTGGAGTCGATCTGGGGGCACCTGGAGGAGCACGGTCTGGCGGGCTTCCCCGAGCGGATCCAGGCCGACGTGGCGAGCGTCGCCGGGAGCGGCGGCGGCGAGGGTCAGGCCGCAGGGTCGGACGTGGCCGCGGGGGTCCTGGCCTCGATCTGGGGCCACCTCGAAGAGCACGGCCTGGCGGGCTTCCCCGAGCGGATCCAGAGCGACGCGCGCCAGCTCGGGCTCGACGCGGTAGCAGACCTCGAGGCGCGGGTGTCGCGGGTCGAGGCGCGCCTGGGCATGGAGGACGTCGGGGGCGCCGGGCTCGCGGCGCGGGTCACGCGGATCGAGGCGCGCCTGGCGAGCGGGGGCGGGGCGGGGGAGCCCGACTTCGCCAGCGAAGAGTTCATGGAGCAGGTGGTCAACCTGGCGCTGGAGCGGGTGGCCGAGGCCGACACCGAGCGGCGGGTGTCGCTGCTCTCCAGCCAGATCTGGCCGCGGATCCGAGCCCAGCTCGACGAGCAGCTCCAGGACTGGGAGCCCACGGGCTGGACCGACGCGCTGAGGGACCTGGCGCAGGCCGCGGTGGACGAGGTGATCGGCGGGCTCGACCTGGCCGGTCTCCCGGAGCGGGTCGCTCGCTACGCGGTGGAGCAGGTGCGGGGTCGAGGCCACGCCTCGGAGGAGGCGCGGGAGGCCGCGGAGGCTGCGGTGGAGCGCGCGGTGGCGAAGATCGACTACGAGACCCTGGCGCAGCGGGTGGCGCTCGAGGCGACGCGGCCGCTGATGCAAGCCATCGACGGTCGCCTGGCCGGGCTGCCCCAGCAGGTGATCGAGCAGACCACCGAGCGCGTGCTCGCGGAGTTGCAGACCCGTCCAGAATGAACACCCTCCCGAGGGCTCTCGCGCCTGGGCGCGGGTCCACAGGATCGAGGGTTGTGGCGGCGTCCGCTGCGGTCAGGGGATCGCGTCCGGCGCGAGACCGAGCGATGGATCGAGTCCCTTTGCTGGCGCGCAAGCACTTAGGAACGAGAACGGGGTCGGTGCACGGTTCCGGAGGCAGCTCGGCGCGTGCGCGACGCCGGGTGTGGAACTCAAGCGTGCGCCGTTCGGCGTAACCCCAATCGTCGAGCCCAGGGAGCGTTGGCCTTCGATCTGCAATGAGGCCTCTCAGAACCGAAACACTCCAGGGCGAGATCCTCTCTCACTCTCTCTTCTCTCTTCATTTCTTCTCGTAAACCCAGGACTCGTCCTGGGGTGTCCGGTTTAGCGGCGCCCACGGTGGGCGCCGCGTTCGTTTGCGCGAGGTCGGCCATGAGGCCGGCCTCGCTGCATGTACGCAGGGCTCGACGCGACGGCGCGCCGTCGGACACGCGGCCCGCGACGCGCGGCGTGCAAGAAACCCGCGCCGCCGTCGTCTAGGTGGGCGGACGTCGCGCAGCGTCCCTCCTTCCTCCTTCCCTTGTCCCACCTGCCTGGCCGCCCCTGCGGCACCGGAGGGCCCATGGTCCGTCCCCGCTCCTTCACCTTGCTCGAGCTCCTGATCGTGATCGCCGTGATCTCGGTCCTGGCCGCGCTCCTGCTCACCACCCTCCGCGACGCCGTCGGCGGCACCGAGGTCGCGGTCACGCGCGCCCAGCTCCAGCAGCTCGAGACCGCGCTCTCGAGCTACTACAGCGACCAGGGCGCCTACCCCCGGCTCGCGCCGCGCCCGGGCGCGAGCGTGACCGACGCCGACGGCTACATGGACGACTGCGTCGCGCTGTGGCGCGGGCTCATGAACGCCCCGACCCGCCAGGCGGGCGGCGGCGCGAACAGCCCCTACCTCGAGTGGGATCGCGCGCAGGTCGGGCTCTACCGCGGCGGACCCGCAGGGCGAGTCGGGGGCATGCCGACGCTGCCTGACGGGACGAACCAGACGGACCCGCTCCCCGCCGCGGACGCCTCCCAGCTCGGCTTGCTCCCCTACCAGCTCGCGCACCTCGGCCCGACCGCCCACCTCGTGCTCACCGACCGCTGGGGGAACCCGATCCACTACCGCGAGTGGTCGTCGGTGCGCGAGGCAACCAAGCACGCCGCGGTGGCCTCGCCGGTCACCCGCGACCTGAGCGGGACCTCGCGCTCCCTCGATCGCCAGAGCGAGCGCGCGCCGCTGACCCAGGTCGCGGACGCCCCGCGCCGGCTCTCGGGCTACGTGCTGTGGAGCAACGGCCCCAACGGGATCAACGAGTTCGGCCATCCCGACTCCGACGACATCGCCAACTGGGTCGTTTCCCGCTAAGGACTTGAGGCGCGGCGCGGCCCCAAACCGCGGGCCCGCTGCAAGAAAGCGCGCGCGGCGTCGTCTATCTAGAGGCGAGACCTCCTCAGGTCGCACCTAACCTGGTGCCGAGACAGGGTCTAAGACACTTACCCGGATTGACAGAGCCCGCCAGCTCCAGCTAGGATCGCGCCCTCACTCACAGACGGAGGCTCCCTTGCTCACCAAAGATCGCCGGGCGTTCACGCTGATCGAGCTCTTGATCGTGATCGCGATCATCGGCATCCTCGCCGCGGTTCTCCTCGCCGGGATCAGCGCGGTCAAGAAGAAGGCCCTCACGGGCATCGCCGCGAGCCTGATCCGCACCGTCGAGAGCGGCCTGGCCAGCTACCTCAGCGACGAGGGCAAGTATCCCCGCCGCGCCGCGCGCCCCCCCGGGGCGGCCATCGGCGGCAACGACGGCTACCGCGACGACTGCGTGGGCCTGTGGTGCGGCCTCATGAACAAGGCCACCCGCCAGGTGGGCGGCGGCGGCAGCAGCCCCTACCTCGAGAGCTGGGACAAGGACAACATCGGCTACCTCACCGGCGGGATTGGGGTGCTGCAAAACGGCATGCCGACCAACGCGGCCGACGGCACCAACTTCACCGTCAAGCTCCCGCCCGCCGACTTCGACCAGATCAACCTGCAGCCGTTCCAGCTGGCCCACATGCCGCCGGGCGCGGCGCAGATCCTGGTCCTGCTCGATCCCTGGGGCAACCCCTACCACTACCGTGAGTGGGCGTCGGTCCGCGACAGCACCAAGGACGCCGCGATCGCGGCCCCGGTCAACCGCGCGGGCGTGGTCACCGGCGTGAACCTCGCCCTCGACCGCGACACCGAGACCCCGCCGGTTCAGGTGGCGACCGTCCCCGACAACCCGCACAACGCCCAGAGCTTCGACATTTGGAGCAACGGCCCCAACGGCGTCAACGAGTACGGCCACCCCGACTCCGACGACGTGACGAACTGGTCCAAGTAATGCGCGTGCGGACGAGCAGCCCTCGGGGCTTCACCCTGATCGAGCTCCTGATCGCCATGGCGATCATGATCTTGCTCGCGTCGCTGTTGATCGTGGCGGTGCGCCCGATCTTCAGCAACGCGAAGCGCAAGGCGACCGCGGCCTTCCTCGGCGAGATCCAGACCGCCCTCTCGGCCTACCACGCCGTGTTCCGCGACTTCCCCCCCGACGGCTACGACCGCGAGCCGGCGCCCCCTGGCCCCAACCCTGGTTGGGCCTACGGCGGGCCGACCGGCGGCCTGCGGGTGGGGATCCCGCCCCGGGACATGAAGGGCACCCAGTGCCTGATCTACTTCCTCTGCCGCCCAGTGATCAACGTGCACTGGAAGGGCTCGACCGACGACCCGCGCAACAGCCGCTCCGAGTCGGTGGGACCCTTCCTGAGGACCGTGACCGAGTCCCACTTCTCGGTGCCGGGCTTCAACCCCAACAAGCTCTGGAGCGCCTGGAACGCTCAGGAGCAGCGCTGCATGATGATCGACAACTACGGGCGTCCGATCTGCTACGACAAGGTCAAGCTCAACACCCCGGTCTACTTCCAGCCCAGCCGCTTCCACAGAAACGGCGGCAGCGGCCCCGGCGGCGAGGGGATCGCGGCCCACGCCGACCAGACGTACATCCAGAGCCAAATGTGGATCGACGAGGGCCTCGAGGACCCGAGCGGCGCCATGAACGCGACCACGATCGCCACCTGGCACGTGGACCCGCGCTTCACCCAGGCGCACCTGGCGACGCTCCCCGAGCTGTTCGCGCCGACGAACTACACCTTCCCCGGGAGCCTGGCGACCCACGAGCCCAAGGTCGTGGGCACCTACAACCTGTGGAGCGCGGGCGAGAGCTGGCTCAACCCGCAGGACGACATCTGCAGTTGGGAAGGGGAGTAGGCCTCCATGCGTAGCGCCCGCAGCTTCACCCTGATCGAGCTCCTGGTCGTGATCGGGATCATCATCCTGATGACCGCCCTCGCGCTCCCGGCGATCAGCAAGTTCCTCGACGGTCAGCGCCTGGGGCAGAGCGGTCGGATCGTGCAGAGCGCCTTCAACGAGGCGCGCCGCGCGGCGATCACGCAGCGCACCAAGCAGTACCTCGTGTTCTTCCGCGACACGGACGAGAAGGGCCGCGAGCGCTACGGCATGCGCCGCTTCCGCGACAAGTTCGGCTTCGAGGAGTCCGAGGCGACCTTCCTCCTGCCCAACGTGCGCTTCGACCTGATCAGCGACGGCGGGACGGTGGTCGGTCCGCCGGCGCCGGCCCCCGCGGTCGACCGCGTGGCCGGGCTCCTGGTGCCCCTGTTCCAGGGCGAGCCCCAGAAGACCGACGCCGCGCTGTTCACCAACCTACGCCCGAACCTGGGCGCCGGGATCGGCTGGATCGAGTTCCGCAAGGACGGCACGATCAACCTCACCGACCCGCCGCTCTCCGATCAGCCCCCGCCTACGGCGGGCTTCGCGGCGAACATGTTCGACCTGAACACGCCGATCGACAACCTCAACGACGCGCAGCTCGACGCGCTGCGTCCGCAGGTCGACCTGAACCTGCGCGAGGGCGGCGACAACGCGAACGTGTCCAAGCGCTGCTACATGGACGTCGACCCCAACACCGGCCGCGTGCGGGTGCGGGTCCTGAGGCAAACCGGACCGTGAGCGCGCTGGCGCTGAAATCCCCCGCCGACTACACCTGGAGACGGCGCAAGACTGGAGGGTGGCACATGGCTCGTCTGCGTGGCTTCACGCTGATGGAGATCCTGATCGCGATCGTGGTCCTGGTCCTCGGGATCACCGGGATCGTGGCCCTGTTCCCGACCGCGATCGACTCGGGGAACCAGACCGTGGAGGACACCTACGCCTCCGAGGTCACCCTCTCGGTCGTGGACGCGGTGACCGTGGGCATTCGCGAGAGCCGCTACGTCTACAAGGCGAGCGCGGCCTCGCGGGCCTGGCACTACTTCGTGTTCAACCACGACGGCGTGCAGGACGCGGTGCCCCCGGCCCCCCACGACTACACCTCGACCCCTCCCGGGGGGCCGTTCAGCGCGCGGGACTACGCGATCGTGCTGCCCCAGGCCCTGAACCTGAGCGGCACCGGCGTCGGCACCGGCCTCGGCCCGGTGAACAACATCCAAGTCGCCATGGAGCCGCAGTTCATTTACCCCGTGCCCCTGATCGGCCACGGCGGCGCCACGGAGAACAACCAGCGCGCGCCGGCCAAGCTCGACAGCGGGACCGCGATCGACAACTTCAACATCAACCGCCGGCGCATGAGCACCAAGGACGCGGAGACCCCCTGGATCCCCCGGGTCTACCCCCTCGGCGTCTACCGCGACGGGCAGCAGCCTGGCGGCGGGCCGTTGCCCGGTGACGTGCGCCTCGAGTTCCTCTCCAACGACAACGTCTACGACGGCACCGGCGGCGGCCAGCGCACGATCGCGGTGGACCCGTATCCGCACTACAGCTTCGCGTTCTCCATGCAGCGCGCGCGGATCGACACCAACAACGACGCGCAGATCAACAACCTCGACGAGTTCTCGGAGAGCCTGTACCAGCTCAAGGTGTTCATCTTCAAGAACTTCGATCAGGACGAGGCCGACGCGATCGGCCCCGACCCCACGCGCCCGGTGCCCCGGGGCAACGTCCCGCGGCACGAGTTCGTGACCCTGATCAGCCTGTAGAGAACACCACGTCTGCGCGCCCTCACGGGCGGAGCTAGAGGCGCACCCTGCGCAGCTCCGCGCGGAAGGGATACGCCGAGAGGAGGCGTCGCATGCAAGGTCCCCGCAAGTCGTTCACCCTGATCGAGCTCATGGTCGCGGTGGCGCTCATGGTGATCCTCACCGGGAGCGTGGTGTTCATCTTCGCCCGCAGCCAGGAGATCTTCCTCAAGGTCGACGCGCGGGTGCAGGTATATCAATACGCCCGCTACGCGTTCGACCAAATGGAGCGCGACCTGGCCAACGTCGTCCAGACCCACAACATGGAGTTCTTCGACGACCTGCCCGACCCGGCGCTGACCAAGGGCCGCTACGACAACACCAACGAGCAGATCCCGATCCGCGGCAAGGACAACCCGGACACCTACCACTACGCGTTCACCACGCGTCAGCACCAGCCCTACCCGGACATCGTCGACGACCAGATCAAGTACCGCTGGGACTCGATCTACTTCAAGACCGTGACCGTGGTCGCCGGCGAGACCCACCCGGTGCTCGTGGAGTACGCCCTCGTCGACCGCGACCAGCGCCGCCCGCGCCTGGTCAAGCGCCTGTGGCAGGTGACCGGCGTCGACGCCGCGAACCCCTTCCGCCCCCGGCACAAGATCAACGACACCAAGCACCCCAACCCGATCGAGCAGGACCTGGCGCTCTACGCCGTGGAGAGCCGCTTCGAGCTGTTCGTGCGCAACCGGCGCTGGCAGGACGTGGGCGACTTCTACGAGGTCGAGGAGCTGATCAACCCGCCCCGGGTCCCGACCCAGGGCGGCACCACGCGCCAGCCCTTCCCCCCGCACCGCGACGACTTCTCGGGGCTCACGATCCCGCCCCAGAGCGACTACGGCGGGTCGAAGATGGTCATGTGCTACTACGACCAGAACCACGACCGCCGCGCCGGCGTCCCCGCCGACCTGGGTGTGTTCGAGTGGAGCACCGACGACAAGCTCAAGGGCCTGTTCCGCACCAAGCGCGGCTTCACCTTCCCCATGCTCCGCGAGGGCGCGGTGGTCTCGATCTCCGGCGGCGGCCTCGTGGCCAAGGACTACACCGTCAAGGCCTTCGTCAAGCCGGACGGGACCCCCTTCGAGCCGGGCGACCCGCCGAACCAGTTCCGGATCAAGTTCGAGGAGGACCTCGAGTGGCCCCAGGGCCAGTCGGGCAACGACCTCGAGGTCAACTACATCACGTCCTGGCTCCCGCCGGCCGTGCGCGTGGGCCTCAAGATCAAGGACTCCAAGAGCCAGGAGGTCCGCTCGGTCCAGCGCGTGTTCAAGCTCCTCGGCGCGAACTAGGCTCTTTCCGCAAACAGGGCCAACGCTCTCGCTTGCCCTCGTCGCCGCCGACTGCGTTGGTCGCCGGCCACGTAACCCCATTTCGCTAGGCTCGGCTCCCGCCTTGTCGGACGACGACGATTGCTGCGCGAGAGCATTTCCCCTGTTTGCGGACAGAGCCTAGCAGACCGTCAGGGACGCCGAGACGCGACGCAGAGGGCCCTACCGGGCCCTCGACTCATGTACGGCCTCAGTCCAGGAGGAAGTCGAAGCTCGGACCCACGACCTGCCACGACTCGACGTCGAGCTGGAAGTCGACGTGCTGCTCACCCAGGGTGGCGAGGGCTTCGCAGCAGGCGCAGCCTTCGGCGCGGAGCAGGACGTCCTCGAGCTCGAGGTCGACGCTGAGCCAGGTCCCCTTGAGCCCGACCCGGGTCCCGACCTTCGGCCGCCGGTCGCGGGGGAAGTAGGCCACGATCGTGTCGCCGTACTCCGTGACGATCGCCAGCGCGACCCGCCCCTCGAGTTCCCCGGGGAAGAGCTTCATGGCCGGCCGGATCTTGTGGACCACGCCGCCGTAGTCGTAGGTCGAGGTCTTCTTGGACCCTGCCGCCTCCCGCGGGTCGTGCTGCATGCCGGGGAGCCCGACCGTCACGATCTGCGCGCCCGGGGGGAGCTCGTCCAGGCCAAAGGCCTGCGCGAGCCGCTGGGTGGCGTCCTGCTGCTGAGCGTCGTCGTTCTGCTGAATCACGTGTGCCTCCTTCGTGCAGGAGGCCTCAGGGCAAGCGTCGCGCCGACCTAAGTCCGGGAGCTCCGTCGCCGCGACAGGAGGTCGCTGAGCTCGTTGGGCAGATCTTGCCCGCCCGGTTCCACGACGGGCTCAGCCCCGGTGAATCAACGCCCCCGACGGTCGACCGAGACCCACGGCCCCGCTCGGTTCACCCGGGGTGCGCCGCTCCCGGGACGAACGGGCAAGAGTTGCCCAACGAGGAGACGCTCCCGGCGGTGTGGAGAACTCGCTCCCCGATCGAGCCGCCCCGCGGGAGCGTGGGGCGCGAACGCTCCCTCAATGTCCTTTGCTCATTTGGACGGCGACCACGATCCCGGCGATCACCGCCACGATCACCAGGATCAGGAGCGCGATCTTGATCCAGCTGTAGGGCCGCTTGCCCACGACCTCGCCGGTGCAGGCGTTGACCAGGAAGCGGTAGACCTTCTCGTTGTAGCGGAAGCTCGAGATCCACAGCGGCAGCAGGAAGTGCTTGAAGGTCACGTTGTCGTGGGCGATCGCCAGGGAGTAGATCCGCTGCTCGTCGCCGCCAATGTCGCGGCGCACGGCCATCCGGATCTTGGGCTCCATGCGCGCCTCGGCGAGCTTGAAGCCCTCCTTCAGCCCGATCCGGTAGCGCTCGGCCTTGAACCCCGAGAGGTAGGCCGGCTGGTAGGGCTTGAGCTCGCCCAGGGGCCAGGGCTCGAGCTGCTCGACCAGCGGGCGCTCGAGGGACTTGCTCGCGTAGACCAGCACGTCGTCGAAGGGCACGCGCACCGTGCCCGAGGCCGAGCGCCAGCGGGTCTTGCGCACCTGGCGCGTCTGGCGGTTGCCGTTGGAGTCGGTGTAGGACTCGCTGACGTAGTAGTGGTCGCCGCGCTGCCCGCGGTAGCGGGTGGTGGTCTGCGAGTCGTAGGTCCAGTAGGGCATGTAGACGCCGTCGATCCGGTCGGCGGAGGCGCGGCCCTTGAGGTCGTTGGGGGCGAACCACAGCCCGTCCACCCAGCGGTGGAACAGGTCGCGGGACTTGCGCTCGTCGATCCGGAACGGGAGCACGCTCTCGGGCGTGATCACGTCCTCGCTCGGCTGCTGGGTGACCACGATCGGCGCGCCGCAGTAGCTGCACTCGCTGGCCTGACCCTGGATCACCTCGCGGGCGCCGCAGCCCTTGCACTCGAACTCCTGGCCGCCCTCGACCAGCTCCGACGACTTCTGCTTGGCGACCCGGGCCAGGCCCTCGTGGAAGTCGTACTCCACGATCTCGACCTGGCCGTCGCCCTCGGGGCCCTCGGGCTCGTCGGCGCCGATCTCCTGGGTGGCCCCGCAATACTCGCACTGGAGGGTGGTGGTGCCCGGCGCGTAGGTCAGCTCCGCTCCGCACCCCTCACACTTGATCTGCAGCGACCCCGACTCGCTCACGCCTGGCCCCCTCTCTCGCCCACAGGGTGCGCGGCGATCCGCGCCGACGCAAGACCCTCCCCGACCTCTGCTTGAATCATGCTGGCCCCCGCATACCATGTGGCCTTCCCCCCGCACGACCCTGGAGGACGGTATGAACCGGTGGTACCTCGCCCCCCTGATGGCCCTGGGCCTGACCCTCTGCGGCTGCCCCACCCCGACGGACTCGGGCGGCGGCGGCGGCACGACGCCGGACGGCGGCGGCGCGCCCTCGGGTGAGACGCTGCGGATCGCGGTCGCGGGCCCCTTGACCGGCGACAGCGCGGACATTGGCGCGTCGATCAAGAAGGCCGCGCAGCTCTGGGAGAAGCAGACCAACGCCGAGGGCGGGATCGGCGGCAAGAAGGTCGAGCTGTCCATCGAGGACGACAAGGGCCTGCCCAACGAGGCGACCAACGTCGCGACCAAGATCGCCTCGGACGAGGGGATCGCGCTGGTCGTGGGCCACTTCAACTCCTCGTGCACCAAGGCTGCTCGCGCGACCTACGAGCGCACCGGGATCGTGGAGTTCACCCCCGGCTCGACCAACGTCACGATCTGCAAGGAGTCGCCCTGGACCTTCCGCAACCTCTACCACGACGGGACCCAGGGGATCTTCATGGCGCGCTACGCCCAGAAGGCCCTGGGCGCCAAGTCGGTGAGCCTGGTCTACGAGAAGGACGAGTACGGCACCGGCCTCAAGGAGTCGGTGGCCGCGGAGTGCGCCGAGATCGGGCTCACGATCGCGGGCGAGGCGGGCTACCAGCGCGGACGCCTGGGTGACCCCAAGCAGCTCGCGACCACGGTGCAGGGCCAGAAGCCCGACGTGATCATCATCTGCGGGCTCTACTCGGGGGCGGCGCTCCTGACCAAGGCGATCCGCAACGACCTCAACTGGACCGACGTCAAGATCTTCGGCAGCGACGGCGTCATGAACGGCGCGCTGGTCGACACCGCCGGTGAGACCGCCGAGGGGATCATGGTCGTGACCCCGTTCTTCTTCTCGGACTCGGCCAGCGACGAGGCCAAGGCCTTCCGCGAGGCGTTCCGCAAGGAGTACGGCAGCGACCCGGACACCTGGGCGGCGCTGACCTACGACGCCCTGGGCATGGCCGCCAAGGGGATCGCCGAGGTCGGCGCCGACCGCAAGGCGCTGCGCGACTGGCTCGCAGGCTGCACCTCCAAGGACAAGGGCTACACCGGGGTGACCGGCGTGACCTACTTCGACGAGAACGGCGACTGCCCGGGCAAGCCGCCCATGGTCGTGGTCGTGAACAACGGCGAGTTCCAGGCCGCCGATCCGCCCTCGGTGCCGGTGGACTAGGCCCCGTTCGGATCGAACTACACCGTGGACTGGGGCTACTTCCTCAAGACCTTGTGTAACGCGCTCAGCGAGGGCTCGGTGTACGCCCTGATCGCTGTGGGCTACACCATGGTCTACGGGATCATCAAGCTGATCAACTTCGCCCACGGCGAGGTCTACATGATCGGCGCCATGACCTCGGTGTGGCTGTTCGTCGGGCACCAACTCCCGCTGGTGGTCGTGGTGCCCCTGTGCATGCTGATCTGCGCGGCCCTGGGGCTGTTCCTCGACACCGTGGCCTACAAGCCGCTGCGCGGCTCGACGCGGCTCGCGGCGCTGATCACGGCGATCGGCATGTCCCTGATCCTGCAGGGGATCGTGCAGCTGATCACCCCCAACTTCCACGCGCTGCCGGTGGACACCACCGCCACGGTCCTGGGCCAGGACAAGGTCGAGGCCCTGGCAGAGCCGCGCGCCGGGGCCGAGGTGGTCGCCAAGCTCCGCCCGGATCAGACCCGCCCGATCACCGAGGCCGGGGACGGGGCGTTCGTGGGCGTGTCCTGGCGGCTCAAGCCCGGGACGGACCCGGTCACGGTGTGGCTGCCCCGTGAGGCGGTGCGGATCGAGCGCGGGCTGCCCGAGGTCCTGGACAGGAGTGTGGTGGGCGAGGTCGAGTTCTCCGCCCCCAGCGAGGACGACCCCGCGGGGGTCTCGGTGTTCCGCCTCCCGTTCAAGGACGTGCTCACCTGGATCACGGCCCTGGCCATGATGGGCGGGCTGCACCTGCTCGTGCAGCGGACCAAGATCGGCAAGGCCATGCGGGCCTGCGCCCTCGACCAGACCACCGCGGCGCTCATGGGCGTGAACGTCAACCGCGTGATCGCGTTCACGTTCATGGTCGGCTCGGCCATGGCGGCGGTGGCGGGGATCCTCTACTCGATCAAGGTCGGCGGCGGGATCTACTTCCGCATGGGCTACTACCCGGGCGTGATCGCCTTCGCCGCGGCGGTGCTGGGCGGGATCGGGCACCTCAAGGGCGCGCTGCTGGGCGCCATGCTCCTGGGCTTCGCCAGCTCGTTCTGGCAAGGCTACGCCAACTGGGGCTTCCACTCCCTCGTGCCCAGCTCGACGACCAAGGACTTCTCGCCCTACAGCTTCGCCTTCTGCTTCCTGGTCATGATCGTGGTGATCGTGTTCCGGCCCTACGGCCTGCTGGGTCGGGCAGGAGCGGACCGCGCATGAAGCTCACGACGCTGCTCAGGAGCGACTGGGCCTGGTTGGCGCTGTTCGCGCTGCTGTTCGTGCTGTTCGGCCCGCTCCCGCCGGCCATGGGGCTGGGCTCGGTGGTCGGCGACTTCGGGGTCCAGGTCCTGCTCACGATCATGATCTACATGATCTTCGGGATCGGCCTGAACATCGTGATCGGCTACACCGGGCTCCTGGACCTGGGCTACGCCTCGTTCATGGCCATGGGCGCGATCGTGGTCGCCGCCGGGCTGGTGCTGACCCAGCAGCCGCCCACGGACCCGCTGACCGTGCCCCTGGGCGACCTGCGCCTGACCCAGGAGCAGCGCGCGCTGGAGGCCAACTCCGGCGCCGGCCCGATCGTGGTCCAGTACCGGCCCGACTGGGGCTACGACGTCGTGGGCGGCGTCCCCGCCGCGGTCGCCGCGCTCCAGCGCGCCGAGGAGAGCGGGGAGGCCGAGCCCACGGTGCAGGTCATGCCCTACGCGGGCCTCGTGCTCCCGGTAGGCCAGAAGATCGCCAAGGGCACGCACCCCTTCGGCTCGACCGGAGGGTTCCTGGTCCTGCTCCTGATCGCGGGGCTGGTGTGCGCCGCCTTCGGCGTCCTCCGCGGGATCCCCACCCTGCGGCTGACCGGCGACTACTACGCGATCGTGACCCTGGGGATCGCCGAGATCGTGTACATCACGATCCAGAACGAGGGCTGGCTCACCGGCGGCGCCTACGGGATCAAGCTCGACGGGGAGACGATCCCGCAGCTGTTCGGGGCCGACCCCAGCGTGGGGCAAGGCAAGATCTGGCTGTTCAACTTCTACTACCTCGTGCTCGCGGCGCTGGTGCTGGCCTTCGTGTTCTGCAAGCGGCTGGAGCAGAGCCGGTTGGGGCGGAGCTGGGCCGCGATCAAGGCCGACGAGGTCGCCGCCATGGCCTCGGGGATCGACGTCAAGCAGGCCAAGCTGCTCGCGTTCCTGGCCAGCGGCTTCCTGGGCGGCGTCGGCGGCGGGCTCTACGCGCTCAAGCTGACCACCGTGACCCACGCTCAGGCCGAGGTGTTCGAGTCGATCATCGTGGTGTGCTTCCTGGTGTTCGGCGGCATGGGCACGATCCGCGGCGCGCTGCTCGGCGCGGCCATGCTCCAGGGCCTGGCGGAGTTCCTGCGCCTCCTGGCCGACCCCTACTGGGTGCGCGAGACGTTCCACCTCGCCGCCGACAGCGAGCTCTCGATCCCCAACGAGGCGCGCATGCTGATCTACGGGCTGATGCTCGTGCTCCTCATGCGCTTCCGCCCCCAGGGCCTGCTCCCGCCCCGCGCCGGCAGCGACGCCCCCAGCGACGCGGAGCAGGCGGCCTGGCGGGCCGCCGACAGCCCGCTGTTCAAGGTCGGGAGCGAGACCGCGTGAGCACGCTCCTGGACGTGCGAGGGCTGGGCAAGAGCTTCGGCGGCCTGCGGGCGGTGAACGACTTCTCGTTCACCGTCGAGGGCGGCTCGATCACCGCGCTGATCGGCCCCAACGGCGCGGGCAAGACCACCGCGTTCAACATGGTCACCGGGGTGATCGAGCCCACCGACGGCTCGATCAAGCTGCGCGGGACCGAGCTCCGCGGGCAGCGGGTCGACCTGATCTGCCGCCAGGGCGTGGCCCGCACCTTCCAGAACATTCGCCTGTTCGACCACCAGTCGGTGCTCGACAACGTGACCGTGGGGCTCCACCGTCGGCTGCGCACGGGGTTCCTGGGCGCGCTCCTGCGCGGCCCTGGGAACCGGCGCGAGGAGCGCGAGGCCCGCCTGGCCAGCGCCAAATACCTGGACTTCGTGGGGCTGCTCCCCCGGGCCAACGACGAGGCCGCGAGCCTGGCCTACGGCGAGCGCCGCCGCCTGGAGATCGCGCGCGCCCTGGCCAGCGACCCGACGCTCCTACTCCTGGACGAGCCCGCCGCGGGCATGAACCCCCAGGAGACCGTCGAGCTCGTAGACCTGATCCGCAAGATCCGCGACGCGGGGATCACCGTGTTCCTGATCGAGCACGACATGAAGCTGGTCATGGAGATCTCGGACCTGATCTACGTGCTGAACCAGGGCGAGGAGATCGCCCGCGGGCTGCCCGAGGCGATCAAGAACGACGACCACGTGATCAAGGCCTACCTCGGGGTGCCCGAGTGAGCGCGACCTGCCCGGCCTGCAACGAGACCCTGGAGGAGCGCGACCACACGCTGCGCTGCGCGGCCTGCGCCACGGTCCACCACGCCGCCTGCTACATCGCCAACGGGATCGAGTGCACGGCCTGCGGGAGCAAGGTCGCCCCCGTCGACCCCAACCCGGATCGGCCGATCTCCGACTCGGGCGAGGTCACCCTCGAGGACCTCGAGCGCGAGCGCGCGGCAGGGCGCATGCCCCCGGCCCCGGACGCCGACCCCGACGACGACCCCCTCGAACACCCCGTCGCGGGCCCCGTCGAGGGGCGCGCGGACGCCCCCGCGGAGGACCCCGCGGACGAGGGGGCCCCCGGGAGCGAGGCGGCGGCCGTGGGCACTGAGGGCGCCGCGGACGCCGCCCCCGAGGCGCCCGGCGTCGACCTCGAGCCGGCGGAGCCCGCCCCCGCCGAGGACGCCCCCGAGACCGTGGCCGAGGCAGCCGAGCAAGGGGAGGGACCGACCACCGTCCCCGCCGAGCCCGCCCCCGAGCCGGAGGCCCCGCCCACCGGCCCCGTGCTCCTCGAGCTCGACGGGGTCGTGGCTGGCTTCGGCGCCATGCAGGTCCTGCACGGGATCTCCCTCGACGTGCGCGAGGGCGAGATCGTGGCCCTGATCGGCGCCAACGGCGCGGGCAAGACCACGACCCTCAACGTGATCTCGAACGTGGTCCGCGCTCGCCAGGGGCAGGTGCGCTTCCGCGGCGAGCGCAGCAGCGGCCGCGGGATCCAGGACACCGTGCGCCGCGGGATCGTGCACGTGCCCGAGGGGCGCCGCCTGTTCAGCGAGCTCACGGTGCTCGAGAACCTGGAGATGGGCGCGTTCCTGCGCAACGACAAGCCGGGGATCCAGGCGGACATTCGCCGGATGTACGCCATGTTCCCGATCCTCGAGCAGCGCAAGCACCAGCGCGGCGGGAGCCTCTCCGGCGGCGAGCAGCAAATGCTCGCGATCGCCCGCGGGCTCATGGCCCAGCCCAAGCTCCTGCTCCTCGACGAGCCCTCCCTCGGGCTCGCGCCGATCATTTGCCAGCAGATCTTCCGCACGGTGCGCGAGCTCAACGCCCAGGAGGGCGTGACCGTGTTCATCGTCGAGCAGAACGCCCACGCGGCCCTCGACCTCGCCCACCGCGCCTACGTCATGGAGACCGGCAAGGTCACCATGTCCGGCCCCGCCAAGCAGCTCGCCGACGACCCCCGCGTCAAAGCGGCCTACCTCGGCGAGTGAACCTGGGTTCTCCACGTTCTGGGCCTGAGTGGGGAAAACTCGCGTTCATGAAAGCGTAAGCCACGCTGGGGCAATGCAATACCGACTCTCCACAGAGTTGTGGAGAAGCCGGGGAAAAGGCTCCTGGCCTGCCTCTGGCCGTGCGCTTGCTAGGGTTGGGTCCGCCCGGAGGTTCCCATGCGCCACGTCCTGTCCCTGCTCGTCCTCGGCTCCGCCCTCGCCTGCGCCCAGGAAGGCCCGCCCTACTACGACCCCGACCGCAGCCTGAACAAGCAGGGCGAGGCGGCCAGCGCCGCGGTCGAGGCGATCCGCGGCGGCGCGGGACCCGAGGAGGTCGCCGGCTACTTCGGGGAGAAGAGCGCCGAGGTCCGCGACCGGGCGTTCGGGCGGTGCTCGAGCGCCCGGGGACGACGAGGCGCTGCTCGCCGACCTCGCGCGCTACGTGGGCGACGACGGCCTTCGTGGCGGGGGTGGCCGGGTGTTCGCCGCCACCCGCTTCGCCAAGGCCCGCGAGCTCCTCCGAAGCGCGGCCTCGGCGCCCGGGATCAGCTCGCGCAGCTCGAGGCCGTGTGGGCCCTGGGCGCGATCGGCGACCCTGAGTCGGCGAAGCCCCTCGAGCGCCTCTACAAGAAGAGCCGCGACTACCGGGTCAAGGGCGACGCCCTGATCGCCTGGGCGGAGGTCGACCCCCAGGGCGCCAAGGAGGCCGCCGAGGAGGCGCTGGAGGACAAGCTGCCCCCGGTCCAGATCGCCGGGCTCGTGGCCCTGCAGCGGATCGACGGGACCGCCGCCCTGCGCGGCGCCAAGCGCCTGATCGAGGAGGAGCCCAAGGGCCGGGCCCGGGAGTGGGCGGGGCGGCTGATCTTCGCCGCCCTCGACGCGATCGAGGCCTGGACCAACCGCAAGAGCGACCCCGAGCTGGGCAAGGAGCTGGTCGACGTCCTGATCGCGCGCCTGGCCAAGGCCGACGGCCTGCCCCAGCACCGGATCGGCGAGACCCTGGGGCACCTCACCGGGCGCCGGATCGGGGCCAACGCCGACATGTGGGAGGGCTGGTGGAAGAGCCAGCGCGCGAGCTTCGAGTTCCCCGAGCCCGCCAAGGACGACGAGGACGACAAGGGCAAGGGCGCGCCCAAGGCCGGCGACGGAGAGGACGAGCCGAAGGGGGTCAAGACCGGCGACGAGCAGACCCGGGTGCGCTTCCACGGGATCCCGATCTACTCGAACCGCCTGACCTTCAGCCAGGATATCTCCGGCGGCATGAACAACCCCCTCGACGGCGACGCCAGCGACAGCCCGAGCAAAATGGTGTTCAGCAAGCGCGAGCTGACCCGGGTCCTGAGCCAGCTCGACCGTGACGTCATGGGCAACGTGGTGTTCTTCTCCACCGAGTACTACCGCGTCTCCGACGAGCTGCTCCCGCTCAAGCGCGCCCGCGACAAGCTGATCGAGTTCGTGCGCGAGCAGCAGACGCCCAAGAAGGTGGGCAAGCAGGGCAGCCACAAGGGCCGCTCGAACCTCTACGACACCCTCGCGTTCTGCATGCAGGACCCGCAGATCGACACGATCTTCTTCCTCTCCGAGGGCGGGCCCAACGAGGGCCGCTTCATGCGCCAGACGCGCTTCATGCGGCACCTCGACAAGCTCAACCGCTACCAGCGGGTGCAGGTCCACTGCCTGCAGGTCTCGGACAGCGCCGGCGGCGCGCGCTTCCTCAAGGAGGTGAGCGCGGTCACCGGCGGGACCTACTACTCCCTGGACCAGATCAAGGCCGCCCACAAGGAGTAGGCGCGCTCAGCGGGAGACGGTCACCTGCGAGCTCGTCACCCGGCCTCGCGCTGGATTGTGCCGAGCGGGGTGTCCTGCGACAGGGCCGGGCACGACTTGATACGGGTGGGTTCCCGGGGCCATCCAGCCGTAACTCTTTAACTGACAACCAGTTTATCTCTCGGCGCGCCAGGGGCGCCCGAGTCGCCGATCTAAGTTCTTTTGTTTCAGTGTTCTGGGGCGATGCGATGGCGGGGGGTTGTCGACCCCCCGGCGGACGTTGATATAAGGGTGCGCTGCAGGGGGGCCAATCCCCCAGGAGGTCCCAGCATGGGCAAGTCGCTGGTCATCGTCGAGTCCCCGACCAAAGCCAAGACCCTCAAGCGGTTCCTTGGCAAGGACTACATCGTCGAGTCCAGCGTCGGGCACGTGCGTGACCTGCCGGCCAAGGCCGAGGAGATCCCCGACAAGATCAAGCAGGAGTGGGGCCCCAAGAAGGCCCGCCTGGGGATCGACGTCGAG
>JAWKSZ010000045.1:0-63249 GCA_041402045.1 Planctomycetota bacterium | reverse complement strand
GGGGAACGCGGACCGAGTGAGCGAGCTGACCGACGAGCAGGCCGAGGTGGTGCGGGTGCGAGACCGCCCGCTCCTGGTCCAGGCCGGGCCTGGCTCGGGGAAGACCCGGACCCTGGTCGCGAAGTTCCTGGCGCTGGTCCAAGACGGGGTCTCCCCCGAGCGGATCCTGGTCCTGACCTTCAGCCAGAAGGCCGCGGGGGAAATGCGGCAGCGGGTCGAGCTCGCCACCCGGCGCTCGGTCAAGACCCTCTGGATCTCGACCTTCCACAGCTTTGGCTACGACTTGATCCAGCGCTACCCCGTCGAGAGCGGGATCCCGCGGGCGTTCCGGCTGCTGACCGGGTTCAAGGAGTGGGTCCTGGTGCGCGACGTCGTGCGCCAGGTCCCGCTCACGAGCGCGCTCGTCTCCGCGCGGGACTGTCGCGGGCTCGTGGGCGAGGTCGCGAACGCCCTCGGTCTGCTCAAGCAGAACGGCGTGGGACCCGAGGGGCTCGAGGCCGCAGCCGAGGCGTGCGGGGACGGGCTGCTCGCGGACTTGGCCCGGGTGTATCGGGCCTACGAGGACGAGCTCGTGCGGCGTCGGCACTTCGACTTCCGCGACCTGATCGGGCGGGCCACGGCCCTGGTCGAGCGCGACGAGGTGCGGGCCGCCACCCAGGCCCGCTTCGACGCGGTCCTCGTCGACGAGCTCCAGGACATGGACCGGGCTCAGGGGCGGCTGGTCGCGGCCTTGACCCAGGGCAGCGCGCTCGCCGAGCGGGTCACCGCCTGCGGCGACACCCACCAGAGCATTTACGGGTTCCGGGGCGCCCAGCCGGAGCAGGTCCTGGGCGCGTTCCTCGAGGCCTTCCCTCAGGCGGCCCAGCTCGCCTTGAAGCAGAACTTCCGCTCGCGGCCCGAGATCGTGGCCCTCGCGCGGCGGGTGGTCCCGGACGGCGGGGTCGCGGCGGGGCAGGCCACGGACCCCCGGGCGGTCGAGGTCTTGACCCACACCACGAGCCTGGCCGAGGCGACCGGGATCGTGCGCGAGATCTTGCGGCTGCGGCGCGCCGAGCGGCCGGGGGGCGGGGTCTACCGCTGGCGGGACATGGCCGTGCTCTGCCGCTCGCTCAAGCGCGACACCAAAGCGATCGAGAACGAGCTCGAGCGCTTCGGCGTGCCGTATCGCGTGCACGGGAACGCCGGGTTCTACCGCAACGAGGCGGTGGCGTTCCTCGTCAACTACGTGCTCGCGCTCACCGATCAGGAGAGCGACGCCGCGCTCCGGCGCGTGCTCGCCTCGCCGATCCCGGGGCTGCCCCAGCTCCCGATCGCGCGCTTCCTCGACCGGGTCGTGCGCCGCGACCGCCACGCCGGGCGCTACTTCTGGTTCCTGCGCCACCTCATGGAGCGCGAGGACCCCGAGCGCTGGACGGTGTTCCGCCCCGTCAAGGCCGACGCGGAGGAGGCGCAGGCCGAGCTCGCGCGGGAGCGCGAGAGCTTCCAGCACGTGCGTCCGCCGTACTTCTACGCGCTCATGAGCCAGGCGGAGAAGCAGGCGCTGTTCGAGTTCCACGAGCGGTTCTTGATCCTGCGCGCGCGGGCGCGCAAGGGGCGCGACGCGCTGCCCGCGCTGATCTCGGCGATCGCCGTCGACGCGGGGCTGATCCCCTGGATCCTGAGGCTCGAGGAGCAGGACCCGCGGCTGGCGGCGCGGCACGCGGCCAACCTCACCAAGCTCCACAGCATGGTCGGGGACTTCACCGAGATCGCGGTCGAGGGTCAGGGGGGCGAGCCGCCGACCTTGAGCGACCTGGCCGAGCACCTGCGCGAGCTGCTCGAGCACTTCAGCAACGAGAGCGAGGTCGAGGCTCCGGGGGAGGAGTTCTTGGAGCCGCCCGACGCGGTCTCGGTCATGACCGTGCACCAGGCCAAGGGCCTCGAGTTCGAGGTCGTGTTCGTGCCGCACCTGGTGGCCGGGCGCTTCCCCTCGGCGCCCCGGCGGGCGACGGTGCTCTCGGACGCCGCGGTCGAGGCGCTGCAGCAGGTCGAGCCCGGGTTCCGCGATCCGACCCGGCTCTCCCCCGACGCGCACTACGCCGAGGAGGCGCGGCTGTTCTACGTGGCGATCACCCGCGCCCGGGAGCGGCTGATCCTGTCCTGGGCCAAGCGCTACGACGGCGAGGAGGACGACAGCGCGCCCTCGCCGTTCTTGCTCCAGGTGCTCGGCGGGGACGAGTCGACGTTCTGGCGGCGGGTGCAGGAGGAGAAGGCGGCCGTCTCGGACGTGCTCGCCGAGCTGGCGGCGGCGAGCGTCGAGCCCCCGATCGGGTTTCGCGACACCGAGGGGCTGGCCGGGACCCTCGAGGGCGCCCTCGACCGCGACGAGCTCGAGGTGGCCCTGCGCCGGCTCTACCAGCGCGGGGGCGCCGAGGTCCGCGCGCGGCTCGAGCGCGCCCTGGGCGTCGGTGACGCCGGGCTCGACCGGGCCTTCGTCACCGCGGCGGACCCGTTCCCCGACGAGGTCCGCGCGCCCCTCGAGCTGGTGCCGTCGGAGGTCGTGCTCTCGGCCAGCCGACTCCAGGACTTCCTCGACTGCCCGCGCAAGTTCTACTACTCGAAGCTCCTGCACCTTCAGCGCGGCGGGGGGCAGGCGGCGACCTTCGGCACCGCGATCCACGCCGTGCTCGAGGCCTTCCACGACGCGCACCCGCACAAGGCCGTGTTCCGCGACCCCGGGCGGCTCACGGCGTTGCGCGAGGACCTCGAGCGCCGGCTGTGGGAGGCGCTCTCGCAGGAGCGCGAGAGCTTCGGTTCGGAGTTCCAGTTCCGCCGCAACCTCGCGGCGGCGCGGGCGATGGTCGAGCCGTATCTGCGCCTGCAGGCCGAGGAGCCGCTGGAGCACGTGGCCGGGCGCGAGGTCACCGTCGAGTTCGAGGCCGCGGGGGCCGCCCTCGTGGCCAAGATCGACCGGGTGTGCGCCGACGCGCCGGAGCTCGAGGGGGCGCAGCAGGTCTTGATCGCCGACTACAAGACGGTGCGCACGGCGAGCAACAAGGCCCCCAGCCTGCAGCGGGCGATCAAGGACGGCAAGGAGGTCCAGCTCGTGACCTACTACCGCGCCTACCGCGAGCGCTTCGGCGTGGCCCCGAGCTACCTGGGCAAGGTCTTCCTCCGGCACACGAGCGTGTGGCGCCCGGGGACGCTCCAGGTGCTGCTCCAGGTCGTGGCCGAGAAGCCGGCCAAGGGCGCGCTGTTCTACGGGCGCCAGGGGCGCAAGTCGACCGACTGGGGCTGGGTCTCGCCTCAGGAGCTCGACGCCGCCTGGGACGCGCTCGAGGCGCGGATCCGCGAGGTCTACGACCGGGGGCGGCTCTTGTTCGAGATCACCCCCAGAGCCCCGGTGTGCGACCACTGCGCCTACTCGGCGGTGTGCGGGAAGGAGGAGCACGGTGCCGCTGACGGCTAACCAGGCGCGGATCGTGACCGCTCCCACCGACCGCTGCGTGCTCCGTGAACGCGGGCCCGGCTCGGGCAAGACCCACGTGCTCGTCGAGCGCTACCTGCACCTGATCACCGCGGGCGGGTTCGAGATCCCGGACGTGCTCGTCGCGACCTTCACCCGGCAAGGCCGCCCGCGAGCTCAAGGAGCGCCTGGCCCGGCGCCTGCTCGAGGCCGGGCGCCTCGAGAGCTCGCTGGCGCTGGAGTGGGTGGTCACGAACTTCCACGGGCTGTGCTTCCGCCTGCTCCGGGACAACGCGCTGGTCGCCGGGTTCGAGCCCTCGAGCCGAGTGCAGGACGAGGTCGAGGCCAGTGGACCTGGCCCAGGAGCTCCGGCGCGAGTTCCTGGAGGGGGCTGACCGACGAGGCCCTCGCAGGCCGAGGCCGCCGGGGACCCGATCCCCTCGGGGTGATCGAGCGCCCGGGGGCTACGCTTTCCCCACGCGGTGGGGGGTCCTCGGCCGCGCGCGGGAGAACCTGCTCGGCGCGCAGGAGGTCCTGGCTTCCAGGCGACGGCGCGCCCGCCTCGCCGACGAGCTCGGCGCGCAGGCGCTGGCGGACGAGCTCGCCGCGCACCGCGAGTTCGCGCGCTGCCTGCCTGGAGATCGAGGCGCGCTACGAGGCGCGCAAGGCCGACGAGGCGCTGCTGGATCACGTCGACCTGCAAACGCGGGCGGTGGAGTTCTTGCGCAGCGAGGCCGGCGCCCGGGTCCGCGGGCAGTTCAAGGTGCTCCTCGTCGACGAGTTCCAGGACACGAACCGCGTGCAGTTGGAGCTGTTGCGGCTGTTGGCGCGCCCCGCCTTCGGGAACCTCATGGCGGTGGGGGACGAGCGGCAGTCGATCTACGCCTTCCGCGGCGCCCGGGCAGAACATTCGCGAGCTGCCTGATCGCGTGCGCGAGGCCGGCGGCGAGTGCCTGGTCCTCGAGCTGTTCGAGAGCTTTCGCTCGTATCAGGAGATCCTGGACGTCCGACCCGGGCGCTCGTCGCCGGGCTCGACGCCGTCCCCGAGCGCCCGCTGCAGGTCTCGGCGGCGCTCGGGGTCGCGGAGGCGGACCCCAGGCCGCGCGTGCCCTCGTCGTGCGCACGTTCCACACCGCCAAGAAGCCCGACGAGGCCGCCTACGTCGCCGACGAGACTCGCGCGGCGCGGGCGGCCGGCCGTGCGCGTGCTCCCGGACGGACCCGCGAGACCTTCCCCCTGGCCTGGGGTCACTTCGCGATCCTCCTGCGCAGGGCAGCGCGCGCCTGGCGAGGCGCGCTGCGCGCGCGCGGGATCCCGTATCGGACCTTCGCGGCTCCGGGTTCTACGACCGGCGCGAGATCCTCGACCTGCTCGCGTATCTGCAGGTGGTCGCCAACCCCTACGACGGGCTGGCGCTGATCCGCGTGCTCCAACAGCCGCCCTTCGGGCTCTCGGACCGCAGCCTCTACCGCCTGGCGAACCTCGAGCTTGTAGGCAGCGAGGGCGAGGCCCTCGAGGTCGACGCCCACGAGAACACGGTCGTCCCCGGGTTCCGCCTGAAGCCGTTCGACGCCGTGCGCCGCGCGCTGGACGAGCCGGAGCTGGCGCGGAGCTGGGGCTCGAGGCCGAGACGTTGACGCGCCTGGCCCGGCTGCGGGCGTTCCTCGAGCGCAGCCTGGCCCGGCGCGAGACGGTCCCGGTCAGCCGGCTGCTCCTCGACGTGCTCCAGGAGACGGGCTACGGCAAGCTGCTCCTCGCCGACGAGAGCCGAGGGGTTTCGAGGCCCTGCGCCGGCGCAAGAACGTCGAGCGCCTGCTGCGCATGGCCCGGCGCTTCGAGCACGCCCACGTCTACGGCTCCTTGCACGAGCTGGTGCGCTACCTGACCCGGGCGGTGGACGAGGAGATCCGCGAGGAGGAGGAAGGGCTCGAGGCCGACGGACGGGTGGTCAACGTGCTCACCGTGCACCAGGCCAAGGGCATGGAGTGGCCGGTGGTGTTCGTGTCGGGGCTGACGAACCAGTCCTGGCCCATGTCCGGGGTTTCCGGTGGACGTCGCCTACTTCGAGGGCGCCGGCGCCGTGCTCCGACGCGGTGTCGTGGGCGAGGAGGACGACGGCAAGGTCTCCTACGCCGAGACCCAGCTCTACGAGCGGCTGAAGGCCGAGCACGAGCCCGCCCGGGAGGAGGAGGAGCGGCGCGTGTTGTTCGTGGCCAAGGACCCGGGCCAAGACGCTGCTCTACCTCACCGGCCACGGGAAGGCGGCGTTCCTCGACCGGGTCACGGCGTGCCTCGAGCCGGCGACGGCCCAGGAGCCTCGAGGGCCGCGTCGAGCCGCCGGAACGTTGGACGAGGTGCCGGTCGAGCAGGAGACGGAGCTCGAGCGCGCGCTCGAGGACGCGCTGGCCCGGGTCACGCTGCCCCTGACGCCGGCACCGCCGTCGCCGGTGGAAGCCCGGGGCGTGCACCTCTCCTTCAGCCACGTGAACCTCTACGACACCTGCCCGCTGAGTTTACAAGTTCACCTTCGTGACCCCGCTCCCCGGCATACGGGCCACGGGGCGGGCCTGCGCCGGGCCGCCCAGGACGGGGTCCCCGCGGACCTCGCCGCCCACGAGCTGGGGACGGTGCTCCACGAGGCCCTCGAGCGCTGGGCCCACGAGGACCGGCCGCTGGACGAGCTGGTCGCCGTCGCCGCCCACGACCGCGGCTGGGGCGAGCTCGCTCAGGATACCCGCGCTCGGGAGTTCGTGACGAACTTCCTCGCCAGCCGCCTGGGCCAGCGAAAGCCCGGCCCGAGGACACCGAGGTCCCGTCTTCACCCTGCTCGAGGGAGCGGACGGGCTCGTGGTCTCGGTCACGGGCTCGATCGATCGGCTCGACCCCGAGCCCGACGGCGCGTGGACGATCACCGACTACAAGTCGAACCGCGGCGTCGACCCCGTCCGCTACCGGCTCCAGCTCTCGCTCTACGCCCTGGCGCTGGAGCGGGCCCTCGGGCGCCGGGTCGCTGGCTGCAACGTCTACTTCGTGCAGCACCCCGAGCGGAAGGGGCTCGCGGCGATCGACCCCCTGCCGCCTGCGGACGTCGAGGCGCGGGTGCTCGAGGTCGCCGAGCGGATCCGCCAGCGCGACTTCGCGATCCGCGAGCACCCGGGGAAGGCGACCTGTTGGTCCTGCCCCTTCGGCGGACGCCGCGGGTTCTGCCCCGAGCGGGTGAGCTGAGCGACCTAGAGCGACCTACCTCTGAGGGCCGAGAGCCTCTCCAATCAGGCGCGTGGGCCCATTCAGACGTAGGGGCGGGGGCTGGGTCCCCGCCCGCGGCTGCAGGGCAGCTTCCGCAGGAGAAGGGCTCTGGGCCTGCGCCCCTGCCCCTGCGTGGGGGAGCATTCGAGCAGGGGCCGTGACAGTGGAGCCGGTCGCCGTCCTCGCCCCGGGTGCGACGTGGCAGCGCCTCCCCAACCCTGCGCGTGGGCCCATTCAGAGGTAGGGGCGGGGTTTTATCCCCGCCCGCGGCTGCAGGGCAGCTTCCGCAGGAGAAGGGCTCTGAGCGTGTAGGTCAGGCCGTCTACCTCCCGCAGGAGAGCGACGCACTGTCCGCACCGTGAGCGACGAGCAACGCAATCGTCGAATCGTCGGGTGTTGCCTCGCAGTTCCTGACGATCGAGGGGGTCGGCAACGCGGACCCGGAGCGGAGTTCAACGGGCTGCCAGGTCGAAACGCTGGCGACAGGCGTCGCTCCGCGTCGAGACCCTTCCGGGCCGGATCGGCCCTCGGGCTCGGGTCCGTCGACGCAAGTGCCTGGGGCGTTGTCGTGGGGGCTCGGAGCGCGCCGTGCTCTGGCTTAGCGCGGAAGGACGGTTCCTATGCTCACGGCCTCGCGCCTGCGGTTCGAAGAGGTCGACGACTCCAACGCCGAGGTGCGAGCGCTGCGGGCGCTGCCCCGGGTCATGGCGTGCCAGCGGTTGGCACGCGAGCAGGGCTTTCGCCCGCTGGGGACCGCGCGGTGGGTGGTGCAGCGTCGCGCGGGGGTCAAGGAGGTGTGGGTGGACCGCGACGGCGCCACCCAGCTCACGATCAGCGAGGGCCACTACTCCCTCGTCACGCGCTGGCCCACGTCGAGCCTGCTCAGCGTCAGCAACCGGGTCCCGCTCAGCCTGCCTCACGTCGGGCTCGACGTGATCCCGGGGAGCGGGGACTTCGCCGAGGACCTGCGTCGTCACGCCGCCGCTCGCGAGCGACGCACGGCCGAGCTCGGCCAAGGGCCGCGGGTCTATGCGTGCCACGCCGACGTCGAGCGCGCGGAGGCCCGCTACTGGGAGGAGCGGCCGCGGTCGGTCCGTCTCCGCGGCTGGCTCGAGCGCAGGGGGCCCCTCGTCTGCGGCCTGGCGCTCCTGCTCCTCGGGGCGGCCGCTCCGCGCCTCGAGCTCAGCGCCGGCGTCCTGGCCTCGCTCTCGGCCGCGTGCGTGGCCTTCACCCTCGCCCTGCTGCTCCCACGCCGGCCCCTCGCGCGGCGCCTCCGGGCCGAAGGCGTGGAGGACCTCGCGGCGTTGACCCGCGTCGACTTCGACCGCGCGGTCGGGGTGGGGGAGAGCCCGCGGGCGTAGCGCGCCAGCGGGTCGAGCTCGCCGCCCGGCGCCGCGGTCCTCGTCCCCGGGGCCTCGACCTCCGCAGCCTCGGCGACGACCGGAGGCCGCGCGGGGTCGGGGTCTCGTCAGCCGGCTGCAGCAGCAAGAACTCCTTGGCTGCGCGGACCTTGGCAGCACGACTCCACCTGCCCGCCCGGGCCTGTCGGTCCCCCGTGCGAACCTAACAGCACGAACACAACCCTAACCTCGCTTCGACCTCCCGGAGTCAGATCGAGAAGGAAGACCACGATGAACCGAGCCTCCCCCGTCGCCACGGCGATCCCCACCCCGCCCGTCCGCGAGGACCCGCCCACGCCGGTGCGCGACTTCTTCATTGCGCGCCTGCTGCGCAAGCTGCGAGAGAACCCCCACGGCGTGCAGGGGCCCGACGTGTTCCGCTTCGTGGTCACCGCCTTCGCCAAGCAGGAGCGCGGTTGGCTCCCCGACGGCCCGGAGGTCGTCCCGCGGGACGTGCGGCTGTCGTGGACCAAGGCGATCCTCGTGTTCCTCGCGGCGCTGAGCCTGGACGTGGAGGAGTCCGAGCCCCAGGTCAGCGCCGACGCGATCTGGGCCCTGGCCCAGGTGGGCTTCACCCGCGAGCAGGTCCGCGCCGCGCACCGCCGGGAGCTGCTGCGCCTGTCACGGTTGGTGTGGCGAGACGCGCAGCCCGTCGTCGCCACGGAGGGCGGTGGTTGAGTCCGCCCGGCGAGCCACGTGCCGAGCGGCACCCTGAGGCACCGCAGGAACGGGTGGCGATCGTTGTTGACTGCCGCGAGCCACCCGGCCTCCCGGCGCTCGTCGAGACGCACTGGGAGCCCGTCCTCGTACGGCGTCTGTCGGTGGGCGACGTGAGCGTGGGTCGGGTGCTCGTGGAGCGCAAGGAGGCCCACGACTTCGTCATGTGCCTGAGGTCTGGCCGACTGTTCCGCCAGGTCTACAGCCTGAGAGGAGCCAGCGCTCGGCCGCTGGTGATCCTCGAGGGCGACCCCTACGCGCTGGTGGGGCCGGACCACGTCCGCTCGCTGAAGGGCGCGCTCCTCTCGCTGCTGACGGGATACGGGATCCCCGTGTTGCGGACGCGGGACCTCGAGAACACTGCGGAGAGCCTGATCCAGATCGCGCACCAAGAGAGCAAGCGCGCAGGGAGACGGGCCTGGAAAGGTCAGCTCGACGAAGCGCCTGGAGGCTCCCCATGCCCGGCGCGCGCCCCGCCGCCCGACCCACGCGCGCTGTCGATCCTTGAAGCGCTGCCCGACGTGGGTCCGGTCCGGCCCATGCGCTCCTCCGTCGCTTCGGATCCCTCGACGCGATCCTGAGCAGCGACCCAGCGGAGCTGCTCAAGGTGCCGGGCGTCGGACCGACGACTGCGACCCGGATCCTCGGCGCACTGTTTCGCTCCGTGACGTCGCTCCCCAACCAGAGCCGTGACGGCTCGCGGCCCCCCAGCTAGGACGGGCAACTACTCGATCGAGCCCTGCAACGCTCCGCAGACGAACGCGCTGAACTCGCGGCGAGCCTCCTGACGAGCCTCGAGGCAGAGTCGGACCCCGACGTCGAGGCGGCATGGGCCGCGGAGATTGGGCAGAGGCTCCAACGTCTAGACTCCGGGGAAGACCAACCGGTGCCATGGGAGGAGATCCGCGGGAGGTTGCGAGCCAGGCTCGCTCGCTGAGGCGGCCCCGGGCGCGGTGACCCGCTACCCTCGGGCATGCTCGAGCCGGAGCGCGAGACCCCACCCCCCCTCGAGGAGCGCTTCCGCGCTGCGGCGGAGCGCTCGCGCGAGGTCGGGTCGGTAGCCGCCTGGCTCCGCGGCGTGGATTGGGCGCTCCTCGTCCTCTGCGGCGCACTGGCCACCCTGGCGGGGGTCCGAGGGAGCCTGGCCTGGTGTGCGGTCCTGGGGGCGACGTCGGCCAGGCGGGGCTGGACCTCGCTCCGCCCCGGCTTCACGCGCGGCGGGCCCTGCGCGAGGCGACCCGGAGCCACTACACCCGACCTCTGGCGTATCGAGCGCCCGCCGGCTGGACGGTGCAGACCCTCCAAGACGCGCCGCCTCAGTTCACGGGGGTGCGCCTCGTCTCCGCGGACGCGTGGGTGGAGGTGACGTATTGGGCGGAGGGGGTCCTGTCGCCCGATCGCGTGGAGCGCTGGCTCGAGAGCTTCGAGCCCGGCGAGCGCACCCACGACCCGACCGAGCGACGCCTCGAGGTCTCGGGGACGCTCCTGGTGGGCGCCGAGGTCACCGTCACCCGTTGGCTCTCGGGGTGGGTCGCCCTCGCGCTGAGCAGCTCCACCCCGCGCGGGGTGCTCGCGGTGCGCAGCGTGCGCAGCCTCTACACCCCCTGGCCGTGATCGAGCGCGTGCTCGCGGGCGTCGAGCTCGACGAGGGCGCCGCCTCGACGGAGTCGCCTCCCGGCTAGGCTCTGTCCTCGGCGTCCGCGCTTCGGAGATCGACGCTACCCTCGGGGCCGGGCGCGTCGGCGCCACCCAGGAGCTCCCTCGTGACCCGCCGCTGCTTGCTCGCCCTCGCGCTCGCCCTCGCCGCCTGCCAGGCGGGGCCTGGACCGGCCACCGTCCCGCCGGACTCGCCCCGGGAGCAGGTGCCCGTGGGCGAGGCCCGCGACCGCTACGGCTACCTCCCCGACCGAGGGCGCGCGGCGGACACGGCCCGGGGGATCCTGGACCTCGAGCGCGGCTATTACTCCGGCGACCTGGTGCTCGAGGGCACGGGGCTCGAGAAGCGGGGGGCCGGGATCGGGGAGAGCGTGATCGACGGGCACGTCGAGGTCCGGGGCCACGGCTGGACCCTGATCGGCTTCACGATCCGAGGGGACCTGACCGTGGTCGGCGACCGCAACGACGTGCGGCAGGTGAAGGTCCTGGGGCGGCTCACGCTGCGGGGCGAGGACAACCGCCCGCGGAACGAGGGCGATCGCTAGCGCCCGTCGGGATCGCTCCGATCCTCGGGCGGTTGTCCTCGCCGGCCGCACCGGCTCGTCGCGCGGGAGACCCACCAGGCTTCACGCCCGGTCCTCTTCAGGCGGATCCAGGAGCCTCCGGCGACGCCCGCCTGAGCGGCGAGCGCACGCTCCGTCGCGCGGGGTGAGCCCTCAGGTTCTGGGCGTTGAAGCGAGTACATGGCCGTCTGGGAGGGGTTTAGGGCCTGACACCAGGCGTTAGTGCGCACGCTGGGTCGGCGTGATCGTTGCAACGCACACCTCGGGCCAGCGCGGGAGGCGCGGCGCCCGAGGAGGATTGCGTGAACAGGTTCGCCACGAGCTTCAACAGTGTGTCAGCGGTCGCGCTGGCCGCGCTGGTCAGCGCCCCGCTCGCCCAGGGGCAGAGCCAACCCACCCTGCGGCAGGGCAGCCGGGGGGCAGCGGTCCGCACGCTGCAGACGCTGCTGAAGCAGCGCGGGTTCGACCCCGGGCCGATCGACGGGATCTTCGGCAACATGACCCTCGCCGCGGTGCGCCGCTTCCAGAGCGCGCGGCGGCTGGTCGTGGACGGCGTCGTCGGGCCCCAGACCTGGGGCGCCCTGAACGCGGCGCCCGCCGCGCCGGCTCCAGCGCCTGCGCCCGCGACCAGCGCCGGGACCGCGCTGCCCACGCGACCGGCGACCCTGCGTCAGGGCTCGCGGGGCGGCGACGTGGTGCTGCTCCAGAACCTGCTGCGTAGCTCGGGCTTCAACCCGGGCCCCAGCGACGGCGACTTCGGGCCACAGACCGCGGGCAAGGTGCGGGCCTTCCAGTCCGCGCTGGGGCTGACCGTGGACGGCGTCGTGGGACCCCAGACCTGGGGCGCGCTCTACCCCGTCCTGCGCCAGGGCGCGCGGGGGGCGAGCGTGCGCACGCTGCAGACCTTGCTCCAGCAAGCGGGCGCGAACCCCGGGCCCGTGGACGGCGACTTCGGCACCATGACCCTCGCCGCCGTGCGTCGCTTCCAGTCCTCGCGCGGGCTGGGGGTCGACGGCGTGGTCGCGGGTCAGACGTGGACGGCGCTGCTGCGCGGCGGGCGCGCGCCGGCGCCGAGCGGGGGCGGCGGCGGGACGCTGGCCGACTTCTCGCGCCGGCCCCCGGCGGCGAGCTACGGCCGGGTGCGGCTCGGCGGCGTCACCGTCAACCTGCGCACCCGCGAGCTCCTCGAGCGCGCGACCTGGATCATGCGCAACAAGTACGGCGAGCGCGGGTTCGCGTTCAGCTTCTCCCAGGGCAGCTACTCCTCGAGCGTGGCCGCGAGCGGCGGGACCCACTCCGGCGGCGGCGCGGTGGACATTCGCACCGTGGGGCGCTCGCGCACGACCGTCGACCGCATGGTCCTCGCGCTGCGCGAGGCCGGCTTCGCCGCCTGGAGCCGCGGGCGCGGGTTCGACTCCTTCGCGCCCCATATCCACGCGATCGCGCTCAACGACGCCCAGGCCTCGGGCTCGGCGCGGGTGCAAATGAGCGACTACCGCCGCGGGCGCAACGGCCTCGCGAACAAGGGCCTCGACCCCGACCGGAACCTCGGCCGCCCGATCCCCCAGTGGGCGCGCTGATCCAGCGCGCACGATCCTGAGCGAGGGTGGCGCGCGAGTCGTCGACGACCCGGCGCTCGTTCGCCGCTCAGGATCGTGACCCTGGCTTCTCGTAGACCCTTCGCGGGTCGTAGGCGTGCCCTGCGCTGGCGAGTCCAGCCGACACCCCTCTGACCCCGAACGCTCGTCCCTGGGAAGGGAGCTCACCCGCGGGGGCCCTTCTCCCGCGGAAGCTGCCCTGCAGCCGCGGGCGGGGATAAACCCCCGCCCGCGGTACACGGCGACCGTCCTCACTGTCAGGGCCCTGATCCGCATGCTCCCCCACTCTCGAGGACCTGCCGTCCTGAGGCGGGCCTGCCTGCAGGCGGCCCCGCGTGTCGGCTCGAGCGGGTAGTCTCCGTCCGGGGCGAGGGCCATGAGCGTAGACGTGCTGGATCTGCAAGAGCTGGAGACCGAGGAGCTCGAGTCCCTCGTCGACGCGGTCCTCGCCGCCCGCGACGGAATCGACGTCCGAATCCAGCAGCGCGGGAAGCGCTACCGCAAGGCCGTCGGCCCCTTCTCGCCCTGCGCCGACGCTGAGGGTCTCGTGGGCTTCGTCGTCGACGTTCAGGGATCCCAGCGCAGGCCCTACCAGGTCTCGATCGGCGTCCACCGCCGCAGACGCCAGCGCGTGGTCGACGCGGTGTGCAGTTGCCCGTTCAGCGACGGGGAGGACGACTGCAAGCACACCTGGGCCGCCCTCGACCGCCTCGCGGGGCACCTCGACCGCGAGCTGAGCGCCCGCCGGCCGAGCTCCGCGGCGCGGCCGCGCCGACAGCCCGCGGGCAAACGGACGCGCGACTGGGAGGGCGGGCTCCAGCACCTCGACCGCTTCCTCAGCGAGGCCGGGCTCCAGCCGACCCCGGGCTCCGACGCGCCCGAGGAGCCGTCCGTCCGCGTGGTGTGGCGGGTGAACACCCGCGGCCAGCGCTTGCAGATCGACGCCTACGAGCAGACGCGCCGCAAGCAGGGTGGCTACACCCCGGGGCGCCACCTGTCCTGGGAGCGTTTGCTGCGCACGGAGGCGCTGTGGGAGCAGCCCGACGTGCTCGCGGTCGTCCTGGCGTTCAAGCACCGGACGTACGAATTGGGCATGTTCTGGGGGCTCCAGCGGCTCGACCCCAGCGAGATCCTGCTCGAGCTCGCGGGGTCACCCCACGTGGTGTGGGCGGATCAGGTCAAGCAGCCCGTCACCGTGATCCGGGGCGAGGTCGAGGCCAGGCTCGCGCCGCGGGAGCCGGACCTCCTGGAGCTCGCCCTGTTCTTCGCCGATCGCCCGCTGACGCACCTCCCGCGCCGCGCGGGCCAAGGCATGGTCCTCGTGGCCGAGGACCGGCCCACGAACTCGCTCACCGTGGGCTACCTGGAGCCCGAGGTCCTCGAGCTCGCGCAGCGCTTCGAGGCCTCGCCCCCGGTGTTCCCGCCCCAGGCGCACCCCGAGCTGTTCGCGCGCCTGGAGCTCCTCGAGCGCGCGTTTCGCGGGTGCCCCCGGCCACCGAGGGCGAGCCCCAGGACGCCGACCCCCGGCTGCACCTCCTGCTGAGGCCCACCGACGACGGGCTGGCGGTCGAGGCGGGTGCAGCCCAAGCCCGGGGGCGCGTTGCTCGTCCCCGGCGCCGAGGGCGAGGTCGGCGGCTGGGTCGAGGGCAAGCGCGTGCGCCTGCGCCGCAGCCTCGGGCGCGAAGCGGACCCTCCGCGCGAGAGGTGCTGGCCGAGCTCGACCTGCCTCACCGCCGCGCGCCTCGACGACCCACGGGCCTGGGGCTGGCGCGTCGCGGGAGGCCGCGCTGGACCTGGTGCAGGCGCTCCAGGGCCTGGATCCCGCGCGCGCGCTGAGCGAGTGGCCCGAGGGCGCGCGGCTCTCGGTCTCGCGCCCCGCCCAGCCGGAGGACCTGCGGGTCAAGGTCCGCGACGGCAAGGACTGGTTCGGCCTCGAGGGCGAGCTCGAGCTCGACGGCGAGCGGGTGCCCTGGCCGACGTGCTCGAGGCGCTGCGCCAGGGCACGCCTGCCCCTCGCCGGCGGGCGCTGGCTGCAGCTCTCCCAGGCGCTGCGCGAGCGCCCTGGGCGCGCTCGAGGACGTGGTCCAGCGCAGCGGAAGGCGCTCGAGGTCGACGCCACCGCGGGGCCCGTGCTCGAGGAGCTCCCTCGACGGCGCGGGCGAGGTCGAGCTCAGCGCGGGCTGGGAGGCGCTGCGGGCGCGGCTGGCGCAGGCGCGGCGGGTCTCGACCCGGCCCCCGCGCGGGCTCAAGGCCGAGCTGCGGCCGTATCAGCTCGAGGGCGTGGCCTGGCTCGAGCGCCTCGCGACCTGGGGCGTGGGGGCCTGCCTCGCCGACGACATGGGCCTGGGCAAGACCGTGCAGGCGATCGCGCTCCTGGTCGCGCGCAAGAAGGAGGGCCCGGCCCTCGTCGTGGCCCCCACGTCGGTCGGCGCGAACTGGATCCGGGAGCTCGGGCGCTTCGCGCCCGGGCTGCGCGCGCTGCTCTACCGCGACACCGAGCGCGGCGAGGTCCACACCGAGCTCGGCCCCGGCGACGTGGTCGTGGTCAGCTACGACCTGGCCCGGATCGACCTCGAGCGCCTGGCGCCGGTCGCCTGGGGGACCCTCGTGTTCGACGAGGCCCAGCAGGTCAAGAACGCGACGACCAAGACCGCCCGCGCGCTGCGCCAGCTCTCGGGAGGCTGGCGGCTGGCGCTGACCGGGACCCCGGTCGAGAACCACCTCGGCGAGCTGTGGAGCCTGTTCCGCTTGATCTCCCCCGGCGTGTTCGGGGGCTGGGAGGCGTTCAAGCGGCGCTTCGCCGAGCCGATCGAGCGCGACGGCGACGCCACGCGCCGCGCGGCGCTGGCGCGGGTGATCCGGCCCTTCGTGCTCCGCCGCACCAAGGCCGAGGTGCTGCGCGAGCTCCCGGGGCGCACCGACGTGCAGCTCGACGTCGAGCTCAGCCCGCGGGAGTTGAAGCTCTACGAGCAGACCCGCCTGGCCGCCGCGCTCGAGCTGAGCACGAAGGGCACCAAGGGCAAGGGCGACGCGCGGTTCCAGATCCTGGCCGCGCTCACCAAGCTGCGGCAGCTCGCCTGCCACCCGCGGCTGGTCGACGCCTCGTGGGAGCACGGCTCGGCCAAGCTCGACGCGTTCCTCGAGGTCCTCGACGAGCTGCGCCAGGGCGAGCACCGCGCGCTGGTGTTCAGCCAGTTCACCCGGCACCTGGCCCTGGTGCGCGAGGCCCTCGAGGCCCGCGGGGTGTCCTACCTCTACCTCGACGGCCAGACCCCGGCCCGGGAGCGCCAGGGGCTCGTGGACGCCTTCCAGGCCGGCGAGGGCGAGGTGTTCCTGATCTCGCTCAAGGCCGGGGGCAAGGGCCTGAACCTCACCGCGGCGGACTACGTGGTGCACCTCGACCCCTGGTGGAACCCGGCGGTCGAGGACCAGGCGACCGACCGCGCGCACCGCCTGGGGCAGCAGAAGCCGGTCACCGTCTACCGCCTGGTGACCCAGGGCACGGTCGAGGCCCAGATCCTCGCGCTCCACGCCCAGAAGCGCGACCTGGTCGCCGGGGTCCTCGACGGCAGCGACCGCGCCGGGAAGCTCTCGACCGACGAGCTGATCGCGCTGATCCGCGGCGACGAGCCCGCCCCCGCGCGGCCGGTCACGCCCCGGGCCAAGCGGGCGACCTCGCGCTCGCGGAGCGCGCCCCGCCCCGTCGCCGACGGCCCCCAGGCGCTCCTGGCCCTGCGCCAGCGCCACGGGCTGACCCAGGGCCAGCTCGGCGAGCTCCTCGGGGTCTCCGCGCCCACGGTGTGCACCTGGGAGCGCGGCTCGCGCCCGCTGCCCGCCAAGCGCGCCGCGGCCCTGCGCGAGCTCAGCGCGGCCAGCGAGGCCGAGGTCCGCCGCCGGCTCACCCCGCGCTGAGCGGGCCCGCTCCGAAGGGGCCCTCGGTGAAGGTCGTGCCGAACGCGCCGCGCTCGCTGGACGTGCGCGCGCTCGAGGGCATGCCCGCGACGACGAGCCGCCTCCAGCGCGAGGCGCATGCGCTCGCTCGCCTGGGCGCGGTCCTCGCCCCCACGATTCGCTCGCCGCGGCGAGGACGCCGCGGCGCGCGCGCGGGTCCGGTAGCGCTCGGCCGCAGCCGCCCTCGAGATCCGCCCGTGTGAGCGTCAGGGGGTGCTGCTCGACGCCTGACGCCTCCGTTGCCCGGCGCTCACGAGGCGGACCGCCAGAGCGGCTCGGCCGCCGCCGCGGCGCGCGCCCCCCGGGGGAGCCTTCACCAGGCCTCGCTGGGCTCCTCGAGCTCCACGTCGTCCGACCACTGCGGGGGCGCCTCGCCGTGGCTCTCGACCACCCGGGGGTAGTCGCGCTTGCGCTGGCCCTTGGCCACCGGCGCCTTGGCGACGACCCGCAGCTCGTGCCACAGCTCGTCGCCGCAGTCGAACACGTAGAAGAACCGGCGCCGGACCCGCAGCCCCAGGTCGCCGAGGGTCGTGCGCTCGGCGTTGTGCACCCCGAAGTGGCGCGCGACCCGCTCCTCGGCATACTCCGCGGCGTCGTTCAGCACGGAGCGCCCCCAGGCCCCGGGCTGGGGGAGGAAGAAGCGGTAGGGCAGGTCGACGTCGTCGCGCTCGAAGGCCGCGGCGATCCCCTCGTGCAGCTCCTCCAGGGTCTGGTCCGAGCGCACCTCGAGCACGCGGTAGAGGTCGTCGTCGAGGTCCACCCGGAGCGAGTAGACGAGCTTCTGGGGCAGGGTCGCGGGCATGGAGCCTCCGGTCCCGAAACCCTAGCAGCGACCCCCGTCAACCCGCCGACCTCGGCCCCCGGTTCCCCGCACGCGGGTGTAGCCTGGAGCCATGGTCGACCCACCCAGCACCAGCGAGAGCATGCTGATCCACCTCTACCGGGGTGAGCTGGGGCGCATGACCGCCTACCGCCTGCGGCTGGACACCACGACCAACTGGGCGATCGGCATGAACGTGGGCGTGGTCTCGGTGGCGCTCAGCGTCAAGGACCTCCCGCACACGGTGTTCGTGCTCGCGCTGCTCCTGGACCTGGTATTCCTCGCGGTCGAGGCCCGGCGCTACCGGGTGTTCGCGTTCCTCCGCGACCGGGTGCGGCTGCTGGAGACCGGGTTCTTCGCCGCGGCGCTCCGGGGGCAGGAGCCGAGCGCCGGCTGGCGCGCGCAGCTCGGGGCGAGCCTCGTCGAGCCCGAGTTCGACGTGAGCCTCGTGCACGCGCTCTCGGTGCGGCTGCGGCGCAACTACGTGTGGCTCGTGCTGTTCGGGTTCTGCGGCTGGCTGGTCAAGCTGAACCAGCTCGGTCCCCTCCCGGAGGCCGCGGGGGTCGGGGGTGTCCCCGGCCGCGTCGTAATCGTCCTGGTGGGCGTCACGCTCCTGGCCCTCGTCGTGCTTGCCTTCGCACACCGCGCGGTGGAAGAAGGCTGACCCGTGGGCTTCGCGCTGATCGTCACCCTGGTCGTCCTGGTCCTGGCCATGATCCTGTTCTTCGGCGAGCTCCTGCCCGCCGGACAGACGGCGCTCCTCGCCGCGGCCGCGCTCCTGGCCACCGGCGTGCTCGAGGTCGAGGAGGTCCTCGCCGGGTTCAGCAACGAGGCCACGATCACCGTGCTCTGCATGTTCGTGGTCAGCGCCGGGATCGAGCGCACCGGCGGCGTGAACCTGGTCAGCGACAGCCTGACCCGGCTCCTCGAGCGCGGCGAGCGCACGGCGCTGCTCACCCTGTCGGTGGGCGCCGGGGCGCTGTCGGCGTTCGTCAACAACACGACCGTGGTCGCGATCCTGCTCCCGGCGCTCCTGCGCTGCTCCCAGAAGGCCGGGGTCAGCCCCTCGAAGCTCCTGATCCCGCTCTCCTTCGCGAGCATGCTCGGCGGCTGCTGCACGCTGGTCGGGACCCGACCAACCTCGTGGTCAGCGCCGTGGCCGAGCGCGAAGGGCTGGCGCCGCCGATCTCCATGTTCGAGCTGGCGCTGGCCGGGCCCGCGCTGTTCGTGCTCGGGGTGGGGGGCATGCTCGTGGTCGCGCCCTGGGTCCTCCCGGACCGGCGCGCGCGCGCGGGCGCGCGCAGCTCGGGGGAGGCGCCGTATCTGACCGAGGTCCTGATCGACGAGGGCTCCCCCGCGGTCGGCCAGCCCCTGGGGAGCGCCGAGGTCTTCGCCGACCTCGAGCTCGAGGTGCTCTCGCTCGAGCGCATGGGCCTGCGCCGCACCCCGCGCCCGGCCCCGGAGACGCCGCTCGAGGCGGGCGACGTGCTCCGGCTGCGGGGCGACGCCGCCGGGCTGCGCGCGCTGATCCAGCGCGACGGGGTCTCGATCCCCACCCAGCGCGAAGGGGGCTCCCACGCGCTGCAGCTGGTCGAGGTCGTGATCGCGCCGCGCTCGAGCCTGATCGGGCGCCGGCTGGGCGCCGTGCCCTGGGCCGAGCGCTTCTCCGCGGTGCCCGTCGCCACCCGTCAGCGCGGGCGCGCGTTCCGCGGGCTCGAGCTGCGCACCCTGCGCGCGGGGGACGTGCTGCTCCTCGACGTGCGCCCGGGCAAGCTCACGACCCTCGAGCAGTCGGGGGCCTTCGTGCTCGTGTCCGAGGTCGCGGTCAGCCGCTTCCGCCGCGAGCTCCTGCCGTTCGCGCTCTCGATCCTGGTCGGCGTCGTGGCCTGCGCGACCCTGGGGCTGCTCCCGATCGCGGGCGCCGCCCTCGTAGGCGCGGTGCTCGTGCTCCTCACCCGCTGCGCGCGGCTGGACGAGGTGGTGCAGGCGATCGACTGGAACGTGCTCATGCTCCTCGCGGGGGTGCTCTCCCTGGGCGTGGCCATGGAGAAGACCGGCGCCGCGCAGCTCTTCGCCGAGGCCTTCGTCGACGTCGTGGGGGGGCACGGCCCCGCGTTCGTGATCGCCGCGCTGTTCCTGGCGACCACGATCCTGACCGAGCTCCTGAGCAACACCGCCACCGCCGCGCTCCTGACCCCCGTCGCGATCGGCATGGCCAGCGCGCTCGAGATCGACCCGCGCCCGCTGGTCATGACGATCGCCTTCGGCGCCTCGACCGCCATGCTGACCCCGATCGGCTACCAGACGAACACCCTGGTCTACGGCGCCGGGCAATACCGCTTCTTCGACTTCGCCCGGCTGGGCGGGCTCTTGATCGTGCCGCTCACGCTCGCGGTCACGCTGCTCGTGCCCTGGGTGGCTGACCGAGCTCCCCGCCCCCGAGGCGGGGCGTAGCTCTGTCCGTGGGTCGCCGGCCACGTCGCTCCCGCCGCGACGTCGGCTCGGGCCTCGTCGCACGACGGCGAGGCTGCGCGGCTTAGAAGCCTGCGCGCTGGGCCTCGGCGAAGACCTGGTCCATGAGCGCGTCCACCGCGCGCGCGCCTTCTTTGGTCACCGTCGCTGTGCCGCAGGTCGCGCCGCCTCGGCCACGTAGTCGGCGTGGAGGTCTCGCTCATGAGCCGCCCCTCGACCCAGCGTTCACGTCGCTGCCCAGGGAGCTCCGCAGTTGGGTGCCGTAGCCCACGAGCGCGCGCTGGAGGAGCAGGCGGAAACTCGGCGGCGGTGCTCGCCTGTCGCGCGCGAGGGTCGCGCCCGCCTCCGGGTCGTAGCGATCGACCTCCGCCCGCGGAGTCTACCGGCGGTGCTGCCCTAGGCCCCAGCCCCTGCCGGCGCAGGGACTTGCAGCCAGTCGCTGGGTCCCGTCCCGCAGGTGTCGGTGGCCCGGGCTAACCTCGACCGAACACGACCCGAACAGCATTCATGCTTCGGGCGGAGGAGCGAGGACGACCATGACTGCACCCACCACCACCCCCGAGCGCTCGGACGCCGAGCGCCGCCGCCTGGCCGAGCGGCTCACCGCTCAACTCCGCGAGCGCGTCTCGAGCATGCACGCGCTCCTGGCGCCGCTGCGAGCCGAGATCGACCAGCACCGCATGGCCCAGCGCGGCGTGCTGGAGTTCGTGAACGACCTCTGGGAGCGCCAGGGCTTCACCTGCAGCTTCGACGAGGACGGCGAGGAGGTGACCCAGCTCTTCCTCGACGCGCTGACCACGGCGCGCATGCTCCTGATCTACGAGGGCCCGAACCTGCCCCCCGAGTGCTGGGCCCAGGTCGAGGAGGCCATGGACGAGTTCGACCACACCTGCGGCAGCGTGCGGATCGACTACGACGAGCAGCAGGCGCGCACGGCCGAGGAAGACTGGCTGTAGGTGCTGCGCCTCCATGAGGTCCGAGAGCAGGCGGATCCGCCGGCGCCGGCGGGCGTCGTCGCCGCCGAAGCTCGGGTCGCGGCGGCGGAGGTCGTCGAGGGCCTCGAAACGCCGTCTCGCGCGCCCCCCACGCGACGGAGGTGTGTGCCACCTCCCACCCGCGGGCGGGGTGCGCCTCGAGGGCCCGGAGGACGCCGCGTTGGAGGGCGGATCGCGGCGGGCAGGGCGCCCGGAGGGCCTGCGGCTGGCGAGCGCGCCTCCGCGGGCGGTCCCACGGGTGAGCCTCCGGCGCCCGCCTCCCCTGGACGTGGCGGCGATCCGCGCCGGCCTCCCGCTGGGGCGGAGAGGTTCTGGGCCAGACCCGGTCCGCTCGGAGCGGCGGAGGCCGGCTACTTGCCGTCCTCGTCCCCCCACTCACCCCGGTCCTGGAGCTCCTCCTCGACCACGCGCAGGGAGGACCAGTTCTGGTCCTGGTAGGCGCTGGCGCCCCAATAGAGGCTCTCGGCGAAGGCCTCGCCGAAGTCGAAGTAGACCGCCTCGCGAATGCAGTAGCGAAACTCGAAGCGCCCGTCCGCTTGGGTGGACAGCGACGCGGCGCTGAACTCGTCCGAGACCTCGAGGCCGGCGATCGGGGTGCCGTCCTTGGCCACGACCACGCCCGCGACCGTGATCCCGCCCTGGGGAGCGAGGGTCAGCTCGAGGGTCGCGCCGGGGGCCGACTCGAGCTCGGCGTAGCCCACGTTCGGCAGGGAGGCGCGGACCTTCAGCGCCCCCTCAGCGTGGAGCTTGACCAGGAAGCGCCCCTCGTCGTCGGTCGTGACGACCAGGGCCCCGGAGTCGTCGGCCTCCGCGAGTTCTACGTCCACGCGGTAGGCCTTGCCGTGGTAGACCACCTCGGGCTCGACCTCCTCGTGGGTCGCGGTGGAGGGGAACACGACCGCGACGCCCGGGGCCGGCTGGCCGTCCGGGCCCAGGACCCGGCCCGCGAACACCCGGCGGGTGTCGGGGATCAAGGCCACGCGCGTCGTGTCGTCGAAGGGACGGGCCGCGACGAGGGCGGCGCGATAGCCCGGGGCGTAGACCCAGACCCACAGCGACGGGTCGGTGTCTGCGAGGGGCACCGTCGTCGGGCCCGCGTGGCCCTTGGCGTCGGCGAACAGGAGCGTGGCGTGGGCGTCGAGGAAGAAGAGCGCCTCGGCGATCGGCTTGCCGCTCTCGCGGTCGACGACCTCGAACTGCACCTCGATCCGCAGCGCGCCCTCCTGGGGCTGGCCCCCCTCGGCGAGGTGCGAGCGCACCGCGTCGCGCACGTCGGCCTCCGTCGAGCCCTCTGGCTGCCGCTCCTTCAGCCAGCCTTGGAACCAGGCCGGGCGAGCCGCCGCTTGCGCGTCGACCCCCAGCGCCGCGATCATGACCAGCCCCACGATCCTCAGAGCCTTCATGGCGCACCTCCCGTCGGAACCCTAGCCGCTGCGCGGTGGCCGAGCCACGGGCACTCGGGGGACGCGGGCGCTCGGGCTCGAGCGCAGCGCGGACGTCGTCCTCGGCGAAGGCCGCGCTGACCCACCCCAGCGGGCGGAGCGAGCGCCAGGACGTCGACGCGCGGCGCAACCGGATCGCGGCCGCGGTGGGCGCGCTGGCGCGGGGGCTCGCTCGGGCCAGGCCAGGTCCGATCCGCGGCGCCGACGCGTCCGCGTCCTGCACCTCCTCACGGTGGACGTAGCGGCCGCGCGCGGGAGAGGGTAGGACGGTCGGCTCACGGTCCGCGGAGGCGGACCCCCGACTCAGGAGCGTGCATGACGAAGCGCGACAAAGGCCCCGGCCGCAACGACCCCTGCCCCTGCGGGAGCGGGAAGAAGTCCAAGAAGTGCTGCGGTCCGCTCAACGCGCGGGTCCAGGCCCTGGGGCAGCTCGACTTCAGCTGCGTGAGCGAGCTCCTGGACTCGGCCCACGGCGAGCTCGGGGAGGCGTTCCTGACCCCGATCCTCGAGGGCCTGCCCTGGAACTACGAGGACCACGCCTACGACCGCCTGACCTTCCCCCTCGTCGCCTACCACGCCCAGGCGCCCGACGGCGTCGCGCTCCCCGAGTGGGCCCTCGAGCGGTTCGGCGACGACTTCGTCCCCGAGGCCCGGAGCTGGCTCGAGGCCCAGCGCGAGGCGCGGATCGGGGTGTGGGAGGTCCTCGCCGTCGACCCCCGGGGGGTGGCGCAGGTCCGCGACGTGGTGAGCGACGAGGTGTTCGAGGTCCACGAGCCCGTGGAGGACTCGGACCTCCGACCCGGTCAGCACGTGTGCGCGCGGCTCGCGGGCATGGACGGCCTGGCGCTGTTCTGCGGGCTGCACCCCCTCGGGCTCGAGGCCGAGCACGCGCAGCCGGTGATCGACGTGCTCGCCGCGCGGCGCAACGCGAGCGGGTCCGTGGCGCTCGACTCCGCCGCTGCCTTCGAGGTCTTCGCCGCGTGGGAGACCGCGACGCAGGACTAGCGGGCCATTGTGACCCACGAACAACGCAGCCAGGGGCGGCGAGGGCAAGCGAGAGGCTGACGTGCTGCACTCGGCCTCGCTCTGCGCGAAGCGGCGGAGCGCTGACGCCTCGCCGAGCCGACCGCGACGTCGCGACCTCTGCCTCGAGCGGCGACGCTGCTCCTTTCGGCGCGAGCGCATGTCCCCACGAAGAATTCGAAGGCGCGCGAGTGACGCGGCGCGCGCCTTGAAGACGCTGCGCTTGGGTCCCTGCAGGCGTTTGCACGCCCTCTGACGCGGCGCAGCGCGCCGACCACGCTGGTTGTTTGCTTCGCAGCGCGCGGTATCACCGCGGTGGCCCTCCCCCTCCCACCGCAGCGATCGCGAGGCAGCCCTCCATGCCCGTCCGGCTCTCCGTCCTCCTAGGCCTCGTCCTGCTGGGCAGCCCCGCCTGGGCCTCGGGCTTCCTGCTCAGCGACCACGACGCCGCGGGGACCGCGCGGGGCTTCGCGCGCACGGCGGGGGTCGACGACGCCGCCGCCCTCTACTGGAACCCCGCCGCGCAGAGCTGGCTCGAGGACAGCGAGATCCGCCTGGGCGGGCACCTGCTGTGGACCCAGGGCACCTACGACGCCGAGCCCGGGCAGGGGTTCGACGACCGCATGCACGACGGGCTGTTCGCGCTCCCGTCCTTGTTCGCGGCCTTCGACCTCTCGGAGCACGTGGACGTCGGCCTCGCGGTGTTCAACCCCTTCGCGCTGGCCACCCACTGGAACCGCAACTGGTCCGGCCGCTACCAGGCGATCGACAGCGAGGTGAACTTCCTGTTCTTCCAGCCCACGGTCTCGCTCAAGATCCCGGTGATCGACGTGGCGCTGAGCGCGGGCCTCCAGCTCAACGCCAACGTGGGCCGGCCCAACCCCGTGCGCTTGACCAACGCCCTCGACTTTCGCTTCCTGGGGCAGCCCGACGGCTACGCCGAGGTCGTGGGCCACTCGGAGAGCCTCAACGTGGGCTACGTGGTCAGCCTCTCCTGGCGGCCGACGTATCTGGACGAGCGGATCGTGGTCGGGGTCACCTGGCGCGCGACCCCCGACGACCACGAGATCGAGGGCAAGGCCAAGTTCCAGGCCCCGCCCGCGGCGAACCTGCCGTCCAGGGCCGGCGCCGAGACCGAGGTCACCCTGCCGCCGTACCTGACCGTGGGCGTCCAGTTCGAGCTGTTCGAGGACCTGTTCTGGGTCGAGCTGGGCTACCGCTGGACCGGGTGGTCGACCCTCGACCGGCTCGTGATCCAGTTCGACGACCCCCGGGTCCCGACCTCGATCACCGAGTTCGACTACCACGACGTGAACCAGTACATGCTCGGCCTCGAGCTGCACCCGATCGAGGGCCTCGCCCTGCGGGCGGGCTACCAGTTCGACGAGACGCCCACGAGCAGCACCCGGCTCAGCCCGCGCCTGCCCGACGCCGACCGCCACGGGCTGTCCTTTGGCTTCGGCGTGGACGTGGGGCCGGTGACCGTCGACGTGGCCTACATGCACCTGTTCATTGACACCGCCCGCAAGCGCAACTTCGAGGGCTTCGTCTCGCCTGGCGGCAACGCGAGCGCCAACGGCGACTACGACTCGGCGGTCGACATCTTCGGCGCCTCCCTCAGCGTGCGGTTCTAGAGAGGCCCCCGTGCACACCCTCCCCCGACCCTCCTCCCTGACCCGGCTCGGGCTCTCCCTGGGCCTGGCCCCGCTCGCGCTCGGCTGCCTCGTCGTCGGCTGCCTCAGCGACTCCGGCCACGACGGCGCCCCGGGCACGTCGGGCGGCCAGCTCGCCCCGGTGAGCTCCGGCGCCGGCGTCGCGACCCTCGCCTCGGGCCCCGACGCGATCGGCGGCCAGGGCAGCGGCATGGGCCAGGACCTCGGCGACTACGTGCTGCAGAACGCCTACCTGCGCGCGGTGATCGACCAGCCGGGGACCGACCCCACGAGCCCCGGGGGCGCGTTCCCCCTGGTGAACCTGTTCGCCCCCAGCGGCGGGACCCTGGTCGACCTCGAGGTCCCCGGCCTCGCGAACGACCAGTTCGACCAAATGACCCAGGGGATCTACGGGCTGTTCACCGCGCTCACGGGGACCTCGGCGATCACCAGCGCCAGCGCCGACCGCAGCCGGGACCTGGTGCTCGACACCGCCGCGGGGCAGTTCACCACCGCGGTCGTGAACCCCGGCACGGCCACGGGGACCCTGACCTCGACCAGCTCGACCCTCACCGACAGCACGCAGAACTTCGCCAGCGCCGGGGTGCGGCCCGGCGACGCGCTGCTCGTGCTCACCGGGACCAACGCCGGGCGCGCCTACGCCGTGGCCGGCGTGGTCGGGACCGCGACCCTGTCCCTGACCGTGACCGCCAACACCGCGCTCACGAGCGACACCGGCGTGCAGTACCAGGTCCTGCGCAACCGCGTGCGGCCGGGAGACGTGATCACCTTCAGCTCCGGGGCCAACGCCGGGCGCAGCTACCGCGTCGCGGCGGTGGGTCCCTTGCCCAGCGCCGACGGCGGCACCGGATCCTCGGTCACGATCGCGATCTTTCGCCCCGCGGGCGTCGACTTCACCACCGAGGGCTCCTTGGTGAGCGGCGGCGCCGCGGCCTACAGCGTGACCCGCCGCACGAGCCCGCTGGAGAACGTGGTCGTCTACGACGAGGTGACCCTGATCGACCCGACCGGGACCCCGGCCACGCTCCGACTGCGGGGCGGGGTGCTGAACCAGGGCACGGTCCCCGACGGCGCGTCGGTCGCCGCCACGACCTCGCGCCTGACCGTGGGCGGGGCGGCGCTCGTGGTCGAGACCGACTACCGCCTGTTCCCGGACACGCCCTACCTCCAGGTCGAGACCCGGCTCATGAACCCGGGCGGCAGCGCCGCGGCGCTGGTGGGGATCGCGGACGTGGTGGTCACCGGCGGCTTCAGCCCGCCGAACCTCGCGCCCTGGACGCCCCTCGCCGGGTTCCGCACCCGGGGCTTCGACACGCCGCTGATCGTGCCCTACGTCGGGCTCCGCGGGCGCAACACCCCCGAGGTGAGCTACGCCTTCGCCGACACCCAGACCGGACAAATGATCCACCTCGCCGACGGCCAGGCCGTCGCGGTGAACCTCCAGCTCTCGACCCGCACCCGCCTCGCCGCCAACGAGACCACCGCCTGGACCCGGGTCGTGAGCGTCGGCGCCAAGAACGACGTGGGCAGCGCCGCGAGCCCGCTGATCGAGCTCTTGAGCGCCTCGCCGGTGCGGGTCAACCCCGCGAGCGGCGCCACCGTGCCCAACATGTTCCAGGGCGCGGTCCCGCTGCGAGGCGCCGTGCTCGGGGCGCCCCCGGGGACCACCGTCACCGCGCTCCAGATCAGCCCCGGGCTCGTGTTCGACTCCGGCGCCCCCAACGGGCTGACCCCCGGGCCCGGGTTCTACCCCTCGACGCTCTTCGGCGCCCAGGAGCGGCTCATGAACACCACCGAGCCCGACCCCCTGAGCGGGCAGTTCGTGCTCAGCGTGCCCGGGGCCTTCGCCGGGCGCAGCCCGCGCGCGACGGCGAGCCCCGACCTGTTCGTGACCTCGCCCTATGAACGCGGCACCTCCCAGACCACCTACCGGGTGCTGGTCGAGGCCCCGGGCCACGACCCGCAGAGCGTGATCGTGACCCTGCCCTTCGACCCGGTGAACAACCTCCTGTTCGACCTCCGCGGCGAGACCGGGACGCTCGAGGTCGTGGTCGAGGACGCGCAGGGCGACCCGCTCCCCTGCTCGGTGCTCGTGCGCGGCGTCGACCCGGACGGCGCGGGCCCCAGCCCGGCGACGGCGAACCCGACCTTCAACGGCGTGGTCAGCTCGACCACCGGGGCCGGGACGAGCTCCGCCGACGCCTTCGCGCTCGGCGACGGCACGAACCGCGTCTACCTCCTCGACGGCACCGCGACCCTCGAGGTCCCCCCCGGCTTCTACCAGGTCGTGGCCACCCGCGGCCTGGAATACTCCCTGGGGCGCTTCCCCGCCGCGGGCTCGGCCCAGGAGTACGTGCGGATCGCCGCCGGGCAGACGATCCGCACCGTGACCGGGACCGAGGGGATCCGCCTGGCGCGGCTGCTCGACGACGGCGCGCTGCCCGCCCCGGGCGGCGGCGCGGCCTTCGAGAGCCCGCTGCGCCGGCTGGTCTGCGCCGAACTCCGCGCGCACACGGGCGCGAGCTTCGACGAGCCGACCCCGGCCCGCGACCGCCTGCTCCAGCTCCTGGCCGCGGGGGTCGAGGTCGTGGTCAACACCGAGCACGACACCCTGCGCGACCTGTCCGGCACCCTGGCCGGCCTCGACCAGGAGACGACCCAGGCCCTGAGCACGAAGCTCCGCGTGCAGGGCGGCGTCGAGCTCACGCCCTTGCTCCCGGTGAACGTGCCCGGCGTCGCCGTGTTCCCGAACACCGTGGGCAGCTTGAGCGGCTGGCCCGTCCCCACCCAGGACGCCCGGCGGCGAAACGGCGCCCCCGCCGACGAGTTCCGCAACCCGGCGATCCTGATCGACACCTTGAAGGCCCAGGGCGCGAGCCTGGTCCAGCTCAACCTGCCCCGGGCCCCGATCGCCGCGGCGCCCCTGCCCCCGATCGGCCCCGGGTTCTTCACCAACGGCAAGGCGACCTTCCCCCAGCGCAACACCGGCAACGCCGCGCTGCTCTCGGGGGGCTACGCCACGCCCCTGCGCTCGAGCTCGACGGCCGCGACCACGAACGACGGCGGCCTCGACGACCTGAACGCCGCCCGCGCGCCGTCCACCAGCCGCTACAACAGCTTCGACCTGCTCGAGGTCTACGCGGGCAACCAGACCCTCTACGACGTGACCCGCACCGACAGCTACGCGCTGACCTCCGCGGGCTACGTGCGCACGGTGACCGCCAGCGACGACCTCACCCGCGACCACGGCGTCCCCCGGACCTTCGTGCGCGCGGCGGGGGACGCGAGCGCCGACCTCTCGACCCTCGACCTCCAGGCCTTCAACCAGACCCTGCTCCCGAGCCTGGTCCAGGCCACCCCCGGGACCACGGTCCCGAGCCTGGCCCAGTTCTTCCCCGCGACCCGGCGCTCCGGCGCGGGGGCCGACGCCATGGAGGTCGTGTGCAGCTCGGGCCCCCTGGTCTACCTCGAGGTCGACGCCGACGAGGACGGGACCTTCGAGGGCCAGCCCGGGGACCTGGTCCAGGACGACGGCGACCTGAGCGTGAACGTGCGGCTGACCGTGCTCGCCGCCCCCTGGGTGCCGGTGAACTCGGCCAAGCTGATCGTGAACGGCGGGACGCCCACGCTCTCGGGGGTCTCCGCCGCCCCGGCCACCGGCTTCGGCTTCCAGGAGGTCGCCGCGGTGACCTCGCAGCTCTTCACCCCCAGCGGGGCCGACGTCGCCTACTCGACCCAGCCCTCGGACGTGGTCCGCGTGCGCGCGGTGTTCACCGTCTCCCTGCGCAACCCGCCCGCCTTCACCCCGCCCAGCGGCTCCGCGGGCGACCACTGGATCGTGGGCGAGGCCCGGGGGACCCCGGCCACCGGCAGCCTGTTCAAGGAGCTCCTGCCCGGGCTCAGCGGCGACGCGCTGGGCTTCACGAACCCGATCTTCATAGACGTGAACGGCGACGGGGACTTCGACCCCCCGGGCGTGCCCTGAGCCACGCCCGCCGCTCCTCGCGTAGGATCAGCCGCGAAGGCGAGGTCCCCATGCGTTCCCTCCTCTGCGCCGCCCTCTGCTGCGTCGCGCTGGCTGCGCCGGCCCGGGCCGACGAGCCCAACGAGCTCGACCGCTGGACCAAGGTCTCGCCGGAGCACGCGGCGGTGGTCGAGGCCTTGCGGCGGTTCGAGCGCCCCGCGCAAGCCAACGGGTCCCCCGCCCCCATGGACCTCCAGCAGGCCCGAGCGCTGGAGGAGGAGGTCCTCGCCGCCCTGCGCGGCGAGACGCCCACCGAGGCGCGGATCGAAGTCCTGGAGGCGCTGCTCAAGGCGTTGAAGCTCGTGCGAAACCGGGTGCTCCTGGCCAAGGCCCTGGCGGGGACCCAGCACGCGCTCGCGCTGGCCGCGACCGAGCGCAGCCTGCAGCGCGAGACCGACCCCGCGATCTTCACCACCCTCGCGCGCACCCTCCCCGAGACCCCGGCGAGCGTCGAGGTCTTGCTGCGCTGGTGGGCCCTCGAGGGCAAGCCCCTCGAGCTGCGCCGGACGGCGCTGCGCGAGCTCGCGCGGCGTCAAGCCGAGCCCTCCGCCGCGCTCCTCGACGTGCTCGCGCGCGGGATATGCAGCGACCCCGAACCCGAGCTTCGCGCCGAGGCGATCACCCTCGCGGGGCGGCAGGGCGACGCGCGCTGTGCGGAGGCGTTGGCCCGCGCCGCCAAGGAGGACGCCGACCCCTCGTGCCGACAGCGCGCGCTCGTGGCCTACGCCGAGGTCGCCGGCGTCGAGGCGATCCCGCTGCTCGAGGCGGTGGCGCTAGGCGACGCGAGCGCGCGGATCCAGGCCTCCGCCGTCCTCGCCTTGGGCCGCGCCGGGGGTCCAGACGCGCGGGCCGCGCTGCGGCGAGTCGCCGAGGCGACGGGCAGCGCGGAGATCAAGGCACGCGCCCAGCGCCTGCTCGAGGCCCTCGAGCAGCGCGACGCCAAGTAGGCGCGGCGCCCGGCGAGGCTCCCCCCGGTTGCGGGCAGAGCCTAATCGTCGGCGATCAGCTGCCGCCCGCAGTCCGCGCAGAACCGCGCGCGCTCGCGCATGCGCTCCTGGTGGAGCGCCTGCCCGCACGTCCGCGGGGGGGCGGCAGGGTTCACCGCGCCGCCGCAGTCCAGGCAGAAGCGGACCCGGGGGTTCGAGCGGGTGTGGTTCAGGTTGGCGCAGGTGGCCTGCGCGCTGCGGCGGGACATACGGGTCCTCTCAGGGTCGGAGGTGGGGACGGGCCGCGACTCGGGATCGGTCCAGGTCGGGGCGCCGCCGAGGAGGAGGCGAGGTCGAGGCGGCTCGGCCTACCAGGCCCCCAGGCTCCAGCCGGCGGGGCTGGAGGCGGGGCTGACCTGGAGGGCGCGGCCGTCCAGACGTGCGCTCGCGAGCGCGAGGGCTGGCCGCGCGCTGCTCGAGGACGGCTGGAGGTCGAGGTAGCAGAAGCGCTGGGGCCGCCCGGTGAGGTGGTTCCAGCCACGGCGCAGCGCGGCCACCCGTCCGAAGCGGGCGAAGAACGCCGCGAGGCGCTCGAGGTCTACGGCGGGGGGGAGGTTGCCCACCACCAGGTGGGTCGAGGTCGTCGTCATGGAGGGTGCTGCCGATCGAACCTGCGGGGGTCGTGCCAGAGGGCAGCCACAGGCGGGGCATGCAAACGACAAGAGAGCGAGCGCCGCCCTCCTGCAACCAGGGTAGCGGAGGCGTGCCGTCCACCCACGAGATTTCTCGATTCTTCCGCGCGCGACGGCCCGCGCGGTCGCGGCAGGGGACGCCTGTGTCCCACCGCGGACGCAGCCACGGCGACAACGCCCCGGCACGAGGCTTGCACGGTGCGGGTCAACGTACCCACGAAGGACCAGCACATGACCGCACGACCCCGCCCCCGCGGGCTCGTCGCCGTCGCGGCTTTGCTCGCCGCCGGCAGCGTCGCGCTCGCGCAGGACATTGACGAGATCCCCTACACCGGCCGCGACTGGTACGAGCCCGACGCCTGGCTCGTTCCGGACGAGGGCGCCGCCTACGACTACGACTTCGACCCCGACCCCCAGGGGCGCTACGGCGTGTTCGACCGCACGTTCTACGGCGTGTTCGGCTACGGCGCGCAGGAGACCTACTACGAGGAGCTGGCCGACCCCGAGGACTCGCCCTACGACCGCGAGGAGCGCCCGGCCGCCGGGCCCCCGGAGCGCCTGCCCGCCGAGCCCGCCGAGCAGAAGGACGTGCGCCCCAAGCTCGAGCCGACCGAGCGCCTGGGCGACGCCTACGGCGGTCACTGGGAATACGACGCCGCCGCCAAGGCGTGGGTCTACGACTACGGCTGGCGCGCCGCCCCCGAGCCCACGCCGATCGAGGGCCAGGAGCCCGCGACCGACGACGTCGAGCCGACGGCCACCCAACCCCGCGCCACCCGCGAGCAGGAGGGCCGCTCGCTGCCCGCCTCGGCCAAGCGCCAGCGCACGGACGGCGCCGAGCGAGCCGCGCCGACGAAGGCGCCCCTCGGCCAACGCGGCGACACCGCCAGCGCGAGCGGCACCGTCAAGGGCGTCTACCGCGCCGAGCTCGGCGGAGTGAAGACCGTCCTCGTGCGCCTCGAGCAGCCCGACGGCTCCCTGGTCACCGTGGACCTCGGCGGCGAGGACGCCTTCGAGCGCTACAGCGTCGAGGCCGGCGACGCGCTGACCGTGGACGGCCTCGTGGGCCGCGTCCGCGGCCGCCGCGTGCTCCTCGCCCGCAGCGTCGAGACGGGCGGCGAGCACCGCGCCGTCCCGCCCCGCAGCCTGGCCCGCAGCACCCGCGTGCTCGAGGGCGAGCTGCGCAGCGCCTACCGCCTCCGGGGCACCGGGCGCGACACGACGCTGGTGCGCTTGATCCTCGAGGACGGCGAGGTCGCGACCGTGGACTTCGGCGACAGCCGCCGCTTCCAGAGCCTGGGCCTGACCCCGGGGGACACGATCCGCGTCGAGGGCAGCGTGCTCCCGATCGACGACCGCAAGGTGCTGCGCGCCTCGTCCCTCGAGGTCGAGGGCGACACCTTCCGCCTGGACCGCCCGGCGACCCTCGCCCCTCGCGAAGCCGGCCACGGGCGCGAGGCCTCCGCCTCGCGGGTGCTCGTCCGCGGCGAGATCGCCCGGGTCCGCGCCCTGCGCGTGGGCGGCGAGCTGCTCGTGACCCTCGCCCTCAAGGGCAGCTCCGAGCTGCGCCTGGTGTTCGCCGAGGGCCGTGACCCCGTGAGCCTGGGCCTGGTCGAGGGCGCCACCCTTCGCGCCGAGGGCACCGCCACCTGGGTCAACGGCGACCCCGCGATCCGCGTGCTCGAGCTCGTGGTCGACGGCGAGACCAAGCTCACGCGCGACCACTGACGCACACTCTCGCGGGCGTGACTGGCCCGCGACGACCCCTCGGAGACGACGGGTCGATTTCAGGGAACGGCGAGGGCCGCGGCGGGGAGACCTGCCGCGGCCCTCGTCTTGTACGGGACGGGCTGAGCGCCCGTCGAGGATCCTCAACGCCCCGGCGCGCGGTCGAAGTATTCGTCGCTGACGAGGATCCCCTCCTCCGCCTCGGCCAGGGTCGCCCCCGCGCGGAAGCGCGCGAGCCAGGCGTCCACGGCGCTCGTCGCCGCCGCACGACCGAGCAGCCCGCGGTAGAGCGCCTGCAGCTCCGTGCGGCGGAACTCGTCGGAGTGGGAGAAGGCCTGGGCCCGCGGGTAGGTCGCGTCCCCCGACGCCCGCAGCGCGGCCGTGTGCGCGGCGACGCCGCCCGGGTCGCCGGCGCGCCCGAGCAGGTCCAGGTAGACCTGCCGCACCCAGGGCTCGCGGACCGGGTGCGCCCGGCGGTACTCGCCCGAGCTGGCCAGCGCCGCGAGCAGGTCCGCCTCGGGGGTCCCCGCGCGCAGGGCCCGGGTCCAGGTCGCGCGGCCCGAGGGATCCGCGGCGCGCCCGAGCATGCGGCGGTAGGCGCCGTCCACGCGCCGGGCGAGGGCCTCGTCGCTCTGGAGCACCGCACCCACGAAGGCGCGGCGCCCGCCCTGGCGCACCCGCGCGGCCTGGGCCCGGACCTCCGCCGCGCTCGCGCGGCGCCCGAGCACGTCCTGGTAGACCGCGCGCACCAGGTGCTCGGCGCTGGGCGTGAACGCGCCGAAGCCCGGACCGCCGACGGCGGGCCGGGTGCCGTCGCCGTTGGGGGGCAGCGCCCCGGGCGCGGCGTGGGTCCAGTCGCCGTCGAGGGCGCGCAGGAAGGCGACGAGGTCGGCCTTCTCCCCCGCGCTCAGCGCCAGGGGGCGCAGCTCCGGGTCGCGCCCGACCGCCGTGCGCCCGCCCCGGTCGTAGAGCTCGACCACCTCCTCCAGGGTCTGGGCGCTGCCGTCGTGGAGGTAGGGCGCGGTGCGCGCCACGTCGCGCAGGGTCGGGGTCTTGAAGCGCCCGCGGTCCCGCGCGCGCCCGGTGATCTGGCCCCGGCCGGGGTCCGTCGCCGGGTCGAAGAACCCCGAGTCGTGGAAGGCCTCGTCGCTGAAGGTCGAGCCCGCGTGGCAGGCGGTGCAGCGCGCCTTGGTGCGAAACAGGAGCCGGCCCCGGCGCTCGGCGGCGGAGAGCGCCGCCGCCTCGCCGGCCTCGAAGCGGTCGACCTTGGAGTTCCCCGAGAGCAGCGAGCGCTGGTAGTCGGCGAGGGCGATCCGGATCAGGGCCGCGCTGGGCAGGGCGCCGTAGGCCTGCTGGAAGCGCAGCACGTAGCCCGGGATCTGGCCCACCCGCGCCGCGCCCTCGGCCAGGGACAGCCCCAGCTCGTTGGGGTGCGTCAGGGGCTGCGCCGCCTGGGCCTCGAGGGTCGCCGCGCGCCCGTCGAAGAACTGGAGCGTCGAGAACGCGCGGTTGAGCACGGTGGGCGCGTTGCGCTCGAGGGGGCCCTGCGCGCCTTGGGAGACGGGGCGCCCGTCGCCGAAGCCCAGGCCCGGCGCGTGGCAGGTGGCGCAGCTCGCCTCGCCCCGCTGCGAGAGCCGGGGGTCGAAGAACAGGAGCCGACCCAGCTCGGCCCGAGCCGGGGTCACCACGTGGGGCAGACGCAGGTCTCTGGCGTCGAGGCCCTGGGGCAGCGCGATCCCCTGCAGCCGGCCGGGGAAGCTCGCGGGCGCCGGGGGCAGGAACGCGCTGCGCGCGAGCTCCGCGGGGGAGCGCGCGACCCGCGAGAGCTCGAGCTCGTCCAGGAGCAGCTCGGCGCCGCCCGCGGGGACCTGGGGCGCGCGGGGCTGCGCGCCGGCCGGACCCAGGAGCAGGTCGCCGGTCGCCGCGTCGAGGGGCCCCGGCGGGACGTCGATCGCCTTGACCTGGACCGCGTCCTGGAACAGGCGCAGCTTGCCGCTCGTCGCGTCGTAGGTCACCGCGACGTGGGTCCAGCGGTCGAGGGGCACGCCGCCGGCCTGGAGCGTGGTGTAGACCTGGCCGCCGCGCCACACCCGCGCGTGGAGCGCGCCGTTCTCCTCCAGGATCAGGTGCAGCGTGCCCGGGAGCTGGAGCAGGAACCGGTAGCGATTCGGGGCGTCGCCCCGCAGGTCGACCAGGCGCCGGACCCACAGCGACGCGGTCACGCTGGGCAGGTCCCGCAGCGCGGGAGAGCTCGGCACGCGCACCTGGGCCGCGTGGTCGAAGTAGAGCGCCTGGCCCTGGACCCCCACGACCTCGTCGCGGCCGGTGTGCTCGAGGGGGAACCGCGCGCCCTCGACGCGCCCGGTGCCGTGGTGGCCCGAGGTGTCCGGGGTGTAGTCGGGGTTCAGGCTCAGGCTCCGCGCGACCAGCTCGTTCAGGTGCAGCACGAGCGCGTAGTCGCCGTCCTCGTGGTCGTCGAAGGAGACCTCGCCGTAGTTCCCGGTGTTGCTCCCGAATAGGGGATACACCGGGCGCCCCCGGGAATACGGGATCGCCCCGTCACGCACCTCGGGGTAGGGCCGCCAGAAGGACGGGCTCGGCCCCGGCGACGAGAAGAACAGGCGCACCGACTGCTCGCGGTCCGGGTTCAGCGAGCCGTCGATATGCCGCTGGGTCCAGCCCGTCCAGCGTCCGATCACCGAGAGCCCCCCGCGCAGCGCGCGAAGGTTGCCCTGGCCCGCGACGGTCGCGGTGTGGAACAGCTCGGTGCCGTCGCGGCTGATCCAAGGGTAGGCCCCGCGGTAGGGGTCGCTCTGGGCGTAGACCCCGCCCAGCCCGTCGCGCAGCGGGTGCTTGGCCAGGGGCACGCGCTCGTGGAGCGGCAGCCCGCCGAGCGTCACCTCGCGGTCGACGTAATAGAGCGCGCTCAAGGTCCGGGGCGGCGACCAGCCGTCGAGCCGCCCCGGGGTCTGGGTATAGCTGTACATCAGGACGCCGATCCGCCCGTCGTTCGCCGGGTGGCCCTGCCACACCAGGAAGTGCCCGTCGAAGGTGAGGGTCGGCTCGATCCCGCGCAGGGGCTGGCCGCCCTGGGTGCGGAACTCCTGGAACGCGTCGAGCATGTCGGCGCGGACCACGCGGGCCTGAGCGGTGTGCGGCTGCGCGACGACGAAGCGCGCCCGCCGCTGGCCGAGGCGGTCGTCGTTCCTCACGTAGTGCTGGGTCACGACCAGCGCGTCGTAGGTGCTGTGGGTGCTCGCGCTGCGCCCGCCCGCGGCGTCCGAGGGGTAGGGGTTCTCCTGCACCCCCGGGGTGGGCACGAAGGCCAGGGCGTTGTGCAGGCTCATGCCCGTGTTCGCCGCGTCGCCGAGCTCGAGGGTCGCCCAGGGCGAGAAGGCCTGGGCGGTGAACCGCGGGCGCCCGGCGGCGTCGCGCTCGACCGCCTCGGGGCGCAGGACCCGGGCCAGCCAGGCCGGCGTGCCGTTCACGGGGCGGGTGACCACGAACAGCCGCCCGTCCCAGGTCTGCGCGTGCCCGTTGCCCTGGAAGTGCGGGTTCGGGATCGCGACCGGGGCCTGAGCCCCCGCGATCCCCGCGAACAGAACCACGGCCAGCGCGGAACGAACCTTCACCACACCCTCCTCCGACCGGTGGGGTGCAAGCGCTGCGCCTGGACCTAAAGGCTGCGCGGACCGGGGGGTGTCCAGCCTGGACGGGGTTGGGGTCGATCCCGTGGACCGCCGCGAAACGGAGCCGCTACTCGAGCGCCTGCAGGCGGGCCTCGGCCCGCTGGCGCTGGGAGGCGTCGGCGTCGGGGTTCGCGAGCAGGTCGCGGTAGAGCAGCCGCGCGCGCAGGGCGTCGCGCGGCGCGCCCTCGCCGCGCTCGTAGAGCCCGGCCAGCTCGAGCTGCGCCTTGGGGTAGCCCAGCCGCGCGGCCTGGGCGTAGTGCACGATCGCCCGCCCCAGGTCGACCTCGACCCCGCGCCCGAAGCGGTAGCAGCCCCCCAGGTTCGCGTGGGAGATCTTGGAGCCGAGCTCGGCCCCGCGCTCGTAGAGGGCGACCGCGCGCGGCAGATCCGGCTCGACCCCGAGCCCGTGCTCGTAGAGGTAGCCCAGGTCGCAGGCGCAGTCCGCGTCGCCGAGCTCTGCCCCTCGCGCGAACCAGCGAGCGGCCAGGCTCGGGTCCTCCTCCTCGCCGTCCCCCGTGTTGTAGGCGGTGGCCAGCCGCCACACGGCCTTGGGGTCGTCCCGCTCCGCCGCGCGGCGGAACCACTCCACGGCTTGCTCGCGGTCCTTCGCCACCCCGTCGCCGGTGAGCAGGAGCCGGCCCAGGCGATACATGCCCCGCGGCCAGCCTCCCTCCGCGCCCACGCGATAGCACGCCGCGGCGCGCGCGACGTCTTGGGGCACCCCCTTCCCCTCCTCGTAGAGGAAGCCCAGGTTCGTGGCGCCGTGGGGATCCCCGAGCTCGAGGGCGCGGGCGTAGGCCTTGACTGCGCCCGGCAGGTCGACCTCACCGGCGTGGCCGAACTCGCGGGAGATCCCGAGCGCCGTCCAGGCCGCGGGCCGTCCGAGCTCCGCCGCCTGCCGGTAGAGCTCGGCCGCGCGCGCGCGGTCGCGGTCCAGGCCCAGCGCGCCGCCGGCGTAGGCGTCCGCCAGCGCCTCGACGGCGGGCGGGTGCCCGGCCTCGACCGCCCGCTCGAGCAGCGCCCGCGCGCGCCGAGGGTCGGCCTGCACCCCACGCCCGTCGCGGAGGAGGCACGCCAGGCCGTAGAGCGCCAGGGGCTCGTCGGCCTCGGCGGCCTGGGCATAGAGCGCGACGGCCTGCTCGAGGTCGACGGGGCCGCCGACCCCCTGCTCCCACGCGCGGGCGAGCCGCGCCTGGGCGGGGGCGTAGCCTCGGGTCGCGGCCGCCTGGTAGCACGCGCGGGCCTCCACCCGGTCCGGTGCGCCGCCCTCTCCTGCCTCGAGGAACGCGCCGAGCCGCGTCGTCGCCGCGTCCTCCCCCCGGGCGCGGGCCGCCCGCAGCAGCGCCTCGGCCCGCAAGGGGTCGTGCAGCGGCCCCGCGACCAGGCGGGCCTCGGCCGCGGCGACGCCGGCGCCCGGGTGCCCCGCCTCGGCGGCGCGCTCGAGGAGGGCGAGGGCCTCCGCCGGGTCGCTGCTCCGCGCCGCGCGGGCCACCCACTCGGCGGGGGCGTCCGCCGGGGCCGGGCTCGGGTCCTGCGGCTCCCTGCCGGAGACCGCCCACGCCCCGAGCCCGACTGCCCCCGCGAGCGCCAGCCCCAGGAGCAGACCCAGGCCGCGTCCGCTCGGGCGGACGGGCGGAGCCAGCGCCGCCCCCAGGGCGCGCACCGAGGGGAAGCGCTCGGCGGGGTCGCGCTCCAGGCAGCGCAGGACCGCGTGCTCCAGCCACGCCGGGACGTCCGCGCGCGCCGCCGAGATCGGGGGGATCCGGTGCTCCGCGGTGCGGGTCAAGACCTCGAACAGCGTCCGGCCGTCGAAGGGCGGACGCCCGCTGAGGCAGGCGTAGAGGGTCGCCCCGAGCCCGTAGACGTCGGTGGCCTCGGTCGCGCGCCGCCCCCCGCCCTCGGCCTGCTCCGGCGCCCAGTAGCAGGGCGTCCCCTGCAGCTCGCCGGTGCGCGTCAGGGCCTCGGGGTTGGCCTCGTCCAGGATCTTGGCCAGCCCGAAGTCGACGAGGACCCAGCGCCCGTCCGCCGCCTCCAGCACGTTCTCGGGCTTGACGTCGCGGTGCAGGACGCCGGCCGCGTGCGCCGCCGCCAGGGCCGCGCAGAGCTCGACGCCTAGCGCGAGCACACGCTCGACCGGGAGCGGGCCCTCGCGGGCGATCCGCGCGCTCAGGGACGTCCCGCGCACGCGCTCCATGGCCAGCCAGGGCGTCGCGTCTTCGGGTCCCGCGGCAACGAGCCGCACCAGCCCCGGGTGCTCGAGCTGCGCGAGCGCCTCGACCTCACGCGCGAAGCGAGCGCGGAGGTCGCGCGAGGCCGCGTGCTGCGGCAGGAGTCGCTTCAGCGCGAGCTCGCCGCCGCTCGCCGGGTCCCGGCCGAGGTAGACCGCCCCCGCGCCGCCGCGAGCCAGCTCGCGCACGACGGGGTAGGGGCCGACGCGCTCCGGCGGCGGGGGGAAGCTCACGAGGCGGGGCCTCGAGGCCGGCGAGGGGCGCGGGCGAGGGTCACGCGCCCAGGGTAGCCGGCGTCCCCAGCCCCGGGCCAGGCTGAGGTCACACGCCGGATCAGGCGTTCGCCGCGCGTGTCAGATCGCGGCGGGTCGCCCCAGCCGGTAGAGGTGGCGCACGTGGGCCGCGAACGCGCCGCGGAAGGTCCGGTGATCGTTGTGGGTCACGCCGTGTTGGGCGCAGACCCGGCGCACGATCATGGCCAGCGCCGGGTAGTGGCGGTGCCCGATCCGCGGGAACAGGTGGTGCTCGACCTGGTGGTTCAGCCCCCCGACGAACCACGTCAGCAGCGGGTTGCCGCGGGCGAAGTCCACGGTGGTCGCGAGCTGGTGCTCGGCCCAGGGCAGCGGCGTACGCCCGCTCACGGGGTCAGGGAAGAACTGCGCCTGGGGCATGGCGTGGGCCAGTTGAAACACGACCCCGAGGGTCACCCCGAGGACGCAGGAGACCATGGCAACCCCCGCCAGGAACGAGGCGGGGCTCACCCAGGCCAGCGGGATCGCGAACGCCCACACCGCGAACACCAGCTTGCCCGCGAAGAGGAGCGCCCAATCGCTGGGGCCGAGGCGTGGGATCGCGTGCGGGCCGATCCGTCCGCGGGCGACGGCTATGAAGTCCTCGAACAAGATCCACTTGGGGGGGAGGAACACGAGCAGGAAGGGGAAGTAGAGCCACTGCAGGCGGTGGTGCCAATAGCGAGTCTGGTCCGGGCTGAGACGCAGGAAGGGCGCGAAGGAGATGTCGTCGTCGGTGCCGTCGACGTTGGTGAAGGTGGTGCAGCACGTTGTGCTTGTGGTGCCACACGAACGAGCTCCCGCCGATCAAATCCAGAGCGCGGGCGGCTCAGCGGCTGACCGCGGGGCGCTCGAGTAGGACGCGTGGCCGCCGTCGTGCATGACCGAGAACCCGATTCCGGCCAGGGCCAGACCGAGCGACACCGCCAGCGGCGCCGCGGTCCACCAGGTCGTGGCCCAGAACACGAGCAGGAGGTAGGAGCTCGAGGCCCAGGCGAAGAACGTCGCGCTCTTGAACAGCATGGTCCCCGCGCCCTGGCGGCTGAGCCCGGTGGTCAGGAAGTAGGCGTCGACGGCGAGCTTGAGGTCGCTCCGCAACGCGGAGCGGGACTGGAAGCGAGGGAGGGCGCGCGCGCCGGGAGCCGCCGGGGGCGCGGAGACGACGTCTGCGCGCACGGCGGGTAGGCCTCCGGGACGTCCTGGAGGAGAGGAGAGGGGCATTGGGGCCTTGGGGAGTGGTCGAATGAGGAGCCAGACCAGGCACACCACGAATGCCAGAGCTAGCGAGGCGACCCAGGTGGCTCACTCACTGCTGCAAGGGTAGCGAGACGGAACGCCTCGCGCCCGGCAGAAACCAGAGATCGTCGGTCTCGACGGCGCCCTGCGCGCGCGTCCGACGAGACGCTCCGGGAGCGCCGCGCTGCGTCCTCAGAGGAGGACGCAGCGCGGACAGCGTCTTGGAGAGCCGGCCTACTGGGCGGGTTGAACCGTCTCGGCGCGCGGCCCCTTAGGGCCCTGGCCCTCGGTGTAGGTCACGCGCTGCCCCTCGGTCAGCTCCTCGAAGCGGACGCCCACGAGGCCCGAACTGTGGAAGAACAGGTCCTTGGCGCCGCTGGCGCTAATGAACCCGAAGCCCTTCTCGTTGAGCCGCTTGATCGTTCCTTCAGGCATGACTGCCTCCTTCGTCGTGCGCCGTCGTTCGGCGCGGTCTTGGTGTGTCGAGGCCGTGGCTGGACGGCAGGTGGTGAGTGGGTCGGCGTCGTCCGCGGCGGACGCGTTTCAGCGCCTCTTCGGCGTCGCGGCGGCGGTCGTCGACCGCGTCCCAAGCGCCCTCATGTGGAGTCAAACGCCGGTGGATCTCGAACGCGCGCAGCGCCAGGTGGAGCAGCCCCGACCGCCGCTCGGAGTCGGAGTACGAGCGCTCGAACGCGAGGATCCCGTAGTAGGCGCAGTCGGCGTCGCGCTCCATGGGGAACTCGGCGTAGTAGGCTTCGAATCGCTCGAGGGCCCAGCCCTCGTCCAGCGGCGCGGCGGGGGGCTCGTAGGTCACGTAGCGCGACCACACGTAGTCCTGGATCTGCCGCAGCTCCAGGGTTTGGACCAGGCGAGACTCGGGGGATCGGGACGGGACGTCCCGGCTCGTCGACGGCATGGGGCCTGCTCGGTGTGGTCGAGGGGGAGGCCAGAGCACGCCACAGTGATGCCGGAGCCAACGCAGAGCACGAAGAACGGCGTCTGCGCCGAGACGAGTCTAGCCGCCTGCGCCAGGATCCCCGCGGGAATAATCCGGCGGCGTCGCAGCCGGTAGGTCGGCGCGCTCCGCAGGTGACGCAGTGGAGCGCCGCTCGAGCGGCGCCAGGGCCCCCGGCCACAGCAGGTCGGCGTTGAGCGCGTGCAGCTCCTCGCACCAGCGCCGCGAATCCACGAGGGTCAACCCGTCGCCGTAGGTGCAGGAGTGGGGACACGCCCCCGCCTGGGTGTCGACGCTCATGCCCTTCGGAGTAGCAGGCGCCTCCGCCCCGCGCTCGCGGTCGGCTCGCGCGGACCTGGCCGGGCGATTAGGGTGCGGGTCCTGGAGCCCCATGCCCGCCCCGAGCGCCTCGTGAGCTACCCCGCGCCGCAACCGCCGGTCGTCCCCGGTGTGCGGGACCTCGTCCCCCTGGCCCAGGGCGGCATGGGCGACGTGTTCCGCGGGCGCGACGCGGCGGGGCGCGCGGTGGCGGTCAAGCTCTGCGCGCGCCAGGGCGCGGCGGCGCTGGCGCGCTTCCTGCGCGAAGCGGAGCTCCTCGCGCGCTTCGACCGCCCCGAGGTGGTCAAGGTCCACGCCTGGGGGGTGGAGTCCGGGGTCGGCTACCTGGTGTGCGAGCTGATCGAAGGCGTGCCCCTCGACCGCGCGGCCCAGGGTCTCTCCCTCGGCCGCCGCCTGGCGCTGGCGGTGGACCTCGTGCGCGCGGTGGACGTGGCCCACGCTGGCGGGGTCGTGCACCGCGACCTCAAGCCGCAGAACGTGCTGGTCGACGCGCAGGGCCGGGTGCGCCTGATCGACTTCGGGATCTCGATCGGCCTCGACCAGGAGCGCCTGACTCAGACGGGGCACGGGCTCGGGACCCCCGCCTACATGGCCCCCGAGCAGTTCTCGAAGGTCGAGCCCGCGCCCACGGCGGACGTGTGGTCCCTGGGGGTGATCGTGTTCGAGCTCCTGAGCGGGCGCCTGCCCTTCCCCACGACGACCCTCGCGGTCCTGCTCACGCGCCACCGCCAGCCGCTCCCGCCCTTGGGGGTCGCGGTGCCCGCGGGGGTCGAGGCCGTGCTCCGCCGCGCGCTGGCTCGGGACCCCGCCGAGCGCTTCCCCCACGCCGGGGGCATGGCCCTGGCCCTCGAAGCCGCCTTGGCGCAGCGTCGCCGTCGGGTCCCGCCCGCGGCGTGGGCCGCCGCCGGGCTGGGGCTGGTCGCCGTGGGCGCGGCGGGGTGGGCGCTGACCCGCGCGCGGGGGGAGGCCGAGCCGCTGGCCCCCGCCGCGGCGGCCGTCGTCGCCGAGCCGGCGCCCGCCCCCGCCGAGCCGTGGGTCGAGCTCGTGCCCGTCGAGGCGAGCGCGGCGGAGTACGTGCAGCGCATGCGCGAGGCCGTGTGGAGGCACGACGAGCGCCTCGCCCTCGAGGCCTTCGTGCGCGTCCAGGCGCTCGAGCCTGCGAACGCCAGCGCCTGGGCCTTCTACGGACTGGCGCTGGTGCGCCTGGACCGGGTGGCGGAGGGGCTGTTCGCCTGCGAGCGGGCCGTCGAGCTCGACCCGACCCTGGCCGACGCCTGGGCCTGCCGCGGGGCTGCGCGCGCCTGGAGCGAGCGCCCGCTGCAAGGGCTCGCCGACCTCGACCGCGCGCTCGAGCTCGATCCGCAGGTGGCGTATGCCTGGCGCGAGCTGGGCTACGCTCGCGCCCTGCTGGGGCGTCCGGAGGAGGCGCTCACGGCCTACGACCGCGCGCTCGAGCTCGACCCGCGGGACGTCCAGGCCCTCGCCAACCGGGGGGTGGCGAAGCTCAAGCTGGGCCGCGCTGCGGCGGCGCTGGAGGACCTCGACGCAGCGCTGGCCCTCGACGACGACGAGGCGCTGGACTGGTTCCACCGCGGGCTGGCCTACGTCGAGCTCGAGCGCTACTCCCTGGCCCTCGCCGACTTCGAGCGCGCGCAGGAGCTGGCGTCCGGAGACCCCCAGATCCAGCGCGAGCGCGCGCGCTGCCTGCTGCACCTGGGCCGCGTCGAGGACGGGCTGGCCGCCCTCGAGCGCGCCGTGGCCCTCGCCCCCGAGGACGCCGGGGTGCGCCTGTCCCTCGCGCTGACCCTCAGTCGCCAGGGGCGGTCCGAGGCGGCGCTCCCCGTGTTCGACGCTGCGCTGCGCCTCGACCCCAGGGACGCCTCCGCCTGGGACGAGCGCGGGCTGTGCAAGGCCCACCTCGGGCGGCACGAGGAAGCGCTCGCGGACTACGACCGGGCCCTCGAGCTCGACCCCCAGCGCAGCACCGCCTGGGGCAACCGCGGGGTGGCCAAGGGCCGGCTCGGCCGCCTGCGCGAAGGGCTCGCCGACCTGGACCGCGCCCTCGAGCTCGACCCCCTGGACCCGATCCACCGCGGCAACCGCGGTGTGTTCCACAGTCAGTTGGGCCAGCTCCCCCAGGCGATCGAGGACCTCGGGCGCGCGCTGGAGCTGGGCGCGAGCGCCCCCGGCCTGCTGGCGGAGCGTGGGCTGTGCCTGGCCAAGCTGGGCCGCTCGCGAGACGCCGTCCGCGACTACGACCGCGCCCTCGAGCTCGACCCCTCGCTGGCGCAGGTGTGGGCCAACCGGGGGGTCGCCAAGGCGCGGCTGGGCGAGGCCGAGGCCGCGCTCCTCGACCTGGACCGCGCCCTCGAGCTCGCGCCGCGCGACTCGGCGGCCTGGCTGAGCCGGGGCGCGATCCTGGTCATGCTCGAGCGCTACGAGGAGGCCCTCCCCGCCTTGGACCGGGCGCTCGAGCTCGACCCGGCGTCCGCCGAGGCCTGGCGGCAGCGCGGCTCGACCCGCGCCGCCCTCGGCCGGCAGGTGGAGGCGCTGGCCGACTTCGAGCAGGCCGCGCGCCGGGCCCCACGCTCCGCGGAGTATCGCGGCGAGGTCGCCCAGGCCAAGGCCACCCTCGGCCGCTCGAGCGAGGCCTTGGCCGACGCCGAGGCCGCTCTCGCCCTGGACCCCTCGCTGACCTGGGTCCAGGAGCTGTGCGCGACGCTGCGCGCCAAGGTTCGGTCGGAGTAGGCCTCAGGCCTCGCGCGCGAGGAGGCGGCCCAGGCGCTCGCGGGCGCGGGTGAGGACCATGCCCACCCCGCTCACGCTGCGCCCGGTCATGGCCGCGATCTCCTTGTAGGAGTGCTCGCCCTCGTAGAACAGCTGGAGCACGAGGCGGTCGACGGGCTTGAGCGCGTCGAGGCTCTCGCGCACCTTGTCGGCCTCCTCGATCTGCCCGAGCTCGGAGCCGGGGGTCCGCCCGCGGGCGGAGACCGCCGCCGGCAGCTCCTCGGGATGCCGCCAGGTGGCGCGCAGGGTCCGGCGCGCGCGCCGGGCGGCGACCACGCCCAGCCAGCCCTTGAAGGACCAGGGCTCGCGGAAGCGGCGCAGCGCCTTGCGGTCGTCGGCGAGGAGCTCCGCGAACACGTCGTTGGCCACGTCCCGCGCCAGGCCGTCGGCGTCGCTGGCCCCGGACTCGCGCAGGGTGCGCCGCGCGACCCCGAGCACCAGGGGCTCGTAGCGCGCGACGAAGACGTCCCACGCCGCCGCGTCGTTGCGGATCAGCGCCTCCACGAGGCTCCGCTCGTCGGGCGAGTGCTCCGCGCCCGCGCTCACCGGGCCCCCGGCTCTCTCGGGTGGAGGTTCACGGGCTAGTCGTCCTCCCGCTCGTCGTCGTCGTCGTCGTCGTCGTCGTCTTCGCCCCTGCGTCGCCGGTCGTCGTCGTCGTCGTCCATGCGGCGCCGGGCGTCGTCGTCGTCGTCTTCGCCCCTGCGGCGCCGGTCGTCGTCGTCGTCGTCGTCGTCGTCCCTGCGGCGCCGGTCGTCGTCGTCGTCGTCGTGGCCGCCCATGCGCCGGTCGTCGTCGTCCTCGTCCAGGGGGGTGCTTGGAGGCGTCGGGCCCGGAGGCGGAAGCGCGGCCTGCGCCTCCTCGGCCCAGCTCGGCGGCGCCGGCGTCCCGGCCTCGGGGGGAAAGCCCTCCGGCGCGCGCAGCCCGGAGGTCGCGCTCACCCGCACGACCTCGCTGGGCCGCAACTGGACGCTGACGCCGCGGTCGTCGGTGCACACCGCGACCCCCGCGACGAGGGCCACCGCGACCTCGCCGGGGACGCCCTCGAGCAGCCCCTGCCCGGCGAACTCGACCCGGCACAAGGCGTGGCTCAGGGCGAGCTGGCCGTCGACGTAGACCTGCCCCGTCTTGAGCACGAGCTCCTCGGTGAGGGTCAGCCGCGACTGGGGCGCGAGGCTCAGGCGCGCGCCGGCGACCTCCAGGGCCGCAGGCGCGTCGTGGGTCCGCAGCCGCGAGCCCGACGCCAGGCCGCCGGGGGCGAGGGCCGTCCACACCCGCTCGTCGGGGAGCAGGACCTCGACCCCCGAGGCCGCCAGGACCTCGAGGCGCACGAGCGGAGGGGTCGCGTCGGGGGTCGCGCGGGGGTCGCGGGCGGGAACCTCCCCGGTCAGCGCGCCGCGGTCGTCGTCGGCGAGGCTCGGCCGCTCGCCGCGGAGCAGCCCGCCCTCGAGGGGGTTGCTCGCGGCCAGTCCGTCGCGGCGCTCGGGACCGTCCAGGGCGGGGCGCAGCGGCGTGAGGTCGTCCGGGGACCGGCGGGTCAGGTCGCCAGGCAGGGGCAGCGCCTCGGGGTCGGCGGGCCCGGCGCCAGGGGCCGCGCCGTCGGCGCCCTCGCGGCCGCGCTCGGCGCCCTGGCCTGCAGGGGCGGCGGCGTCGCCGCGCGGCGCGCCGGCCGGGCGCGGGTCCGCCGACGGCGCGTCGAGGTGCGGGTCCGCGCCGGAGCTCGGCGGGGCGGTGCGCCCGTTGCCCAGGAGCAGGCTGGTCGCCCCAGCGGCCACGAGCAGCGCGCCGCCGAGGAGCGCGCCGCCGATCCAGGGTGGGCGGCGCGCGGGGGAGGCGGGCGCGGGGGGGCGGGGGGCAGGGGCGCTGCCTCCCAGCGACTGAGCCAGGCGCAGGTCGGCGCGGCAGTCGGCGCAGCCGATCAGGTGCTCGGCCTGCGCCGTCGTCAGCGGTCCGCCCACCCAGTCCAGGAGCTCTCCAGGCTCGGGGCAGGGCGAGCTCGCGGGGTCGGCGTCGAGGACGGCCTCGGCCAGGCGCTGCTCGCTGAAGCGCAGCGCGGTGTAGGCCTCGTCGCAGGCGGCGCAGCTCCAGGCGTGGGCCTCGGCCTCGCGCAGGAGCTCGTGGCCGGCGTCGTCCTGGGGGTAGAGCAGCGCCGGCCCCCAGCTCACGCAGGCGCTGCCCACGCCCACCGCGACGGCGCGCGCCGCCCGCAGCGCGTGCCGACAGTCGGCGCACTCCACGAGGTGCGCCGCGACCCGCGGGCTGGGCGCGTCGAGCAAGGCCTCGGGGGGCGGGCAGGGCGGCGCCACGTCCCGGGACCCGAGGGCCTCCCCCAGCGCGCGCTCGACGCGCTCGAGCTCGGCCAGCCGCGCGGCGCACGCCGCGCAGCCCGCCGCGTGCCCGCGGAAGGCGCGGGTCTCGGCGGCGAAGGCCGTGCTCGGGGGCAGATCGGGACAGCTCACGGTGAAGTATGGGCGTCCCCCCGCCGCTTATCACAGGCTTCGCGGATTTTTCTGCGGCGGCGTCGGCGCCGGGGCGCCGACCGTCTCACCCGGGCCGCGCACGGCGTGCGCGGCCCGGGTCCCATGGGCCTTTTGCCGGACCGTGACAGAGTCGGTTACGCCCGGCGCGGGAATTGCTCTTAGTGCCTCTGGGAAGGCACATGGGTCGAGGGAAGGTCCACGGTATCGGTCTGGTCGGGCTCGTCGGGCTCGCGGTCGCGGGGTGCTCCCAGGGGCCGCGCCACAGCGCCGTAACCACTGGCCCAGGATCGACTTCCGCGGCGTCCACGCCTTCCGCCCCGGACGCGCAACAGGTCCTGCTGGCGGCGTCTGCGGACGCCACCCTGGACGCGCCCTCGGGCTCTTCGGCGAGCGCCTCGGCGGCCCCCTCCCGGACGACCGCGGGCCCAGCCTCGACCCCGAGCCGCCGGGCCAGCGTCCAGCGCGACGCCTTCGTCGAGTTCGGGGCGGACGCCTCGATCGAGGACGCCAAGGCCGAGCCCCTGGCGGACCTGCTCTACGTGGTCGAGTCCGACGGGACGCTCCGCGTGCTCGACACCTCGGGGGAGCGCCCGAGCCTGGTGCGCGCCTTCCTCCTGTTCCCCGAGCCCCTCGGTCGCGCGCGCGGCGTGGGCGAGCTCGAGCTGGTCAGCGCCGACCTGGCCTTGCTCCCCACTCAGGGCGCCGGGTTCGAAGGGATCGCGCTGTTCGACCCGCGGGAGGCGCGCTCCGCCGAGGACGTGACCTGGTTCGACGTGGGCGCGTTGAGCGCGACCTGGCCCGCGGGCGCGACCAACAGCCAGGGTGTGGACGTGAGCGAGCGGCCCCTGCGCCTGACCGAGGTCACCGGGACCACCGTCGTGGGCGACACCCTGTTCCTCTGCGCCGCCAACCTCGACGCCGAGGGCGACCACAACCCCGGCGTGGTGCTGGCGCTGCGCCTCGACGCCCTCGCCCGCCAGCTCGATCCGTTGGCGCTCCTGCGCACGAGCGCCTTCAACCCCACCGGGCTGACCCGAGTGGGCGACCTGCTGTTCGTGACCAACACCGGCAGCTTCGGGCAGACCGGCGCCTCGATCGACGTGATCGACGTGCGCAGCGCGCGACGCCTGGACACGATCGCCTTCCCCGAGCGCCTGGCCGACGGCCGGGTGCCCGACCCCTGCGGCCCGCTGGCCGTCCAGCCCGGCGGCTTCGAGGCCTACGTCGGATCCCTGGAGCAGGCGCGGGTCTACCGCGTGGACCTGCGCACCCGGACCTTCGTGGACGACGTGACCCTCCCCCGCGCCGCGGCGCGGAACTCGACCCGCGAGCTGACCCTCTCTCAGGACGGCGCGACCCTGTATGCCGCCAACGCCGAGGCCGGCGGGGTGAGCGCGATCGACGTGGCGACCCAGGAGGTCACCGCCCTCGCGCCCCGCGCCGGCGACCGGGGTCGGGTCTCGGAGGTCGTGGTCCAGCCCACCCGGGACGGGGGCGAGGCGCTCCTGGCCCTGGTCAACGACGTGCCTCCCGCCGCCCGGCAGCAGCCCGACGTGCGCGCGAGCCTCGACCGCGTGGCGCTGCCCGCGGCCGCCGCGCCCCGCTAGACCCGGTTCAGCCCGCAGCTCGCCCGCCCCTGCCCGCCCCTGCGGTCGGCGCCCCACCCGGCCCGAAGCTGCTCGAGCCGGCTCGCGACGGGGGGCTAACCCTCACGCTGAGTTCGACTTCGAGATCTCCACGGGTTTTCTTCGAAATTCCCGTGGTAAGCGCGGGGGGGTCCTTCATTAGGGGGTGTCGATCGCGCGAGTGAGTGACCCCGGTCGACGAGAGAAAGGACGCCCCCCATGACCCCCGACCTCGAGCGCCTGCTCCCAGGCCTGTCCCTGACCGCCGTGACCGTGTCCCTCGCCGTCGGCTTCGCCGGCTGCGGCGGCGGCTCCGGCGGCGGCTCGAGCTCGACCTCGGCGCCCACCACCGCGAGCAGCGCGCAGACCACCTCGGCGCTGCCGACCCCGACCCGCGCCGGGAGCTACGCCTTCCAGAGCCTGAACGCCGGGACGAACCCCGACGACGCCGTCAGCGGGCTCGCGATCGCCCCCAACGGCAGCGACCTCCTGGGGATCTCCGCCGACCGCGCGCTCCTCGTGAGCGGGCAGACGACCGACGAGGCCCTGCTCCCCGCCCGCGCGACCAGCGTGGCGGCGACCTTCCTCGGCACCGGCGAAGGCACCGGCGACCTCTACCTGCGCAGCGAGCAGAACGGCGTCGGGAGCTGGACCCTGGTCAACGACACCGCCTTCGACGAGCTGCACGTGGACGCCGTCTCGGGGAGCGTGGTCGCCCTCGTCGGCGGGGCCGGCCTCGCCGGCGAGCTCTGGACCCTGGACGCGAACGGCCAGGCCAGCTCGACCGCGAGCCTGGGGAGCTGCCTCCCCACCGCCGCCGTCGGGTTCCAGGGTGAGACCTGGGTCGGCGTCACCGAGGACAGCGGCCTCGCCGGGCTGCGGCGCGTGGCCGGGAGCGCGGTCGAAGCCCGCGCCCTGCCCGCGGGTCCCGTGAGCCCGGGCGCCGCTCAGCGCGTGACCGACCTGCTCGTGGTCACCGACCCCACCGGCGGCGAGCTGCTGGCGGTGAGCGTGGCCACCTTCGACCTCGCCAGCGGCGCGGCGATCGCCGGCGCGATCCTGGCCACGAGCGACGGCGCCTCCTTCGCGACCCTGGTGAACTTCGCCCAGGACGCGCCCACCTGCCTCGCCTGGCAAGACCAGACCCTGTATGCCGGGCTGGCCAGCGGGCGCCTCGTCTACCGCGACTCGAACGGCGGCTGGCCCGAGGAGGCTGGCCTCCCCGCGACCACCGGGATCTTCAGCCTCCTGGCCAAGGACGCCGCGACCCTGGTGATCGGCGCCCGCGACGCGAGCGGCGCGATCGTCCTGGTGCGCAGCGCCAGCGCGGCGGGCTCGACCCCCGCCCAGGGCGGCGCCACCCCGCCCCCCGCCGGCGGCGCGGTCGTCGACTACCTGACCAGCGTCAAGGGCGCGCTCTCGAGCTGCGTCGCCTGCCACTCGACCATGCAGACCGGCTACAGCCTCTCCTCGGGCCTGGCCAACGACATGGCCGACTACCAGGCGACCCTGGCCCAGGTCGACCTCAACGCCCCGGCCGCCTCGAACCTGCTGCAGAAGGGCTCGGCGAGCGTGAGCCACGCCGGCGGCGGGATCTGGCCGGTGGGCTCGGCGAACTACGACCTGGTCCTGGCCTGGATCGCCGGCGGCGCGATCTTCGACGGCGGCGCCGCCGCTCAGGGCCCCCCGCCGCTCTCGGCGAACCCGACCTACCTCGTGGACGCCAAGCCCGTGATCCAGAGCTGCGCCGGCTGCCACGTCTCCGAGGACGACATGCGCCTCTCGCGCAACCTGGCCAACGACGCCGCCGACTACCGCAGCGTGCTCGACGAGGTGAACCTCGGCGACCCCGCCCGCTCGAGCCTCCTCCGCCGCGCCACCGGCAACGGCCACCCGGTCAAGGTCTTCGACGTGGGCTCGCAGCCCTACGACGTGCTCCTCAACTGGATCCAGAAGGGCGCCGCCTTCCAGTAGCCACTCACCTCACCTGAACCTCGTCTACGCACCCGTCGGTGGCTCGTCGCCCCGGCGGGTGCGTTCCTGGTTTCAGGGGGTCTGTCCCAGACCCCCTCGGCCTCGGGGCAAAGCCCCTCGGCCTCACCCCCAAGGGCTCGCCGGCCGCTTCGCGTCCGGCTGCGCCTCGCGGCTTCGCCGCTCGCCGGGCGCACCGCGCCAGGGACCGCCGCTCGCCGGGCGCACCGCGCCAGGGACCGCCGCTCGCCGGGCGCACCGCGCCAGGACCGCCGCTCGCCGGGCGCACCCGCGCCAGGGACCGCCGCTCGCCGGGCGCACCGCGCCAGGGACCGCCGCTCGCCGGGCGCACCGCGCCAGGGACCGCCGCTCGCCGGGCGCACCGCGCCAGGGACCGCCGCTCGCCGGGCGCACCGCGCCAGGGACCGCCGCTCGCAACGTCGCCGCTCGCCGGGCCTGGGGCAAGCCCGGGCAAGCCCCGCCCCTACCTCTGGAGTGCGACACCGTGCGGGATCCGAAGAGACTCCGTCGTCGCACCCACGGCCTTCCGGCGCGCCCTACCGCGGCGGGGGCGTCGGGGCGGGCGGCCGCGGAGGGCGGCCGGGCGCGCAGGGGCGGACGCCGACGGGCGGGGCCGGGGCGGCGGGCGGGGGGCGCGGCCCCCAGAGCCGCGGGGCGGCCGCGGGCGGGTTGGCGGGTCGTGGGTCGCTCCGCCTCTTGCTTCCGGCCGCGGGCGATCAGCTCCGAGATCTTGATCCGCTTGAGGTCCCGCGCGCGGCCCGGGCCCGAGGCGTGGTAGTCGAAGCTGCGCATGATCTTCATGGGCGCGGCCTTGGCCTCGTTGGAGATCTGAAACAGCCCCTCGTCCAGGCCGAGCATGGAGAGCACCGCGGCCTCGCCGGTCTGGTTGGCGAAGCTGGCCGAGACGAAGGCGCCGTTCTCGACCACGATCTGCCCGTCGTCCTCGTCGGTGGAGATCTCGATCGTGCCCGTCTTCTGCTGCTGCTCGAAGGAGCCCAGAGGTCGGCCAGGCTGAACTGGTTCAGGTTCCCCGCCACCGCCTGACCCTCGTCCACGATCGTGCGCCCGTCGTCGGCGACGGCCTCGGCTCTCCTGCCCCGGGCGCAGCCTCGCGGTAGGTCATTTCGTAGGGCCCGATCTGGATCTCGTCGCCGTCGCGCAGCTCGTGCTCCTTGATCGAGCGCCCGTTGACCTTGGTCTGGTTGGTCGACGACACGTTGCGCAGCACCGGGAGCCCCGAGCGCCAGGACACCTCCGTGTGCTGGCGGGACACGCGCTTGGAGGGGATCGAGAGCGAGCAGTCCTCGCTGCGCCCGATCGTGAACACCTGCCCCGGGGTCAGCGCGTGCTCGGCGCCGGCGGCGACCAGCAGGTGGGTGCGCCCGGCGCCGCCTCGCGGCTCGTGCTGACCGCCTCCCGCGGGCAGCTCCCCCCGCGCCATGGCGCGCGCGCGGGCGGCCTTGCTCCCCTTGGGCGGGTAGGGCGCACCGCACTGCCGGCACGCCGTCGCGTCGGGCAGGTTGTAGGCGAAGCCGCACTTGCACTTGGGGGTCAGGTCGACGTAGTCGTTCGCGCTCACTCGAAGGGGCCTCCGCAGTGCACTGTATCGCAGGCCCCCCCGACCGCGCCCGCGGCGGCGTTCAGCGCGCCCAGGCGGGGGCCTGGGACGGGTCGATCCCCATGGCGGGCCCGCACAGGACCCAGAACACGACCACGACCAGGATCACCCCCAGCACGTTGAACCAGATCCCGGCGCGGACCATGTCCTTGATCGGGACCCAGCCCGAGCCGAACACGATCGCCTGGGTCGGCGAGGCCACGGGCATCATGAACGCGCAGCTCGCCGACAAGGTCGCCGGGATCATGAGCACGCGCGGGTCGGTGCCCAGCGCCTTGCCCGCCTCGGCCAGGATCGGGAGCACGAGCTCGGTGGTCGCAGTGTTGCTCGTGAGCTCGGTCAGCCCGCTCAACAGCGTGCACACGCAGGCGACCACGATCAACGGGTTCACCCCCTCGAAGGACTGGAGCCCGCTCCCGACCCAGGCCGAGAGCCCCGACGTCTTGAACCCCGCGGCCAGCGCGAACCCGCCGCCGAACAGGAGCAGCATGCCCCAAGGCAGCTCCTTGGCCATGCGCCACTCGAGCAAGCGCTCCCCCGGGCGATCCTTCGAGGGCAACGCGAACAGGGTGATCGCCATGAGCACCGCCACGAAGGCGTCGTCGACGTAGCCCTTCTCGAACCACTGGCCCCAGCCCCGGATCGCGTCGCCGCCCCGGGTCAGCCACAGGAGCGCCGTCAGCCCGAACACGACCGAGGCCACGACCTCGTCCCGGCGCAGCGGGCCCAGCGCGCGGCGCAGGTCCTGGATCGCCGCGCGCCCGCCGAGGAGCTGGGCGTCGGGCAGGCGGAAGGCGACCCGGGTCAGGAGCAGCCAGCCCAGGGCCAGGAAGATCGTCGACAGCGGCAGCCCCAGGAGCAGCCACTCGCTGAAGCTCGGGGCCGGGGCGTCGGGGAACAGCACGGTGAGCTGGCGGCTGTAGGACAGGTTCGGGGGCGTGCCCACGAGGGTCGCCATGCCGCCAATGTCGGCGGCGTAGGCGATCCCCAGCATGACCGCGACCCCCAGCCGACCGAGCCGTCCGTCGTCCCCCGGGGTCTTGCCGCCCACGGCCTCGAGCACCGAGAGCGCGATCGGGAGCAGGACCATGACCGTGGCCGTGTTCGAGATCCACATGGAGAGGAAGCCCGAGGCGAGCATGAACCCCAGGACCACCCGGCGCGGGCGGTCGCCGACCACGCTCACGATCCACAGCGCGAGGCGGGTATGCACCCCCGACGCCTGCAGCCCCAGCGCCAGGAGGAACCCGCCCAGGAACAGGTAGATCACCGACGCGCTGTAGTGCGGGGCGACCGCGCCGATCTTCTCGATCCCGAACACCGGGAGCAGGACCAGCGGCAGGAGCGCGGTCACCGGGATCGGCAGCGCCTCGGTCACCCACCAGGTGGCCATCCACGCCGCGACCGCGGCCATGGCCGCGGCCTGCCCAGGGGCGCCCAGCGCCGAGGCGGCCCCGGCGGCCAGCGCCGCCAGCGCGGGCCCGGCCAGGAGTTTGAGGAGGAACGCGCGCCCGCTCGGCGGCGGGGTCTCCGTGGGCAGGCTCATGGCCAGGACTCTAGCAGGCGGCTCAGCGCGTAAGATCCCCGCCAAAGGAGGACCTTCGTGGACGAGCGCTACTCCGACCACGCCCACCGCGTGTGGGGCCTGGCCCACCGGCACGCGACCCGCCTGCAGCACGCCTGGATCGGGAGCGTGCACCTGCTCCTGGCCCTGCTCGAGGAGCCCCGGGGCCTCGCCGGGCGCGTCCTGCGCGACCAGGGCCTGACCCTCGACTACACCGCGCAAGCGGTGCGCGCCTTGACCCCGCCCGAGGGGGCCGTCCCCGACGGGGCGCTCCTGCCCTCGGCGGACGGGCAACAGGTGCTCGACGGCGCGCTCGCGGTCGCCGGCGACGACAAGGTCGACACCGAGCACCTGCTCCTGAGCCTGCTCGCCGACAAGACCAGCGCCGCCCACAACGTGCTGATCGCCCTGGGCTCCGACCCCGGGGCGATCAAGGACGCGGTGATCGCCCGGGTCAAGGAAGGCCCCGCGCGCGCGAGCGGTCCGAGCGAGGTCTCGACCGACCAGCTCGGGCTCGTGGGCGCGGCGGCGCTCAACAGCTTGCTCGCAGCGCGGGACCTGGTGCGGCTCCTGTCCAAGGGACAGGACGACCTCCAGACCGGGCTCGGGCTCCTGGAGCAGGCCTTGGCCGAGCTCCAGCGCAAGCTCCCGGGCTGAGGCACGGTCCGCCGAGCCCGACCGCCACCTGCTCGCGGCTCCGCCGAAGCGAGGCCGTTCCGCGGAGGGATGGGCGCAGGCAAGCTGCGCCCCTACAGCGGAACCCGTGTCACTCCCACGCGAAGGCGCCCGACGAGACGCCCGACGCGCTCGTCGGGGCCTACACTGGCCGCATGCCCTTCGACCTGGCGGACACCCTGGAGTTCTTGCGCGCCGAGGTCGCGCCGCGGGCGGCCGCCTTCGACCGGGACCCCGAGGCGCTGGAGCAGGGGCTGCGATTGCTCGGGTCCCGCGGGCTGCTAGCCCTGCGCGCGCCGGCGGCGCTCGGGGGGCCCGACGTCTCCCCCGCGGACTACGGGCGCTTCCAGGAGGGTCTGGCCCGAGCCTCGGGCGCCCTGGCCTTCCTTCAGACCCAGCACCAGAGCGCGGCGGCCATGCTCGCGGCCAGCGACGCCCAGGGCCTGGCCCAGGCCTACGTGCCGCACATGGGCAGCGGCGCGCGGCGGCTGGGGATCGGGTTCGGGCACCTGCGTCGACCGGGCCCGCCGCCGGTCACCGCGCGGGAGGTCGAGGGCGGGTACCGCTTCGCGGGCGAGCTGCCCTGGGTCACCGGGCAGGGGTTCTTCCCCGAGTTCGTGGGCGCGGCCGCGCTCCCCGACGGCTCCGCGGTGTTCGCGGTGCTGCCGCTCGTAGACGGGGCGGGGGTCCGCGTCGGGCCCCCGGCCGAGCTCGCGGTCATGGAGGTCACGCGCACGGTGAACGTGCGCCTCGACGACCTGCTCGTCCCGCGGGAGCGGGTCGTGGCCTTGCAGCCGCCGGGCTGGATCGCCGAGGTCGACCGACGCTCGGTGCGCGCCCGCGCGCACCAGGCGCTGGGCTGCGCGCGGGCGGCGCTCGACGCCCTGGCGGCCGTCGCCGCCCGCTCGTCCGGCGCCCCCGCCGCGCTAGCGGCGCTCGAGGCCGAACTCGAGGCCTGCCGCCGCGCGGTGTTCGAGGAGCAGGGCGACGCGCTCGAGGTCCGCGCTCACGCGATCGAGCTCGCGGCGCGGGCGGGCCACGCGGCGGTCACCGCCGCGGCCGGGAGCGGGCTCCTGCGCGAGCGCGCGGCCCAGCGGATCTACCGCGAGGCCCTGGCCTACACGGTGCTCGGGCAGTCCCCCGCGGTGCGCGACGCGACCCTGGCGCGGCTGGCGCGGCGCTAGCCGGCTACTGGACGGCGCCGGTCAGGCCCCCGCTCGGCGCGGCGGGCGCGGCCGCCGGGAACAGGGTCGGGTTCATGAGGCCCGCGAGCTCGGCGGAGGAGACCTCGACCGCGACCTCGCCCCGGCCATGAGGGTCGCAGAGGGACGACGCGCTCAGCGGCGCTGGGCCGCGAGCAGCCGCGGCGCGACGAAGCCGAGCAACACGCCCACGAGCGCGAAGAACGGGCCCACGATCAAGAGGATCCCGCTGCCCTGGCGCACGCCCGGCTCGAGCACCGACGTCTCGGGGTGGGCGGGGTCGTAGTGCACGTCCGCTTGGCTGCCTACGGGATAGGGCGCGATCCGCGCGAGGACGTAGTCCTCGTCGCGGTTGATGTTGTCGGCGAACGCGAGGGTGTCGCCCTCGTAGGTCTGGCCCTCGACCTCGTAGCGGTAGCGCACGTTGGGCGCGTAGGTGCGAGGAATGTCGTGGCCGGCCTCCTCCACCTCCGAGACCAGGATCCGACCGGGGACGCTGGGCCAGTCCACGCTGGCCCGGGCGCGCCCGCGGTCCATGACCGCGTAGAGCAGGAAGCCGACGCCGAACACCGCCAGGAGGCCGCCGAACAGCGGCAGACAGAGAGGGACCTTCTGAGGTGCGTTCATGCCCGACCGTAGCTCCGGGTCCGGGGAGCGCGCGAGCGCCTGGGCCCTACAATCCCCGGCCAAGGGTGGAACCATGGCGAAGCGACGCGAGGCGCTCGAGCGCGGCGGGCTGTTCTGGACGCTGGCCGACGAGCTCCTGACTCAGGGCGTGGAGGAGGGCAGCCTCATGGGCTTCCCCTGCCTGCGCGTCTCTGGGCGCTTCCTCGGCATGTGCGACCACCCGACCGGGGACCTGGTCGTGAAGCTCACCGCGCCTCGGGTCCAGGCGCTGATCGCCGGGGGCGAGGGCGAGCCCTTCGCCCCGGCCGGGCGCACGTTCAAGGAGTGGGTGCGGATCGTCGCGCGCGACGAGGCCCGCTGGCGCGCGCTCCTGGCCGAGGCCCGGGCACTCGCCGCGGCGGACTAGTCCGCCGCGGGCGCCTCCTCGACCTCGCCGGGGCCCTCGACGTCGCCGCGTCCCTCCACGTGGCGCGCGAAGGTCACGAACCCGGTGTGCGGGGTGGCCTGGTTCTCGGGGCGCACGCTGCGCCGCCCGACCTGCCACGGGCGCTGGATCGTCTCCACGATCTGCACGTCGGCGAAGCGCCCGCTGTCGCGCAGGGCGTTGACGAACTCGTGGGTCTGGCTGATCGAGGGCACGAAGGCGCAGAGGATCCCGCCGCGCACGAGGGCCTCGCGGGTGTGGGGCACGACCTGCCAGGGCTCGGGCACGTCGAGCACCACCCGATCCAGGCGCTCGTCCACGATCCCGGCGTAGACGTCCTGCTCGCGGATCGTGTGCGCGGGGTGCGGCTCCCCGAACCAGAGCTTCACGTTGTCGGCGCCCTGCTTGAGCGAGCGCGCGCGGGTGTCGTAGGAGATCAGGGCGCCGCTCGGGCCGACGGCGCGCAGGAGCGAGAGGCTCAGGCCGCCGGAGCCGAGCCCGGCCTCGAGCACCCGGGCGCCGGGGAACACGTCGGCGTAGAGCAGGATCGGCCCCGCCTCCTTGGGGTAGATCGTCTTGGCGAAGCGCGGCATGGACTCGACCCAGCGCGCGAGGGTCGGGCGGACCACGAAGAACGCCTCGCCCTGCCGCGAGCGCACGCAGGAGCCCGGGGCCAGGCCCACGAGGTCCTCGTGGCGCAGCTCGTGGCCGCGCACGTTGATCCCCCCCTGGGCCTTGAGCAGCGCCAGGTAAGGCTTCTGCTTGCCGAACTGCAGCAGCTCGATCGGCTCTCCGACCTTCAGCCCGTCCACGGGGCCTCCCCTCACCCCGGGGATTATCGAGGGCGGAGCGCGGCGCGCGACCCAGGGCGGCGCGTTGACCGCGCTCCGCGGCGCTGCCACCGTGCCCCCATGAGCGACGGCGAGATCCAGTCCCTGCTCGTCTCCACCCAGGAGCAGGACACGCACTTCGTGTTCGACGGGGAGCAGCTCCACGTGGTGTGGTTCCTGGGCGCCGAGCGCCCCCGCAGCGGGAGCACACCGGGGGCGATCCTCAAGCACAAGCGCCCGGGGCAGAAGAAGACGATCCCGGCCGCGCGGATCGGGCGCGTCCGCGGCCTGGGCTCGAGCTCGGGGCTGGTGTTCGCGCTGCGCGCGGGAAAGAGCGGGAAGGCTCCGGCGGTCAAGGTCGAGGGCCTCGACGGGCTCGGGGTCGAGGCTGTCCTCGACTGGCTGCCGACGGTGGTCCCCGCCCTGGAGGAGACGACGCTCTCGAGCCCTCCCTGGGAGGCGGCCAAGCCGCCCTTGATCGGGCTCGGGATCACGGCGCTGATCACGGGGGTGGGCTACGTCGCGGCCAGCGGCGACCTGGAGGGGCGGCGCGCCAAGGCCAAGGCCTTCGCGGCGATCGCCAAGAGCCTGGGCCCCGGCGGGGTCCTGGCCCTGGGCGGCCTCGCGGCGGCGATCTGCGCGGCGCTCGTCGCGCGGGCCTTCATGGGCAGGGCGACGGTGCGGGCGCTGGTCGCCCGGCGCGGCTAGCAGCCCGTTGAAATGCGCTCCGGCAAGGCGCGAGGAGCGACGCGATGTCCGCATCGTGAGCGACGAGCAACGTAGTCGTCAGGGGTTGCGTAGCAACCCCTGACGATCGAGGGGGTCGGCGAAGCCGGCCCCCTCAGACCGGAGCGGATCTCAACGGGCTCCTAGCCGAGGGCCTGACGCAGGTCGTCGGGGAGCGGCACCGACCCGCCGCGCACGAGGTCGACCCACACCAGCACCGACTCCCCGGTGCACACCAGCGTCGGGTCCAACCCCTCCGTGGTCTTGCGCTTGAGGGTGTAGCCCAGGGTGAAGCTCGTGCGCCCGACCTTGGTGCAGCGCACCTCGACCGCGAGGGTCGCGGGGAAGGTGAGCTGCTCCTTGAAGGTGCAGCTCGCGGTCGCGACCACCGGCCCCACCTCGCCCTGATAGTCGCCCAGCCCCAGGTGGTGCAGGAGCCCCAGCCGGGCGGTCTCGCAGTAGGTGAAGTAGACCGCGTTGTTCACGTGGCCCAGCGAGTCCATGTCGCTCCAGCGCAGGGGGATCTCGGCCACGTAGAGCGGCGGGGTCTCGGTCTCGGTCACGGCGGCCTCCGGCCCGAACGCTAGCGCAGATCCCGGCGCGGGGGAATCGCCGGGGACCCGGGCGTTCAGCCCTATGGCTGAACCGATCCGAGTGCGAGGATCGAGAGCGGAGGTCGGCGTGGAGCGACTGCCGGTCCTGTTCCTGTCCCACGGCGCGCCGACCCTGGCCGTGGACCCCGTGCGCGGGCCCCGCCTCGCGGCCTGGGGCCAGACCCTGCCGCGCCCGCGGGCGCTGCTCGTGATCTCCGCCCACTGGAACCGGACCCCGGCTCGCCTGGGGACCCTCGAGACCCACGGGCTGATCTACGACTTCGGCGGCTTCGACCAGGCGCTGAAGGTCACCTACCCGGCGCCCGGCGCGCCCGAGCTCGCTGCCCGCGTCGCAGAGCTGCTGCCGGGGGTCGCCACCGACGGGGCCCGCGGCTGGGACCACGGCGTGTGGGTGCCCCTCGTGCACCTCTTCCCCGAGGCCGACGTCCCCCTGCTGCAGCTCTCGCTCCCGGGCGGCGTGTCCTTCCTCGAGCTCGTCGAGCTGGGCCAGGCCCTGGCGCCCCTGCGCGACGAGGGCGTGCTCCTGATCGGCAGCGGCGGCGCGGTCCACAACCTCGGGGCCCTGGACTGGAGCGACGCGGCGGCCCCGTCGCCCTGGGCCCTCGAGTTCGAGGCGTGGCTGCGCGAGGCCCTCGTCGCCCGCGATCGGGCCGCGCTCCTCGACGTCGAGCGCCGGCCTGGGTTCCGCCACGCGCACCCGACTCCGGAGCACCTCCAGCCGCTCTACGTCGCCCTCGGCGCCAGCGACCCGGCGGACGAGCTCAGCTTCCCGGTCGAGGGCTGGGAGTACGGGAGCCTGAGCCACCTCAGCGTGCAGTTCGGGTAGCGCCGGGCACCCCAAGCGGGTCGATCCTTACCCAGGCCCCTCGGCCTCGCATGACTTGCGACCGGATCGCGGCTTGCACTGGGTCGGGCATGCGCTTGACCCTCGTGTTGACCCACCAGTGCGACCTCGCCTGCCGCTATTGCTACGCGGGCGAGAAACGCGCCAAGACCCTGCCCTGGACGATCGGGGTCCAGGCGATCGACCGCGCCCTGGCCGAGCTCGAGCCCGAGGGCACGCTCTCCCTGGGGCTGTTCGGCGGCGAGCCGCTCCTCGCCTGGCCTCTGGGGCGGGCGCTGGTGGATTACGCCCGGGAGCGTGCCGGCGCCTGGGGGCAGCGGATCGCGCTGCACGTGACCACCAACGGCAGCCGCCTCGACGCGCGGGTGCTCGACGAGCTGCTCGAGCGCGAGGCCCAGCTCGCGCTGTCGGTGGACGGGCTGCCCGAGGTGCACGACGCCTGGCGCCCACGCCGCGGCGGCGGCCCGTCGTCCGCCAGCGCGCTGGCCGCGCTGGACCTGCTCGTCGCCCGGGGCGTGGACGCGCGGGTGATCACCGTCGTGCGGCCCGAGACCGTCGAGCACCTCGCCGCCGGCGTGCGCTTCCTCCACGCCCGCGGCGCGCGGCGCTTCGTGCCCTCCCTCGACTACGGCGCGCCCTGGCGCCCCGAGGACGCCCCGGCCCTGACCCAGGCGATCGCCGAGCTGCGCGAGCTGTGGGTCGAGCGCTACCCCGCGCTCGAGATCGGCTGGCTGGAGACGAAGGCGGTGCTCCTCGCCCGCCCCGACCTGCAGGCGGTGACCTGCTGCGAAGATCACTCTGCGGTCGCGCCCTCGGGCCGTCGGTACCCGTGCGAACGGCTCGTGGGCGACGACCGCGGAGCCCTCCCCACCTGCAGCGGCGGGCGGGGAGAGCTCCCCGAGGCTTGTCAGCGCTGCCCGATCCGCCGGCTGTGCAGCTCGCGCTCGGCCTGCGTGAACCTGGCGCGCACGGGGCGCGCCGACCGCCCCGACGGGCTGGTGTGCCTCCTGGAGAAGACCCTCGTGCGCGAGGCCGCGCGCGCGGTCCAGGAGCTGGCGGTCCATGCCTGAGCGCGGGCGCCTGCGCCGCGCCGCGCGGCTCGCCGAGCGCGGCCTGGCGGTGGTGGGCGCGGTGCTCCTGGCCTACGAGCTCGGGTTCCAGTTCAGCGAGGTCACGAGCGGCTCCATGGCGCCCACGATCCAGACCACCGACGCCGGCGCCGCGGAGAACGACTGGATCCTCAGCGAACGCCTGAGCACCTGGCTCGCGCCGCCCCCGCGCTACGGGCTGATCCAGTTCCGCGACGAAGAGGGCGTCGAGGTGGTGAAGCGGGTCGTGGGCTACCCCGGCGAGCGGATCGCCCTCGAGGACGGTGCGCTGACCGTGGACGGCGCGCCCTGCCCGCGCCCCGCGGGCGCGCCGCCGGTGCGCTACCTCCCGGCCGGGCACCTGCGCCCGACCGCCGCGGGGCCCGCCAGCTACACCGTGGGGCCCGACGAGGTCTTCGTCCTCGGCGACGCCCCGAGCAACTCCTGGGACAGCCGCTTCTTCGGCGGCCTCGACCATGCGCGCTGGCGCGGGCGGGTGGTGGCGGTGGTGTGGCCGCCGCGCCGCTGGCGCTGGCTCTGGTAACGGAGGAACGTCATGACCGACTCCCACGACTGGCCCCTCGACCCCGCGGGCGACGCCGAGCGCGCCGAGCTCAAAGGCCTGGGGAAGTGGTTCGCCGCCGGGCTGGGCACCGCGATCGCGATCCTGGCCGCGACCGGTCCGAACCTGGTCGAGGCCCGCGGCGCGACCCCGGGGCTCGTGTTCGACCGGGCCCAGCGCCAGCGCTGCATGGAGCTGGGTCTGACCCCGGACGAGCTGCACGAGTACGTCGAGCTGGGCGCTGAAGGCCAGTGAGTGGAGCCCGGTTCCCGGGGAGGGCCTACGCGAGTCGCGCCCGCTCCAGGCGCACGACCTCTTGCCACAACGCGAGCGGGGAGACGCCGGCGTAGCCGCTCTCCTGGCCGTCGTTGCACTCGATCACGATCCAGCGGCCGTCCACGCGCTGCGCGACGTCGACGACCAGGAACGCCACGTCGACCCGACGGGCGGCCTCTCGCGCGACCGCGAGCGCAGCGGCGCGCTCCTCGGCGCCCAGGGCGTAGTCCACCCCCTCCCACCAGTAGCGACCGACCCCTGCGAGCTCGCCGCGCCACCAGAAGCTCCGGAACTCGAACGAGCTGGGGATCCGCTCGGGGTCGGGGTCCTCGACCGGACGCAGCGGAGCCAGGGCGCGGCACACGACCTCCTGCCAGGCGAGGATCGGGTCCTGGGCGTACGCGTCCAGCGCGCGGCGCAGCTCGTCGGGCCCGGCAATGATCGAGAGCTGGCGCTTGTGCCGGCTGGTCTGGCGCGCGCCCTTCATGAAGATCGGCCAGCCCAGCGCCTCCCCCACGACGCTTGGATCCGGGGCCTCCGAGAACCACAGGCTCTTGGGCGTCAGGTCTTCGAGCAGGGGATACCACTCGGGCAACCGGGTCGCCCGTCGGTAAGCCTCTGGACTGTGGATCAGGCGAATGCCCTCGGCACGAAGCTCCTCGTAGGTTCCCGCGTAGTCGTCCAGCGCGCCGACCCGCGCGACCGCCTCCACCTCCTCGGGCCGCTGGTACGGCCGGCGGCACGCCAGCAGGGGCTCGAAGGCGAAGTCGTAGATCGGCACCCCGATTCGGGCCGTCCAGAGCCAGACCGCCTGCTCCAGCTCGAACAGGTCCTCTCCGCGACGCAGGCCCATACGGCGTTCCTCTCACTGGGATCCTGGCACGCGCGCCTCGGCCAGCCCAGCGAACTCCCGCGCGACCTTGAGTTTCAGGACCACGCCACCCGGCGAACCGGACCCCCTGGCCGCGGGCCGCGAGCCGGGCCCACCCCGCCCAATTGCCAGGCCTTGCGCTGCCCTCGGCCGAAAACCGTCCCGCCTGGACAGGCCGTTGCCGGGGCCGTTGGCACCCGGTGTGCGGTCTCTCAGGCGAGGACGGGAGGCCCGGTGAAGGCAGTGTGGATCGCGCTCGCGCTGAGCGCGTGCGTGGCGGAGGCCGGCGACTGGCTCGGCACGTATCGGGGGAGCCTCGAGCGCGAGGGCCGGACCCACGAGGTCCGCGCGCGGATCCTGGCTCAGCCCGGGGGTCGCCTCGAGCTGCGCCTGGAAGCCCGCGGCCTCGGCCGCCTGCGCTTCGAGGGCGGCGACTGCCCGGACGAGGTCGTGTTCCGCCGCGGAGCCGGCGGAACCTCCCTGAGCGGCGCGCTGGTCGGCGCGCCCAAGGGTCCCAGCGCCAGCCTGACCCTGCGCCGCGCGGGCGAAGAGTTCCTCGGCGCCTACGAAGCCACCCAGGGCCCGCCTGCGACCCTGCGCCTGACCCGCGAGCGGCGGGCGCTGATCGTCTACGCCCAGGACCCCGAGAACCCCGGCGACACCCGCGTGTTCGCCGAGGCGGCACGCTCCGTCGCGGCGGCCTACCAGCGCCGGGGCTACGCCGCCGCCGAGGTCCAGCCCTGCGGCTCGGTCTGCGACGTGGTGACCCTGCTCCAGAACGCCGCCGACCTCCCGCTCAGCCGCGTCGTGTTCGTGGGTCACGGCGGCTGGGACGGCCCCTTCTTCGGCCCCGAGAGCCCCAGCCAGGTCAGCAACCGCCCGGTGTGCGACAGCAACCAACCCGTGGCCGAGCACGTGCGCTGGGGGGAGTTCACCCAGGCGCTGCGCCGGGGAACCACGGCGGACGCCCAGGTCTACGCCTCCGCCTGCCACACCGGCGGCTCGAACCGCTACGAGGCCCAGGGCTTCCTCGACACCGACGACCCGGTCAACGCGCACTACGCTTGGTCGCGGGAGCTGGCCCGCGCCACGGGCCGGATCGTCGCCGGCCCGGCGGGGACCACGAACTCCGCCTGGGGCGCGCGCCAGGTCGAGGCCGTGCTCGAAGGCCGCGGCACCGTGATCCAGCAGACCCACTGGTGCGACGGCCACAGCGAGCGCACGCTGCCCCCGGGCAAGCGCCTGGCCGACGTGGCCCCCCACCCGATCGAGGCGCTGGTTCGCTGCCGCTAAACCAGAGTTCACGATTCTGAGCGGGCGAGCGTCGCTCCCATGTCGT
>JAWKSZ010000044.1:0-66180 GCA_041402045.1 Planctomycetota bacterium | reverse complement strand
GACCTTGCGGATCTCCCGCGCGCCGACGGGGCGCAGCTCGCCCTCCTGGAGCACGCGCAGCAGCTTGGCCTGCATGCTGGGGGACATCTCCCCCACCTCGTCCAGGAACAGCGTGCCCTCGTGGGCCGCCTGGATCAGGCCGATCCGGTCCTGGTTCGCGCCGGTGAAGGCCCCGCGCACGTGCCCGAACAGCTCGCTCTCGAGCAGCTGATCCGAGAACGCGGCGCAGTTCTCCGCGATGAACGGCTTGCCCCGGCGCGGGCTGTTGTAGTGGATCGCGCTGGCCACGAGCTCCTTGCCCGTGCCGCTCTCGCCGTGGATCAGCACCGGGTGCGCGGTGTCGGCCACCCGGTCCAGGAGCCCGAACAGGGTCTTCATCGCCCCGGACTCGCCGATGATGTTGTCGTAGCGCTGGCGCAGGCGCAGCTCCTGCTCCTGGCTGCGGGCCAGGGCCGCGCGCGCCCGCTCGAGCTCCTCGTCCTTGGCCTGCAGCAAGAGCTGCCGGCGCACGGGCCCCGCGATCAAGCGCGAGAAGGCGAGGGCCAGATCCTGGGCCTCGGTCCCGAAGGCGCCGACCCCGGCGCTGGAGTCGAGGTAGACGAGCCCGACCACCTCTTCGCCGAACACGACCGGCGCGGCGAGCACCGAGCGCACCCCCGCCAGGATCAGGCTCTCAGCGTCCTTGAAGCGCGGGTCCTCGGGGGCGTCGTCGACGCACACCAGCTTGCCCTCGTCCATGGCCCGACGGACCACGGCCTGGCTGGGGAGCCCGCTGGAGGGGGCGCCCGGGGTGCGGTCGACCCGCACCCGCAGCCGCGCCGCGCCGCTCGGCGAGCGCAGGAGCACGAACCCGCGCTGGCCCTCGACCGCCTCGAGCAGCACGCCCAGGCTGACCTCGAGCAGGGTGTCGAGCTCGAGGTCCGAGCCCAGGGCCTGGGCCACGAACCCGAGCAGCGACTGCCCGGCGTGGCTGAGGGTCAGCGGGCGCAAGGGCGCGGGGGTCGCGTCGCCCACGAGCTCGATCCCGTGCTTGGCCGGGTTCCACAGCCCGGACGCCGCCCACAGCCCGGAGGTCTTGGTCTCCTTGAGCGGCTTCAGCCGCGCCGGGCCCTCGACCGCGTCGCGGCTGGGGTCGCGCTCGCTGAGCTCGACCCGGTCGCGCCCGCCGCGCTTGGCGCTCGAGAGCGCGGCCTCGGCCCGCAGCAGGAGCACGTCCCAGGTCTCGGCGTCGGTCGGGACCTCGGCCACCCCCGCCGAGAGGGTCAGGGTCGCCTCGCTCAACGCCCCCGGGAGCACGCGCTGCGCGACCTTGGAGCGGGCCAGCTCGGCGAACTCGGCGCCCTGCTCGGCCCGGGCCTGGGGCAGGAGCACGAGGAACTTGCCGCCGGCCACCCGCCCGACCAGGGTCCGCGCCACCGGGAGCTCGGCCACGGCCTCGCTCAGCGCGCGCCCGACCTCCACGATCACGTCGTTCCCGGCGCGCATGCCGAACATGTCGTTGAGCAGGCCCAGGTAGTCGAGGTCCAGGAGCACCGCGGTCAGCGGGTCGCCGTGCTGGGTCAGGCGCTCGAGCTCGCACACCAGCGCGGGGTAGGACCCGAGCCCGGTCAGGGGGTCGACCGCCAGCGCGTCGGGGTGCGCCATGGCCTCCTGCCGCTCGCGCAGCTCGCGCTCGAGGCGCTGGGCCTCCTCCAGCGAGTCGCCGCCGGCCCCCGTGAAGGTGACGAGGGTCCCGCCGATCCCGACCACGTCCCCCGGCTCGACGGGGATCTCCTCCACGAAGCGCCCGTTGAGCCGGGTCCCGTTGCGGCTCTTGAGGTCGCGCAGGAGCCAGGAGCCGTCCTCGCGGCACACGAGCTCGCAGTGCTCCCGCGACGCGGCGGCGTCCTCGACCACGACGGTGTTGTCCAGGGCGCGCCCCAGGCTGATCCGCCGGGTGTCCTCCGCCAGGGCCTCGGACCAGGCCCGGCTTCCGTCGTCGATCACGATCCGCATGGGCGGGAGTTTACCCGGTGGCACCCCCGAAGGGCGGTGAGCAGGGCCGAGATCAGGTGTTAGAGTAGCGCCCCGCTTGGAGGTAGTTCGTGATCCGTTCCCGCTGGAGCGCCCTCGCCCTCGCCGCGCTCGCGCTTTCCCTGGTTGGCTGTCCCGCTGGAGGCGAGACCTCAACGGGCAACGTGGGCACCGACCCCACCCCTGCGGACGACGACGCCTCCGCCGTCGACGACGCCCCGACGCCGGACGCGCCCGAGGACGCCGCCAAGCCGGCCCAGGTGTTCACCTTCAACAACGGCGCCGAGCCCGAGACCCTCGACCCGCACCTCGCGACCGGCGTCCCCGAAGGGCGGCTCTTGGACGCGCTGTTCGAGGGCCTGGTCACGCTGCACCCCGAGACCCTCGAGCCCGTGCCCGGGGTCGCCGAGAGCTGGGAGGTCAGCGAAGACGGCACCGTCTACACCTTCACCCTGCGCAAGGACGCCAAGTGGTCCAACGGCGAGGTCGTCACCGCCAAGGACTTCTTCCGCTCCTGGAAGCGCGGCCTGACTCCGGCCACGGCGTCTCAGTACGCCTACATGTTCTTCGCGATCAAGAACGCCGAGGCGTTCAACAAGGGCGAGGTCACCGAGTTCGGTGAGGTCGGGATCAAGGTCCAGGACGAGTTCACGTTCCAGGTGACCCTCACCAACCCCTGCGCCTATTTCCTCTCCCAAGCCGCCTTCCGCACCCTGTGCCCGGTCCCCGTGGATCTGATCGAGGCCAAGGGCGACGCCTGGTCCCGGCAGGGGAACATTGTCGGCAACGGCGCCTTCAAGCTCCAGGAGTGGCGCCCCAACGACAAGATCGTGCTCGTCCCCAACGAGCACTACTGGGCCAAGGACGAGGTCGAGCTCGAGCGCCTGGTCGCGCTCCCGATCGAGGACATGGAGACCGCCTACAAGCTCTACCTCCAGGGCAAGCTGGACTGGATGACCGCCGTGCCCGCCGCCAAGGTCGAGGAGATCAAGCGGCACCCGGACTACTACGCCTCGCCCTACCTCGGCTCCTACTTCTATCGCTTCAACACCACCAAGCCGCCCTTCGACGACGTCCGGGTGCGCAAGGCCTTCTCCCTGGCGCTGAACCGCTCCTCGATCACCCAGGACATCCTCAAGGGCGGACAGATCCCGGCGACCTGGTTCACCCCCGAGCTGCCCAGCTACGCGCCGCCCAAGGGCCTGGCCGAGGACCGCGAAGAGGCCAAGCGCTTGCTGGCCGAGGCCGGCTATCCCGGCGGGGAGGGGTTCCCCGAGGTCTCGGTGCTCTACAACACCAACGAGGCCCACAAGCAGGTCGCCGAGGTGGCCGTCCAGCAGTGGAAAGAGAACCTCGGCGTCACCGTCAAGCTGCGCAACACCGAGTGGAAGGTCTACCTGTCCCAGGTCGACCAGAAGGACTTCCAGATCGCCCGCGCCGGGTGGATCGGCGACTACGTCGACCCGAACACCTTCCTGGACTGCTTCGTGACCGACGGCGGCAACAACAACACCGGCTGGTCCAACGCCGAATACGACGCGCTGATCCGGGCCGCCGCCGCCGAGAGCGACCCCCAGAAGCGCGCCGAGCACTTCCTCGCCGCGGAGAAGATCCTCGTCGAAGACGAGCTCCCGATCCTCCCGATCTACATCTACGTGAACCAGGGCATGCTCCGGGACACGGTGCTCGGGTGGGAGGAGAACGTGCTGGACTCCCACCCCTTCCGCTACATCTCCATCGATCAGGAGTAGCCGCGAGCCGTGGGTCGCTACCTGTTCAAACGCCTGGCCCAGGTGCCCGTGGTGCTGTTCGTGTTGATCACGCTCAGCTTCTTCATGGTGCGCCTCGCGCCGGGCAACCCCTTCTCCGGCGAGAAGAAGATGGACCCCCTGGTCCAAGAGGCGCTCAACGAGAAGTACGGGCTCGACGCGTCCATGCCCGTGCAGTTCGTGCGCTACCTGGGCGGCCTCGTGACCCTCGACCTCGGCCCGAGCTACAAGCAGAAGGGCCTCACGGTCAACGAGATCATCGCCGAGAAGGCCCCGGTCTCGGCCGTGTTGGGCCTCAGCGCCATGATCGTGGCCTTGGCGATCGGCCTCACCGCCGGCATCGTGTCGGGGATCCGGCAGAACTCGAACTTCGACTACGGCTCCATGGCCGTGGCCATGGTCGGGCTCTCGGTGCCGACCTTCGTGGTGGGTCCGCTGCTGGCCCTGGTGTTCGGGCTCAAGTTCGGCTGGTTTCCCGTGGCGGGCTACGAGCGCATGCTGGGCCCGATCCCCTACCCCCAGTACCTCGTGCTGCCCACCATCGCCCTCGCCCTGCCCTTCGCCGCTCGGATCGCGCGGCTCACGCGGGCCGGCATGCTGGACGTGATCAACCAGGATTACATCCGCACGGCCTGGGCCAAGGGGCTGCGCGAGCGGGTGATCGTGCTGCGCCACGCGCTGCGCGGCGCGCTGCTCCCGGTGGTCAGCTTCCTCGGCCCGGCGGTGGCTCAGATCCTCACCGGCTCGCTCGTGGTGGAGCAGATCTTCCAGATCCCGGGGATCGGCTACGAGTTCGTCAAGAGCGCGCTCAACCGCGACTACACCCTCGTGCTGGGCACGGTGATCCTGTTCGGCGTGCTGCTGGTCCTGTTCAACCTCCTGGTCGACGTGCTCTATGGCTTCCTCGACCCCCGGATCCGCTACTCGTGACCGCCGCCCCCATCACCGAGCCAGAGATCACAGAGATCGAGCAGGGCGTCAGCCTCTACGCCGACGCCTGGCGCCGGCTGAAGAAGAACCGCATGGCCATGGCCTCGGTCTTCGTGATCGGCTTCATGGCGGTGCTCTGCGCGCTGGCGCCGCTGTTCGCGAGCCTGATCGGGGTCTCGCCGACCTACGGCTTCCGCTGGATCCGCGCTCAGCCTCCCGGCTTCAGCCACCCCGACGCCCCCAACCTGGCCGGGCTGACCGTGGGCAGCCCGGCCCTGGTGCGTGACCACCAGCGCGACGCCAAGGAGCTCGTGTTCGAGACCGTCTACCGCGAGGTGCAGGAGTACCGCCTGGCCTGGCGGCGTCGCAAGATCAGCTCCCTCAGCCTGACCTTGGGCGCCGCGCCCCTCGACGAGCTGAACGTCGAGGGCCCCCACACCTACCTGCAAGAGGTCGACTCCAACGGCCAGCCCGTGGGCGAGAAGCTCTACGACCTGTCGCTGGAGAAGAAGGGCGCGCTGCCCGCGGCCTTCGGCGAGCGCGAGCGCTCCGGGGTGATCGTGTTCCGCCGGGTGCGGGAGGACCCCGAAGGGGTCAAGACCTACACCGCCCAGCTCGAGGCCGGCAGGGTCGCCTCGCTCCTGGACGACGGTGAGCCCATCGACTCGGTGGAGATCGAGGGGCGCAACGTCAAGCGTCTGCTCATGGACGGCGCCGAGCAGGAGATCACGCATTACCTGGGCACCGACCTCAGCGGACGCGACCTGTTCGTGCGCATCCTCTACGGCGGTCAGATCTCGCTCATGGTCGGCCTGGTCGCGACCATCGTCAGCCTCATGATCGGCGTGGTCTACGGCGCGATCAGCGGCTACGCCGGCGGGCGCGCCGACGCGCTGATGATGGCCGTGGTCGACATCCTCTACGGGATCCCTTACATGTTCCTGGTGATCCTGCTGCTGGTGAACTTCGGCCGCGACATCCGGGTCCTGTTCTTCGCCCTGGGCGCCGTGCAGTGGCTGACCATGGCCCGGATCGTGCGGGGACAGGTGCTGTCGCTGAAGCAGAAGGAGTTCGTCGAGGCCGCGCGCATGAGCGGCTCTACGCCGGCCTCCATCATGTTCCGGCACCTGATCCCCAACACCTTGGGGATCGTGGTCGTCTACACGACCCTCACCGTGCCCGCGGTGATCCTGCAGGAGTCGTTCCTGGCGTTCATTGGCCTCACCGTGGAGTGGAAGGGCGAGAGCCTCGACAGTTGGGGGGCGCTGGTCAAGGCCGGCTCCGACGCGGGTCTGGGGCGCTCCTGGCTCCTGATCTGGCCGTCCTTGGCCATGGCGGTGACCCTGTTCAGCATGAACTTCCTGGGCGACGGGCTGCGCGACGCCTTCGACCCCCAACAGCGAGGCCGCACGTGAGCGAGCCCACGACGCAACCCGTGCTCGCGCTCGAGGACCTCCGGGTCCGGTTCAAGACCGACGCTGGGACGGTGCACGCGGTCAACGGCGTCAACTTCCACGTGGCCGAGGGCGAGACCCTGGGGGTGGTGGGCGAGTCGGGCTGCGGCAAGAGCGTGACCAACATGACGGTCCTGCGCCTGATCCCGACGCCCCCGGGCGAGGTCACCAGCGGCCGGATCCTCTACCGCGGACAGAACCTGCTCGAGCTCTCGAACAAGCAGATCCGGCAGGTCCGCGGCGGGAAGATCTCCATGATCTTCCAGGACCCCATGACCAGCCTGAACCCGTTCCTCAGGATCTCGAAGCAGCTCACCGAGGCGATCGAGCTGCACTCGGACGTGACTCCGGAGCAGGCGCGCGAGCGCGCGATCCAGGAGCTGGAGCGGGTCGGGATCCCCGACGCCGCGCGCCGGGTCGACAGCTACCCCCACGAGTTCTCGGGCGGCATGCGCCAGCGAGTCATGATCGCCATGGCGCTGTGCACCGACCCCGACCTGTTGATCGCCGACGAGCCGACCACGGCCCTCGACGTCACGATCCAGGCCCAGATCCTCGAGGTCCTGCGCCGGCTGCAGGCGGAGAAGGGCATGTCCCTGATCCTGATCACCCATGACCTGGCGGTGGTCGCCGGCATGTGCTCGCGGGTGGTGGTGATGTACGCCGGGCGGGTGGTCGAGGAGGCCCCGGTCGACGCGCTGTTCGAGGACCCCCGCCACCCCTACACGATCGCGCTCCTGGCCTCGGTCCCCCGACTGGACGACCCGGTGGGCCGGCACCTGAACCCGATCGAGGGCCTGCCGCCGAAGCTCGCCGAGGAGCCCACGAGCTGCGCCTTCGCCCCGCGCTGCGCCTACGCCGAGGACCGCTGCCGCAGCGAGCTGCCGCCGCTGGAGCCCGATCAGGACGGCCGCCTGCGCGCCTGCTTCTTCCCCTTCCGGGGGGGCGAGCGGATCGACCTGCCCCAGGCCGGAGGTGCCGAGTGAGCGCCGCGCAGAGCGGGCAGGAGGGGCCGGTGAGCGCGTCGGTCAGCACCAAGGCCGAGCCCTTGCTCGAGGTCCGCGACCTGCACATGCACTTCCCCGTCTACGAGGGGATCGTGTTCCAGCGCGAGGTCCGCCGGATCCGCGCGGTCAACGGCGTGAGCTTCGACCTCCGCCCCGGCGAGACCCTGGGCCTCGTGGGGGAGTCCGGCTGCGGCAAGTCCACCACCGCCCGGGCCACGCTCCAGCTCCACACCCCGACGTCGGGGGAGGTCCTGTTCCAGGGCGAGGACCTGTGCCAGCTCAGGGGCGCCTCGCTGCGCGCGGTGCGCCGCGACCTGCAGATGATCTTCCAGGACCCCTACGCCAGCCTCGACCCGCGCTGGACCGTGGCCTCGATCATCGCCGAGCCGCTCAAGAACTACGGCCTGGCCAAGTCGGGCAAGGCCCTGCGCGACCAGATCGCCGAGCTCATGCTCACCGTCGGCTTGAACCCGAGCTGGATGGGCCGCTACCCCCACGAGTTCTCCGGCGGTCAGCGCCAGCGGATCGGCGTGGCCCGGGCCCTGGCCCTCGAGCCCAAGGTGATCTTCTGCGACGAGCCGGTGAGCGCCCTCGACGTCTCGGTCCAGGCCCAGATCGTGAACCTGCTCCAGGAGCTGCAGGAGCGGCTGGGGCTGGCCTACGTGTTCATCGCCCACGACATCGCCGTCGTGCGCCACCTCTCCCAGCGGGTGGCGATCATGTATCTGGGGCGGATCGTGGAGATCGCCGACCGCGACGCGATCTACGGCAACACCCGCCACCCGTATTCCAAGGCGCTCCTGGGCGCGGTCCCGATCCCGGACCCCAAGATCGAGCGCGCGCGGGACAAGGTGCTCCTCGAGGGCAACCTGCCCTCGCCGGGGGACGAGCGCCAGGGCTGCGACTTCGCCAGCCGCTGCCCGCTGCGCAAGCGCGTCGACCAGGACGACCGCTGCCTCAACGAGCGCCCGCAGCTCCTGCCGCTGGCCAGCGACCCGGGCCACAAGGTCGCCTGCCACTACCACGATCAGGACTAGTGCTGCACGTCAGACATTCCGGTACATCTCGCTTGCCCTCGCCGCCCCTGGCTGTGTTGTTCGTCGGTCACAATGGCTCGCATTGCTCCCTCCTCACGCCTTGCCAGGGACGACGATTGCTGCGCGACCTGTACCGGAATATCTGACGCACAGCACTAGGACCGCCCGCCCCGGGCGCGCCGCCTCCCGTCAGCGAAAGCGGTCGCGGAGCTGCTCGAGCTGCTTGCGCTCGAGGTGCGCGTGGAGCTGCGGCGCGCGCTCGCGCAGCGCCTCGACCCGCACCAGCGCGTGCACCAGGGGCACGTCCACGCAGCCGCGGTAGAGCGGGCTCGAGCCCCCGGCGTCGGCGAGCTCGGTGAGCAGGGCCAGGATCGGCTCGAGGTGCTCGGGCTCGCGGTCGAGCAGCCACGTCGCGGCCAGGATCCCCGCGGTGGTGGTCCAGTCGCAGGGCCCGAGGAGCAGCGAGCGCAGCCCCGCGGCGCGGGTCGAGCCCTCCCAGCCCGTGTCCAGCACGCTGATCGTGAGCGCCGCCGCGACCTGGCGCAGGAACACCTGGCTGCCGGAGGGGCGTCCGCCGGGGGCCTCGGGGGGGTGGACCATGGACCCCAGGAGCCCGACCAGGGCCTCGGGACCCAGCTCGAGCTGCTCCCGCGCCAGGGCCGCTTCCTCGGCCCAGCGCCGGGGGCTGAGGTATCGCCGGGTCAAGCGGGCCAGGACCTCGTCCACTCGGGGGTCGGCGTTCCGCGGCAGCGCCGGCCCCGGCTCGGTCCCGGCGTAGCGCCAGAGCAGGTGCGGCACCGGCGCCAGGGGCACGCGCGCGTCGGGAAGCCCCACGGGACCCGCGACGCTGATCCGCGACGGCCCCAGCCCAGCCCGAGAGCGGACCCAATCCAGGGTCATGCGCGCGCTGGGCGCGGGCAGCCCGCCGGCCTCGACCTGCTCGGGGAAGGCGCCCTCGGCCAGGAGCTCGGAGAACTCGCCCTCCGGCACGTGCAGCCCGACCTCGTAGGGTCGCGCGGTGAGGTAGAGCCGCTGCGCCCGGGCGTCCCCGGCGTGGCTCTGGGCCTTGAGCCGGCCCAGCGCCGCGGCGTCGCCCTCGAGGAGGTAGTCGAGGAACCAGGCCGCGGTCCGCGCTCGGGGGTGCTCGGGCTCCCGCGCCAGCGCCTCGCGGTAGGCCGCCCGCGCGGCGTCGAGCTCGCGCCCTTCGAGCAGCGCGTCCCCGAGGTCGACCTGAGCCTCGCAGTCCTCGGGGTCGAAGCGCAACGCGTCGCGCAGCGCCTGCGCCGCCTCCGGCCACCTGCGCAGCTCGCGGTTGACCCCGGCCAGGGCCACCCCGGACAGGTAGCTCGGCGCGTGCGCGTGCTGCGCCTCGGCCACCCCTCGCGCCTCCTCCAGCGCGCCGACGTTGCGCGCGATCGTGGCGTGGAGGTAGGCCAAGAGCGGGGCCTGAGGTTGCTCGTCTCGCACGCGACGCAGGAGCGCGAGGACCCGCGCGCGTCGCGCGCTGCGCTCCTCGCCCGGCTCGGCCCCGGCGAGGTACGCCTCGAGCCCGCGCCCCAGGACCTCGGGGTCGATCGCCCGCCGCACCTCCGCCGGATCGAGCCACCCCTCGACCCACTCCAACCCCGGCACGTCGGCGAACGCGCCGGCGAGCCCCAGGATCAAGCGCAGCGCCTCGTCGAACCGGCTCGAGCGCGCCAGGAGCTGCGCGCGCATGAGGGCCACCCCCAGGGGCACCCCCGGGCGCAGGGGCACGAGCTGCACGGGGTCGGCCGGGCCGAGGGAGGCGATCGCCTCCAAGACGCTCAGCGCCTCGGTCCCGGCGGGTTGGACCTCGAACGCGCGCCCCACGTGGCCCAGGGCTCGCTCGAGGTCCCCCACCCCCAGGGCGCGGCGAGCCGCGGCGAGCTCCTCGGCGTAAGGACCGTCAGCGGGCGACGGAGGGGTCAGTCCTCCTCCTCGTCGCCGGGCTCGAGGCCGATCTCGATCCCGGCGCGGCCCAGGGTCTCCACGAGCCCCGGGTCGCGCAGCGCGCGCAGGCTCGCGACGAGGGCGTCCGGGTCGCGGGCCGGCACCAGCACGACCTCCGCGTCGGAGCCCGCGGGGGGCGTCGCGATCGCGCGCACGAACAGATACCCGCCGTCGGCCAAGCGGAAGATCCGGTCCACGATCCAGCGCGGCCCGCCGTCGCCGTCGCGGAGCGCGGTGTCGCAGGTCAGCTCCTCAGCGCCCGGGACCGTGAAGCTGCAGGCGGGGCCGCGCTGGGCCAACAGGCCCCAGGCTCCCCGCGCGTCGTTGCCGTCGCTGCTCATGGCGCGAGCCTAGCCTGGATCGGAAGGGGACGGTAGGACCCCCCCCGAGGCCACGGGAGCCCGGGTGGGCCTGAACACGCCGCCGGCGCGAACGCCTCCGCCGCACGTTCCTCCCTTGGCGATCGCTCCGCCCGCAGGATCGGGTAGCCTCGCTCCCTCGTGAACTCCTCCCCCCAGTCCCCGTCGCTCCTGGGCTTGGCCTGGCCGCTGATCGTCAGCTTCACGCTGCGCTCGCTGCTCACCGCGGTGGACCTGCCCTACGCCAGCCGGCTCGAGGACCCCGACGCGGCGATCGCCGCGATCGGGCTCGCGTTCCCCCTGGAGTTCACGTTCATCGCGTGCTGGGTCGGCGCCTCCGCGGCCCTGACCTCCTACCTCAGCCGCGCCATGGGGTCCAAGGACCCAGCCCGCCTGGAGCAGCTCCTGCGCACCGCGCGACGCGTCGTGGTGGTGCTGGCGGCGGCCTTCGCCCTGCTCGCCGGCGCCTGCTACCTCGCCGCGCCGCACCTCCCCGGGGTCGACGACAAGGTCCGCGCGAACTTCCAGATCTACGCGCCGATCCTGCTCCTGGGGGCGGCCACCGTGGGCTTCTGGTCGGTGCTCCCGGACTCCCTGGTCAAGGCCCACCACGACATGAAGACCACCATGCTCGCGGGGCTCACGACCGGGGTCACGAACCTCGCGCTGAACACCCTGTTCGTGTTCGGCTTCGGCTGGGGGATCACCGGGATCGCGATCGCCACGGCCTGCGGCCGCCTGGGCGGGTTCATCGTGTCCTGGACCCGCTGCCGGACCCTGGAAGCCGAGCGCGCGCGAGCCTGGGCCGCCCTGCCCCCCGAGCAGCTCCAGCATCAGCCCCTGGAGCACCCCCTCGGCGCGCTGCTCAAGCTGGGCGTGCCCTCGGCCCTGACCTACGTGCTCATGGCGAGCGAGAGCCTGTTCGCCAACTGGATCCTCGTGCACACCGCCGGGGAGGACGCGGCGACGGCGAACATGGCGGCCTACGCGATCTACCACCGCGCGGGGCTCCTGTTCCTCATGCCCGTGATCGCGGTCTCGGTCGCGATCAACCCCTTCGTCGCCCGGGCCTACGGCGCCGGCGAGCTGGAGCGGATCGGGCGCGGCCTGCGCCAGGGCTACCTCTACGCCGCGGCCTACGGGGTCGCCTTCGCGCTCCCGGTGTGCTGGTTCGTGGGCGCGCCGCTCGCGGAGTTCCTCAGCAAGGGCCCGGAGACCGTCCAGCTCGCGACCTGGGGCGTGCGCTACGGGGTGCCCCTGGCGGTGATCTCCGCCGGCCCCCTGGTCCTCGCGCGCCCGGCCTTCGAAGCGGTCCAGCGCGGATTCCCCGGGCTGATCATGAGCGCCCTGCGCTACGTCGTGCTCGCCGTCCCCGGGGGCTGGATCGGGGTCCAGCTCGCGCTGAGCCAGGGCCAGCCGCCGCTCCTGGGGCTGGTGGGCGGGCTGATCCTGGCCACCGCGCTGGTCTCGATCGCGATCACCGTGTGGCTCGTGGCCATGGTCCGCGGACTGTCGACGGCGCCGAGCGCCTGAGACGCGCTCCCTGCTGGGTTAAGCTCCTCCTGTGGCGCGTTTGGAATACGCCGGCAGCGCGCCGCGTCAGAGTCCGCACATGCCCGAGCACGACCCCGACTACGAAGCCGACCTCCCCACCGGCGCCTACGAGGCGCTGCCCGAGGACCCGCCCCCTCCCGACCCCGAGGACGCGCTCCCCCCTTCGCAGCTCATGACCGGGGCGCACCCTGCGCTCCAGGACCCGCGCACCGCCCCCACGATCCAGTCCGATCCGCCGCAGCTCGACCCGCGCACCGCCCCCACGATCCAGTCCGATCCGCCGCAGCTCGACCCCGCCACCACCCCTACCGTGCACACCCCGCCCCCGCCCGTGGGTGCCCCCACCCAGACGTCCCTCGGCGTCACGGCCGACGCTCCCGAGAGCCGCACCGCCCTCGCCCCCCACGAGGTCGACACGGTGCTCACTCCGCCGCGCGCGACCGCCGCGCCGGGCTACGACGTCGCCAGCGCGCCGACGATCGTGCCCGCCACCCCGGCCCCGCGACGGAGCTGGGCGGGCTGGGTCCTGACCCTGGCCTTCCTGGGGGCGGTCGGCGCCCTGGGCTACCGCGCCTGGCGCGAGCAGCGCGCGCGGGAGCTGGCCCCCCGCGCGATCCTGACGCACCCCGAGCCCGGGACCTGGGTCGACGGCGACGTGCGGATTCGCGGCACCGTGGAGCTCACGGGGGCGCGCCTCGAGCTCGCGGGGCAGGCGATCGACCTCGGCGACGGGACCGAGTTCGAGTTCCTCCTGGGCGGGCTCCCCGACGGCGTGCACACCTACACCCTGAAGATCAGCGGCCTCGTGGACGGGACCCGCGTCGAGGGCACACAGCCGGTCGTGGTCCGGGTCGATCGCACGCCGCCCGAGGTGGTGATCGCGAGCCCGAGCGAGGACGGACTCCTGCCCAACCCGCCCCGCCTCGAGCTGCGCGTGCGCGACAGCTCCAAGGTCCAGATCAGCGTGCGCGGCGCGGCGCGGCTGAACCAGGCGGTCGAACCCGGCGCGGGCTGGGCCCTGCTCTCGCTCCCGCTGACCCTCGAGCCCGGCCCCCACGAGGTCTTGCTCTCGGCCATGGACGAGGCCGGCCACGCGGTGGAGGTCGTGCGCCGCTTTCGCGTCGCCCCGCCGGACGAGCCGCCGGCGCCGCCGCCGCCGACCGAGGCGCCGCGGATCACCTTCGGGTTCGCCCCCGACGCGCTCCTGGGCGCTGGGGTCCTCCCGATCCAGGTCGCGGGCGCGGAGCACGTCGAGGTGCGGGTCGACAAGCACCCCCTCGAGGCCCCCTACCGCCTCACCGCGGAGCTCGCCGACGGGTCCCACGAGCTCAAGGTCCGGGCCGGGAGCGGGCTGTTCGAGGTCGTGCGCACGAGCACCTTCCGCTTCGACGGGCGTCCCCCGGCCCTGGAGCTGCAGGTGCCGGCGAGCGCACGCTCTCCCCTGACCCTCGAGGGTCGCCTCCTCGACGCCGACCCCGCCGCGCGCGCGACGCTGGCGATCGACGGCGCGGCGCCCCAGCCCCTGACCTTTCCGGTCGAGCTCCTGCTCACCCCCGGCGAACACTCCCTCGTGATCGCCACCGAGGACACCGCGGGCAACACCGCCACCCACCGCCACACCGTGCGGATCGAAGCCACCGCCCCTCCGCCCCCGCCGGTCGAGCCGCCACAGCCCCCGCCCTTCGTGCCCGCGGACTGGATCGAGCCCCTCCCCGCGACCTCCAGCACACGGCTCACGGTCCGCGGCCGGGTGCCGCGCGGGATCGAGGCCGTGGTCTTCGTGGACGGCGCCGCCCGCGCCCGGAGCATGACCCTGCCCCTGGTCGTGAACCTCCTGCCCGGGACCCGCTCGGTCGAGGTCCGCGCGGAGCGGCAGGGCGCCGCGGCGCAGGTCGTCGCGCGCGGCACCGTGGAGGTCGACTCGCGAGCTCCAGAGGTCCTGACCCTCGAGGTCACCCCCGTGCGCGAGGGCTGGGTCCAGGTCGCCGGGCGCGTGCGCGAGAGCGGCTTCGGCGAGGTGACCACGCAGCTCCTGGTCAACGGCCAGCTCAAGCCAGGGAGCCTCCCCCAGACCCTGCCCTTGCGGCGCGGGCTGAACACGTTCCTGCTCCAGGTCTACGACGAGCGCGGGCGCAAGCACGAGGCGACCGAGCGCGTGACCTACGAGCCGACCCTCGTGATCCCCAAGCCCGAGGTCGAGCAGCTCCCCGGGAGCTGGGGCCAGGTCGAGCTGCCCCAGATCAGCGGGACCCTGGTCGAGGTCCGCGGCACCCTCAACTACGCTGGCCTCAACGTGCTCGTGCGCGAGGGCGGCGAGGTCCTGGGGGAGAGCGCCACGCTGCCCTTCGCGGTGCGGGTCGAGCCCGCGGGCCGCGAGCACCGGCTGACGGTGGTCGCCGTGGACCGCAGCGGACGCCAGCAGCAGCTCCTGGAGCGCGCGGTCCTGATCAGCGATCGCGAGCCGGTGATCCGCTCGGTCAAGCTCGAGCCCAGCGGCCACGACAAGGGCCAGGTGACCGTCGACGCGATCCTCCAGGGTCAGGGCCGGGTTCGCCTGACGGTGACCCACAACGGCCGTCCGATCGACCCCGCCCGGCCGATCCCCCTCGCCCCCGGCTACAACCTGATCAAGGCCCGGGTCTCGGACGACGCCGGGCGCGAGAGCCAACTGCGGATCGTGGCGCGCTTCTTCCCAGCGACGCGCACGAGCACCCCGCTCCTGCTCGCGCGGCCCGAGACGGGGCGGCCGGGGGAGCTGCGCGCGGTCGACGCGTACTTCGAGGCGGACTACCGCGAAGCGCTCGGCGAGCTGAAGGAGGTCCTCAAGGGCGCCTCCTCTCCCGTCGACCCCCTCGTGCTGCGCGCGGCGAGCTACCTCCGCCTGGCGCAGCCCATGCTCGAGGGGATCGCGCGCACGCAGCAGCTCACGGAGGCCAAGACCGCGATCGACACCGCGATCCGCAACGCCGGCTCGCAGCGCGTGCGAGCCGACCACTACGAGCTCCAAGCCCAGATCCTCGAAGACCTGGGCCGCCCGACCGAGGCCGAGCAGGCCCGGAACCAGGCCAACCGCCTGCGCTGATCCCAGGAGGCGAGGCCGCGAGGCGGAGCCTTGGCGGCTCCTCTCTTCTTCAGGCTCGGGGAGCGAACACCCCCTGCCTCACGGTCGCCAGACCACGAACACGCGCCGCCCCGAGGGGCTCCGCACCTGGGCGTAGCCCGGCGCCCGCGGACTCGGGCCCCAGCTCGGGGGCGCGCTCGGCGCGCGCCAGCCGGCCTCGCGCACCGGCTGCACGTGCACCCGGCCCCGCGGGTCGACGTAGGGCCCGCGCGGCTGGCCGCCCCTGAGGTCGAGCAGCCGGAGCTGCGCCGAGGCGTGGCTGAACACGAAGAACGCGATCACCAGCAGCATGGGGTTGGCGATCAGGCCCAGGAGCCCGAAGCCCACCGCGAACACCTGGCCTGCGCGAGCCGCGAAGCGGGTCGCGTTGCCGTAGCCCACCAGGCGCCACAGCCCGCCGCGGAGCACGCGCCCGCCGTCCATGGGGAAGGCCGGCAGCAGGTTGAACACCGCCAGGCCCAGGTTCAGCCAGAGGAAGGTGGCGACGCCCGGGAGCGCCGGGACGAGCACGTAGACGAGCGCGCTCAACGCAGCCAGCACCACGTTCACCGCGGGCCCGGCCAGGGCCACGACCACCTCCTCCTGACTGGAGCGCGCCTCGTGGTCGAGCTGGGCCACGCCGCCGAAGGGGTAGAGCGTGATCCCGTGGGTGGGGTTCCCGTAGAGCCGCGCGGTGAGGGCGTGGCCGAGCTCGTGCAAGGTCACGGCGAGGGCGACCGCGAACAACAGCGCCAGGGTGGACGCCGCGGCGCCGGGGCCGCCGCTCGCCAGGTTCAGCAGCGCGAACAGCCCCGCGAGCAGCGGCACCGTCGAGTGCACCCGGAGGTCGATCCCGAACACCCGGCCCAGGTCGAGGGTCTTGAACATGAACGTGGTTGCCTCCTGCGGGCCCTTCCAGGGAGCCCAACGCAGAGCGTTACGCAAGCTCGGGGCCAGCCCGTCCCGGGCGCAACCCGAACGAACTCGGGTTTTGTTCGTGCTCGCCCCTGTCAGAGTGGCAGCGCGCCAACCCGCGCTCCGGGCGGGATCCCGTCCACGAGGCGCTCTGATCCAGCCCCTCCGGCGGCTATAGTGCGCGCCTATGACGCTCTCCCCCCCTGCCCTCCTCCGCGGCCGCCGGCTCCTGATCACCGGCGCCTCCGGGTTCCTCGGCAAGGTGTGGGTCGCCCAACTCCTGAGCGAGGTCCCCGACGTCGAGCGCCTGCTGCTCGTGGTGCGCCCCGGCGCCCGGGGGGCCCGCGCCCGGGTGGAACAGCTCCTCTCGACCTCCCCCGCGTTCTGGTCGCTGCACGAACGCCACGGCACGGACCTGGGCGCCTTCCTCGCCCCCCGGCTGCAGGTGCTCGAGGGCGACCTCGCCCGACCGGGGCTGGGCCTCGACCCCCAGGCCCGAGGGGAGCTGGGGCGGGTCGACGCCGTGGTGCACCTCGCCGGGCTCACGACCCTGCGTCCGGACCCCCGGGAGGCGGCGACCGCCAACGTCGACGGGGCGCTGGCGGCCCTGGAGCTGGCGCGTGAGCTCGGCGCCGCGTTCCTGCACGTCTCGACCGCCTACGTCGCCGGGCGTCGCCCCGGTCGGGTAGCCGAGCGGGTCGAGGCCGACGCGCCGGGCGGCGAGGCCTTCGACGCCGCCCGCGAGCTCGCCTGGTGGCGCGCCCGCGAGCAAGCCTGGCTCGACGCCTCCCACGAGGCGCTGGTCGAGGCCGAGCTCGAGGGCGAGGCCACGGCCCAACGCCGCCGGCTGGGCGCGTCGGTCGCCGAGCACGGCGCCTTCCTCGGGCGCGTGCGCGCACGCTGGATCCGCGAGCGGCTCACCGACGAGGCCCACGCCCGCGCCAACCGCTGGGGCTGGCCCAACGCCTACGCCCAGAGCAAGGCCATGGCCGAGCAGCTCGTGTGGGCGCGGCGCGGCGACGTCCCGACCTGCGTGGCCCGCCCGAGCATCGTCGAGAGCGCGCTGAGCTTCCCCTTCCCCGGCTGGAAGGAGGGCTACCAGACCTCGGCCCCCCTGACCTACGCCATGAGCGACGGGCCGCTGAAGCACCTCCCCGCCAACCAGCGCCTGATCCTGGACGCGATCCCCGTGGACCTCGTCGCCCGCGGGCTGACCCTCTGCCTGAGCGCGCTGCTCGCCGGGCGCGCGCCGGCGGTGGTGCACCTCGGGAGCTCGGACGTGAACCCGCTGACCGTGGGCCGCGCCGTGGACCTCACCGGCCTGGCTCAGCGCGACCAACGCCTGAGCTGGCGCGACCTCTGGCGCGCCGACGCCGTCCCCAGCGACCCGCGCCGCTACCGGCTGACGTCGCTCCCCGCGCTCAAGGCCCTGGCGCGTGGAGCTGCGGAGGCCCTCGACGCCGCCGGGGCCGCGCTGCCCTGGCCCGCCCAGGGCAAGGACGCCCTCGGTCGCTGGGAGCGCAAGGCGCGCCGCGGAGCCCGGCGCCTCGGCGAGCTGGAGGAGGTGGTCGACACCTTCCTGCCCTTCGTGCTCGACGTCGACTGCGTGTTCGCCGCCGACGGCCTGCGCGCGCTGGAGGCCGCCCTCGCGCCCAGCGACCGCGCGCGCCACGCCCTGGGGCTCGAGGCCCTGGACTGGCGGCGCTACTGGCTCGACGTGCACCTCCCCGGGCTGCGGCGCTGGATCTACCCCAAGCTGGCGGGGACCCGTCCCGAGAAGCTCGACGCGCGCCCGGTCAGCCTCGCGGCCCCGGTCGAGGTCCCGCGCCCATGACGACCCTCGTCACCGGCTCCACCGGCTACCTGGGCGGCTACGTCACCGCAGGGCTGCTCGCGCGGGAGGAGCCGGTGCTGGCCCTGGTCCGCGCCCGGGACCCCGAGCACGCCCGCGCGCGGCTGTGGGAGACCCTGCAACTGCACCTCGCCCCCGCGCGCTTCTGGGACGCCCTCGAGTCCGGCCAGCTCCGCCCGGTGCTCGGGGACGTGCGGGCGCAGGGGCTGGCCAGCGACCCCGAGGACCGGTCCCTCGTCCTGGGCGAGGTCGACGGGATCGTGCACGCGGCGGCGACCCTCAACCGGCGCTCGTCCCGGGCCTGCGCCGACGTGAACCTGCGCGGAGCGCTCGCCGTGGCCCGCCTGGGCCAGGACCTCGCCGCCCGCGGGCACCTGCGCCGCGTGACCTGGGTCTCGACCGTGGCCGTCGCCGGCCGCCGCCGGGCCGAGGTCGTCACCGAGGACCGCGCGATCGAGTGGGAGCGCAGCGACTTCGACCCCTACGCGCGCACCAAGAAGTTCGGGGAGCACCTGGCGCGGGAGCTGCTCCCCGCGGGGAGTCTCGCGATCGTGCGCCCGAGCATCGTCCTCGGCGACTCGCGCTTCCCCGACACCACCCAGTTCGACATGGTCCGCGCCTTCGTGCGCCTGGCGCAGACACCGCTCCTGCCCTTCGACCCCGAGGCGCGCCTGGACATCGTCCCCGCCGACTTCGTGGGGGGCGCGACCGTCGCCCTGCACCTCGCGCCGCGGCTCGAGCACGACACCTACCACCTGGCCAGCGGCGCCGACTCGCCCCGCTTCCGCGAGATCACCGACGCCCTCAGCGCGGCCCTCGGCCGGCGCCGCCCGCGCTTCGCCCCGCGCCTCACCCGGCCCTGCGCCCGCGCCCTCGAGCTCCTGGCCCAGGCCGGCCCGCGCCCGGTGCGCCGGCTGGCGACGCTCCTCGACGTGTTCTGGCCGTACCTCGAGTGGGACGTGGTCTTCGACAACGCCCGGGTGCGCGCGGCGACCGGGCTCGTCCCCACGCCCTTCCCGCGCTACTGCGCCGGGCTGTTCCGCTACGCCCTCGAGCACGAGTTCCGCTACCCCGCGCGGCCCCTGCCCCCGCGCCCGGCACTGGCGGCGCGGCCGTGATCCGCGACTGGCTGGAGAAGCAGCCCGCGCTGGCGGACCTGGCGCTCGAGGCGGCCACCTTGGCCGCGGTCGAGGCCGCCCGCGTGCGCCACGCGGTCAGCGACCGCGAGGCGAGCTGGCGCCCGGGCGAGGCGCTGAAGCTGCTCCTCGTCGGCTACCTCGGCACGCGCAACACCGGCGCCGACGTGCGGGTCGCGGAGATGATCCGTCAGATCCGCTGGATCCTGGGCGAGGACCGCGTGGACCTGACCGCGCTGACCTCCGACGCCCGGCTCTCCGCCGGCTACTTCCCTGGCGTGCGCCAGCTCAAGCTCCCGGACCTCTACCCCGCCTTCCTCTACGGCGAGACCGCCAAGCACCACGGCGTGGTCGCCTGCGAAGGCTCCATGTTCAAGAGCAAGTTCGCCAACGCCCTGACCACGCTCATGGCCGGCGCCCTGGGCATGGCGGTCGCCCAGAACAAGCTCTCCCTGGGCTACGGCGCCGAGGCCGGGGCCATGGACGCCTCGCTGCGCGCCTTCGTGCGCCGCACCTGCCAGGGCTCCTACGTGGTCGTGCGCAACCGGGCCTCGGCCGACGTGCTCGGCGAGCTCGGGGTGCGCAGCTTCCTGGGCACCGACACGGCGTGGACCTTCGACCCCGCGCCCCCGACCCGCGCCCGCGCGCTCCTGCGCGCGGCGGGCTGGGACGGCGAGCCCGTGCTCGTCGTGTGCCCGATCAACCCGTTCTGGTGGCCGGTGCGCCCCAAGGCGGGGCGCGCGGTGTGGGACCGTCTGCGCGGCGCGGCGAGCCCGACCCACTACCGTTCGCTCTACTACCACCGCTTCGACGACCAGGACGAGCAGGCCTTCCTGCGCTACCTGGACGCGCTGGGCACCGCGGTCGCCCCCTACCGCGAGCGCGCGTTCGTGGTCCTGGTCGGCATGGAGCGCCTCGACCGCCGGGCCTGCGAGCTGCTCTCCGAGCGCCTGGGCGGCGCGCCGACCTTCGTCTCCGACGAGCACCCCATGTTCGACCTGGTCGCGATCCTGCGGGAGGCGAAGGTGCTCGTCTCCTCGCGCTACCACGCCCACGTGTGCTCCATGCCCGCGGGGGTGCCCGCGATCGGGGTCAGCATGGACGAGCGGATCGCGAACTTGCTCGCCGAGCGCGACCAGAGCGAGCTCTGCCTGACCGTCGACGAGCCCTTCCTCGACGAGCGCCTCGGGGCGGCGCTGTCCGCGCTGTGGGCCGACGGCGAGGCCGTGGGCCGCGCCGCGCGCGGCGCGGTGGCCGAGCACCTCGTGCGCCTGGGGGCCATGGGGATCGCCTTCGAGGACGAGCTCCTGCGCTGCTACCCGGCCTTCCCCCGGCTCCCCCGTCCGCGGACCTGGGACGCCTACCTCCCGCCGTTGCCCCCGGCCCTCGAGGGGATCCTCGAGGCATGACCGCGCACTGGCTGAGCGAGATCCGGAGCCGCCTCGAAGCCCACCCCACACGGGTCGTGCTGCGCGAGGGCGAACGGGAGCTCGACGCGGGAGCCTTCCTCGGGCTCGTGGGCGCCTTCGAGCGGGAGCTCGCCGACGTGGCCCCCGGCGAGCGCGTCGCGCTCGTCGCCGCGAACTCCGCCGCCTGGGTCGCCGCCGACCTCGCCTGCCTGAGCCGCGGGCTCGTGCTCGTGCCCTTCGACCCCCGCCAGGAGCCGGCGACCACCGCGGCCCTGGCCCGCGCCGCGGGGGCCGTGCGCGTGCTCCACGACGGCGACGGCCCGCGCGGCGTCGAGGCCGCGGCGCTGGACCTCGGCGCACCGCGGGAGCCCGCCCCCTGGACGCCGCCGGCGCCCCTCGACCCCGCCGCCCCGGCCACGGTGCTCTACACCTCGGGCACGACCGGGAGCCCCAAGGGCGCGGTCCTCAGCCACGGCAACCTGGAGTTCATGCTCGACTGCACCACCGCGCGGCTGGCGGAGCTGACCGGGCTGGGCTGGGGCGAGGAGCACGCGCTGCACTACCTGCCCCTGTGCTACGCCGGCTCGCGGATCGTGGTCCTCAGCGCCCTGCGCCGCGGGGCGACCCTGACCCTGCTCTCGGACCCGCGCGCGCTCCCCGACGCGCTCCTGGCCGCTCGCCCGCACTACCTGCTGAACGTGCCCCTGGTCCTCGAGCGCTTTCGCGCTGCGGCGATCGAGGGGGTCGCCGCCAAGGGGGCGCGGGCCACGCGCCTGCTCCAGGCGACCCTCACCGCGCACGCGCACCCGCCGCGCGGACTGCGCGGGCTCGCGGCCCGCGGGACCCTGGCCCTCGCGAAGCGCACCGTCGTGGCCAAGCTCCGCGCGCGCTTCGGCGGACGCCTGGTGGGCCTGATCTGCGGCTCGGCGCCGCTGGCCCCGGCCTGCCAGGCCTTCTACGAGGCCCTCGGGCTCCCCGTCTACCAAGGCTATGGCCTGACCGAGACGACGGCGCTGTGCACCCTCGACCGCCCCGGCCAGATCCGCGTGGGCTACGTGGGCAGCGCGCTCCCCGGGGTCGAGCTGCGGCTCGACGAGGCGGGGCAGGTGCTGACCCGAGGCCCTCACGTCTTCGCCGGCTACCTCGACGACCCCGAGGCCAGCGCCCGCGCGTTCGCCGACGGCTGGTTCCAGACCGGCGACGCCGGCGAGCTCGACGAGGCGGGGCGGCTCAAGGTCCTCGGTCGGCTGAACGCGGTGCTCGTGCTCCAGAGCGGGCACAACGTGCCGCCGGAGCCGGTGGAGGAGGCCCTGCGCGAAGCCTTGGGCCCGGGGGTCGATGTGTGCCTGGCGGGGCACGGGCGCCCGCACCTGACCGCCGTGGTCGCCGGGGAGGGGCTCGACGCGGAGCGGGTCGACGCCGCGGTCCGGGCCTACAACCAGACCGTGGCCGGGCCGCGCCGCGTGCAGGGGGTGCACGTGTGCCCGCCGTTCAGCGAGGCCGACGGCACCTTGACCTCGAACCTCAAGCTCCGCCGGCGCGCGATCCTGGCGCGCTACCAGGCGCAGCTCGAGGGGATCTACCGCGGCGGGCCCACGGTCCCTGCGGCCGGCGAGGGCGCGGCGTGAGCCTCACCTGGCGCGAGCTCGAGGGACCGCTCCAAGGCGCCCTGGCGCTGGAGCTGGGCACGCACCCGCTCAACGAGCTGGGCGAGGCCGCCCTGGTCGAGCTCGAGCGGTTCGTGGCCGACGCGCTCCCCGCCTGCCGAGGCGTGCTCGTGGTCAGCACCCTCGAGCGCGGGTTCTGCGCGGGCGCCGACTTGCGCGGGTTGGCCGCAGGCCTGGCCGAGGACCCCGAGGCCCTGACCCGGGTGCGCGCGTTCCTCGTGCGGATCGGCGCGGTGTTCCGGGCCCTGGACGAAGCGCCGGTCCCGGTGATCGGCGCCGTCCACGGCGCGGTCTTCGGCGGCGGGCTCGAGCTGGCCTTGTGCTGCGACGTGCTCGTGGCCGACCCCAGCGCGCGCTTCGGCTTTCCTGAGCTGCGCCTGGGCCTCGTCCCGGGCTTCGGCGGCCTGACCCGACTGGGTCGGGACGTGGGCCAGGCCTGGGTCCGCGACCTGCTGCTCAGCGGGCGCAGCCTGTCCGCCGACGCCGCCCTGCGCGCGGGGCTGATCACCCAGCGCGTGGCCGCAGGGCGGCAGCAGGCCGCGGCCGAGCGCCTCTTGGCGCAGGCCCTGCGCCACCCACCCGCCGCCACCGCCGCGGCCAAGCGCCTGCTCAAGCGCCCAGACCCCGCCGCGTTGGACCGGGAGATCGACGCGTTCTGCGAGCTCGTGCAGAGCCCGACGGTGCTCGCAGCGCTCCGGGCCTTCGTCGCCCGCACCGACCCTCTGCCCTACGTGGCCCAGGAGCGCCCATGACCGACGACGTGACCCAGCGCGTGCTCCAGCTCGCCCGCCGGCGCTTCCCCGCCGCGGAGGGTCTGACCGCCGACGCTGACCTGTTCCAGGGCCTGGGGATCGACAGCGTGCAGGCCCTCGAGCTGTTGAGCGAGCTGGAGCGGGAGTTCGGGGTCGAGGTCCCGGACTACGAGCTGCTCGACGTGCGCACGTTCGCGGACCTGGCCGCCCGCGTCGCGGAGCGGATGTGACGTGATTCAGGGGGTGGACCGGCCCCCTCGATTCAGGGGTCTGTCCCAGGCCCTCGCCTTCGGGGCAAAGCCCACGTGGCTCGCCGGGCGGAACGCGCTTCCCCGTACATGCGGCGAGCCGCGGCGGACGCCGCGGCTCGTGGGTCGGGGTGGGGTCGGCTCAGAGCGAGCGCTTGAAGGCCTCCAGCGGGAAGTGGCGGCCGGGGCAGTCGGTGTGGCCCTTGCGGACCTGCTGGTGGCCGAAAACGCGGTCCTTGGTGATCCCGTAGCGCTTCATGAGCACGCGGCACAGGCTGCGCAGGGCGTCGAGCTGCTGGGGGCTGGGGTTGTCGTGGTTGAACTCCCCGACCAGGCAGATCCCGATCCCAAAGCGGTTGTAGAGCTTGTTCCCGGCGTGGGCGCCGTCGATCCCCTGACCCTGGCGGATCCAGCGCGTGCCGACCTCGATCTGTCCCGCCTGGGTGTGGGTCCCGTTGCCGACCACGAAGTGGTACCCCAGCCCGTTCTGCCACTTCTTGGCGTGCTCGCGGTGGAACGCCTTGGCGCCGCCGGCGTCGGTCGCGCTGTGGTGGATCACGATGTAGCGCCAGCGGCGCTCGCCCTTGACCCGCCAGGCGGCGGGGAGGGTCGCGCCCACGCTCTGCTGCCGCGGTTGGCGCCGGGCGCTGGCGGGGACCCACTCGGTGAGCCCGGGCTCACGGCCGTCGAACAGCTCGCGGCTGGCGGCGACGCGCTTGACCGGGATCGGGCGCACGTTCTCGGCCACGATCGCGCGGGCCTCGCCCGGGAGGTAGAGCACGCCCTCGTGCCAGCGGATCGAGCTGGACAACGGGTAGCGCCGGCCGTTGATCGTGAGCGAGTCGGCGCTGGGCATGATCACCAGCTCGTTGACCCCCGCGCGGTCGCGGCACACCCGGCGTCCGGTGACGAGGTCGATGTGCACCTTGAGGCCGTGGGCCGCGGTGAGGTCGTAGAACCGCACCATGTCCAGGTCCTCGGGGGTCTCCTCCCGCGGCGCCTGAGGCAGGCCCTCGCTGGGATCGGTCGTGGCCCGCGCCACCGGGGCGGGCGCCGGAGCGCGCCGCGGCGTCGCGGCGGCGGTGGTCGGCGCCGGGACCGGCGTCGGAACGGTTTGCGGCTGATAGCAGGCGACGGTCGTGACGAGCAGCAGCCCAGTCAGCCCTCGCAGGAACGTACGGTGCACGGTGAACCCCTCTCTAGACCCCTGGAGGGTCGACCTGTTCGCTTATCGGCAGCAGCCTCCGCGGACTTGACCCCCTCCCCGAGAGCCCGGCGCTGAGCAGGCCCCCAGCGGCTACACTTCGCCCGTGCGCAGCGTCCTCCGAACCCTGAGCGAGCACCCGCGCGCGGTGTGCCTCGCCGCGCTGCTCTCCGCCGTCGCGGCCCTGGCGGGGGCCTGGCAGGGGCTCTCGATCACCACCGACCGCCTGGAGCTGATCGGGGGAGAGCACGCCTACCTGCGCCACTACAAGGCGCTGCGCGAGGCCTTCCCGGACCTGGAGGCGGTGGTGGTGGTCGCCGCCGCGCCGGAGCGCAGCCGGGCCGAGGCGGCCCTGGCGGACCTCGGCGCCCGGCTCCGCGCGCGCCCGGACATGTTCGAGGGCGTGTTCCACGGCGTCGACCCCGAGGCCTGGGTGGGCAAGGCGGTCCTGTTCCTGGAGCTGGGCGAGCTGCGACGGATCGACCGGCAGCTGCAGGGGTCCGCGCCGAGCCTGGCGGCGCTGGCGCGACGCGGACTGGGCGCGTTCCTCGCGAGCACCGCGGAGCGGGTCGACGAGGCGCTGGCGAGCGCCAACGCCGACGCCGACGTCGACGTCTCCGCCGACGACCTGCGCTTCCTGCACCAGCTCTGCCACAACTGCGCCGCGACGCTGCGCGGCGAGGCGAGCTACGTCGCCCCGTGGTCCGCCTGGCTCACCCAGCGCGAGGCCTTCAGCGGCGCGATCGTGACCCGGGACGGGCGGGTCGTGCTCCTCGCGCGGCCGACCGCGCGGGGTGGCGCCGAGCGTGAGGCGCAGGTCGGGGTGCTGCGCGAGCTCGTAGCGGCGACGCGCCGCGACTTCCCCGAGGTCGAGCTGGGGGTGACCGGGAACCCCGTGCTCGAGGTCGACGAGCTGCACACCTTCCGCCGCGACGCCTGGGTCGCGTCGCTCGTGAGCTTCCTCGGGATCGCTGCGCTGCTCATGGCGGTGCAGCGCCGGATCGCGCTGCCCTTGCTCCTGGTGGCGAGTGTGGGGATCGCGGTGGCGTGGACCCTGGGCTTGGCCACCCTCTGGCCGGGGCGGCTGAACTTGATCTCCCTCGGCTTCTGCGTGTTCCTGGTGAGCCTGGGGGTCGACTACGGGCTGCACATCGCGCTGCGCTGGTGGGAGTCCCAGGAGCTGAGCGAGGGGGTGCACAACCCGCGCGCGGAGGCCCTGGGGCACACCGCGCGCGCGATCTTCGCCGGCGCGGTGACGACAGCGCTGGCCTTCCTCGCCACCCTGTTCAGCGACGTGCAGGGGATCCGCGAGTTCGGCGGGCTCGCGGCGCTAGGGACCATGCTCTGCCTGGTCGTGAGCCTGGGGGTGCTCCCCGCCCTGCTGCGGGCGGCGCCGCACCCGCCCCCGCGAGGCTGGACCCCGCCGCTGGCGCGCTGGCTCGACGGGCGCCTGCTGCGTATGCCCCGCGCGGTGGCGCTCGGCTGCGCGGCCCTGGCGGTCCTCGGGGCGGCGCTCGGCGCCCGGGGCCTGCGCTACGAGGCGAACCTGCTCGCGCTGCAGTCGAGCGAACAGGCCTCCGCCCGGCTCGCGCGCGAGGTCCTGGCGGACGACGCCGTGGCCGGCATGTTCGCGGCGTGCGTGGTTCGCGACCGGGCGCGGCTGGAGCAGGTCGAGGCCGAGCTCGCGGCGCTCCCCGAGGTCGCCCGCTGCGAGTCGATCTCCAGCGTGCTCCCCCGGGAGCAGCCCGAGAAGCTGGCCCTCCTGAGCACGATCGGACGCCGCCTCGAGCTGCCCACTGCGGCCCCGCAGGCGGACGGCCCCCTCCAGGCCGCCGCGGGGGCGCGCCGGCTACGCGACGCCCTGGAGCCCGCCCTGGACGCCGCCCTGGGCCACGTCGACCCGGCGGACCTCGACGCCCTGGGCGCGCTCCTCGACGGCCTCGACGCCCTGATCCAGGCGCTGGAAGACCCCGCCCAGGCCGCCGCGTTCGGGCGCTACCAGGAGGCGCTGCGCCGCGACCTGCGCGCGGCGCTCCTGCGGCTGGCGCGAGAGTGTCGGGCGACGCCGATCGTGGTCGCGGACCTCCCGCAGGAGGTCCGCGAGCGCTTCGTCGCCGCCGACGGCAAGCTGCTCCTGCGGATCTACCCCCTGGGCGACCCCTGGGATCCGGACCAGCTCGAGACCTTCCTGCGCGCCGTGCAGGGGGTCGTGGCCGACGTGAGCGGCGTCCCGGTCCAGCTCCACGAGTCGGACCTGCTCCTGCGCAAGGGGACCCGCCGCACCCTGGAGCTGAGCTGCGCCTTCGTAGTGTTCTTCCTGCTCCTGCACTTCCGCAGCGCGCGGCATGTGCTGACGGTGCTCGCGATCCTCGCGGTAGGCCTGGCCTGGGCCGTGGGCACCCTGAGCCTGATCCAGGCGTCGGTGGGGCCCCCGCACCTGATCGCCCTCCCGTTGGTGATCGGGATCGCCGTCGACTTCGCGATCCACCTGGTCGAGCGCCACCGCGAGTCCAACCACGCCGGCGAGGACCGCGCCCTGTGGGCGACGAGCACCGGCCGCGCGCTCTACCTCTCGTCCCTGACGACCTGCTTCGGCTTCGCGGTGCTCGGGGTGTGCGCGCACCACCCCGGCCTCTCGAGCGTGGCATGGTGCTGCTGCGCGGGGGTGGCCGCGTGCTACGTCTCCGCGTCGGTGTTCGCCCCGGCGCTCCTGCGCTGGATCGACGGTCCCCCCCCGCGCTACGGCGCGAAGGCCTAGCGCTTCTTCTTCGCGGCCGTCTTCTTGGTCGCCTTCTTCGCGGCCGTCTTCTTGGTCGCCTTCTTCGCGGCCGTCTTCTTGGTCGCCTTCTTCGCGGCCGTCTTCTTGGTCGCCTTCTTCGCGGCCTTCTTCTTGGTCGCCTTCTTCGCGGCCTTCTTCTTGGTCGCCTTCTTCGCGGCCTTCTTCTTGGTCGCCTTCTTCGCGGCCGTCTTCTTGGTCGCCTTCTTCGCGGCCGTCTTCTTGGCGGCCGACGGAGCCTCGCCCGACAGCGCGGCGAGCACCTGCGCCGCGTGCTCCTTCACCTTGACCTTGGGCCACACCTGGATCAGCCGCTGGTCAGCGTCGAAGAGGTAGGTGCTGCGCACGATCCCCATGAACTTGCGCCCGTAGAGGCTCTTCTCTTGCCACGCGCCGCAGGCTTCCAGCAGCACGTGGTCGGGGTCCGCCAGCAGGGTGAAGGGCAACGAGAACTTCTCGGCGAAGCGCTGGTGGGAGGCCGCGCTGTCGGCGCTGACGCCGAGGACCGTCGCGCCGGCCGCGCCGAAGTTCGGGTGCAGGTCGCGAAAATCGCAGGCCTCCTGCGTGCAGCCCGGGGTGTTGTCCCGGGGGTAGAAGTAGAGCACGATCGGGCCCTTCAGGTCGCGCAGCCGCACCTGCTGGCCGTCGCCGCTCTCGAGGGTCACGTCGGGGATTCGGTCGCCTACCTGGAGCATTGCAGCACCTCCTGAGGAGCGTCGTTCTACGTCATGCAGGTCCAACCACCCAGCCCCGAGGCCCTCGAGCTCCACGCCGCGGCGTGCCGGGCGGGTCACCCCGGCTACCTGGACCCCGCGACCGGCTTCTACGTCATGAGCTCCTTCAAGCTCCGCCGGCAGCCGGGATGCTGCGGGAGCGGGTGCCGCCACTGCCCCTGGCCGCCGGCCGAGCGCGCCCGAGCAGGTCGCCCCCCGGGGCCGGCCTGGCCCTACCCTCCCGAGGCGTGAGCGGCGGACCCGGCGCCCGCCGAACGCGGGGCCTATACTGGGGGAGCTGGAGGAGGGTGGCGTGAGCACCGTGTCCTACGCGTCGGTTGAGCCGTTGCTGATCGAGTCGGACGTCGTCGGCGATCGCCTGCGCTGCCGGTTCCGCTGCCCGGTCAGCGGGAGTGAGCACACCGCCGAGGTCCCGCTCAGCCCCCCGTCCACCGCCCGCCTGGCGAGCCTCTCGCGCTGGGCGGAGTCCCTGGGGTGGGCCCTGCGCGCGGCGATCGGCGCGGCCCCCGCGACCTCCGCTGACGCAGCCCCGGTAGAGCTCAGCGAGGACGCCCGGCGCGAGGCGATCGTGCGCGCCTTCCTGGCGGTGTCCCCTCCCTTCCTCTGGGACGCGCAACGCAGCGGCTGGATCCACGCCTCCGCGGCGGGCGACCTGAACCCGCGCTTCAACCAGCGCCTGGTCGAGCACCCCGTCACCGACCCCGGCGATCAACAGGTGCTCGCGCGGACCCTCGCCGAGCTGGCTCGGGCCGACGGTCACGTCGACCCGGACGAGTGGGCCTTCCTCGCAGAGTTCGTGCTCGCCGAGACCGGCTCGATCTACTCGATCATGGACGAACCGCCCCTCACCCAGAGCGAGCTGCAGTCGGTGACCCCGGAGGTGCGGGAGTCCGTGCTCATGATCGGCTGGGCGCTGGTGCTCGCGGACGGGGAGCTGCGCCCGAGCGAGAAGCGCATGCTCGGCGAATGGGGCGCGGGGTTCGGGATCGATCCCGAGCGCCAGGAGCGGCTGCGCAAGGACGCAGCCCGGTTCGTGCTCGCGCAGCGCTTGAGCCTGGCCTACCCCGGCGGGGAGCTCGATCCAGCCGCCCGCGACGCCGCGCTGGCCCACGCGCGCGGGGTCGGCCTCGACGACGACGAGATCGCCCAGGTCGAGAACCTGCACTGCATGCGCAACGTCATCCGCTGAACGCGGGTGCGCACGACGCGTTGCGCCACTAACGCATTTACGCAAGAGTGACTTACAAGTCCTTTCCCCACAGTGGGTGAGGGCGCGGGCGATGACTTTCTAGAAACGGGATTGTCCCCGTAAGTCATTGTCGAATAGCATTTAGCCCTACCGGGAACCTCGAAACTCAAGGAACGCACTCCATGTCAGCAACGGCATCGCAGCGGATCTCCTTCACCCAGCTCGTCCTCGACATGGGCCTCGCGGACCGCAAGGCACTGCTCAAGGCGAAGAAGCTGATCAAGGAGCGGAAGGCCGAGGGCCAGAAGCTGACCCTGGCCCGCGCCTGCGTCGAGCTCGAGGTGCTCACCGAGCGCCAGGCCAAGAAGGTCCAGCTCGAGCTCAAGCGCCTCAAGGCCGGCCTGACCGCGAGCAACGCCTTCGAAGGCGACGAGGCCAAGGCCGAGAAGCCCAAGAAGAAGCGCAAGAAGAAGCCCGCGGGCGAGGACGCCTCGACCGAGGCCAAGGTCGACGAGGCCAAGGTCGACGAGGCCAAGGCCGAGAAGCCCAAGAAGAAGGCCAAGAAGGCCAAGCAAGACGACGACGCCTCCGACGAGGCCAAGGCCACCCCCGCCGACGAGGCCGTCGCCGAGGCCAAGCCCAAGAAGAAGGCCAAGAAGGCCAAGCAAGACGACGACGCCTCCGACGAAGCCAAGGCCACCCCCGCCGACGAGGCCGAGCCCAAGAAGAAGGCCAAGAAGGCCAAGCAGGACGACGACGCCTCCGACGAGGCCGCGGTCGCCGAGGCCAAGCCCAAGAAGAAGGCCAAGAAGGCCGAGCCCGAGGAGGCCGACGCCGACGCCGTGCCCGCAGAGGCCGACGCCGAGCCCGCCGTCGAGGAGGACGCGGCCGTCGCGGAAGCCAAGCCCAAGAAGCGCTCGGGCACCGGCAAGATCGGGCGCCCCGGGGCCCGCAAGTCGGGCACCGGCCCCGCCGCCAAGAAGCGCTCGGGCACGGCCCGCGCCACCCGCCCCGGCAAGCGCGGCGCGGCCGAGGGCGAAGCCCCGACCGGCACGAGCAAGACCCCGATCATGGCCCTCGCCGGCCTGGTCGGCGTGCTGGTGATCGGCGTGGGTGGCTACATGGTGCTCGGGGGCAGCTCCCCCAAGCCCAGCGAGTCCGCCTCGGTCAACACCGGCGCGAGCGAGGGCGAGACCCCGGCCGTGTCCGAGGATCCGGTCGAGGTCGTCACCCCGCCGGAGGAGCAGCCCGAGGCCCCCGCGGCGCCCAGCGACGCGGAGAAGCTCAAGGAAGAGGCCAACGCCGCCTGGAACAAGGCCGTGCTCGGCCTGGACCTCGCCGACGAGGGCGACCTCGAGGGCGCGATCGCCAAGCTCGAGGAGTTCCCCGAGCGCCTGCGCAAGCAGGAGGTCTGGACCGCCGAGGGCGCGCTGCGCCTGAAGGAGCTCAAGGAGAAGCTCGCGGTCAAGAAGGAGCTCGACGCTGCGCTCGAGGCCGGCAAGGGCGGCGACAAGAAGGCCCTCGAGGCCGCGGTCAAGAAGGTCGAGTCCCCGGGCTACGCCATGAGCGGCGAGGCCTTCGTGGACGCGTTCAAGAACTCCGCCGAGGAGGTCCTGGGCGTCGACGGCTACGAGCGCGTGCTCGGCAAGCTGCGCCAGGAGCAAGACCGTGAGGCCTTCGCCGCGGTGGGCTCCGAGTCCGAGGACTCCGAGCGCAACCTGGGCGACCTCGACGAGCTGAACAAGGAGCCCGAGATCGAGCTCCGCGGCACCCCGGAGCGCCGCGAGCGCTTCAAGCGGGAGGCCGAGTCCTCGAAGCAGGCCCTCGCCGCCGCGCAAGACCGCGTGAACGCGCGCCGCGCCGCGCGCCAGGCCAAGATCGCCTCCGAGGCCAAGCGCGTGATCGACGCCACTCAGAGCAAGAAGATCAAGTTCGGCGACGGCGAGTCCGCCGAGGTCACGGCCTACACCGAGGACGGCTTCACCGCCAAGATCGGCTCGCGCACCCAGACCTTCGGCTGGGGCAACGCCCCCCGCGACCTCGGCCCCGAGGTCAAGCGCCTGGCGATCGACCCCAAGGACGGCGCCCAGCACTTCGACCTCGGCCTCTACGCGCTGAAGATGGGCCAGTTCGAGAGCGCCAAGGTCGCCTTCGTCAAGGCCGTCGAGCTCGACGACTCCTTCAAGGGCAAGATCCCCGACGTGGACAGCCTGCGCTTCCACTTCGACACCTTCCGCGGGCAGGCCTCGATCAAGGAGGGCGCCCCGAGCACGATCGTGTGGAAGTTCGACGGCGACCGCCTGCAAGAGAAGCTCGACTTCTCCCCCATGGGCCAGGGGATCCAGGTCGAGGTCGTGGGCGGCAAGCTCAAGATCTCGAGCATGTTCCCCGGCGTGAGCTTCATGGGCGGCGCGGTCCGCGGCGAGTGGGAGGATCAGGTCACCCTCGACGCGGTGCTGGGCTCGGCCAAGCCCGCCCCGGCGATCGGGTTCAGCAGCGACGTGGCGCTCTACCTCGTCGAGTTCGGCGACTCCGAGACCTCCCTCGTCGGCTTCGGCCAGAGCGGCAAGGAGACCATCGCCAAGGCTGGCACCGGCGCCAAGCCCGGCACCAAGGTCAGCGTCGGCGGGAGCCTCTCCGGCGAGACCCTCACGATCACGGTCAAGGTCGACGGCAACAAGGTGCTCGAGCACCAGGTCGCCTGGGACGAGGAGCTGAACATGATGGTCGGCGCCCTCGGCTCGGGTGAGGTGCGCTTCGACGAGATCACCGCCACCGGCGTGCTCAACGCCAAGTGGCTGCGTCGCGCCAAGGCCGCCGGCCCGAACGAGATGGCTCGCGCCCTCAGCGAGTTCGAGCGCGAGACGGTCGCCGGCGCCGCGGGCAAGGTCCCCGCGGCCTGGGCCAAGACCAGCGCCGAGGACGAGGTCGCCCTGGCGGGGATCCCCGACTCGGCGGTGGCCAAGCTCGACGAGGCCCGGGACCTGCTGGCCCAGGGCCAAATGGCCTACGGCACCGCGCTGCAGAAGATCGAGGAGGCCGGCCGCGCCAGCTTCGAGTTCCACGCGGCGCACTACCTGTGGGCGGCGCTCATGTTCCGCCGCGACCCCGAGGGCGCCCTCTACCGCTGCGACCGCGTGCTGCGCGGCGTCGAGGACTTCTTCGAGGCCAAGGTGGTCAAGGCCGAGTGCCTGATGATGCTCGGACGCGCCGACGAGGCGCGGAGCCTGGTCAGCGAGGCCCTCAGCGAGCGCCCCGGCTACGCGCCGGCCCACGTGGCCCAGGCCAACCTGTTCATCGTCGACGGGGAATACGCCAAGGCCTACGACACCCTCGAGGTCGCCGACGAGCTGTCCCCCGGTGACCCGACCGTGCAGGCGATCATGATGCGCGCCCAGGCCCTGTTCGAGGGCCCGGCGTGGGCCAACGGCAAGCAGGTCGACAGCGAGTGGTATGCGCTGAACACCGACTACGTGGACGACGCCGAGCGGCTCTCGAACCACCTCGAGGCGATCCGCGCGCGCTATGAGGAGGCGTTCCCCAACCTCAAGAACCCCGCGGCGAAGAAGCGCAAGTCGTCGGTGCTCGTGTTCCGCGAGCCCGAGGACTACTACCGCTACTCCTACCGCACGACCCAGGACCGCTCGGAGAACACCCTCGGTCACTTCAACCCGAGCACCGGCCAGCTGCTCCTGTTCCTCGACGCGGACATCGACGAGCCGGGCTCGCTGCACGTCGTCTACCACGAGGGCACCCACCAGTGGTCCCACGGTCAGGGCGTGTCGCTGCCGTTCTGGGCCAACGAGGGGATCGCCGAGTACGTCGGCGGCACGATCCTCTCGGACGACGGCGAGATCAAGGAGCGGGCGATCACCGACCCGTTCCTCAAGAAGCGCCTGCAGAGCCTCTCGGGCAACTGGCAGAACCGCAAGGACTTCATCGACATCATGAGCGAGACCCCGGGCGAGTTCTACTCGGGGTTCACTGGCCTGAAGTACGCGCAGGCCTGGACCATGGTCCACTTCTTCATGGAGTCGGGGCTCGAGGTCGAGCTGCACGAGGGCGGCACGGCCAAGATCAAGGACCTGTTCGTCGACTACCTGAACAAGTTCAAGAACGTCCAGCGCGAGAGCAAGCAGGGCATGAAGCTGCAGTACGTCTACCTCGAGACGTTCTACGGGATCGCGAACATTCGCGAGGTCCAGAACGCCTGGGAGCGCTGGGTCAAGCAGCTCTGCGACGACGCCGGCGTGCCCTTCGAGCACGAGATCGGCAAGGACTGAGCCGAGCCTCGCTCCGGCGAGCGCTGACGCCCCCGGCTGCGGCCGGGGGCGTTCGCGTTGGTTCCCGGCTGAAGGCCCCGCCAGGGCCGCGCGTCGCCGAGGCGCAAGCCTCGGCGCTCGGCGCGCGTCCAGTGAACCGCGGCGGCGCGGTATCCTGAGCACGCCTGCGGCGGGAGGAGGACCCATGAGCTTGAAGCACGCCTGCGCGGCGCTGGTCGCGCTCCTCGGCTGCTGGTCCGCGCGAGCCGACGAGCCCCAGGGCCCCCGGCTGCGGGTGTCCGAGACCCAGCTCCAGCTCCCCGAGCTGATCCAGGGCCAGACCGCGGAGCTCGAGGTCGAGCTCGAGAACGTGGGCGACGCGCCGCTGCGGCTGAACCTCGTCGACGTGACCTGCGGCTGCACCGTGGTGAGCTACCCCCGCGAGCCGATCCCCCCGGGCGCCAAGCGCCCGCTGACCCTGCGCTTCGACTCCACCGACAAGCGCGGCAACGTGAGCGTGGACGCGTTCCTCTACTCCAACGACCCCACCCAGAACGACCGCGGTGCCTACTGCACGCGGCTCACCCTCCGCGGCGAGGTCGGCTCGCACTTTCGCCTGCGCCCCGCCAGCGCGGCCTTCGGCGAAGTCCTCGCCGGCGGCGCGGCGCAGACCCGCGAGCTCCAGGTCCACGGACGAGGTCCCGCGAACACCGCGCTGAAGCTCGCTCTGCGTGAGCCCGCCCCCGACTACCTCAGGGTGGAGGCGGTGCCCGGCGACGAGCCCGGGAAGGCCGACGTACGCGTGACCCTCCTGCCCAGCGCCCCGCCGGGGGACGTGTTGCTCTACCTCGAGTTCGCGACCGGCGTCCCCGAGCAACCCACGCTGCGCGTCCCCGTGGTGGCGGCGATCACGGGCCTGGTGCGGGCGCCGCTGGGGGTCGACCTGCGCCGGATCCAGCGCGGCGCCGAGGCCACCGTGGAGCGGATCCCGCTGACCCTCAGCGACGGCGTCGAGGGGGTCCCGGCAGAGCAGCTCCCGATCCACCGCCTGGACTACGACCGCACCCGGCTCGCCGTCGAGGTCGAGCACATCTCCCCGCGGCGGGCGGACCTCCTGGTCCGCGGGCTCGACGCGGGCCCCCTCGGGCCGTTCAGCGCGCCGATCCGCGTCTACTTCGACCTCGCCCAGCAGCCGCTGCTCGAGATCCCGGTGTTCGGTCGGGTGGTCGGGCGCGTGCGGGTCCTGCCGGAGGCCCTGGCCGGCGGGGCCCGGACCCTCACCGTGCGGGGCGCGGCCGTGCGCGGCGCTCGGCTCGAGCCGGCGCTCCCTGGCGTCGAGGTCGAGCTGCACGCCGGCGAGGGCGCCACCGAGGTCCGCCTCGTGGGAGGCGAGCTGAGCGAGGACGCCGAGTTGATCCTCGAGACCGACGCTCCCGGGGAAGAGCAGCTCCGGGTGGCCGTGCTCGGGGGATAGGCGCGCTCCGACCGCAGGCGCGGCGCGCCGGGCTGCTACCATGGCCCCATGCTGGTCGAACCCAAACCCAGCCCCATGGACCTCAAGTGGGCCATGCTCGGCATGCCCGTGCGGGTCTCTCCGTGGTTCTTCGTGGCCGCGATCCTCCTCGGCTGGAGCGGGTCCAAGTCCTGGGCTCAAGCCACTGGCCAGACCCAGGGCGCGATCCTGCTCACGTGGATCCTGGCCATGTTCGCGGGGATCCTGGTCCACGAGCTGGGCCACGCGCTCGTGGCCCGCATGAGCGGCGCGCGCAACGTGCGGATCGTGATCTACCACCTCGGCGGGCTCGCGATCTCCGAGGGCCGGCGCCTGCGCTGGCAGCGCGTCGTGGAGCTGCTGATGGGACCCGGGGCCGGGTTCCTGCTCGGCGGAGCCTGCTACGGCGTCCTGCTGCTCGCTCAGGCCCGGGGCTGGGAGCTCCCCGCCCTGGTCGAGGTGTTCCTCAGCGCGAGCATCTACATCGGCCTGATCTGGGGGTTGGTGAACCTGCTCCCGGTGTTCCCCCTCGACGGCGGCCAGATCACCCGCGAGCTGCTCGAGGCCTGGCGGCCCTACGACGGCATGCGCATCGCCTTCCGGGTCTCGGTGGTCGCCTCGCTGATCGTCGCCGGGCTCGGGATCTGGCTGCGCGAGTTCCTGATCGTGGTCATGTTCGGCCTGTTCGCCTACTACAACTGGCAGCTCAGCCGCATGCCCCTCGGCGGCGGCGGCGGCTTCGGCGGCGGCCAGCCCGCGCAGGGCAGCGAGCCGCGCCAGCCCTGGGAGCGCGACCCCGACTGGTGGAAGGGCTAGGCTCTCCCGGTTGGATGCTCGTGCGCCAGCGCCTCCCGCCCCGCCGACACAACTCCTTCGTTCACCGAGATTCGAGCCTGGCCCGCCCGTTGTATCGACGCCTCACACTGGAGCCCCCATGACCCTCACCCGCTGCTTCGCTGCTGTGACCCTGCTCTGCGCCTGCGCCTGGAGCGCCCACGCCAACGACCAAGACGACGCGACCTACGACCAGGCCGTGCGCTACCTGCTCTCCCAGCAGCGCGACGACGGGGGCTTCGGTGACCCCCGCGGCAGCGAGCTGGGGATCACCGCGATCGCGGTCAAGGCGCTGGCCAAGGTCCCCGCGCACCTGCACGAGGAGGTCGAGCCCAAGCTCGCCCGCGCGGTGGAGTTCATCCTCGCCGCCCGCCAGGAGGACGGCTCCTTCGTCCAAGGCAATATGGGGATCCCGACCTACCGCACCGCCGTCGCGATCAGCGCGCTGGCCGCTGTCGACCGCGAGGCTCACAAGGAGGCGATCGCGCAGGGCGCGGCCTACCTCACCGGGAACCAGATCGACGAGGACGAAGACGTCGCCCCCGGGGACCCGCGCTACGGCGGGTTCACCTACGGCAAGGCCGGGCAGAGCCGCGGCGGCCGCGGCGCCGACCTCTCCAACACGCACATGGCCGTGTCCGCGCTCAAGGACGCGGGGATCGCCGAGGACGACCCCGTGTTCCAGCGCGTGCTGACCTTCGTGCACCGCTGCCAGAACGACTCGGAGGTCAACGACGGCGTCGGCTTCGCCCCCAAGGACGACGGCGGCTTCGTCTACAACCCCGTGAGCAAGGGCGAGGCGGTGGACAGCTATGCCGGCATGACCTACTCCGGCCTGTTGAGCCTGGTCCACGCCGGCGCGTCCCTCGACTCCCCCAGCGTGAAGTCCGCCCTGCGCTGGATCGCCGCCCACTACACCCTCGAGCGCAACGAGGGCCTCGGCAGCCGGCCGCGGGAAGGCACCGACCAGTCCGGCCTGTATTACTACTACTACGTGTTCGCCAAGTGCCTGGCCGCGCTGGGCAAGCCGACCGTCGCCACGGAGGGCGGGGAGCAGCGCTGGGCCCGCGACCTGTTCGACGCCCTCGCGGCCCGGCAGCAGGACGACGGGAGCTTCGTGAACTCGGACCCGCGCTGGTGGGAGTCGAACCCTGTGTTGGCGACCGCCTACGCAGTCCACGCCATGAACGACGCGCGTCCGTTCCTCGCTCAGGGGCAGTAGACCCCCGCAGCGACGACTGAGAGGCCTTCGCCGCGGCAGCGTAGAGGGGGGCGAGGGGACCCCCATGCGCCTCGCCGCCGGTCTGCTCCTCGTCCGCGTCGCCCACAAAGCACCTTCCCGTAGCCACTTAGCCGGCCGAGCGGTCGCCTTCGCGGAAGTTCTTGCGCGAAGTGAAAGAACTCGGGGGCGCGTCGCAAAGCAGGGGTGAAAGGAATCCCCCCCATGCACCGACTCGCCCTCTCCGCCCTCCTCGCTTGCGTCCTCAGCGCTGCCCGCGCTCAGGACGCCTCCCTCGGCACCTACGCCCTCGAAGGCCAGGACAGCCAAGGCAACGTCGTCCGCGGGACCTTGGTCCTGCGTCCAAACGGCAACTTCGAACGCACCGTGAAGGCGCCCGCTCCCGGTGGGGAGCGGCGCGACCGCACCGCCGGCCGCGCCCAGGTCGAAGGCGACGACCAGCGCAAGGTGTTCACCTTCGTGGGCTCCCTCGACCGCTGCATCGGTCTGAGCGGGAGCCTGCTCGAGGCCAGCGGGCCCTGCGCGGACCGCACCGGGCCGCCCAGCCGCGAACACCTGGTCGTGACCTGGACCGCCCCGGGTGAGGTCCAGGTCGAGTACAGCAAGGGTGACTACCGCTCCACCGAGCACGGCGTCCGCGCCTACGCGCTGCGCGAGGTGCTGTTCGACGAGCCCACGCCCTCGGCGGAGATCGGCTACGTCCTCCAGGCCCCGGGCCACGACGAGCAGCTGCGCTACCGGCGCCAGGCGACCGAGGACGCTGAGACCCGCACCTACACCCTCGCGACTCTTAACGGCAAGGCCCGGGTCGCGCCCGGCGCGACCCAGCAGCTCACCCGATCGGGCTTCCGCTACACGCCGCAGGACGGCGCGACCACCGCAGCGCTCGCCGACTCCGGTCTCGCCAAGAGCACCTACGCCCCGACCCGACTCAGCGACGTCCTCCCCGCGCGCGCCCTGCGCGTCGGCGAGAGCTGGGAGCTGCCGCAGGGCCCCCTGGGCAAGTTCCTCAACCTGCCTGGAAAGATCGTGGGCGGCGGCGTGCGCGGCACCCTGGTCGCCGTCGAGCCCGCCGAGGGCGGCCTGCGCTACACCCTGACCCTCGCCGTCGACCTCGAGGTCGACCTCTCCCAGCACGGCTTCCGCGGCCCGGCGACCCTGCGTGGGGAGATCCGCGCCCGCCAGACCCCGACGACCTGGGTCGCGGCCGCGTCCCTCGCGCTCCAGGGCGACCTCAAGGGGAACGCCTTCGAACAGAAGACGAGCTCCCGCTTCGCGGTCAAGAACCACGAAGCGCGGTGACCCCAGGCGCTAGACTGCTGAGCGTGAGCTCGGACCCCTCCCGCAACCGGCGCCTGGCGGAGCGAATGCTCGCCGGGCCCGACCCCTTGAGCCTGGACGCCGCGGCGCACCCGCCGCGCTCGGTCGCGGGCTACGACGTGCTGCGGGTCCTGGGTCGCGGCGGGGCGGGGGTCGTGCTCGAGGCTCGCCGCCCTGGCGTCGAGGAGCGGGTCGCGATCAAGTGGCTCACCGGCGCCGCCAGCACCCCCGCGCAGCGCCGACGGCTGTGGCGCGAGGCCGACGCCCTGCGCGAGATCCGTCACCCCCACGTGGCGCGGGTGCGCGAGCTCGGGCAGCACGAGGGCGCCCCTACGTGGTCCTCGACCTCTACCCTGGGGCAGCCTGCGCGCGCGCCTCGACCGTGACGGTCCCCTCTCACCCCAGGAGGTCGTGCGCCTGGGGCTCGAGGTCGCCTCGGGCTTGGCGGCGGCCCACGCCGCCGGGGTCCTGCACCGCGACGTGAAGCCGGAGAACGTGCTCCTCGACGCCCACGACCACGCCGTGCTCTGCGACTTCGGGCTGGCCAAGGCCCTCGACCCGGAGCTCGAGTCCCTGGAGCTGACCCACAGCCACGCGGTGCTCGGGACCCTGGGCTACATGGCCCCCGAGCAGGCCTTGGCAGCGGAGGTGTCCCCGCGCACCGACGTCTACGGCCTGGAGCGCGCTGCTCTACAGCCTGCTCGCCGGGCGCCCCCTGCGGCGGCGAGGTCGCCGCCGCCGTCGTGTTCGCGACCGTGCAGCAGCCGCCGGTGCCCCTGCGCAGCCTGCGCGCGGACGTGCCCCGGGCGCTGGAGGCCGTGATCCTGCGCTGCCTGGAGAAGGACCCCCAGCATCGCTACCCGGGGCCGGTGGAGGTGCTGCACGCGCTGCGCGCATGCTCACGCGCCGCGCCCGAGCGCGCCGGGATCGCCCCCGCTGCGCTGGCGATCCCCGCCGCCGTGGCCCTGATCCTGGCCGGGGCGCTGCTCCTCCCCGGTGAACGCGCCCCCACGCTCCCCAGTCCCACGCCCGCGCCCCCGGACGCGACCCCGCGCGCCGGGAGCGCCCCGCGCGATCAAGCCGCCTACGCCCGCGCGGTGGAGCTCCTCGCCGCGCCCGGGCGCGCCCGGGACGCTGAAGCCCACGCCTCCTTGCGGGAGGCCGCAGCAGCGGGGCACGTGCGCGCCATGCACACCCTGGGCGAGCTCTACCGCGACGGCCGCGGGACCTCCCCCGACCCGACGGCGGCGCGGACCTGGCTCGCGCGGGCGGCGGAGGCCGGGGATCGCGACGCCATGGTCGACCTGGCCGACGTCCTCGACGGCGAGGACCCCAGCGCGGCCGCGCGCTGGTATCGCCGCGCCGCAGAGCTGGGCGACCCGGAGGCCATGTTCAAGCTGGGGTCCCTGCTCTCCCGGGGGCATGGCGCGCTGCGGGACGACCTGGCCGCGGCGGACTGGTTCCGGCGCGCGGCGGAGGGCGGGGTCGTGCTCGCCATGCGCAACCTGGGGGTCATGGCCTGCGCCGGCCAAGGCATGCCTCGAGACCTGGAGGTGGCGGAGACCTGGTTCCTGCGCGCCGCCGAGCGCGGGGACGCGGAGTCCATGAACAACCTCGGCGCGCTCTACACCCTCGGCGAGGGCGTCCCTCAGGACGACGCCGAGGCCCGGCGCTGGTACCGCCGGGCGGCCGAGGCCGGCAGCGTGCTCGGCATGAACAACCTCGGCCGCATGCTCGCCGCGGGACGCGGCGGCCCGCGGGACGACGAGGGGGCCACGCGCTGGTTGAGACGGGCGGCGGAGGGCGGCTACGCCCCGGCCATGCGCGCCCTGGCCGAGCGTCTGGACCAGGGCCTCGGGGTCCAGGAGCCCGACCCGAACGGCGCCGCGCGCTGGCGCGCCCGCGCCGACGCCGGGGAGGGCGCGTCGCGCTGAGTGCCCCTCAGGGCGCGGGGGGCTCGAGCAAGCGCTGCAGGAGCGCGACCTCGGTCCGGTGCTCCTGGGGAGACCCCGCGTAGAACCCGACCTCCTCGCGCAGGTAGCCCGAGACCTTCTTGCGCCCGCGGTGGATATGGTTCCCCACGTCGCTGACCCCGATCCCCAGGCGCTCGGCGGCCTCCTTGTAAGAGAGCCCGTCGAGGAGGCTCGCGCTGAGCGCGGCGTGGTAGCTGGGGTGCTCGCGCTCGAGGCGCTCCAGGCTGCGCTCGAGCAGGTGGCCCAGCCACTCGCGGTCGAAGGCGTCGTCGGCGGGGGTCGCGGGCTCCGGCGCCTGCTCCAGGTCGCGGCGCACGTGGTCCCCGCCGCGCTTTTGCGCGCGCTGGGCGCGGAGGTGCTCGAGGGCCAGGTGCTTGGTCGTCGACAAGAGCAGCCCCCGGAAGCGACCGCGGTCTGGGTCGGCTACGGGCAGCACCCGCTGGTAGAGGCGCACGAAGACCTCCTGCGCGAGGTCCTCGGCGTCCGCTGCCCCGAACCCGAAGCGCCGGAGGTAGGACACCACCGGCGGGCGGTAGCGCCCGACGAGGGCCTCGAACGCGACGGGCTCTCCGCGCTTGGCGGCCTCGATCAGCGTCCAGCGGGTGACGTCCATGCCGGAGTCTAACCACGCCGGGGCCCCGCTCCCTCCCCGCGCCCGCGGCATGTGGTTCAATCTCCTGCGAGCGGCGAGGGCGCAATGAGCTGGCACGTGTGGATCGATCGCGGCGGGACCTTCACCGACGTGGTCGCGCGAGACCCCGAGGGCGCGCTGCACGTGCGCAAGCTCCTGAGCGAGGACCCCGAGCGCTACGCCGACGCGGGGATCGAGGCGATCCGGCGCCTGCTCCCCGCCGCCCCCAGCACCGCCCTGCTCGAGGACGTGCGCATGGGCACGACCGTGGCCACCAACGCGCTCCTCGAGCGCCGCGGGAGTCGGGTCGGACTCCTGATCACCGCCGGCTGCGAGGACCTGCTCGAGATCGGGACCCAGGCCCGCCCGGAGCTGTTCGCCCTCGAGATCGTGAAGCCCACCCCGCTCTACGAGCGCGTGGTCGGGGTCGAGGAGCGCCTGGCCCCCGACGGGAGCGTGGTCCGCCCGCTGGACGAGGCCCGCCTCACCCGCGACCTGCGCGCGCTCGCGGAGGCGGGGGTCGAGACCCTGGCCGTCGTGCTCCTGCACGCGACCCAGAACCCAGCCCACGAGCTGCGGGTCGGCGAGCTGGCCCGGGAGGCGGGCTTCACCCACGTCTCGCTCTCGCACCAGGCCGGCGGCGAGGTCGGGGCCACCGCCCGCGGCCAGACGACCTGCGCCGACGCCTACCTCACCCCGGTCCTGCGTCGCTACGTGGACCAGGTCCGCGGCGCGCTGGGCGCCGACGTCCCCCTGACCTTCATGCAGAGCAACGGCGGCCTCGTCGCCGCCGAGCGCTTCCAGGGCAAGGACGCGGTGCTCTCGGGCCCCGCGGGCGGGGTGGTCGCCTGCATGCACGTCGCCCGCCGCGCCGGCGCCCCGCGCGCGATCGGGTTCGACATGGGCGGGACCTCGACCGACGTGTGCCGCGTCGACGAGCGCGGCGCCGAGACCGTGTTCGCGCGGGAGGTCGCCGGCGTGCATCTCACGGTGCCTATGCTCGACGTGTCGACGATCGCCGCCGGCGGCGGGTCGCTGCTCACCTGCGACGGGCGCCGGCTGCGGGTCGGCCCCGAGAGCGCGGGCTCGGCCCCGGGCCCGGTGTGCTACCGCCGCGAGGGCGGCCAGCTCGCGCTCACCGACGCGAACCTGTTCCTGGGCCGGATCCAGCCCCGGCACTTCCCGGCGTGCTTCGGGCCCGCCGGCGACCAGCCCCTGGACCGCGCCCCGGCCGCCGAGGCGCTGGAGGCCCTGGCCCGCGAGGTCAGCCAGGCCGCCGGCCGCGAGACCAGCGCGCTGGACGTCGCGCTGGGCGCGCTGCGGATCGCCAACGAGAGCATGGCCCAGGCGATCGAGGAGATCAGCGTGGCCCGGGGCCACGACGTCACCGAGTACGCGCTGGTGTGCTTCGGCGGCGCCGGCGGGCAGCACGCCTGCGCCGTGGCCGAGCGCCTGGGCATGCGCACCGTGGTCCTCTCGCCCTGGGCCGGTGTGCTCTCGGCCTACGGGATCGGGCTCGCGGACCTGGTCCAGCACCTCGTGCAGCCTCTGCTCCGCGACTGGGCGAGCCTCGAACCCGCGAGCCTCGAGGCCGAGTGGACGGCCCTCGAAGCCCAGGGTCGCCAGGCCTTGGAAGAGCAAGGGATCCCCCCGGAGCGGATCTCCGTGGCTCGCAGCTACGAGCTGCGCTACCGCGGCGTCGACGCGACCCTGGAGGTCGACTGGAGCGCCGACCCCGCCGAGGTCGCGGCGGCCTTCGCCGCGCGGCACCGCGCGACCTACGGCTTCGACCGCCCCGAGCACCCGCTGGAGCTGGTGAACCTGCGCGCCGTCGCCCGCGGCCAGGCCGCCCTCGCCCCGCCCCCGGTCGAGGCCCCGGCGCCCTGCCCCGCGCCCGAGCCCCTCGAGCGCGTGCGCTTCCACGCCCCGACCCAGGGCGCGGTCGAGGCCCCGGTCTACCGCCGCGCCGACCTGCCCCCGGGGACCGAGCTCGAGGGCCCGGCCCTCGTGATCGACGAGGTCTCGACCACGGTCCTCGACCCCGGCTGGGCCGGGCGCCTCGACGGCGAGGGGAACCTCGTGCTCACGCGGCAGGGCCCGACCGCCGCGCTGCGCGCCCCCGAGCGCTGCGACCCGGTGTTCCTCGAGATCATGGCCAACCGCTTCATGTCGATCGCCGAGCAAATGGGCCTGACCCTGCAGCGGGTGAGCCTCTCGGTGAACATCAAGGAGCGCCTCGACTTCTCCTGCGCCGTGTTCGACAAGGGCGGGCAGCTGATCGCCAACGCCCCGCACATTCCCGTGCACCTGGGCGCCATGAGCGAGTCGGTGCGCGCGGTGCTCGAGAGCCGGGGCGAGGACGTGCGCCCCGGCGACGTCTACCTCACCAACGACCCCTACGCTGGCGGCTCGCACCTCCCCGACGTGACCGTGATCACCCCGGTGTTCTCGGGCGGCCCGCGCCCCGACTTCTTCGTGGCCAGCCGCGGACACCACGCCGACGTGGGCGGGATCCAGCCCGGGAGCATGCCCCCCTTCAGCCGGCGGATCGAGGAGGAGGGCGTGCGCCTGCACGACGTGCTCCTCGTGCGCGACGGGAGCTTCCGTCGCGCCGAGCTGGAGGAGGCCTTCGCCCGGGGCCCCTACCCCGTGCGCGGCGTCCCCGAGCGGATCGCGGACCTCGAGGCCCAGATCGCGGCCAACGCCCAGGGCGCCACGCTCCTCGGCGACCTGGTCCAGGAGCAAGGTCTGCCGGTGGTCCACGCCTACATGGGCTACGTGCAGGACGACGCCGAGGCGGCCCTGCGCGAGGCGATTAAGGCGCTCCCCGACGGGCGCCGGCGCTTCGTGGACTACCTCGACGACGGCTCGCCGATCGCGGTGACCCTCGAGGTGGTCGGCGACGTGGCGCGCCTCGACTTCGAGGGCACGGGCCCCCAGCTCGCGGGGAACTTGAACGCCCCACGGGCGGTGGTCCTCGCCGCCGCGCTCTACGTGTTCCGCAGCCTGATCGAGCGCCCGATCCCGCTCAACGCCGGCTGCCTGCGTCCGCTGGACGTGCGGATCCCCGCCGGGTCGCTCCTCGACCCCACGCCCCCGGCGGCGGTGGTCGGCGGCAACGTCGAGACCTCCCAGCGCGTGGTCGACGTGCTCTACGGCGCCTTGGGCAAGCTCGCGGCGGCCCAGGGGACCATGAACAACCTGACCTTCGGCGGCCCCGGGTTCGGCTACTACGAGACGATCTGCGGCGGCGCGGGTGCGGGGCTGGGCTTCGACGGGGCGTCTGCGATCCACACCCACATGACCAACACCCGGATCACCGACCCCGAGGTGCTCGAGCTGCGCTTCCCGGTGGTGGTCGAGCGCTTCGCCGTGCGCCGCGGCTCCGGCGGCGCCGGGGTCTACCGCGGCGGCGACGGCGTGGTCCGCGCCCTCGGGTTCCGGCAGCCCCTCGAGGTCGCGATCCTCAGCGAGCGCCGCGGGGTCGCGCCCTTCGGGCTGCACGGCGCTGGCCCAGGCGCCCCCGGCCGCAACTGGCTGGTGCGCGACGGCGCGCGCCAGAGCCTCCCGGCCAAGGTCCAGCTCCAGGTCGTCCCCGGCGACCAGGTCGTGCTCGAGACCCCCGGCGGCGGCGGCTACGACCCGACCCCCGCGGAGTGGTCCCGCCTCGCGCCTCGCGAGCTGCGCCGCCTGATCGGCGCGGGGCGCTTCCGCGGCCCGACCTGCGGGATCGCCGACGGCTACGTGCAGGCGAACCTGGTGGTGCTCCCCGCGTCCCACGCCGACGCCTTCGCCGCCTACTGCCGGCAGAACCCCGGCCCCTGCCCCCTGATCGAGCGCCTCCCCGTCGGCGACCCGATCTCCCGAGTCCTGGCCCCCGGCGCCGACCTGCGCCGCGCGCTCCCGCGCTACCGCGTGTTCGGAGGCGGAGCGCCCGCAGACGTCGACGACCTGGGCGCGCTGTGGCGCCCGGACGCCGTGGCCTTCCTCCTCGGCTGCTCGTTCTCCCTCGAGGGCGCACTGCTCGCGGGCGGCGTCCCGGTGCGCCACGTGGAGGAGCACAAGAACGTCCCCATGTTCCGCACCGCCCGGACCACGACCCCGGCGGGCCCCTTCGGCGGCGCGCTGGTGGTGACCCTGCGCCCCATGCCCCCCGAGAAGGTCGAGCGCGCGCGGGAGATCAGCGCCCCGCTGTGGGTGGGGCACGGCGCCCCACTCCACGCCGGCGACCCCGGCGAGCTGGGGATCACGGACCTCGGCGCCCCGGAGTGGGGCGACGCGGTCACCGTTCACCCGGGCGAGACCCCCGTGTTCTGGCCCTGTGGCGTGACCTCCCAGGTCGCCCTCGAGGGGGCGCTGACCTCCGGAGACTTGCCCTGGGCGTGGACCCACGCCCCAGGGCATATGTTCGTGGGGGACCTGACCACACTCGAGCTGGTCGCCCGCCAGCCCGGGCCGGGCTGAGGGTCGCGGGCGGACGCCCGCCCTCGCCTCTCGCCGCCCAGCCCGTTACAATCCGCGCCCCACGAGGTGCAGACGTGAACATCCACGAATATCAAGCGAAGGACGTGTTCCGGCGCTTCGGGATCCCGGTCCTGAAGGGCGGGGTCGCGACGAACCCCGACGAAGCCCAGAAGGTCGCCAACGGCCTCGAGACCCCGGTGGTCGTGGTCAAGTCGCAGATCCACGCCGGCGGCCGCGGCAAGGGCAAGTTCAAGGAGCACGGCCAGGACGGGATCGGCGGCGTCGTCGTCGTGAAGGACAAGTCCAAGGCCGGCGAGATCGCCAAGCAAATGCTCGGCTCGACCCTCGTCACCAAGCAGACCGGCCCCGACGGGCAGCAGGTGCGCAAGGTGTTCGTGGAGTCTGGCTGCGCGATCGAGCACGAGTTCTACGCGGCGGTGACCCTCGACCGCGCGACCCGCACCCCGACGCTCATGGTCAGCCCCGCGGGCGGCATGGACATCGAGGAGGTCGCCGAGGAGACCCCCGACAAGATCTTCACCGCGGGCGCCGACCCGCTGCAGAGCCGGCTGTTCGACCACGAGGCCCGGCGCATGGCGACCAAGCTCGGGCTCAAGGGCAAGTCGCTCAAGCAGTGCAGCGACCTGCTGGTCAAGCTCGTCGACGTGTTCTACGCCACCGACGCCTCCATGGTCGAGGTCAACCCGCTGGTGGTCACCGAGGACGGGGACATCCTGGCCCTCGACGCCAAGATGAACTTCGACGACAACGGCCTGCCCCGGCACCCGGAGATCGCGGAGCTCAACGACCCCTACGAGCAGACCGCCGAGGAGCGCGAGGCCAAACAGCACGACCTGAGCTACATCTCGCTCTCGGGCAACATCGGCTGCATGGTCAACGGCGCCGGGCTGGCCATGGCCACCATGGACATGATCAAGCACGCCGGCGGGACCCCCGCCAACTTCCTCGACGTCGGCGGCGGCGCCACCGAGGAGCGGATCACCGCGGCGTTCAAGATCATCGTCTCGGACCCCGAGGTGAAGGCGATCCTCGTCAACATCTTCGGCGGGATCCTGCTCTGCGACCTGCTCGCCGAGGGCGTGGTCGCCGCGGCGCGGACCCTGGACCTCAAGGTGCCCCTGGTGGTGCGCCTGGAAGGCACGAACGTCGAGCGCGGCCGGCAGATCCTCGAGGAGAGCGGCCTCCCGATCCAGTTCGCCCCGAACCTGGCGACCGCCGCCGAGAAAGTCGTGGCCGCCGCAGGAGGTGCCAAGTGAGCATTCTGATCAACAAGAACACTCGGCTCCTGCTCCAGGGCGCCGGGCGCGCGGGCACCTTCCACGCCGAGCGCAGCGCCGCCTACTGCGACACGAACCTCGTGGGCGCGGTGCACCCCGGCAAGGGGGGGACCACGATCCTCGACAACGTCCCGGTGTTCGACACCGTGCGCGAGGCCATGGAGAAGGTCGAGCCCACCGCGAGCATGATCTTCGTCCCCGCCATGGGCGCCGCGGACGCGATCATCGAGGCCGTCGACGCCGAGCTGCCCCTGGCCGCGTGCATCACCGAGGGGATCCCTGCGGTGGACATGGTCCGGGTCAACGCCTTCATGCAGGGCAAGCACACCCGGCTCGTGGGCCCCAACTGCCCCGGGCTGATCACCCCCGGCGAGATCAAGATGGGCATCATGCCCGGCTACATTCACAAGCCCGGCAAGATCGGGATCGTGAGCCGCTCGGGCACCTTGACCTACGAGGCGGTGTGGCAGGTCACCAACGCGGGCCTCGGGCAGTCGACCTGCGTGGGGATCGGCGGCGACCCGATCATCGGCACCAACTTCGTCGACGCCCTGCGCCTGTTCGGTGAGGACCCCGACACCGTGGCCGTGATCATGATCGGCGAGATCGGCGGGAGCGGCGAGGAAGAGGGCGCGGCGTACATCAAGTCCAGCGGCTTCGACAAGCCGGTGGTCTCGTTCATCGCCGGGCAGACCGCGCCTCCGGGCAAGCGCATGGGCCACGCCGGGGCGATCATCGCCGGCGGCAAGGGGACCGCGGCCGCCAAGATGGAGGCCCTGCGCGACGCCGGCGTCGCCGTGGCCCAGAAGCCGTCCGACATGGCCGAGACCCTGCTCCGCGTGCTCGACGAGCGCGGGATCAAGGCCACCTGAGCGCGGCGTCGCGATCCTGAGGGCTCGCGGCCCGGCGAACGCCAGGCCCTGCGACCCAGCCCTCGGGATCGCGCCCCGCGCTCAGCTCAGGAGGGAGCTCCGCCGCCGCGGAGGCGCCCTTCCACCCCCTACCCCTCCACGCCGCGACGCGGCACGCACGTGACCCCGGCCCCGCCTCCAGAGAGGCGCCCACCACAGGACCTTCCATGAGCAAGATCATCTACACCATGACCGACGAGGCCCCGGCCCTGGCGACCCACTCGCTGCTGCCGATCGTGCGCGCCTACGCCTCGTCGGCGGGGGTGGACCTCGAGCTGCGCGACATCTCCCTCGCCGGCCGGATCCTCGCCGTGTTCCCCGACGTGCTGACCCCCGCGCAGCAGCAGGGCGACGCGCTCCACGAGCTCGGGGAGCTCGCCAAGACTCCCGAGGCGAACATCATCAAGCTCCCGAACATCAGCGCCTCCATGCCCCAGCTCAAGGCCGCGATCAAGGAGCTCCAGTCCCAGGGCTACGCGCTCCCGGACTACCCCGACGAGCCGGGCAGCGACCGCGAGCGCGAGGTCAAGGCGCGCTACGACAAGGTCAAGGGCAGCGCGGTGAACCCCGTGCTGCGCGAGGGCAACTCCGACCGCCGCGCGCCCCGCGCGGTCAAGGAGTACGCCCGCAAGAACCCGCACCGGATGCGGGCCTGGTCGGAGGGCTCGCAGACCCACGTCGCGACCATGAGCAGCGGCGACTTCCGCCACAACGAGCAGTCGGTGTGCGTGGACGCGGCGACCGAGGTCCGCTTCGAGCACGTCGGCGCCGACGGCACGACCACGGTGCTCAAGGACGGGCTGAAGCTGCAGGCGGGCGAGGTCCTCGACGCGACCTGCCTGAGCAAGCGGGCCCTGGTCGCCTTCCTCGAGGCCCAGGTCGCCGACGCCCGCTCCAGCGGCGTCCTGCTCTCGCTGCACATGAAGGCCACGATGATGAAGGTCTCGGACCCGATCATCTTCGGGCACGCGGTGCGGGTCTACTTCAAGGACCTGTTCGCCAAGTACGGCGACACCTTCGAGTCCCTCGGCGTCGACGTGAACAGCGGCTTCGGCGACGTGGTGGCCAAGGTCAAGACCCTGCCCGCCGACCAGCAGGCGGCCTTCCAGAAGGACCTGGAGGCGGTCTACGCCCAGGGCCCCGCGCTGGCCATGGTCGACTCCGACAAGGGGATCACGAACCTGCACGTCCCGAGCGACGTGATCATCGACGCGTCCATGCCGCCCATGATCCGGGACGGCGGAAAGATGTGGAACGCCAAGGGCGAGCTGCAAGACACCAAGGCCGTGATCCCCGACAGCTCCTACGCCGGGCTCTACCAGGTCATGGTCGAGGACTGCCAGGCCCACGGGCCCTACGACCCCGCGACCATGGGCACCGTCCCCAACGTGGGGCTGATGGCGCAGAAGGCCGAAGAGTACGGCTCCCACGACAAGACCTTCGAGATCCAGGCCCCAGGCACGGTCCGGGTCGTGACCGCGGCCGGCGACACGCTCATGAGCCACGAGGTCGAGGCCGGCGACATCTGGCGCGCCTGTCAGACCAAGGACGCCCCGATCCGCGACTGGGTCAAGCTCGCCGTGTCCCGCGCTCGCGCCACCGGCAGTCCGGCGGTGTTCTGGCTCGACCCCAAGCGCGCCCACGACGCGACCCTGACCCAGAAGGTCGAGACCTACCTCGGCAACCACGACACCGCCGGGCTGGAGATCAAGATCCTCTCGCCGGTGGACGCCATGCGCTTCACCGTGGAGCGGATCCGCAAGGGCGAGGACACGATCTCGGTCACCGGCAACGTGCTCCGCGACTACCTCACCGACCTGTTCCCGATCCTCGAGGTCGGGACCAGCGCCAAGATGCTCTCGATCGTCCCGCTCATGAACGGCGGCGGCTTGTTCGAGACCGGCGCCGGCGGCTCGGCGCCCAAGCACGTGCAGCAGTTCACCCAGGAGGGGCACCTGCGCTGGGACTCGCTGGGCGAGTTCCTCGCGCTGGCGGTGAGCTTCGAGCACCTGGCCGGCGCCTTCGACAACCCTGGCGCCAAGCTCCTCGGGCAAACCTTGGACGAGGCGACCACCACGCTCTTGCAGAACGACAAGAGCCCCAAGCGCAAGGTCGGTGAGCTCGACAACCGCGGCAGCCACTACTACCTCGCCCGCTACTGGGCCGAGGCCCTGGCGGCCCAGACCACCGACGCGGCCCTCGCCCAGCGCTTCGCCCCGGTGGCCAAGGCCCTCGCGGAGCACGAGTCCACGATCCTGGCCGAGCTCGAGGCGGCCCAGGGCGCCCCGGTCGACATGGGCGGCTACTACAAGCCCGACACCGCCAAGGTCGACGCGGCCATGCGCCCCAGCGCGACGCTGAACGCGATCGTCGACGGGATCTAACCGACCCCGCGAACGTAAGGATCACGTTCACCCGGGTTTGCGCCCCCGCTCCCCCCTATCTACAGTAGGGGCGAGCCCGGGCTGAACCGGGCTCCTTGGGGGAGGGTCCTCTCTTGCCGCGGCTGCAAGTGCTCAACGGGAAGCGCCAGGGCGCGATCTTCGAGATCGAGCCCCGACGCGAGATGATGATCGGGCACCGCCAGTCCGCGGACATCACCATCGACGACCCCTGGGTGAGCTGGGACCACGCGAAGGTCGTCTACGACCTCAACGACGCGACCTGCTGGATCGAGGACCTCAACTCCACCAACGGCACCTTCGTGAACTGCGAGCGCGTGAAGCGCGAGCAGCTGCGCCACGAAGACATCGTGTTCCTGGGCAAGACCCACGTGATCTTCCTCGCGCCGGTCGAGGAGCACTCCCAGGCGCTGTTCGAGCACTCCGGGCCCTCGGCAGGCCACGCGCCGCCGCCGCCTCCGCCGCCCTCCCACGGAGCGCCGCCGCCGCTGCGGGTGAGCTCCGCCCAGGGCTTCCTCCAAGGCTCCGAGCCCGACGCCTTCTCCGGGTCGGGGGAGATCTTCGCGGGCTCGGCGTTCGGGTCGAGCAGCGGTTCGCGCTCGCAGGAGGACCCCTTCGAGGACAGCTCGGTCGACCCCTTCTCCTCGGACCCCCACGAGGAAGACGACCTGGACTGGAACCGCCCCGCGGCCCGGGAGAGCGGCGGCCTTCGCCAGACGCGCCCCGAGAGCGACGCGCCCTCGCCCTCGAGCGCGAGCCAGCCGCGGCTGAACCTGAGCGAGCTGCAGAGCGACGCCGACCTCGACCTGCCCAGCCCCTCGCCGCGTGAGATCTCGAACCTGATCTCGGAGAGCGACAGCTTCGGCGACAGCTTCGACGACCTGAACGACATTCTCGGCGACGGCCGCGCGCTCACCCCGCCCCCGGCGCCGATCCCTCGGGACTTCCAGGACCTCGGCGACGCGCGGACCCTGCCCCTCCCCGACGAGCTCCCGGGCGGGCGCCAGGCTCCGCCTCCCAGCGGACGCCAGGCTCCGCCTCCTAGCGGCGACCCCTCGAGCGGCCGTCCGGCCGCGAGCAACGCCCGCACCCAGCCGGTGACCCGCGACCCGCTCCCGCCCCCCGCCGACCCCGGGCTGCCCGGCGGCCACGTGCCCAACGACCCCAAAGCGCTCGCCTTCGAGCGCGCGCGACTCGAGGACGAGGTCCGGCGCCTGCGCGCCGCCCTGGAGGCTGCGAGCCAGCAGCACCCCGAGGCGGTGCGCATTGCGGCCAACGTGCTCCGCGATCAGGAGCTGGGGCGCCTGGCGCGTCGCGTGGCCGAGCTCGAGGGCGAGGTCGTCGACCTGCGGCGGCTCGTGGAGGAGCGCGAAGCCGAGCTGGACGAGGTGACCGAGGACATGATCCGCAAGGAAGACGAGATCGAGACCCTCACTACCCGCCTCAAGCGGAGCAACAGCGGACCGGTGCCCCAGTCCCACGCTCCCCCGCTCCCGCAGCCGACCTTCGACCCGGGCAGCGAGGACTTCACCAGCCTCGAGTTCTGAGCGCCTGCGCTCCAAAAGCGACCCACCCGGCGTCCGGCCTCCCGAAACCTGGTCCCTCGTTTATCTCGACTTAACGCGGTCCCTGCCGGCTAAGGCCTTTCGTCGCGAGCGCTTGTGGCGGGGTCCGCACACCGCCTCGCTCCGATAAGCGACTTGCTCGCAACACCTTGCGTGGACTACGCTCCGGCCGGGGACCCAAGGCCGTCCGAGCCGTGGCAAGGAACTTGCACTGGGTCGACCGGAGAGTCCCTATGCGCATGCCTCGTCTCGCCTCCTTGCTCCTGCTCCTCGCCGCCCTCGCCTGCTCGTGGGCGCAGGCGCAGTGGACCGAGACCTCGGTGGTCGCCCTCGAGGGCAAGTTCGTGACCCTCGAGGCCCCCGGGAGCGACGGCGAGGTCGTCGAGGGCGTGCTCGTGATCCGCGACGGACGGATCGAGGCCCTGCTGCCCAAGGGCGCCGACGCCCCCGCGGGAGCGCTGCGCGTGAAGACGAGCGGCTACGTGTACCCGGGGCTGATCAACCTCCACGGGCACGTGAACTACGACTTCCTCTCGCTCTACCCGCTGCCCGAGCACGCGGAGAACAGCCACGACTGGCCCCAGGGCGACGCGTACCTGCGCGAGGTGAACAACCCGCGGGTGGCGGTGACCCACAGCAAGTTCTTCAACTACATGGACGAGGCGCTGAAGTACGCCGAGGTCCGCGCGATCGTCGGCGGCATGACCGCGATCCAGGGCGCGCCGAACAACTCTGCGATCAAGGACACCCTCGTCCGCAACGTCGACCAGAAGACCTTCGGCAAGGACGACGTCGGGCAGAGCGCGCTGACCATGAACGTGCGCATGGCCGAGGGTCTCGAGCAGGACGTCCCCAAGATCAAGGAGCTCACCGCCTGGATCATGCACCTCGCGGAGGGGATCGACGACTACGCCCGTAGCCAGTGGTCGGACCCCAGCTTCGACCCCGCCAAGCCCTTCGACGAGCTGCCCACCAGCCGCAACCTGCCAGGGCTGGTCGAGGCGGACCTGGTGTTCCCGGGCCTGGTCGGCGTCCACTGCACGGGCCTGCACAAGGAAGACTTCGAGCAGTGGCGTCAGATCACCGGTGAGGGCCCGAAGGTGGTGTGGTCGCCGGCGTCGAACCTCCTGCTCTACGGCAAGACGACCCCGATCGGCGACGTGCTCGCCAGCGACGGCCTGGATCGCCCTCGGTACGGACTGGGTCCTCGGGGACCAAGAACTCCGTTGTGGGGAGCTCAAGGTCGCGGAGCTGGGTCAACCGCCAGCAGCCGGACCCTGGTTCATCGACCGGCAGCTCGTCGAGCTGGTCACCGTCAACCCCGCCAAGATCCTGGGCTGGGAGGAGCACGCTGGCCGATCCGCGTCGGGCTCGCGGCGGACCTGCTGGTCCTGGACGCGATCGACCCCGACCCTACCGCAACCCGATCCGCGCCCCGCGAGGAGCACGTGCAGCTCGTGTTCGTGGGCGGCAACCCGCTCTACGGCGACGAGGCGCAGCCCAGGGCTCAAGACCTACGAGGGCTGCGCTACGAGCTCCTCGCCGAGTCCTGGCCGCCCCAAGGCGATCGACATGCTGCAGGACCCCAAGGCCCGCAGCGGCGACCTCAGCTTCGCCGAGGTCGAGGCCCGCTCGAAGACGGCGCTCAGCCTCGATCCCCAGGCTCTGGCCGACCTCTACAACGCCGGAACGAAGACCAAGACCTGCACCGATAATAAGGCGCGGATCTACACTCCAGAGCCCGAGGCCGAGCGCCTGCGCCAGGCCGGCGAAGAGGTCCTCGAGCACGTCCAGGACATCGACGTCGACGACCGCGTGGTCACCGCCGACGAGGTCGCGTGGAGTATCTGAAGCTGAGCTTCCCCGTCCTCGAGCCGATCGCCGGCGTGGATCCCCTGTTCACCGACGAGCGCTTCTCCGACCGCTGGGACCAGAACCTGCACTTCCAGGCGCTCCTGGGTCAGCCTCTTCGACCTCCGCGAGCATGCCGACGACGCAGCGCCCCAGCCCGGGATCACCGACTCCCTGGGCGACACCACCGGCCCCGCGACCCTCTCCACCGACGAGGCCGCCCAGGCCCTCGGCGTGACCTCCGCCACCGTCAGCCGCTGGGCCCGCGACGGCAAGATCCCCGGCGCGCAAGGAGGGCGGCTCCTGGCGGATCCCGGCGGACTGGGTGGTCGATAAGAGTAGCTCGCACCGCGTACTGCTCGCCGGGGCCTCGCCTATCGGGGCTGGCCCCGCGCGTGGTAGTGTCCTCCCGCGAGGTGCCCGGCGCCGGCGATCGCCGAGAGGTTGCGAGGCCACTCGAGCCGCGTTCTCTAGGGTAGGGGCGGGGCTTGCTCCATGAGTGTTCGGCACGGCTGTCCCGGCGTGAGGGTCGCCTTGCTGGGTGCGCGTTGTAGGGGGTAGGGGCGGGGCTTGCCCCAATGCCAGGCGACGAGCCACGGAAGTCGCTGAGCGGACGAGAGTTGCGGTCCGGAAGGAGGACGGTCCGACCTTCAGGGCAATCTGGAGTCACCACAACAACCAAGAACGCCTGAGGTATCGGACCGCGAGAAGCTAGCGCCTGTGTCTGTCAGGCAGGAGCGCTCGTGGCTGCCCAGATCCTTTGCCTGCTGCCCCCTGAGGAGTTGCTAGATCACGTTCTTACCGCCTTCGGGAAACGTGATCGCTTCGGCGGGAAGTTGCTGTCTGCTGACCGCGCAATTGACCGTCACCATGGCCTTGTCGCCTGAGGAGAGCGTCGAGAGTGTTCTGGCGCTCTCGTCGCGCTCGCCGGTACTCCACGTTCTGGCGTGGGAAGCCTCCCTTGTGTGTGTCGTCTATCACGGCTGCAAGAGATCGCTTGTCCTGAAGTCAGGTCGTGAACTCTTCCGAAGCCACGCTAAGCAGGTTCAGTCGCTGGGGATCCCTGCTGGAAGGGGTTTCGCGTGGTTGCCGCGGACGGCACTACCTTCGGGCTCCCGATACGGCAGCCAATGAGGCCGCATTTGGCAAACCGAACGGGTCGAAACAGGGGACCTTCCGGTGTTGCGCTGTCTCGCGATCGCTGACGTGAACACCCACAAGATCGTGGCCGCAACGCTGGCGCCGTACGCCGGCGCTGGCAACGGCGAGGTCTCCCTGTTGAAGGGACTGGTCGGGGAGCTGGATCAAGACGTGCTCACGCTATGGATCGCGGCTTCTGCGGGTTCGACTTGCTCCGCACCTTCGTGCAGGCGGACCGTAAGTTCGTCGTGCGAATGCCCAAGGGAGGCTGCACGATCGCTTGGTTCGCACAAGGTGCTTCAACCGGACGGCGACTATCTCGTCACCTACCCGGTGCCAAAGTCGTTCAAGCCAAAGCATGGCGCAAAGCCGCTCTCGTCCCTCCGCGAGATTCGATACACGTTCCCCAAGAAGCGCTGCAAGAGGTCCAAGACGAAGGCCAAGCGGAAGCGCCAACGGACCACGAACGTGCGAAGGCCACAAGGCAAAGGCAGGCGCCGAACGCCACGGCACCTTTCCTCCTAACGAACCTCGTCGACCCGAAGGAGTTTCCTGCTGATCAAATCGCCGAGCTCTACCTCAAGCGCTGGGAGATCGAGTTCGTGTTCCGAGAGATCAAGAGCACGCTCACTCGCGGAAGGTCCATTTTCGCAGCGGGGCAGCCGCGCCGCGTATTGCAGGAGGTCTACGCGACACTCACGGCATACAACCTGATCAGAGACCGGATCAGCGCGGTCGCACGCGAACTGAAGCAAGAACCCACGAGGTTGGGGTACGCGAAATCGCTACAAAGGCTCAAGAGAGCTCATTGGGGTCGGGAACCCTGGAGCCAAGTGGTCCCCTCGTTCAGCGGCTATCAGATCACCCGACGGCCTCCTCGCTCATACCCGCGTGCAGTAAGACCAGGTGGCGCTCGATATCCAGCCAAGAAACACCGGAACGCCGCATGAGGAATGGACTTGGGGCGTTCATCATCTGGCATTGGGGCTTGCCCCATAGGTGTTCGGCACGGTCTTCGCCACCGAGGCTCGAATCGGCTGTGCCTCTCCAATCCGGCGGGTGTGCCCTCACAGGGGCAGGGACGCAGCCAAGGAGTGCAGCGTCTCGCTCCGGCGGCGCGCCGGGGCACCCTCCCCGTCGCGGAGCTTCCGTGTCTGGCGTGTCTCCAGAGGGGCGCTTTCGGACCAGGGACTTCCGTGTCTTCCGTGTCTTCCGTGTTCCTCTCCCAGGCTCGCCGCCGAGCGAGCGTGCTCGCGGAGCCCGCTGCTGAGGGACCGCACCGGCGAATGGGTTTTAACCACCGAGCTCCGCTGCTGAGGAGCCGTCCTGCGGACGCGCCACCGCAAGACAATAAAGGCAAGCAATTCTGAAGGGCACCGAGAATTCGCCGGAAACCTGGGGGTACGCTCCCTTTCGCGGCAGCTCCACAAGGCAAGAGACACTTGCGTCGAGCGCTCCGCGTGGACCTCGCTATAAACTGAGCGCCGACGGCCCGTTGCCGATGGAGGTCCGAGGATCAGGCCGTGCTCATTGCTCGGCGAACGGGAGCCCACTTGGCGCGCCTTTGAGCTGCTCGGTGTCTCTTGCTCGTTTCGGAGGGCGAGCGACGCCCGTCTGCAGCGGGGCTCGGTGTCTTCGGTGTCTCTTGCTGCCGCGGAGTGCGACACCGGCGTACCCTCAGAGCGGAGGCCTGAAAGGTTCAATCTCCTCTCCCACTCGACACGGTCAAGCCCTTCTCAGGGAAGCTGCCCGACGTCCGCGGGCGGGGTTAAACCGGGCTCGTCCCCGCCCGGTATGCGTCCCTCCACCCTTCGACTCCGAGGGCGTCGCCGCGCGATTCCCCCAGATGTTCGGCACGGCCTTCGCCCACGGGTGCGAATGGCAGAGCCCCCAATCTGCCTGTGCCCCCTCAGGGGGTAGGCCGCCCGCGATGCCGGGCAGCTTCCGCGGAGAAGGGCCTCGCCGAGGCCGGCGTCAGCCGGCCGAACCAAAACACGCGGCGCGTCCTCCGAAGGAGGACGCGCGCGCGGGGCAAGACGTACAGGAAGGACTAGGAAACGGTGAGTTCGTCCTGGCGACGGACCAGCTTGCTCTTCAGCCGGGCCACGATCCGGCTGTGCAGCTGGCAGACCCGCGACTCGGAGAGGTCGAGGGTCAGGCCGATCTCGCGCATGGTGAGCTCCTCGAAGTAGTAGAGGATCACGATCAGGCGCTCGCGGAGGGTCAGCTCCTTGGTGAGGACCTCCAGCACGTCCTTGCGCTGCAGGTCCGCGATCGGGTCGCGAGAGGTGGGGTCTTCGATCAGGTCCGAGCGCGGCGAGGCGTCGGGGCCTTCACCGGCGGTGTCGGACAGGTAGCAGACGGTCGTCGCGCTGGCGTCGCGCATGAGCTTGTCGAGCTCGGGGAGGGACATGCCGAGGAGCGACGCGAGCTCCTGGTCGGTCGCGGGACGACCGAGCATCTCCTCGGCCTCGCGCATCTTGGTCTCGAGCATGGTGGCCTTGCTGCGCACCTGACGGGGCACCCAGTCGTTGGCGCGGAGCTCGTCGAGGATCGCGCCCCGGACGCGCCATGAGCAGTAGGTCTTGAACTTGACCTTGCGGCGCAGGTCGAAGCTCTTGATCGCGTCGATCATGCCGAACAAGCCGGCGCTCATGAGGTCGTCGACGTCGACGCTGTGGGGGAGGCCCGCGGCGATCCGCTCGGCGGTGTAGCGCACGATCGGCAGGTAGTGCTCGATCAGGTGGTTCCGCGCCTCCAGCGACTGCGTCTTTTGATACTCCTCCCACAACACAATCGGGTCCTGGTCAGGCCGACCCGTGCGTTGCGTCTTCCAGCGCCCCGAGACCCTCCGATAGCGCGTGCTGCGATTCATTGCGTTCCCCCTTCTTTTCCCTCTGCTCGCCGTGTGTTTCTCGTGCGATTGAGGAGATCTGCTATCTCCTTCAATCTCTTGCCCTTACGTTTAAGTTCCGCGATTCGTGCCAGCCGCTTGAAGACCGCTCCGTCGAATTGCCGATACCCTGCTGGGGTCCGCTGGACCTCTCGGATCAAGCCAAGCACCACATAGTTGTGGATGGTCTGGCGAGAGAGCCCAGTATGTTGTGTTACCTCGCCAACCCCCCACAGCTTCCTCGGCCTCGGCACCGACGTCCCAACCGACTGTTCGTTTCGTCCCTCGTGGCCGGCATCATGTTCGAAGTGTCCATGATGACCGCGTCACCAACGGGACTATATCCCTCGATTTCATGGGCTTTCAACAGCCATTGATTCTTGACAAAAGATTTTTTGGCGCCTGATCGCTGGGGGGCTCGCTCGAGGCGCAGAGACCCATCGCCGATTCGCCCCTGATTCGGCTCAGGCTTGTTCGACTTGCGTTCGGGTCAAGCCTCTCGGAACGTTTCCCTTAAAGCTTTACTATTCAGTAGATTCTGACGTGACCACAAGATCTAGTAGGTAGATCTGATTGCAGTGCATACAGGTTGAGTACACTCGAGTAAGACCCATATTCAATGGACTTAGAGATCCAAGAAAAAAGGTGGGCGGGGGCTCGCCCCGGGCTCGAGGTGTCGGACCCATCGGATGGCTTCGGGGGGAAGGTGGCCGGCGTCCCTCGCGGGAGGGAACCCAGGCCCCTGGCTCAGCGCGGGTTGAGGACGTCCAGCGCCTGGTTCACGTGGCCCACGTAGAACGAGATCACCCGGTAGGCGACCAGACAGGCAGCCACGAGGAACGCCGCGCCAGCGGCCACGCCGATCAGCGCCTTGAGCCGCATGCTCCGGCGCCCCTCGTAGTCCCGCTCGAGCTGGCCGAAGACCGTGTCGAGCTGGCCGGAGGCCTCCCCGCTCTGGAGCATGTCCAGGGCGTCGGTGGGGAACACCTGCACGCTGCTGCAGGCCTGGGCCAAGGACTCGCCCTGGCGCAGCCGCTGCTCGATCTCGCGCCAGGCCTGGGCGAAGGTCTCCCGCCCTGCCGTGGTCGACGCGGCGTGGACCGCGTCGACCAGGCCCCCGCCGTGGGTGTAGAGCATGCCGCACACCCGGAAGCCCTCGGCCCACTCGCGGCAGCTCACGTAGCTCCCCCACAGCGGGATCGCGAGCTCGATCGGCTCCAGCGCCGGGACCTTGCTCGCCAGGCGCACCGCCACCCAGACGCCGATCGCGGCGGCGTAGCAGGTGACCAGGGGAACGAGCGCCGCCTCCAGGAACCCGCCGAGGCCGCTCTTGATCAGCTCGGGCAGGGCCGGCAGCACGAAGGCCGCGTGCAGGAGGAGCACCGGATACGCCAGGGCCACGATCAGGCTGCGGACGTTCTTGAGCTGCTCCTCGTGGCGGTCGGCGAGGCGGTTGAACACGTCCGGCAGCGAGCCGGCGCGGTCCCCGGCCTCGATCGCGCGGGCCTCGACCTGGCTGATCCCCGGCATGGCGGCGAAGGCCTCGCCCGCGGTGGCCCCCTGGTCGATCTGTCGCCCGACCGGGTCGAGCAGCCCGTCACGCTGGCGCGAGACGGCCTGAGCGAGGGGGATTCCGGCCGACTGGCTGACGGCGAGCCGGCGATAGAGGTTGGCGCGCGCCTGGTGCTGCTTGAGCATGTCCGCAGTATAGGTCGGCTTGACCCGCTCGGCATTTGCCCCATGCTGGGGCCCTTCACCGACTCAGGAGCGAGCATGACTCAGGAGATCCCCGTCGGCGCGCTGGCCGCCTTGCTGCAAGGCCAGCTCTCCGACCCCGCCGCCGCCGCCACCGTCGTCCGCGGGGTCAAGCCCCTGAACCAGGCGGGGCCCCACGACATGGCCTTCCTCTGGGACGCCAAGTATCGAGAGGCCGCCCTCGGCTCCTCGGCGGGGGTCGTGATCTCCCAGGAGCCGCTCCCCGAGGCCAAGGCCCCGGTGCTCGTGGTCGCGGACGCCCAGGGCGCCATGCTGACCCTCCTGGGCGAGGTCTACCAGCAGCGACACCCCGCCCCGGACGCGGGGGTGCACCCCCAGGCCAGCGTGGACCCCAGCGCGACCCTGGGCGAAGGGGTCTCCGTCGGCGCCGGCGCGGTGGTCGATCAGGGCGCGACCCTCGGCCCCGGCACCCGGGTCATGCCCCTGGCCTACGTCGGCCGCGGGGTCACCACCGGCGCGGACTGTGTGATCCAGCCCCACGCCACGGTCCTCGACCACTGCGTGCTCGGCGACCGCGTGATCGTGTGGAGCGGGGCCGTGGTCGGCAAGGACGGCTTCGGCTACCTGCAGCGCGGCGGCCGCCACGTGCGGATCCCGCAGGTCGGCGGCGTGCGCCTCGACGACGACGTCGAGGTCGGCGCGCTGAGCACCGTGGCCCGCGGCGCCCTCGAGGACACGCACCTCAAGCCCGGGGTCAAGGTCGACGACCACTGCCACGTCGCCCACGGCTGCCAGCTCGACGAGAACGTGATGCTGATCGGGTTCTCCCGCATGGGCGGCAGCGCCAAGATCGGCAAGGACACCTACCTGCTCCAGGACGCGGCGGTCGGTCAGGCCCGGACCGTGGGCCAGGGCGCGATCGTGGGCTCGGGGGCGCGGGTGCTCTACAAGGACGTCCCCGACGGAGGGAGGGTCATGGAGGTCGCTCAGGGCGCGGTGCCGCACGTCCAGGCCAAGCGAATCCAGCTCTGCTTGCAGAAGCTGCCCCAGCTCAACACCCGGGTGCGCAAGCTGGAGAAGCGCCTCGATCAGTTGAACGAGCAGGATTGACCTGGACCCCGAGACCGGGTAGTTTGAGCCGACCTGAGCGGGCGATTAGCTCAGCTGGCTAGAGCGCCACGTTGACATCGTGGAGGTCACAGGTTCGAGTCCTGTATCGCCCAATGCGAACTGCACCACGACGCGAGGCCTTGGGCCTCGCGTCGTGCGTTTGGGGCCTGCCCTCGACCCGTTTCGCGAAATGGGATCTGGGAGCAAAAAGCGGCCCTTCGTCGCGAATCGGTTTCACCGGATCTTTGTAAAGCCAGCGCTGTAAGCCGAGGCCCGGTGGTCTGTCCTTTGCAGTCGCTTCACGCATGTCGCGGCTGTTGGCGTTGGTGTTCCTCCTCATGACCGCTGGGTTCGCCCAGGAGGGGAGCTACCGCCTGTTCGGCGAGGTCGACAAGGAGCCCCAGCTCACCCGGATCTTCGTCGACCGCACGCCCGCGGGGCTGCGGATCGAGCGCACCAGCGGCCCCGACCACGAGGGCGCCAAGACCTCCACCCTGTTCGGGGCGCGGGCCGAGACCCTCGAGGACGGACGGATCGAGGTCGACTACGTCGAGCGCCGTGGAGTCCTCGGCGCCCTCGGCGACGAAGAGGACGTGGTCCTGCGCGCGGTCTACGCCTTCGCGGAGGACGGCTCGGTCAGCGAAGACTCCCTGTTCGAGGACGAGGAGGTCCACTTCAAGGGCTACCGCGAGGGCCCGGCGCTGATCCTCGAGCGCGAGGCGCGCCTGGAGGACCTGTTCGGCGACGCCCTCGACCGCTACGAGGCCAGCGGGGTGGTCCTCGTCGACCAGCGCGTGTTCGTGGTCTGCGACAACGCCTACGCGGTGCTGTCGGTCCCCTCCGACCTGGACCCCGACGACGTCGAGGTCCACGAGCTCGACAAGGGCCACGGCAGCTCGGACTTCGAGGGGATCACCGTCGACCGCCGCCGTGGGCGCTTCTACGCCGTCCAGGAGGGGGTCAAGCGCAAGGGCAAGGACAACACCCCCCGCCTGTGGGAGCTCGAGGAGGACTTCGAGGTCCACGACCGCGACTGGCTCGACCTCGAGCTGGACGGGATCACCAAGGGCGCCGAGGGCCTGGCCCACGTCCACCGCGACGGGGAGGACTACCTGTTCGCGCTCATGGAGGGCAACGACGGCCGCGACAAGAAGGCCGGCCGCGAGCGCGGCAAGGGCCGGATCGAGATCTTCCGCCGCCACAAGGGCAAGTTCAAAGCCATGGGCCGGATCGACCTCCCCGAGCGCGCGTTCTTCGCGGACTACGCCGGGATCGACGTGCGCGACGACCGCGTGGTGGTGGTGTCCCAGGCCTCGGCTCAGCTCTGGGTCGGGACCCTGCGCCCCGACGTGTTCGAGTTCACCGACGCGGGTCGGGCCTACCGCTTCCCGGAGGACGGGAGCGAGACCCGCTACCCCGTCATGGAGGGCGTGGCCTGGCTCGACGCCCAGCGCGTGGTCGTGGTCTCCGATCGACCCACCCCGCCCTTCGAGGCCGCGAAGCACGCCCAGGAGTCGATCCACGTGTTCCGCCTGCCGGCGGACGAGTAGGCCTCCGCGACTACCCGAGCGTGATCTGGATCGGCTCGCCGCAGTGGGGGCAGGCGTGCCCGCCCTCGGGCGCCGGCGGTCGCTCGCCGCGCTTCTCGCGCTCGACCTCCTCCAGGAAGCCCGAGGCCACGATCCCTGCGGGGAGCCCGAACAGCCCGATCCCGGCGATCGCGATGATCCCCGCGAAGACCTTGCCCAGCGTCGTGATCGGGTAGGTGTCGCCGTAGCCCACGGTGCTGAGCGTGGCGACCGCCCACCACATGGACTCGGGAATGCTCGCGAACTTGTCGGGCTGGGCGTCGTGCTCGACGTAGTAGACGACGCTCCCCGCCAGGATCAGGGTCACGCAGAGGAGGAAGCCCGTGATCATGAGCTCCTCCTTCTTGGAGGTCACGACCCGGCGCAGGATCCGCATGGAGCGCGCGTAGCGCCCGATCTTCAGCAGGCGGAAGAAGCGCAGCAGGCGCAGCGCGCGCAGGAAGCGCATGTCGACCGAGAAGATCCGCATGAAGAACGGGAGGACCGCCACGGCGTCGACGATCGCCATGGGGGTGAGCATCCAGCGCAGCCGCCCGACGACCGGGTCGCGGTAGTCGGGGGTGCTGGTGCAGCTCCACAGGCGCAGGAGGTACTCGGCGGTGAACACGCACACGCTCAGGACCTCGAACACCTCGAACGCCATGGCGTGCTGGGCGTGGATCCACTCCACCGTCTCGAGCATGGTCGCGGCCACGTTGAGCACGATCAACGCCAGGATCGAGAGGCTGACCACGACCGCCGCCGAGCTGTCGGGCTCGCCGTCGAGGATCCGCCAGATCTGCGCCTTGCCCGAGCGGTCCTCGGGCGGGGCGTCGACGAAATCCGGGGACGCACGCTCCCCGGACCCGCTGGCGGCGGGCGAGGGGGGCTCAGGGCTGGAGTCGTTCAGCGTCGTCACGGCGACACCGGAGCCCAGGGGGCAGCGCAGCCGAGAGGCTCGCGCCCGTCCCGGGGCGGGGCCTCGTTAGCCAAGGCCCTCTGAAGACTTAGCGCTTCTTGAGCGCCGTGATCGCCTCGCGCAGGCGGAGCTTGCGCCGCTTGTGGTAGGCCTTCTTGCGCTTGCGCTTGGTGTTGGCGTGGTTGCGTTGACCCATGGGAATCCTCCAAGGGGGCAGAATTTAGCCTGTCGGGGACGCGCATGCAAAGGTGCGCGGCCCCGAATCCCCCGCCCCGAGCGCTCCTGGGCGTGGGGGGTAAACCCCGCCCAGGGTTCTGCCGATAGGTCCAGTGAGACCTACGTGGTTTGGGGGACATTGGGGTGAACGAGCACGCTGAGACGAAGGCCCTGTTGGCGCGGCTATGGCGCCCGGCGGGCGACGAGCTCCCTGACCCTGTTCTGCTCGGGGATCGGCGGCACCTCGGCCTCAGCGGCCTGGCGCGGCTGGCCCGGGACCTGGGCCACGAGGTCCGCGGCTCCGACCGGCGGCCCTCGGCGGCGACCCGGGGCCTCGAGGCGGCGGGGGTCCAGGTCGCGACCACCCAGCGCGCCGAGAACCTGGACGGCCCCTGCGACGTGTTCGTGGCCACCGCGGCCCTGCCCGCGGACCACCCGGAGCTCGCCGCCGCCGAGGCCCGGGGCGTCCCCGTGGTCAAGTATGCCGAGGCCCTGGGCGCGTTCGTCGCCGCGCGCAAGGGCGTGGCGATCGCGGGGACCCACGGCAAGACGACCACGACCTCGCTCCTGACCTTCGTCCTCGACCGCTGCGGGCTCGACCCGAGCTACGTCGTGGGCGGCGTGCCCCAGGACCTCGACGTCCAGGCCCGGATCGCGGGCGACGCCTTCGTGTTCGAGGCCTGCGAGTTCGACCGCTCCTTCCGCCACTACGTGCCCAGCCTGGCGGTGATCCTCAACGTCGAGGAGGACCACTTCGACTGCTACCAGGGCGGGATCGACGAGATCGTGGACGCCTTCGTCGACTTCGCCGCCCGGATCCAGGAGGGCGGCGCGCTGCTCGTCTCCGCCAACTGGCCCCACGCGCTGCGCGTCGCCGAGGCCACCCGCGAGGCGCGCCCCGACGTGACCGTCGAGACCTTCGCCGTGGACGCCCCGGCCCGGGTCCAGGCCCAGGACGTGCGGACCGCGGGCGGGCTCCCGACCTTCGACCTCGTGATCGACGGCGAGCAGGTCGCCCGGGTGCGGCTCAAGGTCCCGGGGCTCCACAACGTGAGCAACGCCCTGGCCGCGATCTCCGCCGCGGTGCGCCTGGGGGTGGACCCCGCCGCCGCCGCCCGCGCCGTGGAGTCCTTCCGCGGCGTGCGCCGCCGGTTCGAGCTGCTCCACGCCGGCCCGGACGTGGTCGTGGTCGACGACTACGCCCACCACCCCACCGCCGTGCGCGCGGTGATCGAGGCCGCCCGCCAGCGCTACCCGCACCGGCGGGTGCTGGTGTGCTTCGAGCCGCACCAGGCCAACCGCACGCGCCAGCTGTTCCAGGAGTTCGCCCACGCCCTCGCCGCCGCGGACCGGGTGCTGCTCGCCGACGTCTACGTGTGCCGCGACCGCGCGGAGGACGTGGACGCGGTCAACTCCCAGGACCTGGCCCAGGCCGTGCGCGAGCTGGACCCGGCCACCGAGGCCCAGGCCGTGGGCGACCCGGCCGAGGTCGGCGCCGCGGCCCTGGGCGTGATCGAGGCCGGCGACGTGGTCCTGTTCCTGGGCGCGGGCCAGATCACCCGCGCGGCCCACGAGGTCGCCGCCGGGATCGAGGAGCGCGCCCCCGCGGTGATCACCAGCCGCGCGGCCTCCTGGGTCTACCCCCGCCCCCGCGCCCTGGAGCGCAGCCTCGAGCGCGCCCTCGGCAGCCGCCTGCTGCTCGACGAGCCCCTGGGCCCCCACTGCACGCTCAAGGCCGGGGGCAAGGCGCGCTTCTTCTGCGCGCCGCGCAGCAGCGCCGAGGCGATCCACGTGGCCCGCGCGTTCCTCAGCCGCGGCGTCCCGCTCATGCCCCTGGGCGGCGGGAGCAACGTGCTGTTCGCCACCGAGCAGTACGACGGCGCGGTGCTCCTGACCAAGCACCTCAAGGGGATCGAGGTCCGCGGCAGCACCCTGCGCGCGCCCGCGGGCCAGAGCCTCCAGGGCGCGATCCGCGCCGCCGAGCGCGCGAGCCTGGGCGGCCTGGCCGAGTTCGCCGGGATCCCGGGCACCCTGGGCGGCGCCGTGTTCGGCAACGCCGGCGGCGGCGTCGGCGCGCCCACCGTCGGCGACCGCGTGCGCCGGGTGCGGGTGCTCGAGGCCGACGGCCGCGTCTACTGGCGGACCAAGGCCGAGCTCGGCCTGCGCTACCGCCACTCGGGGCTCAAGGGCGCCCTGATCCTGGACGTGGAGCTCGAGCTCGAGCGCGCGCCCCGGGCCGAGCTGCGCCGGATCCGCCAGGAGTGGACCCAGCGCAAGGCGGTGGTCCAGCCGGTGAGCGCGCGCTCGGCGGGCTGCACGTTCCGCAACCCCACCGGCGAGAGCGCCGGCCGCTTGATCGATCGCCTGGGGCTCAAGGGCCTCACCCGGGGCGAGGCCCAGATCAGCGAGGTCCACGGGAACTTCATCGTCAACACCGGCCAGGCGGATTGGAAGGACGTCGTGGCGCTCATGGACGAGGTCCGTGAGCGCGTGCGCCGCGCCGTCGGGCTGACCCTCCTCACCGAAGTCCGGCTGATCGCCTAGACGGAGCCGCTCGTGCTGTCCACCGCCCGCCGCCGCCGCGCCCCCGCGCCCCTCACCGACGACAAGTCGCCCCTGCACGTGATCGTGCTCTCGGGCGGCGTCGGCCCCGAGCGCGTCGTGTCCCTGACCTCCGGCAAGGAGGTCGCCCGCGCCCTCGAAGCCGGCGGGCACCAGGTCACCCACGTGATCCTGGACACCGACGACCCCGCCGAGCTCGACGCCCTGCCCCGGGACGCCGACGTGGTGTTCCTCGCCCTCCACGGCGAATACGGCGAGGACGGCCGCGTGCAGCGGGCCCTGGCCCAGCGCGGCTTCGCCTACACGGGCTCGGGTCCCCAGGCCAGCGCCACCGCCTTCGACAAGCTGCGCACCAAGCAGGTCCTCGAGCGCGCCGGGGTGCCCCTCGCCGAGCACGCGGTCCTGCCCTACCCCTTCACCCGCCGCGACCTGACCCACACCCTGCGCACCGCGCCCAAGGGCATGACCGTGGTCAAGCCGGTGCGCATGGGCTCGAGCGTCGGGGTCAGGATCTGCAGCGGCCGCGGCCAGCTCCAGCGCGCCCTGCTCGAGAACTCCCGCTACGGCCAGCCCCAGCTCGTCGAGGCCTTCGTGCCGGGGCACGAGTTGACCTGCGGGATCCTCGGCGAGCGCGCGCTCCCGATCGTGGAGCCCATTCCCCGCCTGGGCACCTACGACTTCCAGGCGAAGTATGACCCCTCGGCGGGCACCGACTACCGCGTCGACCCCGAGACGAT
>JAWKSZ010000043.1:0-67563 GCA_041402045.1 Planctomycetota bacterium | reverse complement strand
GCGTCGGCGGTACGAAGAGATCAACCGCCAAGGCCGCCAAGTTCGCCAAGGCTCCGCCGGATTCAGGGCGCGCCTCGGTCGCCGGGAGTGAAGGCTCCGGCCGTCGGCAGCGCCGCGCGGGAGCCGGGAGAGGAACACGGAAGACACGGAAGGCACGGAAGTCCCGCGAGCCGTAGGCGGACTCCTGTGTTCAACCCAGACACTGAAGCTCCGCTCTGTCGCGAGCGAAGCTCCCGTGGTCAGGGAAAGCTTGTCCCTTGGATCGGCTTCCCCGCGGGGCACCCTTGGCCGACCAGCCCAGCCAGCGCGCCGCGTGCGCGTTCGAGGAACACCGACCCACAACGATCGGGGGACCCATGAAGGCCGTGGTCTTGCTGCTGTTCGTCTGCGTCTGCGCGGTCGCCAGCGGCTGCCTGATCGTCGACAGCGCCTTCCGCAGCGCCGAGGCCCGAGGCCAGCGCGCGGGTGCGCCGCAGCCGGCGCGGGTTCGCGCGCGGAGCTGAGCCGCGCTACTCGGGGTCGACGAGCAGGGTGCCCTCGAGCTCGAGCTGCGGCAGCACCACCGCGTCGCCGTTGGAGGTCAGGCGCACGAGGAGCTGCCCCGAGGCGGGGTCGAAGAACGGCGCCAGGGTGCTCAGGGTCCCGGGCTCGGGCCACACGAACTCCCCCGAGGGCTGCCGCAGGACCTGCTTCATGTCCGCCAGCCGGACCCAGGTCCCGCGGCCCGGGTCCCAGGCCGAGAGGAACACCACCTGGGGCTCGTAGGGGACGTCCACGGTGCGCCAGCGCAGGCGCGCGTCGGCCTGGAGCTGCACCCCGCGCGCGGCGGTGGGGCTGAGCTGCCAGGCGAAGTCCACGAACGACGTCGAGCGGCCCTGGGGCTGCTCCAGGATCGGCGCGCTCCCGATCCCCTCGGAGTGCGCGAACCAGTTGGCGTAGTCCACCACCTGCGGGCGCCAGTGCTGCAGGCGGTGGGGGCCGCCGGCGAAGCGCAGCTCGACCGGGCAGCGCACCACGCTGCGCGCGAGGATCCGCGGGTCGCCGTCGCCGAAGTCGATCCCCGCGGGGGCCTCGTCGACCCAGGTCACGAGCAGGCCGCGCAGGCCCAAGGGCGAGACGATGAGCTCCGAGCCCCGGCCCGAAACGGCTGCGCCCTCGACCCGGCGCGGCACGCTGCCGTTGAAGCCGTCGAGCGAGCTCTTGCCGTAGTGCAGCGTGTACTGGCGCTCCTTGCCCACGACCTCACGCACGAGCAGCCGCGAGACCTGACCCTCCGCGTAGTCCTTGAGCGCGCCTCGACCCCGAGGCTCGCCCCGGGCGCAGCTCGCGGGAGGTCCAGCCACCCGTGCTCGGTGAGCAGGGTCAGCCCGGGGAGGGTCAGGTCCGAGGCGTTGGTGAGCGTGCCCCGCACCTGGCCTCGCTCCCAGGTCAGGTCGGCCTCGAGGTGCCCGAGCTGCTGCAGGCGCTCCAGGCGGAAGCGGCGCAGCGACCAGGTGGCGATCGTGACCCCGCTCAGGCTGGGGGAGGCGGGGTCCTGGTTCACCCGGGCCTCGCGGGTGGAGGCGTGCTGCAGCGCGATCGGGGCGAGCAGGCTCTCGGGGGGGGCCGTGCCCTCGAGCAGCTCGCTCGAGGTGGAGAAGATCCCGGCCATGAGGTCGACCCGCGACGGGGCCCCGGGCGTGCTCGCCAGCTCGATCGCGCCGATCCGGGTCGTGACCGCCTCGTCGCTCTTGTGCGCCCAGCTCAGCCCGAAGAAGGCCAGGGCGAAGGCGCAGGACACGCCGACCCCCACCGGGAGCCCGTAGCGCAGGAGCTTGCGCTGCGAGAGCGCGACGAACACCCCCGGGCCCACGAGCACCACGTAGGCCAGCAGCAGGGGCGCGATCAGGAACACCGAGGGCGGGCTCAGGTGCTCGACGGCCTCCGAGAGGTTGCGCACCAGCTCCTCCAGGGGCGGCGCGGCCCGCGGCTCCTCGGTGGGCAGCGCCACGTCTCGCGGGCCCGGGAGCAGGTGCCCGATCAGCCTCCCGCGTCCGCCCCAGGCGCTGAAGGTGCGGCCCGCGAGGCTGAAGGCCACGAACTGGATCGTGCCCGTGCCCACGCGCTGGCGCACGATCAGGGGGGCCCCGTCGTCGCCGGCGATCACCTCCGCGCCGGTCCGCGCGCGCACGCGCTCGACGGGCACCGGCTCCAGGGACAGCGGCTCGCAGGCGCCGCCGATCCTCTCGGGGAGCGGGATCTGGCGCGGGACGAGGCGCTCCAGCGGCTGCAGCGAGCGCTGGGCCAGGGGCTGGCCCGAGAGCCCGATCACGGGGTAGAGCTCGTGCAGCGGCGAGGCCTCGCGCTCCCCCGCGCGGCCCGTGCTCAGGAACACGAGCGCGCCGCCGCTCGAGACCCAGTCCTCGAGGGCCCGCACCTGCTCCGGGTCCAGGGCCTCGGGGTCGAGGTCGGCCACGACCACAGCGTCCACGGAGGCGTAGCCCAGGGGGTGGCGCGGGAGCAGCTCGGGCACTCCCTGGCTGAGCACGACCTCGCGCACCTCGGCGCCGACGAAGCAAGGCGCGGCCCGCAGCTCGCGCGCCGCGGCCATGTCGTGGGAGGAGACCGCGAGCACGTGCAGCGCCTCGTCCGCGAACACCAGGCGCGGGAACACCGGCGGCGGGGCGACCCCGGCGTCGGGCTCGTAGCTCACGCACAGCCGGTCCTCGGGCTCGTCCTCCTGGCAGTAGTAGTAGAGCGTCTCGCGCCGGCGGGCGCCGGCGGGGAGCGGCACGCGGCGCTCGTAGTAGAGGTTGTGGTAGGGGCGCGGGTCGTCCTTGGCGATCGCCTGGTAGCCGCGGAGCACGCCGTCCGCCGCCGTCGCCCCGCGGTTCTCGAGCACGACGTTGACCGCGACGAAGCGTCGGCGCTTGGCCCGCAGCTCGGGGCCGCTGACGCCGGTCACGGCGAGGGTCACCGAGCTCGGCTCGAGGTCCTGGGCCAGGGCGCCGCAGGCGCAGGCCAGGAGGCACGCGGCGATCCAGGGCCCGACGCGTCGCTGCTCAACGCTGCGCATACAGGGCCTCCACCGCCGCGGCGTTGCGCGCCAGGATCACCCGGCGCTTGGTCTTGAGGGTCGGGGTCAAGGAGCCGTTGTCGACCGTCCACTGCTCCGGCAGCAGCTCCCAGCGCTTGAGCTGCTCGTAGCGCGGGAGCTCGCGGTTCTTCTCGCCGATCGCCTCGTCCAGGGCCGCGCGCAGCCCCGAGAGCTCGGTCAGCTCGCCCAGGTCCTGGGGGAGCACCGTGCCCCGGGCCTGGGCCCAGGCCGCGACCTCCTCCAGGTCGAGCACGAACAGCCCCGTGAGGTAGGGGCGGTTGTCGCCGACGACGAGGCAGTCGGCGACGAGCCCGATCCGCTTGAAGTGCGTCTCCAGGGGCTGCGGCGCCACGTTCTTGCCGTTGGCCATGACCAGCAGGTTCTTCTTGCGGTCGGTGATCGTGACGAAGCCGTCGGCGTCGACCGCGCCAATGTCCCCGGTCTTGAAGTAGCCGTCGGCGTCGAAGGCCTCGGCGGTCGCCTCGGGGTCGAGGTGGTAGCCGCGGAACACGCCGGGGCCGCGCACGCAGAGCTCGCCGTCGGGGGCGACCTTGATCTCGACCCCGGGCAAGGGCTGGCCCACGCTGCCCAGGCGGAAGGCCAGCGGGCGGTTGATCGTGGCCGGGGCCGAGGTCTCGGTCAGGCCCCAGCCCTCGAGGATCAACACGTCGAGGGACAGGAAGAACTCGAGCAGCGCGCGCCCGATCGGCGCGCCCCCCGAGCTGAGGTACTGCAGGCGCGTGCCGAACAGCCGCGCCTTGAGCGGGCTCCACACCACCCGCGAGGCGACCGCGGCCTCGAGCCGCAGGCGCAGCGGGAGCGTGGCCTGGCGCTCGCGGTAGGGGATCGCGCGCCGCCCGACCCCCAGCGCCCAGGCGAACAGCCGCTGGCGGTGCTTGGGCGCCTGGCCCAGGCGCTCGAGGATCCGCGCGTGGACCTTCTCCCAGATCCGCGGGACCGAGACCTGGAAGTTCGGCTCGGCGGTGCGCAGGTCGTCCATGATCGTGTGGTGCGAGGCCGCGAAGTACTGCACCGCGCCGCGGGTCAGCGCGGCGTAGCAGATCCAGCGCTGGAGCACGTGGGCCAGGGGCAGGAACACCACGGTGCGCTCGTCGACGCCGGGCGGGTGCGCGGTCGCCGCCGCCACCGCGGTGAAGGTCAGGTTGCCGTGGGTCAGCTCCGCGCCCTTGGGCTGCCCGGTGGTGCCCGAGGTGTAGATCAGGGTCGCGAGGTCGTCGGGGCCCAGGGCGCGCCAGCGCGCCTCGACCTCGTCGGGGGACACGCTGGCGCCCAGCGCCTCGAGGGCGGCGAGGTCCAGGGCGTCGCTCGGCGCGCTCTGCTGCCCGACCCCCGGGGTGAAGAGCACGATCCGCTCCAGGCTCGGGACCTGCTCGCGGATCGCGCGGACCTTGGTCAGCTGCGCCACGTCGGAGACGAACAGCACGCGCACCTGGGCGTGGTCGAGCTGGTAGGCCACCTGCGGCCCGAGGAGCGTGGGGTAGACCCCGACCGTCACCCCGCCCACGTGCAGGATTGCCTGGTCCGCCACCGCCCACTCGGCCGACGTCTCGGCCAGGATCCCCACCCGGTCGCCGGGGGCCACCTCGAGGGCGATCAGGCCCCGAGCGAGGCGCTCGACCTGCTCCGCCTGGGCCAGCGCGGTGATCCCGTGCCAGGCGCCGGCGGCGCGGCGGTAGACCACCGGCTCGTGGGCGTGCTCGCGCACCCAGCGCTGGTAGAGCCCGGGGACGCTGCGCGCGACCCACACCCCGCCGAGCTCGACGAGCTCGCTGTCCCGTGTCTGGAGCGCGGCCACCCGGACCTCCCCTTCGGGGGAATTCTACCCCTCGCCCGCCAGCGCGTAAGATCGCGCCATGAGCGACAGCGAACTCCTTCAGCACTTGCGCCGGAGCGTGGCGCACGGCCCCCCGATCCAGCTCGCCTCCGGCGGCACCAGCACCGTCTACGTCGACGGGCGCAAGGTGAGCCTGGACCCGCTGGGGTCCTTGCTCCTCGGGCGCGAGATCCTGGCCATGGCCCAGCGCTGGGGCGCGACCTGCCTCGCGGGGCCGGTCACCGGCGCCTGCCCGCTGGTGTCCGCCACCGGGGTGCTCGCCGCCCAGGACGGCGTGCCCCTCAAGCTCGTCTACGTGCGCCCGACCCCCAAGGGGCACGGGCTGGGCAAGGCGATCGAGGGCGCGAGCCTCGGCGCCGACGACCGCGTGGTCCTGGTCGAGGACGTGGTCACCTCCGGCGGCTCGGTGCTCAAGGCCGCCGAGCGCGTCGCCGAGCAGGCGACGGTGCTCGGGGTGTGGTGCATGGTCGATCGCGAGGCCGGCGGCCGCGAGCGGATCGAGGAGGCGGGCTACCGCTTCGAGTCCTTGACCACGCTCTCGGCGCTCGTCTAACAGCTGCTAAACCAGAGTTCACGATTCTGAGCGGGCGAGAGTGGCTCCCATGTCGTCAGCGATCTGGCGCTCGCTCGCCCGCTCAGGATCGTGACTCTGGTTTCTAGTAGAGGCTTCGCTTGGCCGTGACGTGTCCTGCAGCGCCGAGTCTCCCGAACGCTAGCGCCCAGGCAGAGCTTCCAGTAGCTACACGGAAGGCGCGATTCGGTGGAGGGTCAGCACGTGGTCTCAGTGCTGACCACTCAGAATCGCGCACTTCCGTTTAGCGGGCCTCGAGCTCGGCGGACTCCTCCGCCATGCCGCGCAGCTCCACGCCGCCCTCGACCAGCGCCTCCAGGTAGTCCAAGTCGACGCGCTGGCCGTCGATCCCCGCGACCACGCGGTCGTCCCAGGGGCCGTGGACCATGTTCAGCTCCACGCGGTAGCGGGGCGCCTCGGGCAGGCCCAGGCGCCGCAGGCCGACCTCGAGGCGGACGACCGCGGGGTCGATCCCCGCCGCCGGCGCCAGGGCGCGAGCGCGCTCGGGGAGCGCGAACAGCCCCTCGGGGACGGGGTCTCGGGCGACCTCGTCCACCAGGAGCTGGCAGTCGTTGCGGTAGCGCAGGGCCCGGGCGAAGGGGAGCCCGAACCACAGCGCCCCGCCCACGAACACCGCCAGGAACAGCGCCAACCGCTTCTTGCTCGACATGCCTCGCCTCCTTCCCCGCGGGCGGACGCAGTGCACGCCCCGGGCCGAGATCCGACACAAGGAGTTAGCGTTCGCGCGGGAAGCGGTTTACCCGGGCGCGCCCCACGGGCGTCACCCGAGGCGAGACGTCGCTGCACAGGCTGGGTATCCTCCGCGCCGTGCCGAAGCGGAAGGATCAGTCGATCGAGACCCTGCGCGGGCTCGCGATCATTCTCATGGTCGCCGGGCACGTGATCGGGGACAAAGCGACCAACGGCATGAAGGTCGCCGCGGACTCCGAGTTCCGCCACTTCTACTACTCGCTGCAGTTCTTCCGCATGCCCCTGTTCACCGTGATCTCGGGGTTCGTCTACACCCTGCGCCCGGTCGCCGCGGGCAAGAGCCTGGGCTTCCTGCGGGGCAAGGCGCGGCGGATCCTGCTGCCCATGGCGGCGGTCGCGACCCTCGAGTTCCTCATGCGCTGGGCCGTGCCCGGGACCAACGCCCGCGTCGAGCTCTCGCAGATCTGGCGGATCTACCTGTTCTCCTTCGACCACTTCTGGTTCTTGCAGGCGATCTTCCTCGTGTTCCTCACGGTGACCGCCCTCGAGCGGGTGCAGGCCCTGAAGACCCCCGCGCGCTGGGCCGGCGTGCTCCTCGTCGCCGCTTTGATCCGCTGGAGCCCGCCGTTCCCGGTCACCGCGTTCTTCTCCTTCCCCGCGTTCCTCTACCTGCTCCCGTTCTTCCTGCTCGGCGTCGGTCTCGGGCGCTTCGAGGCGCTGCTGCGCGGGCCGGCCGTGGTCCTGCCCGCGGCGGCGATCCTGCTCCTCGGGCTGGTGTGGCAGCAGGGGTCGTGGTACGGCTGGCCGCTCCCGCTGCTCGAGCGCATGGACACCGAATACCGCGGCGCCGCCCTGGGCATGCTGGTGGGGCTCACCGGGTGCCTGATCCTGTTCCGGATCCGCTGGGAGACCCCCTGGCTCGCGCGGCTCGGCTTCTACTCCTACGGGATCTACCTGTTCCACGTGTTCGGCACCGCCGGCTCGAGGATCGTGGCCAAGAAGGTCCTGGGGCTGGAGGCCGGGCTCGGGCTGTTCTTCCTGTCCCTCGGCTTCGGGCTCGGGGTCCCGCTCGTGATCGAGAAGGCGCTCCTGCGCTCGCGGATCTTGAGCCTGGTGTTCCTCGGGCTCCGGCCCAAGCGCCCGGCGCCGCCGACCCAGCTCAACGCGCCTCGGGCCGAGGGGAGCGTCACCGACCCCAACGCACCCTCGAAGCCCGCAGGGGAGGCGTAAGAGGCCGACAAGCCCCCGCCTACGCGCTACACTCGCCAGCGTGAGCGGCACCCCTCCCGACGACGAGCAGCCCTTCGACCCCTCGGGTCAGCCCCTGCACCCGGACCCGCCGCCCCCCGCGCCGCCGCCGCCGCCGGTGGACCGGGACGCCATGACCTTCGCCGAGGCCGCGCCGCCGCCGCCGTCGGTGGACCGGGACGCCATGACCTTCGCCGAGGCCGCGCCGCCGCCGCCGTCGGTGGACCGGGACGCCATGACCTTCGCCGAGGCCGCGCCCGCGCCGCCGTCGGTGGACCGGGGCGCCATGACCTTCGCCGAGGCCCCGCTCCCGCCGGGGGTCGGCGCTCGCCCCAGCGCCCTGGACCAGCCCCTCGACCCCAACGCGCCCACGCTCTACAGCCCGCCGCCTCAGGACGACGAGCCGCCGCTGGCGGCCTTCGACCGCGACGCGCGGACCCTGGCCGGGGCGCCCTCGGACCTGGAGAGCACGCTCAACCAGTCGGGGCCGATCGCGCTCCCCGACTTCAGCGAGGGCCCCGACTCGACCTTCAGCGACGGGGGCGACGTGCGCGCGGCGCGCACGCTCTCGGACTCGAACGTGGCCGCGCACCCCAACGCCTTCGACTCGCGGGTGGGCGGGTTCCACTCCCAACCCGGCTGGCAGCACGGCTCGCAGACGGGCTCCCACACCGGGGCGCACCCCGGGCTGACCCCGCCGCCGCCCCCCGCGGCGTCGAGCCACGGCGGCGACGAGCAGACCCGGGCCGAACACACCCGCGAAGGGCCGGCGTCGGCCGGCCCTGGCGACACCCAGGTCGACCCGCCGACCCAGGCCAGCCAGGGCAGCCAGCTCCAGCAGAGCCAGGCCACGATCCCCCGCGGCAAGCCGGGCTCGGCGATCCCCTCGCGCCTGGGGCCCTACCGCCTGCTCAAGGCCCTGGGCGCCGGCGGCATGGGCGCGGTCTACGAGGCCGTGCACCTGCGCACCGACCGCAAGGTCGCGCTCAAGGTCCTGCGCGCGCCCCCGGGCGCCGAGACCGGGGTCCAGCGCTTCCTGGTCGAGGGCCGCGCCGCCGGACGCTTGAGCCACAAGAACCTGGTGAGCGTGCTCGACCTCGAGCAGGACGAGCGCAGCCAGCTGTGGTACATGGCCATGGAGCTCGTCGAGGGCGAGACCCTCCACGACCTCGTCGAGCGCGAAGGCCCGCTGCCCCCGGCGCGCGCCGCCGAGATCGGCGCGGCGCTGGCGGACGCCCTGGGCTACGCCCACGCGCAGAACGTGCTGCACCGCGACGTCAAGCCGCACAACGTCATGCTCGACCGCGAAGGCACGGTGCGCCTCACCGACTTCGGCCTGGCCAAGCTGCTCGAGGAGGACCCGAGCCAGGGGCTGACCCAGGGCTTCACCCTGCTGGGCACCCCGGGCTACATGCCGCCGGAGCAGGCGGGCATGGCCGCGCCGGTCGACGCCCGCGCCGACGTCTACGGCGCGGGGGCGACCCTCTACTACGCGCTCGTCGGGCGCCCGCCCTTCGTAGGCAAGACCGTGGGCGCGGTGATCCACCAGGTGCTCTCCAAGAGCCCGCCCACGCTGCGCCGCCAGCGCGCGGAGGTGCCCGAGGACCTGGAGACGATCGTGCTCCACTGCCTGGAGAAGGAGGTCGGCCACCGCTACCCGAGCATGGAGACCCTGGCGGAGGACCTGCGCCGCTACCAGGCCAGCACGAAGATCGTGGCCCAGCGCCCGAGCGCGCTGGAGCAGCTCCGGCGCTGGGTGCGGCGCAACCCCAAGCCCGCGGCGCTCACGGCGCTGACCTTGGTGCTGGTGTTCGCGGGGGTGACCTACGGGGCGCTGGCCTTCTTCAGCCGCGCGCGGCACCAGCGCGAGCTCGAGCGCCAGCAGGCCGAGCTCCGCGACCGCGAGCAGGTGGTCAAGGACCAGGAGACGGAGAGCGAGGAAGAGCAGAAGCGGCTCGCGGCCGAGCGCGAGGAGCTCCTGCGCCAGCCGCCGACGCTCCAGCTCCGGCTCCCGCCCCAGTCCCCCGACGGCGCGCCCCTGCGCACCCGCGACGCGGCCGTGCCGGTCGAGGTCCGCGCCCAGGACCACGACCTGGCGGGGGTGACCCTCGACGGGGTGGCCCTCGAGGCCGCGGCCGACGGCGTGTTCCGCGGGAGCTGGGCCCTCGGCAGCGAGGGCGAGCACACCGCGGCGGTGGTGGCCCGCGACGAGGTGGGCAACGAGACGCGCCTGGAGCTGGTCGCGGTGCGCGACGCGACCCCGCCGACCGTCGAGGTCGAGGTCGTGCCCACCGCCTGGCCCGAGGGCGACCCCGAGGCGATCACCCAGGTGGACGTCCAGGTGCGGATCTCCGGCGAGGCCCAGCCGCCGAGCGCCGTGACCCTGGAGAAGCGCGGGGCCGGGACCGTGCAGCAGGGCCCCCCGCAGCGGGTGGGCAGCGTGTGGGTGTGGAAGGGGATCAAGATCGACTCCGAAGGGACCTACACCTTCGCCGTCGCGGCCACCGACGACGTGGGCAACGAGGGCCGCGGCGAGGCCCAGGTCACCCGCAAGGCCCCCAAGGTCCTCGAGGGCGCCTGGTGGACGGTGACCCCGGCGCAGGAGAGCTTCGCCAAGGATCACAACCAGCCGCTGACGAAGACCGTCGAGGGGATCGAGTTCGTGCTGATCCCGCCGGGGGTCTACTCCCGCGGCTCCAACCCCGAGGACGACCCCTTCTTCCGCGCGCGGGACGACGACGCGCGGCCGCACCTCGTGCGCCTGACCCGCGGCTTCTACCTCAGCGCGTGGGAGGTCAGCCAGGCGCAGTACGCGGCGGTCATGGGCGCCTACACCGCCCCCGAGTTCACCCCCCACGAGGGGCGCGCCGGGCTCGCCGAGCCGCCGACCCTCAGCCTCGAGGACCCCGCCTGGCCCGCGGTGGGCGTCACCCGGATCGATGCCTCGAGCTTCTGCGCGAAGCTCGGGGAGGCGGCCGGCCTCGCCGGGCGCCTGCGCCTGCCCACCGAGGCCGAGTGGGAGTACGCCTGCCGCGCGGGCACGCGGGGTCCGTGGTTCTGGGGCAAGTCCGTCGCCGGGGCGCGGGACCGCGCCAACGTCAAGGACGACGACTACGTCGAGGCCTACGCCCCCAAGCTCCAGGGCCGCGGGCAGGAGTACTTCGGCTGCAGCGACGGGGCCACGCTCCTCGCCGCGGTCGGGCGCGAGGGCGTCGCGCCCAACCCCTTCGGGCTCTACGACACGATCGGGAACGCGGCGGAGTGGGTGCGCGACGGCTTCACCGCCTACCCCCTCGACAGCACCACCGAGCTCACGGACCCCTTCGAGGCCTCGGGCAGCGCCGGGATCTACCGCGGGGGCAGCTTCTGCACCCCGCTCCAGGACACGCGGGCGACCTCGCGCCGCGGGCGCACGATCAAGGGCTACGACGACGTCGGCTTCCGCGTGCTCCTCGAGCTGCCCGAGTAGCGGGCCTGCCGGGCCTCCGTTGCACTGCAGCCCTCTAGGAGAGCGCTCGCAGCCCCTGGGCTCCCGTGCTACCGTGCGCCGCTCGATCCCAGGAGGCCGGCATGACCCGTACCGTTGCCCTGACCCTCGCCCTGACCCTGCTCTGCGGCTGCGAGACCGTGCGCCAGGTCGAGATCCGCACCGTGCCCGAGGAGGGCGCCGAGATCTCGGTCGACGACAAGCCGATCGGCGTGTCGCCCGTGCTCTACGGCTTCGACTTCGCCGACCCCGAGACCCGCTACAAGGTCGCGGCGACGAAGGAGGGCTACGTCCGCTCCACCAAGCTCGTGCACCAGCTCACGATCGACGCCTTCAGCGAGCGCAACGGGGTCGAGGACGGCAAGGAGTTCATTGAGATCAAGCTCCACGAGGACGAGGTGTGGACCCACACCGTGCCCTCGGACGCCTCGAACACCTGGCTCGAGCTCGAGGTCAACAGCGACATGGACGAGGACCAGGTGTGGGACGTCCTGATCGACACCCTCACCCGCTACTACCCCGAGCTGGACAACCAGGACAACCAGGCCGGGTACATCGCGAGCAAGAGCAAGACCAAGTCCCTGCGCCGCGGCCCGACCAAGACCGTCGCGCTGACCAACCAGTTCTTCTGCTCGATCACCTCGCGCAACCCGCTGATCTACAAGGTCCAGATCAAGTCGATCCTCGACGACAACGGCGAGCAGATCGAATACCCCCGGATCTTCCAGGAGACCGAGAGCCTGATCCCGGACCTGCGCAAGCGCCTGGTCGCCGAGTAATCCTGCTTCCTTCCAACCCACCCAACTCCCCGCCCCTGCCCGGCACGGAGCGATCCATGAACGTGCGTCTCCTCGTCCTCGCCGCCTGCTGCGCCCTCAGCGCCTGCACCTCCGACGGCGCCTTTCGCGGCAACAACGTCACCAACGTGACCTTGACCTCGAACAACTACCGCGTGATCCAGACCGGCGTGCGCGGCTCGGACTCCGGGTTCAAGGTGTTCGGGATCGGGATCAACGCCCAGTACGCCAAGGCGCTGGAGAAGGTCCGGATCCTGGCCGAGCTCGACGACCGGCCCCGGGCGCTGATCAACGTCTCCGAGGACGTCTCCAGCTACAACGTAGGGATCGTGAGCGGCGACTCGGTGATCATCACCGCCGACGTGATCGAGTTCACCGGGCCCCCGACCGGCCGCTAAGAGCCGGAGTTCACGATCCTGAGCGGGCGAGGGTCGTGGACGGTCGTCGCCGCGCCGGAGGTCCCTCGCCCGCTCAGGATCGTGACTCCGGCTCCTAGGAGAGGCTTCGCTTCAACGGAAGCGGGCCGCGTCTTCCCAGCCCCGGCTCGCGCGATCCCGCAGCGTCGCGGAGCTCCGTTCAGTCGGGCTCGGGCTCGAAGGCCGCGCGCAGCTCGCGCGCCGGGCGCAGCGCGCGCTCGACGGCCCGGGCCTGGCTCGGCCCCAGCACGTCGACCCCGAAGGCCCAGCCCCGCGGCTCGCGCTGCGGGCAGGGCCGCACCGTGGCCCCGCTCTCTTCCAGCGCCGCGATCACGCGCTGGGCGATCCCCAGGAGCGCGCCCTCGACCCCGGGTCCCTCGCGCGCAGGCTCGATCCACACCACCGGCTCCGGCGGGAGCGGCGCCGGGTAGAACAGCCCGCTCCAGGCCCCCTCGCCGCGGCGCGCGGCCTGAGCCAACCCCAGGGCGCGGCGCGCCTCGCGGGCGAGGAGCGCGCGGGTCGAGGGCGTGAGCCCCTTGGTCGGCTCCCCCGGGATCGCGAGCCGCGCGCTGGCCGCGCGCACGGCGTCGGCGCCGTCCTGGGCCAGGGCGGCGAGGCTCGCCTCCAGCGCCTCGGGAGCGCTCGCGGCGCCGCGCGTCGCCTCGACCGCCAGCGCCGCCCAGGCCACGCCGCCGAGGCCGCCCAGGGCCTGGGCGTCGAGCTGCCGGGCCGAGGCCCAGGCGCGGAGCGCGCGCAGGGTCGCGCGGGCCAGCTCCCAGCGCGCGCCCGCCGCCGTCCGCAGCAAGGCGGGGACCCCCGCCTGGGGCGGCGGGGCGCCGACGCTCGCCAGGAGGTCGACCTTGGCGCCGCCCTCGAGCTCCAGCCGCAGGAGCGGGAGCTCGCCGGGGACGACGCGCCGCTCGCGGAGGCTGCCCGCGCGCTCGAGGCTCTCCGCGACCAGCTCGTAGTAGGCCAGGGGCTCCTGGCCGGGACCGAGGGTCGCGCCCAGGTCGAGGTCGCTGGAGGTAAGCGCCGCGTCCAGGGCCCAGGAGCCGAACACCGCGAGCTCGAGCGGGCTCGCCCGGCGCAGGGCCTCCAGCCCCGGGGGCGGGCCTTCCCCCAGGAGGCCCGAGGCCGCGGTCGCCTGCTCCAGCGAGCGCGGGGCCCCCAGAGGGATCGCGGCCTGGAGGTCGAAGCCCGTGCCCTGCTCCCGGGTCAGCGCGCACAGCGCGTCGACCTCGAACGCGAGCGGGGTCCAGCCGCGCCCGACCTCGCTCAGGAAGCTCGGGGTCTCGGCGAGGGAGACCTGGGCCACGGTCAGGTGCGGGGTGTAGCCCGCGGTCCCCTTGTGGCGCTGCTCGCTGCAGGCGGGGAACGCGCGCAGGAGGTCGGCCTCCAGCGCGCGCAGGGGCTCGGCGGGCTCGGGGCGCAGCCACACCGACGCGCGGCGGCGGTGGGCGAAGCGCTCGAGGCCGTCGAGGCTCAGGCGAAACGGCGCGTGCCCGCGCAGCGCCTCGCGCGCGGCGCTCGTGGCCGCCTCCAGGTGCGGGGCGGCCACGAACCCGTAGAGCACGCTCACGTGCGGGGGCCAGCGCCGGTGCCGCGGGTCGTGCGCCCGGCGCAGGGCCTGGAGCGCGGGCCAGGCCCCCGGCGGGGGGACCACCGCCAGCGCGCTGGTGTGCACCGGCTGACCCTGGCTCCCGTCCCCCGGGCGCAGCTCGAGGGTCAGGCCGAAGTGGTCCGAGAGGAACAGCGGCGGCTCGACCCCGGGGACCGGGTCGCAGGCGAAGCGCTCGAGGGCCGCGCCGCGCCAGCGGTCGGCGGTCGCGCGCAGGAGCACGCGGTCGTAGCGCACCGGGTGCGGGCTGCTGCTGAGCTCGGCGGCGAGGGCGTTGGCGCCGGGGTCGAAGGTGTAGCCCGGGTCGCCCGGGTGCAGCGCGGGCCAGAGGTCCAGCGCCCCGGCCTCGACGAGCCCACCCAGGGGCTCCCCCTCGCGCTGGTTGAAGTCCCCGACGACGAGCCAGGTCGCCTCCCGCGCGTTGCGCTCGAGGAACCCGCGCAGCGCCGCGAGCTGACCCACCCGGACCTCGGGGGCGTTGGGGGTCATGTTGCTCGTGAGGTGCACCACCGCGACCCACAGCCCGCCGACGCCGTCGGCGAAGCGGGCCACCAGCACGTGCTTGCGCCCGCTGTAGGCGTGGAGTCCGAGCCGCGCGGGGGCCACCCGCGAGAGCAGGACCTGGCCGTTGGGCTCCACGACCTCGCTCCCGGGCCCGGCGCTGACCCAGTAGTCGCGCTGGACCCAGGGCTCGGCGAGGAGCGCCTCGAGGTAGGGCGGCGTGACCTCCTGCAGCGCGATCAGGTCCGCCTGCTGCGCGCCCAGGAGCGCGAGCTGGGCCGGGCGCCGCTCGGCGGTGCGCAGGTGCTCGGCGCGGAAGCGCTCGAACAGCACGTTGTAGCTGAGGACCGAGAGCGGGCGGCGCGGGAGCGGCGCGGCGGGGGCGCGGTCCTCGCGCCAGCCCTCGGCGCCGTGGCGCCAGGGGACCAGGGGCACGAGGAACCCGTCGTCGGGCTCGGCGCCGCGGGTGGGCTCGAGGCGCTCCTCGGGGGCGGTGTCGCCGGAGCCAAACAACAGGTCGCGCCGCGCCTCGCGGTCCCACACCACCAACCCGTCGCGGCGGCGCACGCGGTAGACCCGGGACCAGGGGATCCGCCCGCCGGGGACGAACTCCACCAGGGGCGTGGCCTCGAAGCGCCCCGAGCGCTCGCGGTGCACGACCTCGAACTCCGTGGGCTCGAGCCGCGGGTCCCAGCGAATCCGATGGTAGACGTCCTGGCTAGGACGCAGCTTGCGCTTGGTCACCCGCTCAGCCTACGCGATCGCGCGGCGCGCCCCCACGGCTGGGGGTCAGAGCTGTCCACGGCGCCGACAGCGCTGTCGCGACGCGACGCGGCGTCGCCCGCTCGCGCCCGAGTTCTGCCCGCAGCGCCCCCGGCATGCGGCGTGCGCTCTTGGGGGTGGAACGGAGGTCCCCCATGAAGCTCACGGAACTCAAGGAACTCGAGATCGGCGCGCTGGTCGTCGACGACGCCCGCCCCCCCACCGTCGAGTCCCTGTGCGTGATCCTGAGTGTGCAAGACGGCAAGGCCGTGACCTCACGCCTCCTGGCGCGCGGCGGGCTGCACGCCGCGCTGCGGGTGGCCGCCCTGGACCGCCTGCGGCCCGCGCCCGAGGGGCTCCTGGCCGACCTCACCCGCCAGGCCCTGGCCAACGCCAACGGCGTCAACTCGGCGGCCGCGGAGTGCGAGCGCTGGCTCGAGCGCCTGGAGGGCTTCCTCCTCGGCGACGTGGTCCCCGGCCGCGAGAGCGACTACCTGCGCGAGCTGACTCAGCTCCTGCCCCAGGCCGAGCAGGCCTGGAGCGCGAACCTGCGCGTCAACCGCGAGGTCCTGGGCGAGATCCTGGAGGCCGACGTGACCCTCGCCGCCCGCGTCGAGCAGCTGCGCGCCGAGCAAGGCGAGCTGGTCGCCGGGCTCTGCCACCTCTGGGAGCGCGTGCTCGAGCCGAGCTGGGCCAGCGCGTCCGCCGCCCGGCGGCGCGCGATCGAGGCCTTGCGCGAGGACCTGCTGGCCTGGATCCAGAGCGCCCGCGCCCACGAGCGCGCCGTCCTGACCTGGCTGACCGAGGCCCACTTCCGCGACCGCGGCGGCCAGGGCAGCTAGCGCTCCACAGCGCAGCGCGGGGCCCGGGGAAGCCCCGCAGCGCGAGGCACCCGATTCAACAACCCAGGTCGCGCCGCAGGGGAATCGACGCGATCGACCTAGACCCAAGCGAGCCCCCTATGCCTTCCCTGTGGTCCGTCCGCCCTTCCTTTCGCCGCACCCCCCTCCCTCCGCTGCGCGCGGGTCAGCTCGTGTTCCGCGCCGACGACGGCTGGCCCGTGTTCATTCGGGCGATCGACCCCGACACCGGGGACCTCGTGCTCGAGGACGGAACCATCGTGCCGCCCGAGGCGGTGGACGACCCCCTGTGGTCGGGCCGCCAACGCGACATGCAGCGCGGTCGGATCGAGTCCGAACGCCTGCGCTGGATCCGGGCCCGCGACTTCGACGCCCTGTTCCCCTACCTGCGCCGGCGACGCCGGGCCCAACGCCTGCGCCGGATCGGCGGTTGGCTCTGCGCCGGCCTCAGCGTGGGCGCCGCCGCGCTGTGCATGGTGCTGTAAAAACCGAAGGCAGGATCAGGTTGGCACGCGTCCCCACAGTCTGCGGATCCCCCGCTCAGGAGCGTTCTCCAGGTGTTTTCCAGGCGTGTGGAATCTTGGAAGGGGACACGTCTGTCGGGGCCCTGACACGCCTGTCCCATCCCACGGGACAGATCCGCCCACTGTCCCCTCGCCCGCGTTGCAGTCCGAGCGCCCCCTCGAGCCTCGAAGGTTGACTGGACACCGTGTTGTGGCAGCCGTGATCCAGCGCCCGCGCCCGAGACGCCCCCGGACCTCGACTTGCACTGCCTCTGTGCCTAGGAGGTGCACATGATGGCAGCCCTCGCCGACGACTCGGCACTCCTCGCTCGATATCTCGACGTCGTGAACCGGAGCATCGAGGTCCACCGCAGCCAGCGCCGCATGCTCCAACGCTTGCTGGCCGCAGAGACGAACCTGGGCGACCGCACGGTGGTCTGTGAAATCACCCACCACGACGGCAGCCCGCCGACCCCGCTGGGGGTGCGCCTGGAGCACGGCTGCTTGCGCGCCTCCCCGCCCGCCGACGGCGCCCCCGGCCTCGAGTGGCGGATCCCGCGGGGCCACCTCGAGCGGGTGATCCGGGACCCATGGAAGTACGTGCAGCACCCCGAGCAGCTCGACTGGTCCTGGGCCCACCCCGACGTCGCCAAGACCGCCTAGTTCGCGGCGACGCGCGTCTGCCTCTCCGGCGCTCACCCAGGGGAACCTCCGTGGAAGGAGCGAAGCATGTCCGTGGCCACCGTCGACCCCAGCACGGGGACCCTGATCGAAGCCTTCGAGCCCCCGGGCCGCGCGGAGCTCGGCGCCGCGATCCAACGCGGGCACCGCTCGTTCCTGCGCTGGCGGCGCCTCGACGTCGGCCGGCGCTGCGACCATTTGCGCGAGCTGGCGGTCGTCCTCCGCGCGCGACGCGTGAACCTCTCGGTGACCATGGCCCGCGAAATGGGCAAGCCCGTGTTCCAGGGCGAGGCCGAGATCGACCGCTGCGCGGAGGTGTGCGAGTTCTACGCGCGCCACGCCGCCGAGTTCCTCGCCAGCCGCCCCGTCGGTGCCGGCGCCGCGCGCAGCGAGGTCGTGCACCGCCCGCTGGGCCTGGTCCTGGGGGTCATGCCCTGGAACGAGCCCTTCTGGCAGGTGTTCCGCTTCGCCGCCCCTGCCCTGGCCGCGGGCAACGCCTGCCTGCTCAAGCACGCGAGCAACGTGCCCCGCTGCGCGCTGGCGATCGAGCGCCTGTGCGCGGCCGCCGGCGTCCCCGAGGGCGTGTTCCAGACCTTGCTCACCGGGTCCGACGCCGTGCGCGGGCTGATCGAGCACCCCCTGGTGCGCGGCGTGACGTTCACCGGGACCGCCGCCGCAGGCAGCGAGGTGGCCGAGGCCGCGGGGAAGGCGATCAAGCCCAGCGTGCTGGAGCTCGGCGGCAGCGACCCCTACCTGATCCTCGAGGACGCGGACCTCGAGCTCGCCGCCGACGCCTGCGTCACCAGCCGGCTCGAGAACAGCGGACAGAGCTGCACCGCCGCCAAGCGGTTCATCGTGGTCGAGCCGGTGCGGGAGGCCTTCGAGGCCCTCGTCGTCGAGCGCATGCGCCGCGCGCGCATGCAGCCCCCGACCCAGCCGAGCTGCGAGCTCGGGCCCCTGGCCAGCGTCGCCGCGCGGGACGCCCTGCACGACCAGGTCCGGGCCAGCGTCGCCCTGGGCGCGAGCTGCCTGCTCGGGGGCTACGTCCCCCGCGACCTGCCCGGCGCCTACTACCCCCCCACCGTGCTGACCCGAGTCGTGGCGGGCATGCCCGCGTTCTCCGAGGAGCTGTTCGGGCCCGTCGCGGCGATCGTGCCGGTGGTCGACGCCCAGGAGGCGATCGAGGTCGCCAACACCGGCTCCTTCGGGCTGGGCGCGGCGGTGTTCACTCGCGACGTGGAGCGCGGCTGGCAGATCGCCCGCGACGAGCTCGAGGCCGGGTCCTGCTTCGTGAACGACCGCGTGCGCTCGGACCCGCGCCTGCCCTGCGGCGGGATCAAGGACAGCGGCTACGGCCGCGAGCTGGGGCGCCAGGGGATCCTGGCCTTCGTCAACGTGAAGACGGTCTACGCGGCCTAGGTGCGCGAGGCCACCCGCCTGGTGGGCGAAGCCTGGGTAGGACTCCTCAGGCTAGAACCCCCAAATCGACCCAGCGAATCGAGTGCTCGCTCCCTTTGGAGGCTTCGGATTCAGCGCACAAGCCATGTGGCCTGTTGGGCGGCGTCCAGCAAGGCGCCGACGAACGCTTGAAGGGTGGGGTTCGTCGCTGAGGGGCTGGCGTAGACCGCTTGAATTGGAACGGTTTCGTCTCGCCAGGCCACCAAGACCTCCACCAAGGCGCCCGACTCGAGCTCAGCCTGGCAAGCAAGGAGCGGAAGGCGGACGACCCCCAGTCCGTGAACCGCGGCGTTGCATGCGGTGCGGGTGCTTGTTGAGGCAAGTCGCGGAAGGACTCTCACTGCGGTGTCTCCAAACCGCCAGGTCACTTCGGGTCCGATCTGGTGGCGTCCGTAGTGGATCGTCGGCAAGTCGAGCAGGTCGCCCGGCACCTCGATCGGTGGGGCCGAAGCCAAGAGCGCTGGCGAAGCGCAACACACAACGACGGCGTGTCCAAGCAGGCGTGAAATGAGGGGGCTGTCCTCGAGCCGGCCCGCTCGAATCGCCAGATCGAAACGCTGCTCGAGCAGGTCGACGCGCTCGAGCGAAAGCACCTCTTCGATCCTCACCTCTGGATAGAGACTCAAGAACGAGGCGATGGTTGGGCTTACGAACTCCTCACCCAGGAGACCCGGCGCTGTAACCCGCAGGGTCCCGCCCGGAGCGGAGCGTGCGGCGCGCATTTCGTCCGTAGCTGCCAGCACGTCCCGCCGCAATCGCTCGGCGTGTAGGAGCAGTCGCTGCCCCACGTCGGTGATTCGTAGCCTGCGTGTCGAGCGCTCGAAGAGTCGCAGTCCCAACCGGGCCTCGAGAGCTGCGACTTGTCGGTTTACCGACTGCCTGGAACGCCCACTCTTACGCGCCGCGGCGCTGAAGCTCCCCGTCCGCGCTACTTCCGCGAAGGTCAATAGGGCTGCGGGATCCATATGCTCACTCACGTTGACAGTGTGTCAGCTTACGGGCCCATTGTCCCGCCTGACGGGCGGACTAGCCTTGCGATTGAACCAGGCCCCGGAAGGAGAGCCCCTATGCCCCTGTCTGCACTTGACCGCCTCGAGATCCAAGACCTCTGCGCCCGCTACTACGTGTCCACCGACGAGAAAGACGTCGACGGCTTCATGGACTGCTGGGTCGAGGACGACGACATCACGTTCAACAGCGCCTTCGGGAACTTCCAAGGTCGTGCGGCGATCCGGGAGTTCGAGGACGAGCACGTCCACCGCGGCATGGCCATCGGCAAGCGACACCTGCTCGGCAACGTGATCATTCGTCCAGGTGAACTGCCCAACCAAGCGCTGGTCACCACTTACATGGTTGTCATGGAGGTCGTCGACGTCCCACACATCGTTGCCACAGCGATCTACCGCGACAGCGTCGCGGAGAAGACGGCGCAAGGCTGGCGTTTCCGTAGCCGTAGCATGGATGTCGACCCCGGGTTCCAGAAGCTCATGGAAGGGAACGGATGAGCGACTCGAATACGGTTTCGGTCGTCGGTGCCAACGGCAAACTAGGCAGTTTGCTGGTCGACGAGCTCTTGCGCCGGGGTGCCCACGTCCGCGCGGTCGTGCGGCCTGGGCGCGAGGGGACCGTCGCAGACGCCTGGCCCGAGCGCGTCGAAGTCGTCTCTGCGGACTTGAGCGACCCCAATACGCTGGGCGCCGTGTGCGCTGGAGCCATGGGGGTCGTGTCCGCGGTGCAGGGCGGCCCCGAGACGATCGTCGACGGCCAGCTAGCCCTGCTTCAGGCCTGCGAAGAGCAAGGCGTGAGACGCTTCTTTCCCTCCGACTTCTCGTTCAACTTCTTCGCGCTCGCACCGGGGGACAACCCAAACTCGGATTGGCGGCGAGAGTTTGCCGAGGCAGCGGTCGGTGTGGCTGGCGAGGTCCAAGTCGTTCACGTCATGAACGGGTGTTTCATCGATCGCGAGGTGCTCTTCGGCTTCCTTGGCGCCGTGGACCTAGCCTCCAGCAAGCTCGAGCTGTGGGGCGACGGCCTCGAGCCCATGGACTTCACCACCTTTCGCGACACGGCGGCGTTCACGGCGGAGGCGCTCCTGGCCGAAGGCGAAGTTCCCGACCGCCTCTTTGTATCCGGCGCGGTTCTCGACGTTGCGGGCCTGGCGCGCGAGATCGAACGCGGCACTGGAGAGCCCCTCGAGATCGTTCGTCGTGGTTCGCTCGCCGACCTCGACCGCACGATCGCTGAGCGGCAGGCCGCCGCTCCGGAGGATCTGTTCAGCTACCTGTCGCTGATGTATTGGCGGGGCATGCTCAACGGCAAGGGGAAGGCGCCTGAGCTGCACAACCGCCGCTTTCCGGGCGTTGAGCCGATGTCGATTGCCGACTACGTCGCTCAGCTGGAGCGGGGTGCATGACGAGTTGGATTCCACTCGCCGAGCGAAGCATGTCGGCCGGCTTCCAGAGCGCCGGCATTCGTCATGGGCGTGAGGCGAACCTCGACCCGTTCTTGAACGTCGACCTGTTCCGCATGTCGCAGCCGACCTTCCCGCCCCACCCCCACGCAGGGTTCTCGGCGGTCACCTACATGCTGCCCGAATCCCCTGGGGCCTTCGTGAACCGCGACAGCTTTGGGGATCACAGCAGGATTCGACCGGGATCCGTCCACTGGACCCAGGCCGGCGCTGGCATGATGCACGAGGAGGTCCCCGAATCCCCGGGGACTGAGTGTCGGGGCTTTCAGATCTTCGTCGATCTGAAGAACAAGGCAGCAGAGCCACGGGCATTCCACGCCGCCGTCGAGGAGATTCCAAGCCTCTCCAATCAAGGCGCAACGGTACGCGTGGTAGCGGGCGAGCATGCAGGTCGGTGTTCCCCCCTCACCGACCTGCAAACACCCGTGACCCTCCTCGACGTTTCCCTCGACCCCGGAGCAAAGGTAGAACTCGAGGTCGCCAGGGCGAACACCTTCGTGTTCTCGATCGGCGGAGTCGCCGCTTGTGCCGGCGTGACCCTGAGCGGGCTGGGGGTCCTCCTGCTAGGCAGGAGCCACGACAGCATCGAGCTGGAGGCCGGGCCCGCACACCCTTGGCGAGGCGCCGTCTTCGCAGGCCTGCCTCTCGAGCAGCCCGTCATGTGGAGCGGTCCGTTCGCCATGACGAGTGCTGCCGAGCTGGAAGCGGCGGTACAGCGCTACCGTCGGGGCGCCATGGGACAGCTCACCCCCTCCTTCTAGGCCTCTGTCTGGCCCCGACTGGAGTGCTGTCCTCCCCCGACGCCACGAGATCCTCCGGCTCCAGCCGAACCGCATAGCCTGGTGGACGAGGCCTCACGCGGAGCCTAAGGCGCCGGGCCTCCGCGCAGGCGCTGGGTCGCGGGAACGCCATGTCGGCGTCGCCCCGGATCACGACGGGCCGCTCCCTTCGTCAACGTGAAGACCGTACGCGCCGCCTGAGCCGCTAGCTCAGCGCGCGAGCGCGCGCTCCAGGGCGGGGCGCCAGTTGTCGATCGGGTTGCCCATGCCGAAGGGCTTGCCCTCGTACACCCCACCGCCGAGGTTGATCCCCACGACCTCTCCCGCGCCGTCGAGCACGGGCGCGCCACTGGTCGCCTGGAGCTCCGGGCCGCGCCCGAGGTACTCGTAGTAGAACGTCCCGGGAGCGAGCTCGACGACGCGCGCGGGGTGGAGCTGCGTGTCGCTGCCGTCGACGAGCTTGGCCGAGAGCCACACCCTCTGCCCGACTCGCGCCGCCTCGGGGGCCAGGGTCAGCGGGCTCCCCTCGCCCCGCGCCACCCAGAACGCGAGCACGTCCCCCGGCGTGCTGTTCGAGGCGAGGCTCGCCGAGGGGATCAGGATCGCCTCCTCGGCCTCGAACGCCCCGTAGCCCGTGAAGGCGTCGGTGAGGCTCACGGCCTCGACCTCCGCCGAGACCTCGGCAGCGGGGACCGCGCGCGACATGCCGCCGTCGGGGCCCAGGAGGTGCAGCGCGGTGAGCAGCACGTTGCGCTCGAGCCCGGGCACCCGAACCACGAAGGCCGTCCCCGCCTCGATCGGACCTTCGCTGCGGGTGTGGAACACCGGACGCAGGATCGAGCCCGCCAGCGCCGGAGGAGGACCGGGCGGCACCCGCCGCGGACGGGGGCGGAGCGCCGCAGCCACCAGAGCCAGGACCCCCAGCGCCGCGAGGCCGAGGACGATCGGGACCAGCGGCGAGCCCCCGCCCGCGCCGCGAGGGCCTGGGCGCGCCTGCGGGGTCCAGCTCGCTCCTCCCGAGGCGCCCAGCGGGGCGCCGCAGTGCGGGCAGCGCGTGCGGCGGGCGTGAACGTGGGCTCCGCAGGCGGAGCAGGGCAGTGCGTCGGCGTCGTGCATGCCTGCACCGTGACCCGCGCCGCAGCGCGGCGCTATCATCCACTTCGAGGGTCGCGTTCGAGCCCGGGCCTCAGGTGCGCGAGGGCAGGGGCAGCTCGCCGCAGCTCTTCTTGCCCAGCCCCTCAGGGATCGGGACCGGGTAGTCCCCGGACCAGCAGGCGGTGCAGTAGTGGCCGGGCGGGCCGCTGACGGTGGAGAGCATGCCCTCCACCGAGAGGTAGCCCAGGGAGTCGACCTCGAGCTTCTGCGCGATCGCGTCCAGGGAGTTCCCCGAGGCGATCAGCTCGCCCTTGGACTGGAAGTCGACGCCGTAGAAGCAGGGGAAGCGGATCGGGGGGCAGCTCACCCGCAGGTGCACCTCCCGCGCGCCGGCCTGGCGCAGGTAGCGGCAGCGGTTGCGCGCCGTCGTGCCGCGCACCACCGAGTCGTCGACGACGACCACCCGCTTGCCCTCGACCGCCCAGCGCACCACGTTCAGCTTGAGGTCCGCGACCAGCGCTCGCGACTCCTGGGAGGGCTGCATGAAGCTGCGGCCCACGTAGTGGTTGCGAATGAACCCGTGCCCCAGGGGGATCCCGCTCTCGCGGCTGAAGCCCAGCGCCGCGGCGTTGCCCGAGTCGGGGATCGCGATCACGAGGTCGGCGTCCGCCGGGTGCTCCCGGGCCAGGACGCGACCCAGCTCGATCCGCACCTGCTCGACGGGGTCGCCGAACACCACACCGTCGGGCCGCGAGAAGTAGACGTGCTCGAACATGCACTGGGCTGGCTGGGGGTCGGCGAAGCGCAGCTCGCGCACCCCCTGGGCGTCGACCACGACCGCCGTCCCCGGGGGGACCTCGCGCACGGCCTCGATCCGGGTGAGGTCGAAGGCCGGGGTCTCGGACGCGAAGGCGTAGGCGCCGTCGGCGGTGCGACCCAGCCACAGCGGGCGCAGGCCCTGAGGGTCGCGCACCCCGATCATGGCGTCCGGGGTCAGGAACAAGAGCGAGTAGGCGCCCTGCAGCTCGCGGCAGGCCTCGACGACCCGGGCCACGGGGTCCGGGGTCCCGCTGGCCTGGGCCAGGAGGTGCAGCACGACCTCGCTGTCCGCGGTGGTCTGGAAGATCGAGCCCGCCTCCTCGAAGCGCTGGCGCAGCTCGGGGGCGTTCACCAGGTTCCCGTTGTGGGCCACCGCGAAGCTGCCCCAGCGCGTGTTGGCCGCCAGGGGCTGGGCGTTGACCAGGCTGCTCTTCCCGGTGGTCGAGTAGCGGGTGTGCCCGATCGCGATCGAGCTGCGCAGGCGCTCGAGGGTCGCGGTGTCGAACACGTTGGGGACCGTGCCCATGCCGCGGTGGCGCACGATCTCGCCCTCCACGACGCTGGCGATCCCGGCGCTCTCCTGCCCGCGGTGCTGGAGCGCGAACAGGCCGTAGTAGGTCTTGGCTACGGCTTCGGGGTCCCCGTGGACTCCGAACAGCCCGCAGGCCTCGCGCGGGGCGTCCTCGGCGCTCACGGTTCGTCCTCTCTCCGGCCGCTCGGCCGGTTGGGGGGGGAGGTCGCGGAGGTCGCGTCCTCGGGGTCGTCGTCTGGCGCCGCCGGGGGCGCGTCGAGCTCGTCCAGGGCGTCGGGCTCCAGGATCTCCTCGGCGTCGGCGGAGGGGTCGACCTCGGCGTCCCCGCTCGCGTCGAGCTCGTCGCTCGCCCTCCAGGCCTCGGTCTCGGCCTCGTCCGGAGCGGCCACGCCGTAGGACGCCGTCGGCGCGCGCGCGGCCTCCTCGCTCAGGCGCGGGGGCACGCTCCCGGGGGCGTCGTCGACGGCCTCCAGCTCGGTCTCGCTCTCCAGCCGCTCCAGCAGCCGCGCCTTGGCCAGGCGCCGGCTGGTCAGGCGCCGCGAGCGCGGGCGGTTCGGCGGGAGCGAGTCCTCGGGGTCGATCAGGTCGACCTCGACCGGCGGCGCCTTGCCGTCGCCGAACAGGGAGCTTGCGGAACGCCGCGGACTCGGACGGATAGCGCTCGGCGTCGCTCTCCTGAGCGGCGGGCGCCTCGGCTTCGCTCGAGCTCGGGCTCGGTCTCGGGCTCCGGGGTCATCGGGCGGGGCCCGCTCCAGGGCCTTGCCCACCACCAGGTGCTCCCCCGACTGCGAGAGCTGGGCCAGGGCGGGCAGCATGTCCGTCGACTCGCCGCCCAAGGGGAGCGACGCCTGCACGTTCAAGGACGAGGTGTCGCGCTGGCGGCGCGACTCGCGCCGCGAGAGCCGGCGGCTCTCGACGGCGATCTCGCGCGCCCACTTGTCGTCGGGGTCCCGGCTCTGGCAGGCCTTGAACGCTCAGCGCGCGCCGCCGCAGCCCGCGGGCCTCGCTCGCGCTGCGCAGCGCCGCGCGCTCCGCGAGCCGCGCCAGGACCACCCCCAGGTGGAACAACGGGTCCGGGTCGACCCAGTCCACGTCCAGGTCCACGGCGTGGGCCAGGAGCTTGCGCGCCTCCTCCAGCTCGTCGCGCAGGTAGTGGATCAGCGCGCGCCGGATCAGCTCGCGGCGCTCCTTGGCCAGGGCCACGCGGTCGGTGCCGTAGGACAGGCGGTAGGCGTGATACATGCCCGCCGCCCAGATCAGGACCACGGTCACCCCGGCCACGTTGCGCAGGAGCTCGGGGTTCTCCAGCGAGTGCAGCATGCTCCCCAGGAACCACGCGTTGAGCGCGGTCACGAAGCCCGCGAACAGGAGCGAGCCCATGGCGAAGCGGTCGAGGTAGAAGTGCCCCAGCCCCGGGACGAGGCTCAGGAGGACCACCCGCGAGTTGCGGGGGAGCTCGATCGGACCCACCGTCTGGCTCATGCCGTCGCGGCGCTCACTTGGCGGTCCGCGCGAGGTCGAACAGCCCGCGCAGCTCCAGGTCGGTCAGCCACAGCTCGGTGTCGACCAGGACCAGGGTCACGTAGCCGCCCTTGGGGTCGACGTCGATCTGGGCATCGCCCTTGGTCGCGCGGCCCTTGGCCGGGATCAGGGCGCCCGTGGCCTTGTTGCCGGGGACGACCAGCTTGATCTCGAGCGGCTCCAACGCCGGGAGCAGCTTCAGGTCGCGCTGCCCGGTGCGCTTGGCGTCGAGGGTCTTGCGCCGGCCGTTGAAGCTCATGGCGTAGAGGCCCCAGTCGAGGCCGCCGCCCTTGTCGCCGGGGTCCTCGAGCAGGGGCACCACGGTGAACCGCGAGCCCGGCTTGGCCTCGGCGCCGAGCACGAACTTGAGGCGCACGTCGACCAGCTTCCTGAACGGGAGCTTGAAGCGCAGGATCGTGGGCTCCGCCGCGGCGAACAGGCGCAGCCCGCGCCCGCCGCTGGGCAGCGTGTCGAGCTTGGGGGCCTCGCCCTGGAGCACCTCCCAGTCGTCGGGGGCCGAGCCGCCGCCGTCGGGGTAACGCACCACCACGCCGCCGCCCTCGAAGGCGAGGCAGCTCGACTCGTACTCCTTCCAGCCGGCGAGGGTCTCGCGCAGGCGCTCCTCGAGCTGCGAGACCTTGGGGCGCGTCGGGGAGCGAGCTCGGCGACCACGCCGTGCATGGTGCGCAGCTCCTGGTCGATCCGCTCCTTGAGCGCCTTGGCGTCGTCCGGGTTCACCGCCCAGCCGGCGACGCGGCCGGCGACGCGGTGGGCGTCGCGCACGCGACCCTGGCGCACGTGCTCGAGCAGCGTGCTCTCGGCCTTGGCCAGCGCGTCGCGGTAGCGCCCGTCGACCTCGGTCTTCAGCCGGTTGACCGCGTCGCTGACGACGCCCTGCTTGAGCGCCTCGGAGGAGACCTCCTTCAGCGCGTCGAGGGCGTCCTTGTAGTCCTCCGAGCGGAGCTGGCTCTCGACCTCGCGCTCGAGGTCCTTGGCGACCTGGGCCCACTTCGAGGCGTCGGGGGTCTCGGGGGGCGGCTTGTCCGTGCCCCCGCCGCCGGTGCCGCCGGTGCCGCCGCCGCCCGTGCCGCCGCCGTTGGGGTTGGGCTTGGGGGGCTTGCCGCTGCCGCCGCCGTCCCCGCTGCCCAGGGCCAGGAACGCGATCACGCCCACGACGCCCAGGAGCCCGACCAGCGCGAGCACGAGCTGCTTGCCGTTGCCGCCGCCCTCGTCCTTGCCGCCGCCCGCCGCAGCGCCCTTGGCCTTGGGCTTGCCGCGCTTGCGGGTGCTGCTGGTCGCGGGGTTCTCGCTGGCGGCGGCGGCCTTGATCGCCGCGGCCACGAGGTTCTCGCCCTCGCTCGCGGCGAGGTCGACCGTGCCCGCGGCGAGGTCGTCGGGGCCGACGCGCTTGGGCTGGGTGATCTTGGACTTGTCCCAGGCGATCGCGGGCTTGGCCAGGATCTCGGAGGTCTGCTCCCACACCTCGACCAGGGGCTCGTCGTCGTCGGCGAGGGGGTCGAACTCCTCGATCTGCGCCGAGGGGCGGTCGAAGGCCGAGCCGTCCAGGCCCAGGCAGCTCTCGAGCTCCTGCTGGACCTCCTCCCAGGTCTCGGGGCGGACCTCGGGGTTCTTGTGGGTCAGGGCCGTGATCAGGTTGGCCACGGCGCCGGGCAGGCTGACCTCGTCCGGCGGGCGCGGCAGCGGCTCCTCGAGGTGCTGGCGCAGGATCTCCTTGAGGTCCGGGCTCTGATACGGCGCGCGCCCGCAGATCAGCTCGTAGTAGGTGATCCCCAGCGAGTACATGTCCGACTCGCGGGAGGGCTGCTTGCGGGACTCCTGCACGACCTCGGGGGCGAGGTATTCCGGGTGCCCGAAGGGCAGGCCGACCTTGCCGTAGCCCGCGCCCAAGCACGACGCGCGCGCGAGGCCGAAGTCCACGAGGTGCGCCTGGCCCTCGCCGTCGACCAGGATCTTGTCCGGGCGCAGGTCGCCGTGGTGCAGCCCGGCGCGGTCCGCGGCGGCCAGCGCCTGGACCACGGCCTTCATGAACCCGGTGGCGACCGAGGGCAGGAACGCGCCCTGGGTCTCGAGCCGCTGGCGCAGGCTCTGGGCATGCGGGATCAGGGGCGAGACCACCAGGTCGCGGCCGCCGGACTCCTCGAGCGCGAGGACCGGCACGACCCCCGGGAGCTTGACCCCGACCACGCGCCGCAGCCCGCCCTTGATCTCCGCCAGCAGGTCCTGGTGCTGGGCGAAGCGCTTGGTGAGCACCTTGATCGCGAGCTTGCCCGGGAACTTGGTGTGGGTGCCCTCGTAGGCGGTGCCCGCGCTCCCTCGGCCGATCTTCTTGCCCAGCGAGATCTCGACCCCGGCCTCCTTGGGCCGGACCGTCGAGGGCAGCATGCCGCTGACCGAGCTCGCGGCGCCGAGGTCCATGGCGCGCCCGAGCTCGGAGGGGCCGATCGCCGGCGCGGCGTCGATCCGCGAGCGGCTCCAGCGCCCGGTGGCGCGGTTCTGGGCCTGGGTCTTCTCCCACTCGTCGGCGGTGACCGCGTTGGCCTTGGCCTGCTGCGGCGGGAGCCCCTTGCCCTCGAGCAGCGCGGTGATCGACTCGACCACCGCCGCGGCGTCGGGGAGCCGGGAGGCAGGGCTCTTGGCGGTCATGCGCAGGATCAGCGCGGCGAGCTTGGCGCTGAAGCGCACCTCCCCCGGGGGCGGCGGGAGCGGGGCCTCCATGTGCTGGCTGAGCACGTCCACGACCTCGCCGCGGAAGGGCTGCTGCCCGCACAGGAGCTCGTAGAACAGGATCCCCAGCGCGTAGACGTCGGCCGACGGGTTGGGCTGGGCCTGCCCCTCCTGCAGGACCTCGGGCGCCAGGTAGGCCGGGTGCCCGAAGGTCAGCCCGTGCTTGCCGAAGCCGTTGCCGAGGCACGACGCGCGCCACTGGCCGAGGTCGGCGATCTGCGCGCGCTTCCCGTCGAAGTAGATCTTCTGCGCGCGCACGTCGCCGCAGGCGAGGTTGACCTTCTCCTTGGCCGAGGCCAGCGCCAGGGCCACGTCGTAGACCACGCGCATGGCGAGGGTCGGCGCCAGGGGCCCGGTGGCCTCGATCAGGTCCGCCAGGTTCTCGCCGCGGGCGCGGCTGTAGACGATCACCGTGCGCTCGTTGCTCGTGCCGACGTCGAACACGCTGACCGCGGTCGGGTGCGCGAAGCCCTTCCAGCGCGAGAGGTCGTCCTCGACCTGACGCACGACGTCGGGGTGCTTGGCGAAGCGCTTGCTCAGCGCCTTGACCACCACCGGTGAGCCGTCGGCGCGGCGGCCGGCGTAGCTCGTCCCCACCGGGCCGCGGCCGAGCTTGGGGCCGGTCTCGTAGCCCGAGAGCGAGCCCTCCAGCGCGTAGTAGGCCTCGTCGTCGCCGCCGCCGTCGTCGGACGCCAGGGGCGCGGGGCGGGGTCGGCGGCAGCGCCGGCATGGGCGGAGTCCGCCCGGCGCCGGAGGCAGCGACGGCGGCGGACCCGGGGAGCGCGGCGGGGGGCGGCGGGAGCGCGCCGGGGGTGGGCGGGAGCGTCGTCGGCGTGGGGGCAGCGCCGCCGGGGTGGGCGGGAGCGCAGCGGGGGTCGGGGGCAGCCCGCCGGGCATGGGCGGGAGCGCGCCGGGGGTGGGCGGGAGCGCGCCGGGCGCCGGGGGCGGCCCGCCGGGGAGCGGCGGGGGCGGCGGCGGCGCGCCGGAGCCGTTGGCGCCGTTGGCCCGCGAGAGCTCCTGGCGCGCGAGGGCGTCGACCTCGCGCGCCAGGTCGACGTCGACGAGCCCGAACTGCACGACGAGCTGCGCGGCCGACACGGTGCGCCCTTGCTGGGCCTGCGAGTCGATCTCGGCTATGCACTGCATCGCCTGCGGCTTTTGAGCCAACTGGCGATCCATGAGCAAGCGGAGGAAGGTTATGTCGTAAGGACTTGCCACGTCAGATCAGCCCTGAGTGTAGCCCGTCGGGCTGCGCCGGGCACCCCGACCGACGCTGTTTCTGCCGCGGCAGCCTCCGCTGCCGCGGCGCCTGCGGCGGGCCAGACGCCGCGTGGGGACCGGCTACTCCAGGCTCTTGCGCCACTCGGCCTCGCACGCCCGCCAGTCGGTCCCGTCCCAGGCCTCGAGGAACGCCCGCCGCGGGCTGGCCCCGCCGCGCAGGTCGCTGAGGTAGCTCAGGAAGCGCTTGCGCAGGTCCGGCGAGGTGCGGCGGTCGAGGAAGAAGCGGACCATGGACCACGCCTGGGCGTACTTGAAGGCGACGGGCCCCGAGTAGAACTCGCCCGGGGTCTGGTTCATGAGCTGCTCGAAGGGCACCGGGCCGCCCTGGGCCAGGAACCGCGCCAGGTCGCGGGAGCGGCTCGGGATCGGGCCGCCCTCGCCGCGCACGCCGTCGCGCTCGACGCGCAGCGTGGAGAAGAACTCGGCCAGGCCCTCGTTCAGCCACAGCGGGAGCTCCGGGACCACCGGGTCTATGAACTGGTGGAAGCCCTCGTGGAACAGCACGCGCAGGGTCTGCTCCTCGGTCGCGTTCTTGTCCTCGAACAGGAGCAGCTGGCGGTAGCGCGGGAGGTAGCAGCCGAGCAAGGACTCCACGCGGTCGTTGGTGCTCAGCGCGGCGTAGGAGAGGAAGCCCTCGCGGGTGTCGAAGATCAGGACCTTCGAGCGCGGGCGCTCGGCGTTGGGGTCGACGCCGAACAGGGTCCCGTAGTGGGCGTGCACCGCCTCGAGCTGCTCGAGGAAGCCCTCGGCGCGGTCGTGGGTCGTGTCGGTCTCGACCACGAAGTGCTTGGACTCCACGCTGAAGCTGCGCTTGCTCCAGCTAGGGCCCGCGAGCACGGTGGCCACGTTGCGCCGCAGGCGGCGCGCGGTCTCGTCCCAGGGGTTGAGCGCGTTGGCCAGCTCGAGGTCGGTGAGCGCCGCCTGGAGGTCGCCCTGGGCGAACAGGATCGCGCCCCGGGAGAGGCGCGCGTCGGCGTAGTCGGGGCGCGTCTCCAGCGCGCGGGTGGCGGCGGCGAGCGCGTCCTCCAGCCGACCCTGGACCCGCAGCAGCCGGCTGATCAGGGTCTCCGCCTCGTAGAAGTGCGGGCAGGCCTCGAGCGCGTCCTCGGCGTCGGCCAGCGCCAGCCGCGTGCGGCCCAGGCGCTCGCGGGCCAGCCCGCGGCGATACAGCGCGGCGGCGAAGCGCGGGGCGAGCTCGACCGCGCGGTCGAAGGCCTGGTTCGCCTGCGCCAGGCCGTCGGCGGTCTCCTGGTTCCAGGCCTCGACCCCGCGCGCGTACTCCGCCCGCGCGCGGTCGGGGACGTCGCGCATGCCGAAGGCGTCCTCGGCGCTGAGGTCCGGAGGCGCGAGGGTCCCGCGCGGGCGGCGGAACACCGGGAGCTCGTCCAGCGCGTCGAGGCTGCCCTGGAGCAGGTCGTCCAGCGCGCCGAAGGCCTTGCGCAGCCAGTCGATCCGCACCCGACCCTGGACCACGACCCGGGTGTAGTCCGCGGTGCCGGGGTCGGTCTTGCGCACCGCGAGCCCGCCCAGGAGCACGCGCACGCCGTCCCAGGTCGGGCTGACCTTCTGGTTGATCAGGTCGCGGGCGCCCGAGCGCACCTTGAGCCGGTTGTCGCGGAGCACGATCCGCAGGGTGTCGCCCTTGATCGGGGTCGTGGAGCGCGCGAGCTTGCGCAGGTGGCGGTCCTTGCGCACGAGGAGCGTCGGCTGCCCGCGGGCCGAGAGCCCCACGAGGTAGGCCTTCTCGTCGGCGGTCCCCGGCGAGAACAGGAGCCCGCACAGGACCTGGCTGCCCTTGCTCACCGCGCCCAGGCCGACCTCCACGGTCACCTGATCCTCGAACCCGACCTCCTTCAGCCCGGCCAGGAACATGCCCTGCCCGGCGACCTCGATCCGCCCGTCCCCGGCCTTGAGCTGCGAGCCGACCTCCGCCTGCCAGTCGCGGAACTCCTCGGGGGAGGTGAAGCGGTAGTCGACCTTGATCGTGCCCCCGCGGCGGTCGAGGCGTCCGCCGAACACCTGGCCCTCGGCCTCGATCCGGTTGACCGAGGGGATCCGCTGACGGAGCCCTGCGTCGAGCTCGATCGCGCGCCCGAAGGCCTCGCGGGCCGCGTCGAACTGGCGCTGGGTCAGGCACCACACCCCGAGCTTGAGGTGGTCCTCGGCCTCGTCGTCGCGCACCGCCAGCCGGCGCAGGGTGTAGGCCTGCTTGGGGGAGAGCACGTCCCAGGACACCGGGATCCGGTCGGCCCCGTCGGCCACGGTCATGCCGGCGTCGTCCATGCCCACGATCGTGCCGCGGTCGATCCGGTAGCCCGAGGGCAGGCTCAGGCGCAGCGGCTTGCGCTCGGTGCGCGCGCGGGCGACGTCGACCGCCGCCCCCGAGCGGTCGGCGCGGGCGGCCTGCTCCTCGTCGATCCGCCGGCGCAGGGCCTCGACCACCGAGCGCCCCTGCTCGCCGAGCTTGGCGTAATAGGCGGTGCGCTCGGGGGGCTCCGCCTCGGGGTCGCGCTCCGCGGGCCCGGGCTCGGGGAGGGGCGCCTTCAGCTCGGCGATTCGCGCCTCGAGCCGCAGCGCCGTCGCCTTGGCCGCGGGGCCGGGCTGCTCGGCCAGAGCGGCCTGGAGCTGCTCGAGGCCCACGTTGCGTTGGGCCTCGGGGTTGAGCTCGTCGAGGAAGGCCAGCGCGCGGTCGGCCTCGCGGCGGAAGGCCGCGGCCGCGCGCAGCTCGGCTTCGAGGGTCTTGATCCGTTCGGTGTGCGCCACCCGCAGCTTGGGGGCGAGGGTCGCGAGCACCTGCAGCGCGCCCTGGTAGTCCTCGGTCTCCTGGAGCTGGGTCGCCCGCCGGAGCTGGGCCGCGAGGGCGCGCTGCTCCTCCTGCCCGGGGGTCGCCTCCGGCGGCGGGTCGCGGTCCGGGGTCACGACCTCGCTCGGCAGGGGGTCGGTCTCGCCGGGGGTCACGGCGATCGCGGGCTCCGCGCCGCCGCCGTAGACGAGCATGAGCACGCCCCCGCCGGCGACCAGCGCCCCGCCCACGAGCAGGGCCAGGAGCGCGCCGGGCGCGCCGTGGCGCTGGGAGGCCGCCGCCAGCGCGTCGGCGTCGAAGCGCTTGGTCGAGCCGTCGAAGCGGCTCGTGCCCTCGTCGCCCGCGAGCCTGCCCGGGGTCGCGAGCTCCTTCAACGTGCGCGCCGAGGCCCGGGCCAGGACCTCGCGCTCCACGCGCTGGGTGGAGTCCTCGTCGGTGACGTCGCCGCGCGGCGGCGGCGCCTCGAGGCGCACCGGGCGCGAGCCCGAGCGCCGGGCGGCGGGGGAGTCGTCGTCGTGGGGCACCGCCTCCTCGAGCAGCGCCTCGACCCCGGTGGGCGCGGGCACGACGCCCAGCCCCGAGCGGGGGACGAGCTCGTCGTCGCCCACGAACTCCTCGAGCACCTCCGGCGAGACGTAGTCGCCGTCGCGCAGGAACCGGCGAAAGCGCAGCTCGGGCCGCGCCTTGCGGGCGCGGTCGTAGTCCGCGCGGCACGCCGCCGCCCCCTCGGGGGACAGGTGGTCGGTGGCCACGAGGAGCTCGAGCAGGCGCGCGTCGCGAGGGGTCAGGGGCCGGACGCCTCCTCCGCCCGCTGCCGGGCCTGGCGCAGCTCCTCGGTCAGGGCCACGACCTCGGCTCGGCTGGGGAGGTCCAGCGCCTGGCGCAGCCCGCTCGCGAGCCCGGAGAGCAGGGCGCTCGCCTGCTCCCCCGCGCCCTCGGTGAGCTCGCGCAGGCGCTCGGCGTGCTCGCTGCGCAGGGCCTCGGCGTCCTCGGCGGAGAGGAAGCCCTCGCCCGCGAGCCGCGCGAGCTCTCCCTCCACCACCGCGCGCAGCGCGGAGCTCTTGGCCAGGGCGCGGGTCAAGAACGGGTCCAGCACGGGCTCCTCCAGCCTCCGAGGATAGTTGCCGGGGCCCGCTCGCGCGACACACGGGGCGGGCCCGCGGGCGCGTGCTCGCCTCGGCCCGAGGAAGTAGGATCGGCCCCATGCAGGTCTATCTGGTGCAGCCCCCCTACCTGGGGATCGCGAGCGACGTCCAACCGCCGCTGGGGCTCCTGCTCCTGGGCGCGATCCTCGAGGCCGAGGGGCACGAGCCCCACGTCGTCGACCTGAACCTGTTCGTGAAGGCCGGCGACTTCGACCCCCAGCGCTCGTTCCGCACCCAGTTCCTCCGGCGCCTGCCGCGGCGGAGCAAAGAGATCGACCTGATCGGGATCACGACCTGGTCCTACAACTTCGGGATCACCATGGAGTTCGTGGAGGAGGTCAAGCGCAAGCACCCCCAGGTGCCGATCGTGCTCGGCGGCCCCCACGTGACCTTCGTCGACACCCAGGTGCTCGAGCAGTTCCCGAGCGTGGACTACGTGCTGCGCGACGAGGGCGACCGCACCTTCCCCCAGCTCCTGCGCGCCCTCGAATACGCGGACCCGCCGCAGAAGCTGGCGCTGATCCCCGGGCTGACCTGGCGGCGCGGGGGCGAGGTCGTGCGCAACCCCTCGGGGGGGGTGATCGAGGACCTGGACGCGCTCCCGCTCCCGGCCTACCACCTGGTCGAGCCCCGGGACTACCTGGCCTGCAACCCGGTGATCCCCCTCGAGGCCGGCCGCGGCTGCCCCTACAACTGCAACTTCTGCTCGACCACGAACATGTTCCAGCGCAAGTACCGGGTGAAGTCGGCGCCGCGGCTGGTGGACGAGATCGCCTGGGGGATCGAGCACCTGGGCACGAACCGCTTCGAGCTCCTGCACGACAACCTGGTGGCCAAGAAGAGCTACGTGCTCGAGCTCTGCCAGGAGATCCGCGAGCGGAACCTCGACGTGGAGTGGAGCTGCACCTCGCGCACCGACAACCTGACCGAGGAGCTGGCCGAGGCCATGTTCCTCGCGGGCTGCACCTCGATCTTCTTCGGGATCGAGAGCCTGAGCGTCGAGCGCCAGGCCTGGACGGGCAAGAAGCTCAAGCCGGCCAAGATCCACGAGGCGGTCGAGGTCACCGCGCGGCAGCACATAAAGCCGAGCACCGGGATCATCATTGGCTTCCCCGAGGAGACCGACGAGGAGCTCAACGAGACGCTCCTCGCCGCCGCGCGCTGGCGCGCGCACCCCGCGATCCGCGGCGACGTCTCGACCGCGTCCCTGCGCTTCTACCCCGGCGCGGACCTGTTCAAGCACAAGGACGAGCTGCGCTACGACGAGCGCGCCTCGGCGGACGTGGACCCGATCCCGGGCCACACCCTGCGCGAGGCGTGGCGCTCCGAGGTCGAGCTGTTCCCCTTGGACTCGATCCACACCTCCCCCGAGGAGACCCGGCGCACCCTCGTGCGCCGCAACGTGCTGCGGGTGCTGTTCGGCGTGTGCTCGCGCACGTTCTACGCGCTCCTGCTCCACGGCGAGCACACCCCCCGCGAGGTCCTGGACGCGATCCAGGAGCACGGCGGCGAGGCGCTGCTCGATCCGGACCGGATCACGCGCAACAACGCCACGCTCCTGGCCCTGGGCGAGCTGATCGAGGACGCGGACCCCGAGCTCCGCGAGCTGTTCAGCTGCGAGGTCCCCTTCTGGCGCTCCGAGCCCGTCGTCGCCCAGCTCGACCACATCGAGCACGTCGTCGTGCCCAAGTACTTCGAGCACGCGTCGCTCCTGGCCTGGGCCGCGGGCGAGCGCGCAGAGCGCCCCGAGCGCCTGGACACCCACTCGATCCTCGCGGTGCGCCACGGCCCCGAGTCCGTGGTCTGGTTCACCGAGGACCCCGAGGCCTTGTGGGAGCAGTTTCAGACCCAGTTCGCCAGCGACCCCCTGGGGACCGCCCGCTGGCTCGACAGCCTCACCCCGCGCTGAGCAAAGGAGCCCTCATGAGCGTCAAGGTCGGAGACACCGCCCCCGCCTTCAGCACCCAGGATCAGGAGGGGAACCCGGTCTCCCTCGCCGACTTCGCCGGCAAGCGCGTGGTGCTCTGGTTCTATCCCAAGGCCGACACCCCGGGCTGCACCCGCGAGGGCTGCAACTACCGCGACCTCGCCGAGCGCTACGCCGATCAGGGCACCCAGATCCTCGGCGTGAGCTACGACACCCCGGGCGCGAACAAGGCCTTCCACACCAAGTATCGCTTCAGCTACCCGCTGCTCTCGGACACCGACCACTCGATCGCCAAGGCCTACGGCGCCTACGTCGACGGCCAGCCCTACCCCAACCGCAACACCTACGTGATCTCGGGCGAGGGCACGATCGAGGGCGTGCACGAAGGCGTGAACCCCAAGACCCACCCCCGGGCCCTGCTCGACTCGCTGGGGTAAGGCGGGCGAGTCGGCGGACGTGCACGTCGCCGGTGACCACGCCACCGTAGGAGCATGAGCGTCTACGGCATTCGCGACGCCCTGCTCGAGGCCGAGCGGGTGATCGTCCTCACCGGCGCGGGCGTGTCCGTGCCCAGCGGGATCCCCGACTTCCGCAGCAAGGGCGGGATCTGGGAGCGCTATCCCCCCGAAGAGTTCGGCACCGTGGACGCGTTCCGCCGCGACCCGGTCGGGTGGTGGGCGTTCCACCGCGCGCTGGAGGCGTCCTTCGCCGAGGTCGTGCCCAACCCCGCCCACGAAGCCCTGGTGCGCCTCGAGCGCGCGGGCCGCCTGCACGCCGTGATCACCCAGAACGTGGATCGCTTGCACCAGCGCGCGGGGTCGACCCGGGTGCTCGAGCTCCACGGGAGCGGGGAGCGCCTGCGCTGCCTCGACTGCGACGAGGTTACGCCCCGGGCTGCGCTCGTGCCGGCCGAGGTTCCGCGCTGCGCGCGCTGCGACGCCGTGCTCAAGCCCGACGTGGTGCTCTTCGGCGAAGAGCTCCCGCGGGACGTGCTGGAGGAGGCCCGGAGCCTGGCTCGGGAGGCCGACGTGTGCCTGATCGTGGGAACCTCGGCCGTGGTCTATCCCGCCGCTGAGCTCCCCGAGCTGACCTTCGCCGCCGGCGGCACCCTCTGCCAACTCGACCTCGAGGCCACCGGCCTCACGCACCGCGGGATCGTGCGCTGGTTCGTGCAGGGCCCCGCCGAGGTCACCCTGTCGCGAGTCGCCGATCTGGTCGAGGCGGCCGAGGGCGCGACGGCGTGAGCGGGATACCTGAGGCGAGTTCGCGCGAGGCCGGGAGCACCACGCGGCGGCCGGGGCGCGACGGTGCGTTGCCTCCCTACCGGTCGGTCGGGGCGACGCAATTGCGGAGGCAATCGGTGAGGGAAGGCGCTGGGTGACGGACGAGGTGCTGCGGAGGTTGGAACGCCGGTGGCGAGCCTCCGGCGAGGTCAGGGACGAAGCGGCGCTGCTCCGGGAGCGCTTGAGGTTGGGCGACCTATCACGAGACAGGTTCGCTCTAGCGTATTGGGTGGGTGAACCTGGGGCCCGCGCAGCCAGTGAGGGAGGCCCACACCTGTCCCGGATCGAGGAATTTCCGATCCCGATCCCGCCCGGGGCGAAACGCAAGATCGAGGCAGGGTGCAGGGTGCTCGCGCAATTCCCCAGGGACGCACTGGTGCGCGTCGTCCTCGCGGTGGCCAGGTTTCAGATAGCTGATCGATCGCCGCAGGAATGGGACGACGAGTTCCGCCGAGTGTCGCGTGCACTCAGCACGGTGGAAACCTGGTTGTTGGAACCTACCGACATGAACCTCATGGAGGTGCGGTTCGCGGAGGAAGACGCACGTCAGGCGGCCTGGGGCGATCACCCAGAGACCGGCATGCCCCTGGACGGGTTCGCGGAGACGCCGATTGGACGGGTCGCAGAATACGCCTGCAAGTGTGTCCACTCGCTGGACGCTCACGTCCCCACTCTCGCGCATGTCGGCCTTGGATACGCTGCAGTCTGGCAGCGTTGGCCCCAGGCGTGTTCGAGCTTGCGCGAGGAGGTTGCCCCCTGGGCGCTGGGTTACTTCGATCCAGTGCGGCAACGGTGCGCGCCTGACGGATCGGCCGGGTCCAACGGGTAGTTTCGTCTGCGCAGGCGCGCTGAGTCGAGGCCTCGCTCGACGCCTGCGAAGCGGTCATGCACGAGGCGCCAGGGGGTCTCTCTGTAGGGGCGCAGCTTGCCTGCGCCCATCCCACCCCCGCTACGGACGGGGCACCGACGCTCTGCCCAGGAGGAGTCGTTTCCTGGAATGGGGTGGGCGCAGGCGAGCTGCGCCCCTACGAAGAAGAGTCCCGCGAGCGAGTCCCCTACCCCAGCTCCAGGGCGCGCAGGCGGCCGAGGACGGCGATCAGCTCCTGAGCGCGGAAGGCGCTGAGGCCGGCGCTGGGGGCGCCGCGCAGGAACGCCTCGGGGCCGTCCGCGGACTGGGCGGCCAGCGCGCGGGCCAGGAGCTCCTTGACCTCGAGGGGTGCGGGGTCGGCGCGGGAGATCCAGGCCAGGGCCTCGCCGATCGCGCGCAGTTGGCCGGGCTCGACGAGCTGTTCGACCGCGGCGACGAGGACCTCCTCGCTGCCGTAGAGCAGGCGGTCGAGGCTCGGGACCTTGAGCGCGACGTCGCGGCGGCCCTTGCTCGCGTCCAGGGAGCGGGGGCGGATCCGGCGGGGGCGGGGCGGGGTCCAGGTGCCGGGCAGGACCTCGCGGGCGCTGGGCAACCGGGCGGCCACCTCGCGGGCGCGGGCGGTGGCGTCGTGGGGCACGTAGGCCTCGAGGGTCAGGACCGTGTCCGCCACGTCGAGGTAGTCCCCCGAGCCGCCGATCACGACCACGCTCGAGATCCCCGCCTCGGCGAGCTGGCGCACGCGGTCGAGGAACGGGGTGATCGGCTCCTTGGCGGTGGGCACCAGGGCCTGCATGCGCGCGTCGCGGATCATGAAGTTCGTGGCCGAGGTGTCCTCGTCGATCAGCAGGCAGCCGCTGCCCGCTTCGAGGGCCTCGGCGATCGCCGCGGCCTGGGAGGTCGAGCCGCTGGCGTCGGCGCTGGTGAAGCGCGTCGTGTCGTGGTCCCCCGGCAGGTCGGCAATGAACGCGCTGATATCGACGCCGGCGATCGCGCGGCCGTCCTCGGCCCGGACCTTGACCGCGTCGGCGAGGCTCACCACCCGCTCGCGGCCGTCGCCGGGCACGTGGTCGTAGACCCCGTGCTCGAGGGCGCGCAGGAGCGTCGACTTCCCGTGGTAGCCGCCGCCGGTGATCAAGGTCACGCCGCGGGGACCCCCAGCCCGCGCAGCCGCCGGCGTGGGGCGTCTCCAGGGTGACCGTCAACGCGGGGGGCGAGCGGAACGCCACCGCGCCCTGGAGCGGACCCGGGTCGACCCCCGAGCGCCGGGGGAGCACCGCGCCCTCGGCCACGAAGGCCACGAGCCCGCGCTCGGCGAGCTGGGCGCGCAGCGCCTGGGCGTCCTCGACGGCGTTCAGGTGCGCGCGCAGCGCGTCCGGATCGAGCTCGGCGAACCCCAGCGCGTCGAGGGCGGCGGGCACGCGCTCGGTCAGCAGCTCGGCGGCGGCGCGGCCCAGCACCCGGCGCCCGCGGGCGGGGAGCCCCGCCTGGAAGCGCGCCTCGACCGCGCCGTCGGGGTGCACGACCAGGCTCGAGCGCGCGAGGACGCAGGGGCCTGGGCGCGGGACCGAGAGCTCGCCGCTCTTGCCGCTCCCCAGCCGCGCGGACTCGGCGTCCAGCGCCCGCACGAAGCGGCGCAGGAGGAAGTCCGCGCAGCTCACTCGCCGCGCCGGGGTCTCGAGGGCCCAGGGCGGGAGCCCGGCCTCGGAGGGAGCGAGCACGCCCCGCAGGCGACTCGGGGCGGCGAAGGGGTCGCCCTGCACGTGGTCGATCTGCAGCGTCAGCCCGTCCTCGTGGAAGCTGCCGCGGGCGTCCTTGTAGGCGGGGTAGGGGCGGCCGTCGATCCGCTCCAGGAGCCGGGCCAGGTCGTCGAGGCTGCCCGAGGCCGGCGCCGAGCGGGGCGGGCGCGAGCGGCGCGGGCTCACGCGCCCGGAGAGCGCCCGAGGAACAGGCGCACCGTGCCCTGCTCGCGCTCGAGGGCAGAGAGCTGCTCGCGCAGCCGCACGAGCTGCTCGTCGAGGAGCGCGGCCGGGAGCTCCGGCGGGCGCTCGAGCTCGATCGCCTGCAGGCGCTCGACCGCGTTCACCAGGCTCTCGATCGCGCGGCGCTGGTCGAGCTCGGCCAGCTTCCAGGCGGCGAAGGCCTTGGTCTCCGGGTCCCGCGCGGTCTCGGCCACGATCTGGATCAGGCGCTCGACGTCGCCGTGCTCCCCCGCGGATTCGCGCAGCTCGAGCAGGAGCAGCGCGGCCTCGCACCTCAGGCTGGGGTCCCCGTCCTGGATCGCCTCGGCGAGCAGGGCCTCGGCCTTGTCGCGGCGCTTGAGCTTGAGGTTCGTGCGGGCCACCGCGAGCTTGCCGGCCTTGAACAGGCTGCGGCGCGCGGTGCTCCGCGGCGGCGAGAGGGTCACGACCCGCGTCGCCGACTGGGCCAGGGTCTCGCCGCGCTCGGCGCGGTCTATGTCCTCGAGGAGCTGGTCGTAGTCCTGGGGCCGGCGCGAGGCGTCCTTGGCCAGCAGGTAGCGCAGGAGCGCCTTGAACGACTCGGGGACCTCGCGGGTCTCGGGGAACACGACCTGGTCGTTTATGTGGCGCAGAATGATCGCCACCGGCGAGTCCGCCTCGAACGGCGGGCAGCCGTAGGCGAGGAAGAACAAGGTCGCGCCCAGGCTGTACATGTCCGAGCGGTGGTCGATCGTCTTCCCGCGGCCCTGCTCCGGGCTCATGAACAAGGGCGTGCCCATGACGACCCCGGTCGAGGTCAGGTCGAGGGTGTGGCCCATGTCGGCGCGCGCCTTGGCCAGGCCGAAGTCGGTGATCTTGACCTGCCCCGAGCTCGTGAGCATGAGGTTCGAAGGCTTGATATCGCGGTGCACGATCTTGTGCCGCGCCGCCGCCTGCAGGCCGCGCGCCGTCTGGCGCCCGATCTCGAGGATCTCGCCCACCGGCAGCGGCCCGTCGCGCTCGACGCGCTCGGCGAGGGTCGGGCCGTCGACGAACTCCATGACGAAGTACTGACAGGGGTCGGTGTCGTCGGAGATCGTGTAAATGTGCGTAATGTTCGGGTGGCTGAGCTGCGCGCAGGCCTGCGCCTCGCGGCGGAAGCGCGCGGTGAACTGGCTGTTGCGGCTGAGGTCCTGCGAGAGGACCTTGAGCGCGACGTGGCGGTTGAGCGAGGTGTCGTGGGCCTTGTAGACCACGCCCATGCCGCCCTTGCCCAGGGTCGCCTCGAGGGTGTAGCGACCGAGCTGGGTGCCCGGGGGCAGGACCGCGTGGGACTCGTCGGCCGGGGTCAGGGGCGGGGGCGGGTCACCGGACTCGCCGCTGACCCGCTGGCGCAGGTCGCTCAACCCCGAGCGCAGCCCGCCCAGGAGGGATCCGGTCTCGGTGCTGGGGTCGCCGCCCCCGCGGGGGGGCGTCGTCTCGGCGCCGGCCAGCTCGATCGTCTCGCTGGAGCTGATCGCTCCGCGCCCCGAGCTGGCGTCGGCGGGCTCCTGAGGTGGACCCTCGGGCTGGGTCAGGGGCGCCTCCGCGCGCTGTGCGTGCGCTTCGAGTGTAGCCCAAGCCTGGACGTAAGACCACGCGAGACCAGGACTACGCTCGGGCCGTGGCAAGCGGTATGCTGCAGTTCGAGGTCGTTCATGCTCAACCCCCGCGATACCCTCCTCGCCCAGCTCGCGCTGAAGCTGGGGCTGGTGGATCGGGTGGGGTTGCAGCGGGCCATGGAGCTCGCTCCGCGCGCGCCGGGCATGACCTTCGACCAGATCCTGGTCCGCGCCGGGCTCCTCGATCGACCCGGCTGGGAGCGGCTGATCGCCGAGTTCCGCCGCGCCGCCGCCGCCGCCCGCGGCCAACAGCCGCCGCCAGCGCCGACCCCCAGCAGCGTCCTCGAGCAAGAGGCCGACGCCCTCGTGATCCCCATGGAGGACGAGGTCGACGGCCTGGGGCCCGACAGCGAGCCCGAGCTCGCGCCCCACGCCAGCGCGGCCCTCGGCCCGCCGGCGACGCTCCCCGCGATCGACCTGCCCAGCGACGACGAGCCCGACTTCGGCGGCCCGAGCGAGGACGACCTCTACGCGCAGCCGACCATGATCGTGGCCGACACCCGGGGCATGGACCTCAGCGACGACGACCTCTACGCGCAGCCGACCCTGATCGTGCCCAGCACGAGCGCGGCCCGTGACGACATGCTCAGCGAGGCGGAGTTCGAGGCCATGCAGGCCCAGCGCGCGGCCAAGCGCGCGGAGGAGGAGGCCCTCGACGAGGACGAGCTGTTCGCGCAGCCGACCATGATCGTGAGCGACCAGGACCCCGGCGGCGGGCTGAGCGAGGACGAGCTCCTCGCGCAGCCCACCATGATCGTGAAGGAAGAGGGCGGCGGGCTGACCGACTCCGAGGAGGAGATCCTCGCCCAGCCGACCATGATCATGAACGACTCGACCTCGCCCACGCGCCAGGTGGCTCGGCCGCAGCCGACCCTGGTGCCGGGGAGGGCGCCGGGGGGGAGCCTCGACCGCAACGAGTTCCAGCGTCGGCTCAAGGCCCGCGCCAAGTTCGAGGGGCTGAAGGTCGGCGACTACCAGATCCTGCGCGAGATCGCGCGCGGCGCCTTCGGCGTGGTGCTCGAGGTCGAGCCGACCGGCATGGCCAAGTCCATGGCCACCCAGCGCGGCTACGAGGGCAACCTGGCCTTGAAGGTCATGATGCACCAGTCCGACGCCGAGACCGAGCGCTTCCTCGACGAGGTGCGCGCGCTGATCGGCTTCGACCACCCGCACATCGTGCGCATGTTCGACGCCGGCGTCGAAGCCGGCCTCACCTACTACTCCATGGAGCTGATCGAGGGCCTCGAGGCCCGGCAGCAGGTCCAGCGCAAGGGTCCGCTGCCCGCGCTGTTCGCGGTCCGGATCGTGAAGGAGATCGCCTCGGCGCTGAGCTACGTGCACGCGCAGAAGATCTACCACCGCGACCTCAAGCCGCAGAACATCATGCTCGACACCACGGCCCAGCCCTACCGCAGCCTGCTGATCGACTTCGGCCTCGTCGCCGAGCAAGAGGCCAAGAGCCGCGACAAGGGCCTGATCATGGGCACGCCCTCCTACATGCCCCCCGAGCAGGCTCAGCCCCGCGGCGGCCACGGCTCGATCAACGCCACCAGCGACATCTACTCCCTGGGCGCGACCTTCTACTTCCTGCTCACCGGGAAGCCCCCGTTCTCGGGCCGCGACCCGCGCAAGATCATCAAGCAGGTGCTCTCCCAGCCGCCCAAGGACCCGGTCAAGCTCAACGACCAGATCCCGCGCAAGGTCGCGGACATCGTGCTGCGCTGCATGGAGAAGGCGCAGGACGATCGCTACGCCAGCGCGCGCCAGCTCGAGAGCGACCTCGACGGCTTCCTCCGCGCCGGCCAGCGCAAGCTCAAGGCCAAGGCGCTGCTGGGCCGGTTCCTTGGGCGGCGCAAGCAGTGACGAAGTCACTGCTTGCGCCGCCCAAGGAACTGATGCCTCAGGGGGTCTGTCCCAGACCCCTCGGCCTCGGGGCAAAGCCCCTCGGCCTCACCCCAAGGGCTCGCGGCCGGCTTCGCCGGCCGCCTGCGCGCGAGCGGCTGACGCCGCTCGCAGGGCGCGCCGGCGATCGCTGCGCGCTCGCTGCGCGCTCGCGGCGGACGCCGCTCGCCGGCGTGCCGGGATCGCAGGCGCGCCGGCGACGAGCTGGACCTCGCGGAGCCAGCCGCCGTCCCTTGGCCAGAAAACCTGTAGGGGAGCAGCTCGCTGCTCCCGGTAGGGCCGTCCCTCCACCTCCTCGATCTCGGAGGGATCCCGCGCGCCGATGCCGACCTCGCGGAGCTGCACCGGGCGAGCGTCTGCCGTCTGGCGTCGTGGCCGAACGTCCTCTGCTCCTTTAGGATTCCGCCCGATCCCGAGGAGCGTCATGGCCAAGAAGAAGACCACCAAGAAGACCAAGGCCGTCGCGGAGGCCGAGGCCCCCGCGCAGCCGCAGGCCATGCAACCGGGCATGGGCATGCAGCCGGGCATGGGCGGCATGCAGCCTGGGATGCAGGGCATGGGCATGGGCGGCATGCAGCCCGGCATGGGCATGCAGGGCATGGGCGGCATGCAGCCGGGCATGGGCATGCAGCCTGGGATGCAGGGCATGGGCATGGGCGGCATGCAGCCGGGCATGGGCATGCAGGGCGGGGTCTACCCCGGCGCCCAGGGCGGCATGATGCCCATGGGCTACGGCAACCCCATGGCCCAGATGATGCAGATGATGCAAATGACCCAGTCCATGCTGGGCATGGGCGGGGTCGACCCCTCGGCGCAGCCCTTCGCCGGGGTGAACGAGGAGGAGGAGCAGGGGCTCGAGGCGGACATCGTCAAGCCCGCCCTGATCGAGGACCTGCTCAAGGAGCAAGAGGCGCTCCCCGTGCAGCAGGTCCTCGACCGGCTGTGCCTGAGCCCCGACGCCAAGACCGCCCTGGGCGGGATCCCCAAGGGCTGCACCGTGGCCTTCGCGGGCCCTCCGGGGAAGGGCAAGACCCGCAGCATGCTCGAGGCCGTGGCCCGGGTCGCCGCCAGCGGGACCAAGTGCGCCTACGTCGTCGCCGAGGAGGGCTTCCGCGACGAGGAGCAGAGCGGGCGCGACGACCTCTGCAGCCGCTTCGTGAAGCTGGCCATGGCCGCCACCGGCCTCGACGAGGCGGGGCTGCGCGAGAAGGTCCTGCCCAACGTGCTGATCATCCTCGCGCAGTACCACCGCGGACACAGCTGGGACGACTTCATTCGCCGCTACCGCCACGTGGTCGAGCAAGAGGGCGTGCGCTTCGTCGTCGTCGACTCGCTGAACACCCTCGACCCGAGCAAGACCCGCACCGCCGACAACCTGGCGACGCTCAAGACCTACAACCACAGCCACGGCGTGACCTGCGTCACGATCGGGCAGGTCAAGGACACCGGGGAGCCGGTGGGCGGGCAGCCGCTCATGCACACCGCCGACGTCGTGTTCCTGATCGAGAGCCTGGCGCTGGGCTCCAAGGACATGGCCGACTTCTGGGGCGGCAAGTACCGCGACAAGATCACCGTGCTGCGCGCGATCAAGAGCGTGACCACGCCGATCTTCCCCCGGCCGGTGCGGATCAAGCTCGACCAGGACGGGCGCATGATCGTGCACCCCAGCCACCCCGAAGACTACGCCCTGCCCCCGCTGGCGTAGTGGGCGACCCCGTGAGCGACCTCGCAGCAGCCGTGCGCCTGATCGGCGCCGACGACGTGGCGGAGCGCGCCCGCGACCAGGGCCCCGTGCGCGGGTTCTGGGAGCTCCTGGCCCAGCCCCTGGGCGAGCCCCGCTCGCGGGAGGCCGAGCTGGCGCGCATGCGCTCGGCCCAGGACGCGCTCGGCCTGCCCGACCACCTCGCCTGCGCGCTGTGGCAGCGCTGGCGCGAGGACCCGCACGAGGTCCCCCCCGAGGGCTTCCTCGACTCGCTCCCGTTCCACGACGTGTGCTACGGCCTGCTCCTGCCCCTCGCGGGGCTCGCCCCCGCGCGCAGCCTGCGCCTGTTCGGGCTGCGCGGCCCGGGGCGCCTCGACGGCGCCGGCCGCCGCGCGCTGGTCAGCGGGTTCCTGGCCCAGCCCGACACCGGGCTGAGCCTGGTCGACAAGGTGTGCCTCGTGCGCGGCGACCCCTTCGCCGGGGGTCGGCTGGGCACGAGCCTGAACGTGCTCCTCGACGCCCTGGCCACGGTGAGCATGACCTCCCCCGGCGCGCTGCGAAACACACTGGGACGCGTCGGCGACCTGCGCGAGCTGTTCGTGTCCCACGCAGAGCTGCACCGGAGCGATCCCCCGCTCACGACCCGTGAGGTGCTGGTCGCCCTGCGCGGGCTCAAGGGCCTGCCGACCCGGCTCAAGCGCGACGCCCTGGCCTCGCTCCTCGGCCGCGCCGGACGCCTCGAGCGCTTCTTCCTCGTGGGCTTCCTCCGCCAGGGCAGCCGGGTGGGCCAGACCCTGGGCGACGACGCGCTGATCGACGCCCTGGCCGAGGTCACCGGCGCCGAGCGCGCGCGGCTCGACGTGGCCCGCTCGCTGGTCGACATGTTCGAGCTCGCGCACCTGCTCGAGGAGGAGGGCCACGCCGGGCTCGCGGCCCTGGCGCTCAAGCCCCTGGCGCCGGTGGGCCCCATGCTCGCCGGCCCCGAGGTGCCGAGTGACCAGCGCTTCCCGGTGCTGTTCGAGACGAAGTACGACGGGATCCGGCTCATGGTCCACAAGGCGACCAACGAGCACGGCGGCGTGCGCTGCGCGGCCTTCACCCGCCGGCGCCTGGACTGGACCCAGCAGATCCCCGGGCTCCAGGCCCTGGCCTGGGCGCTGCCCTGCCGCGACGCGATCGTCGACGGCGAGCTGCACGCCCACGTGTTCACCGAGCTCGGGCCGCGCCCGGCCTCGGTCTACGACCTGCTCAAGACCCTGCGCGGCGAGGGGCCGCCCCTGCGCTACCGCTTCGCCGCCTTCGACCTGCTCTACCTCGACGGGCGCGACCTGACCGGCGAGCCGCTGGTCAAGCGCCGCGCGGCGCTGAGCGCGCTCCTGGCCCCGATCGCCGCGCTGCCCCTGCCGCTGCCGGTCGCGCTCTCCGACGGCGACCTGGTCCAGGACGCGGCCAGCATGCGCCGGCTCTACGAGCTGTTCCGCAGCCAGGGACACGAGGGCGGGATCGCCAAGGACCCGCACTCGCCCTACGAGCTCGGGCGGCGCTCCGACCGCTGGACCAAGCTCAAGCCGGCGCTGACCCTCGACCTCGCGGTCGTCGGCGCGCTCTACACCACGAGCGCCGACGGCCCCGGGGCCAGCTTCGGGACCTACCTGATCGCTGCGCTGGGGGACGGGCCGGCGCTGGTCGAGGTGGGCCGCGTCCAGGGCCTCGGCGCCCGGGACTCGGCCCAGCTCATGCAGGCCATCCTCGACGAGGGCTTGCTCAGCGGCCGAACCCTCGAGCGCCAGACCTCGACCGGGCTCAAGGCCGGGGTCGAGCTCCGCCCGGGGATCGTGGCGACGGTCCGCTTCGAGGGGGTCGTGCGCGACGAGGGCGGCCTGCTCTCGCTGCGCGACCCCAAGATCGTGCGGATCCGCACCGGCGAGAAGGACTTGAGCGAGATCGACCGTGTGCGCACCCTGGACGATCTGCACCTCAAGCAGAGGCTCGGATGAATCGGCTCAAGTCCCGCGTTGTTGGCCGGTTATGGTTTTCTGTGCGCGCGCTGGACCCCTCCGGCGGCCCACGCTAAACTACGCGCCTTCGTTCGCGGCCCACCGCGAGCGGGCATACAAGCAAACCATCCGCGTTCTAGACACGGAGCGGGCTGCGCTGAGACAGCTCGCAGAGGACCACTCATGGCTCACTACACCGGACCCAAGGCTCGCATCAATCGCCGCCTGGGGATCGACGTCTACGACTCGAGCGGCGCCGTCCGCGCGTCCCGCCGCCGCCCCTTCAAGCCGGGCATGCACCCCTGGCGCCGCCGCAAGCTGACCCCCTACGGCCTGGCGCTCATGGAGAAGCAGACCGTCCGCCACTACTACGGCCTCAGCGAGAAGCAGCTCCGCCGGTTCTTCGCCAAGTCCAGCCGCAAGAAGGGCAACAAGGGCGAGAACCTGCTGCTCATGTGCGAGCGCCGCATGGACAACGTGCTCTGGCGCGCTGGCTTCGCCAAGACCCGCGCCCAGGCGCGCCAGGCCGTGGCCCACGGGCACTTCATGGTCAACGGCGTGCGCTGCAAGGTCCCCAGCCGGATCGTGCGCGCCGAGGACGTGATCGCCGTGCGCGGCCGCGACAACCTCAAGACTCACTACACCAAGCTCCTCGAGGAGATCGACCGCGACATCGCGGAGTTCCTCGCGATCGACAAGGACGCGCTGACGATCAAGATCACGCGCCTGCCCGTCGCCGACGAGATCAGCCTCCCGGTCGACATCAACCAGGTCGTCGAGTTCCTCAGCCGCTAGGTTCGAGGACGGCGCCCCGCGGGGCGCCGCTCGCTGTCCAACGCCAAACGGCGCGCCTCCGGCGCGCCGTTTTCGTTTGGTTGCGCCACCCGGCGCGTCCCTCGGGCGCGCCGGGTTCGAGTGAGTCAGGAGGGAGCGGGCCTCAGCCGGCGTCGCGCTGCGCGGCCTGCTCGGCCAGCGCGGCGGCGATCGCCTGATCCAAGGGCTGCGGCGTGTGGCCGATCAGCGGCCACAGCGCAGGCGTCGACGGGTCGAGCTCGTAGAGCAACCCGGCGACGAGCTCCTGCACCAGGCCCAGAGGCACGCCCGTCACCGCGGCGATCCAGTAGCTCGAGAGCGTGGGGGTCACGAACGGGACGCCGAGCATCCACGGGTGCCGGTCCTGGGCGTCGGCGGTGCGCGCCAGGAGCTCGCGGTGGCAGATCCGCTCAGGCCCCGGGATCGCGTAGCTCTCGGCGTCGCGCTCGGGGAGCTCGAGGCTCGCCACCAGCGCGTGGACCGTGTCCTCGATCCCGACCGGCCACGAGTGCCGCTCGAGCCAGCGCGGGAGGAGCATGGCCGGCAGGCGCGCAGCGAGCTCGCTCACGATCTGCCAGCTCGCGCTGCCGGCGCCGATCAGCATGCCGGCGCGCAGCTCGACGACGCTCACGCCGCCCGCGCGCAGGGCGCGGCCGACCTCGAGCCGCGCGCGGAGGTGCGGGGAACAGCCGGTCGGCGGGCGCACGCCGCCCAGGTAGACGAGGCGCTCGAGCCCGTGGCGGGCCGCCGCCTCGCCGAAGCGCGCCGCCGCCCGGCGCTCACGCTCGGCGTAGTCGCTCGACTCGCCGATCGAGTGCACCAGGTAGTAGGCGGCGCGGCAGCCCGCGAGCACGTCCAGGGTCTCCGGGTCGTGCACGTCGAGCGGGACCCAGCGCAGGCCTGGCCAGCGCAGGCGCGCCGCGCGAGGGTTGCGGCTGGTGCACACGACCTCGTGCCCGCGCGCGAGCAGCGCAGGCACCAGCCGGTGCCCGACGAACCCCGTCGCGCCAGTGACCAGGACCGCGCCCGCCGCGGGCACCGATCAGGCCGCCGTCTCGGCGGAGGGACGGCGCAGCACGCAGCCGAGGTCCTCGGGGTGCAGCAGCAGGCCACGGCGGTGACGGCCGATCGAGACCGCGCCGAGCTTGGCCAGGGCGCGTCCGTAGGACTCCACCACGTCCTCCTCGAGCATGAGGTCCCGGGAGAGCCGAGCGATGGTTCGACCGCCGTAGAGCTTGAGCTGGAGCAGGATCTCCTGGGCCGTGATCCCGGTGGGGTCGACGCAGCGCGCGCCACGGCGCTGCACCCGCGCGAGCTCGGCGTCGCGGGCGTCGAGGGTGTCGATCAGGTCGGCCACGTAGGGCAGGTGCTCCACGTGGTTGGTGCAGAACGGCTTGCCGTTGCGGGTGGTCTCCTGGCAGCCCTCTGCCTCGCAGCGGGGGGCAGGACGACGCTCGGAGATATGGGGGACACGGACGTCTTTGAACAGTTGGGGGGTGTTGACCACGGGGGCTCTCCTTCTGACGCCGGCATTCTGTACGCAATCTGAACGGCCGACAACCCTGTGCCAAATTTGTCTAGATATGGGACAGTTTTGTCCGATGCGACGCCGGGCCGCCTGCCTCGTGGCGTTGAAAGAAATGCGTAAGTTCTTTTGCAGCTGTGCGGGCGATTTCGCCCCGCCGCGGGGACGGAACTAGGCCAAGGCCTTGGTCAGGTCCGCCTCGGGCTGGAGCAGCTCGATTCCGGAGGCGGGGAGCGCTGGGTCTGCGCCGCGAACCCCCGGGCCACCCACCAGCACCCGCGTCCCGTTGGGGATCACGCGCTCAGCGAAGGCGATCAGGCCTGGTTGGTGGGTCCCGAGCAGGGGCGCCCGCACCACGCTCAAGGCCACGACCCGCGGGCGCAGGACCTGACAGCTCCGCTCGAGGTCGGGGAGCGGCATCGCCGCGCCCAGGTAGTGCACGTGGTAGCCCCTGCGCGCCAGGTGGTAGGCCACCGCCAGGGCGCCGATCACGTGCTGTTCGTCGGGGAGGCAGGCGCAGATCGCGCGGGGCACGTCGGGCCCCGCGGACGGATTCGCGACCTCCAGGAGCTTGATCAGGCGACCCACGACCTTGGCGCTGATCAGGTGTTCGCCGGCCACGCTGCACTCGCCGCGCGCCCAGCGCTCGCCGACCTCGTGCAGGGCAGGGAACACCACGTAGTCCAGGGCCGTCGTCGGCGCGACCTGCGCGAAGCAGGCGTCGAGCGCGCGCTGCAGCTCCGCCTCCTCGAGGTCGACCGCCGCGTCGACGATCCGGTCGCGCAGGCCTGAGAGGCCTGGCTCCACGACGGTCGGCTGGGGGCGCGGCGGCGGGGCCTTGGGCGCCGCCAGCGGCGGCAGGCTGGGGCTCAGGAGCGCCTTGCGACCGAGGCTCGCCAGCTCTCCGATCGAGCGGCCCTGGTCCAGGAGTTGGCGGATCCGCTGCAGGACCTGGAGGTCGGTCTCGGTGTAGAGGCGGTGGCCGCCGTCGGTGCGCTCGGGCTCGAGCAACCCGTGACGACGCTCCCAGGCGCGGAGCAGAGAGGGCGAGATTCCCGTCCTCTCAGAGATTGTGCGCATTTTGTAGATTCCGCGCTCGCCCACGTCCAGGTTCCTGCTCCTTCCGCTTAGCGTAGTCTGCTCTGCGGACATGTGGGAACTTTCTCTGCGGAAGGAAACACCCGGGCGCTTGCATGTCTTCAGAATCTGGACAAACTGTAGACGAATGCGAGGCGCCATGACCCCTGTTCCCGCGGACGCAGCCGCGCGCGTCCTCACCGCCGACGACGGCGCCCAGGTGCTCTTCCGGGAGCTGTGGGCAGAGGCCCCCGCGCTGGTGGTCTTCCTCCGGCACTTCGGGTGACTGTTCTGCCGCCAACAGGTGGCGCAGGTCTGCGCCCACCACTCCACCTTGCGCGACGCCGGCGTGCGGTTGGCGTTCGTCGGCAGCGGCACCCCCACCATGGCGCAGGCCTTTCGTGACGAGGCCGAGTTGCCCGCGGACGTGCGGCTCCTGGTCGATCCGGGGCTCGAGCTCTACCAGGCCCTGGGCTTCAAGCGCGGGATCCTGCGCGTGCTGGGACCCGGCTCCGTCGGCTCGGCGATCGGCGCCTGGCGCGACGGGTTCCGTCAGGGCCGCACCCAGGGCGACCCCTGGCAGAACGGCGGGGTGGTCGTGATCCAGGACGGCGTCCTGCGCTACCACTACGTGAGCCAGCGCTCGGGGGATCACCCCTCGGTGGCGGAGCTGCTCGCGGCCGCGCGCGAGCTGGGCGTCGCCAGGGAGCAGGCGTGAAGGTCGTCGTCAGCGGGGCCACGGGGCTCGTGGGTGGGCGGCTGCTGCCCGCGCTCTGCGCTCGCGGGCACTCGGTCAGCGCGCTGACCCGGGACCCCGAGCGCGCGCGCAGCGAGCTCCCGCGGGAGGTCGACGCGCTGCGCTGGGACGCGCGCAGCGCCCCGCCGACGGCCGCCCTCGAGGGCGCGGACGCGCTGATCCACCTCGCCGGGGAGACCGTCGTCGGTCGCTGGACCCGGAGCAAGCGCGCGGCGATCCGCGACTCGCGGGTGCTCGGCACACGGGCGCTGGTCAGCGCCTGCGCCGCGCTCGAGCGGCCGCCGGCCCTGATCTGCGCCAGCGCCATGGGCTACTACGGGGAGCGCGGAGACACCGTCCTGGACGAGGCCGCGTCGGCGGGGGAGGGTTTCCTCTCGGAGGTGTGTCAGGCCTGGGAGGCGGAGGCACGAGCCCACGCCGCGCGCGAGGTCCGGCTGCGGATCGGGCTCGTGCTCGATCCGCGTGGGGGCGCGCTCGAAGCGCTCCTGACTCCCTACCGCCTGGCCCTCGGCGGGCGCCTGGGCTCCGGGCGGCAGTGGTGGTCCTGGATCCACGCCGACGACCTGGTGCGCTTGATCGTGTGGGCGCTGGAGACGCCTGAGGTCGCCGGTCCGTTGAACGCCACCGCGCCCGAGCCCGTGACCCAGGCGGAGTTCGCCCGGACCTTGGCGGCCGCCCTGGGGCGCCCGGCCTGGCTCCCGGTCCCGGAGACCGCCCTGCGCCTGGTCCTGGGCGGCTTCTCCGCCGAGCTGCTCACCAGCCGGCGCGTCGTGCCCCAGGCGGCGCTGGACCAGGGCTTCGAGTTCGAGTTCACCCGGCTGGAGGGGGCGCTCGCCGACCTCCTCGGCCCGCGCGCGCGAGGAGGCGCCCATGCCCCGCACCCGACGGCTTGAGCAAGAGCAGGTCCTGCCCTGCTCCCTGGACGACGTGTTCGCGTTCTTCGCGGACGCGCGGAACCTCGAGGCGTTGACCCCGCCCTGGCTCCAGTTCCAGATCCTGACCGAGGGCGAGATCCCCATGCAGGAGGGGGCGCTGATCGACTACCGGATCAAGCTCCACGGCGTGCCCCTGCGCTGGCGCACCCGGATCTCTGCCTGGGAGCCGCCCGGGTTCTTCGTGGACGAGCAGATCAAGGGCCCCTACACCCTCTGGCGCCACGCCCACACCTTCGAGGCCCTCGACGCGGAGACGACGCGCGTGCTGGATCGCGTGGACTACGCCCACTGGGGCGGCCCGCTGATCGAACGCTGGTTCGTGCGCCCCGACCTCGAGCGGATCTTCGCCTACCGCGCGGAGGCCCTCGCCCGACGCTTCGGCGCCCGCGAACCCGCCGCCCGCTAATCGGCAGAGCGAGCGACCCGGAAGCCGAGCTCCTGGGTGGAGACGTCGTCGGTCAGGGGGAAGCGCACGACCCCGCTGCAGTAGCGCGGCTGGCTGACCCAGCTCCCGCCGCGGCCGACGTAGTTCTGCAGCACCGTGTGCTGGTTGCTCGACTCCGCGGTCGCCGACGAGCTGATCACCAGCTCCTGAGCGTTGCCCGCCATGTGGTAGCAGCCGAAGGGCGAGCGACCCACGCTCAAGGTCTCCACCGGCGCCGTGATCAGGTAGCGGTCGCCCTCCTCCCCCGGGGGGAGGTCCAGGGTCCCGTTGGCGTTGACCCGGCGCTCGTCGAGCTCCCCGCCGTAGGGGTAGTAGAAGCCCTCGTCGCCCCGCGCCGCGAACTCCCACTCGTCCTCGGTCGGCAGGCGCAGACCCGCCCACTCGAGGTAGCCCTGGACCTCGCTCAGCTGCAAGCGCACCGCGGGCTCGTCGTCGCCGGCCCGCATCGCGCGCTTGAGCGTGCGCTGGGAGCCGTCGATCGAGGTGCCCACCGAGCGGAAGGTGCGCCGACGGGTCAGGTCGACCTGCTGCTGGGTCGCCTCGAAGAAGGTCGCCACCTGGGCCCAGGTCACTTCGAACTTCCCCAGGAAGAAGCCGGGGACCGAGCGGCGGACCTCGTCGCGGAAGAAGTGGGTCGCCCCCTGGTCGCCGCTGCGCCCGCCCAGGGACACGTCCTCGGCCGGCGGGATCCACACCAGGCGCGAGCCGTCGACGGCGTTCACGTACTCGCCCTCGACCTCGCCGAAGCTGAGCCCGGGCGGGAGCGGGAGCCGCGGGCGCTGGCGCTGAGAGAGCCCGGGCCACCACGGGGGCACGCGGATCACCGTCGCGGTGTGCGCCTCGCCGTCGGGGACGCTCACACGCAGATGGTTCTCGCCGAGCTCGAGGGCGACCTCGGTCTGGAAGCGGCCCCCGCGCACCGGGAGGGTGAAGCTTCGCTCGCCGAGCTCGACCGTGAGCGCCTCGACGTCGTCGCTCACGGTGCCGCGCAGGAGCAGGGCGTCGCGGGGCGTCTCCCCGGGCAGGCTCCCCAGCTCGAGGAGCGGCGCGGCCAGCTCGGCCGGGTCGCGGACGCGCCCGCGCACCCAGTCCACGGCGACGGCGCACAGCGCGAGGGCGGCCAGGAGCCCGCCCAGGAGCGCGGCGCGCCGCAGCAGCCGGCGCGAGGCGCCCAGGCGCTCGCCGCTGAGCGCGCGCTCCAGCTCGTCGGCGAAGGCGCTGGCGTCGCGGTAGCGCTGGCCGGTGGGGCGGCTCAGGGCCTTGAGCACCACGTGGTCCCACGAGGGGGGGACCCCGTCGGCGTGCTGGGAGGGGACCGGCACCCGCTCGCTCGTGATCTGGGCGCCGAGGGCCAGCACGGTCTGGCCGTTGAACGGGCGCTCGCCCACGATCGCCTCGTAGAGCATGACCCCCAGCGCCCACACGTCGGTGTGCGGGCCGAGGCCGGCGCGGTCCGCGCCGATCTGCTCGGGGGCCATGTAGTGGGGGGTCCCGATCAGGGCCCCGCTGCGGGTCAGGCGCTCGGCCTCTTCGTGGGCGGCCAGCCCGAAGTCGGTGACCATGGCCCGGCCCATGCCGTCGATCAGCACGTTCTGCGGCTTGAGGTCGCGGTGCACGATCCCGCGCTCGTGGGCGGCGCCCACCGCCCGCGCGACCTCCAGGATCCAGCCCACCCGCACCCGGGGCGGGGCGACCTTGATCCCCTGATCCAGGGTCCGCGCGCCCTTGATCAGCTCGTAGGCGATCCAGGGCGGCGAGCCCTCGAGGTCCGCCGAGTGCACGGCCACGACTCCGGGGTGCGTGAGTGACGCCGCGAGCTGCGCCTCGCGCTGGAAGCGCGCCAGGCGGCGCGGGTTCCGCTCGGGGTCGAGGATCACCTTGAGCGCGACTTCGCGTCCGGTGTGCCGCTCCCGGGCGTGGTAGACCGCGCCCATGCCGCCGCGGCCGAGCTCGTTGAGCACCTCGAACCGGTCGTGAGGCAGGCGCGGGGCACGCCGACCCGGCGCGCTCCCCGAGCGGGAGGGCGTGAGCTCGCCGGACTGCGAGCGGGAGTTGGGGACCTCGGACCTCGACCAGCTCACCTCCTTCGGAGTATCCCGGGCGCCTCCGACGAACAAGTCCACCCCCCTGGAGGCCGTTGCCATCCCCGGGGATGGCCCTTACGCTCGGGCCCGCGAGCGGGGCATGCACGAGTTCCTTCAGGTCATTCTGAGCTTCCCCACGGTGGTGTTCACCGTCATGCTCGGGGTCGGCACGCTCTACTGGTGCACGGTGTTCCTCGGGCTCCTCGACCTGGACCTCGTGGACGTCGACCTGGACGGCGCCGCCGACGGTGCGCTGGACGGCGCCGTCGACGGGGCGGCCGAGGGCGCCGCCGACGGCGCGGGAGACGCCCTCGACGGGGCCGACGAGGGCGGCGTCCTGCGCTTCCTGTTCCACGCGCTGGGGGTGCAGGAGGTCCCGCTGACCTTCTCCCTGAGCATGGTCTCGGTGTGGAGCTGGCTGTTCTCCTCGCTGGGGAGCTACTACCTGACCCCGCTGCTCACGCGCTGGATCAGTCAGCTCGCGGCGGGCGCGCTGGTGTTCCTGGCCGCGCTGTTCGTCGCGCTTCTGATCAGCGGCCAGCTCGTGCGCCCCTTCGCGCGCTTCTTCCAGATCGAGACCGCGCCCCACAAGCTGGGCCTGGTCGGCAAGCTGTGCACGATCACCACCAACAGCGTCGACCTGACCTTCGGGCAGGCCGAGTGCAAGGACGGCGGGGCGGGCCTCATCCTCCAGGTGCGCTACGCCGGCTCCGAGACCCCCAGCAAGGGCATGACCGCGGTCCTGGTCGAGTACGACCACGAGCGCGACGTCTACCTGATCGAACCCTTCGACCCCGACGAGGGCCTCTCCAGCGGGACCAAGCCGCTGACGGAGTCCCCGATCCCCACCCTCTGATTCGAGGAAGGTCCCCGTGAACCAGACCCTGCTCCTGGCCGCTGCCGGCATTCCCCCCGCGTTGTTCGCGGTGGTCGGCGTGATCCTGTTCGTCGCCATGTTCCTCGGGGGCGCGGCGATCCTCGTCGCGCGCTTCTATCGCAAGGTCAATCAGGGTCAGGCCCTGATCGTGAACAAGATGCGCGGCGAGCCCAAGGTGACCTTCACCGGGGCCACGGTGCTCCCGATCGTGCACCGGGCGGAGGTCATGGAGATCTCGCTCAAGACGATCGAGCTCGAGCGCCGGGGCAAGGAGGGCTTGATCTGCAAGGACAACATCCGCGCCGACATTCGCGTCTCGTTCTTCGTGCGGGTCAACAAGACCGCCGAGGACGTGCTCAAGGTGGCGCAGGCGATCGGCTGCGAGCGCGCGTCCAAGCAGTCGACCCTCGAGGAGCTGTTCATGGCGAAGTTCTCCGAGGCGCTCAAGACCGTCGGTAAGCGCCTGGACTTCGTGGAGCTCTACGAGAAGCGGGACGAGTTCAAGGACGAGATCATCAAGGTGATCGGGCAGGACCTCAACGGCTACGTGCTCGAGGACGCCGCGATCGACTACCTCGAGCAGACGCCGCTCGAGCACCTGGACAAGCAGAACATCCTCGACGCCCAGGGCATCAAGAAGATCACCGAGCTCACCTCGCAACAGAACATCCTCACCAACGACTTCAAGCAGCAAGAGCGCAAGGCGATCAAGAAGCAGGACGTCGAGGCCGAGGAGACGATCCTCGAGCTCGAACGCCAGCAGGCGGACGCCGAGGCCAAGCAGAAGCGCGAGATCACGACCATGCAGGCCCGCGAGCTGGCGGAGACCCAGCGCGTGCAGGCCGAGGAGCGCAGCCGCGCGGAGCTGGCCCGGCTCAAGGCCGACGAGGAGATCGCGATCGGCGACGAGAACAAGCGCCGCCAGGTCGAGGTCGCCGAGAAGAACCGCGAGCGGGTGGTCGCCGTGGAGGCCGAGAAGGTCGAGCGTGACCGCGCGCTGGAGGAGATCGGCCGCGAGCGCGCCGTGGAGCTCGAGCGGATCGCCAAGGAGAAGGAGCTCGAGGTCCAGAAGAAGGAGATCGCCGACGTGATCCGCGCCCGGATCGCGGTGGACAAGACCGTGGCTCACGAGGAGGAGGCGATCAAGGACCTGCGCGCCACCGCCGACGCCAAGCGCCAGAAGGAGGTGATCGTGATCACCGCCGAGGCCGAGGCCCAGGAAGCCCTCGTCAAGGACATCAAGAAGGCCGAGGCCAGCGAGCAGGCGGCCAAGTTCCGCGCCAAGGAAGAGCTCACGATCGCCGAGGCCAAGCTCTCGGTCGCCGACAAGCAGGCCCAGGCCAAGATCCGCCTGGCCGACGGTGTGCGCGCCGAGGCCGCGGCGGAGGGCCTGGCCCGAGTCACGGTCAAGGAGGCCGACGCCCAGGCCACCGAGAAGCTCGGCATGGCCGAGGCGCGGGTGGTCAAGGAGAAGCTGGTCGCCGAGGCCGAGGGCCACGAGCAGAAGGGCCTGGCCACGGTGCGCGTGCACGAGGCCGAGGCCATGGCGATCGAGAAGAAGGGCACCGCCGAGGCCAAGGTCACCCGCGAGAAGCTGGTCGCCGAGGCCACCGGCGCCGAGCAGAAGGGCCTGGCCACGGTCAAGGTCGAGGAGGCCCGCGCCCAGGCGATCGAGCGCACGGGCTTCGCCGAGGCCGCCGCGATCAAGGAGAAGCTCAGCGCCGAGGCCACGGGCCTCGCCGAGAAGGCCGCGGCCATGCGCGAGCTCGACGGCGTGGGCCGCGAGCACGAGGAGTTCCGCCTGCGCCTCGACAAGGAGAAGGAGGTCGAGCTGGCCGGGATCACCGTGCGCAAGGACATCGCCTTCGCCCAGGCCCAGATCATGCGCGAGGCCTTCAGCAAGGCGAACATTCAGATCGTGGGCGGCGACGGCCAGTTCTTCGACAAGTTCGTGAACGCGGTCAGCCTGGGCAAGTCGATCGACGGCGCGATCGACCAGAGCAGCGCGCTCAAGACCGTGCTCGGGGACTACCTCGACGGCAGCAAGAGCCTGCCCGCCGACCTCAAGGACGTGCTCCAGAACCCGCGGCTCGACGCCAGCGCGCTGCAGCGCCTGAGCGTGGCCGCGTTCCTGGGCAAGCTCTCCCAGGGCGGCGCCAGCCAGGACAAGGTCCAGGCGCTGCTCGACTACGCCAAGGAGCTGGGGATCGACACCCTCTCGCCCGAGCGCTGAGGGCGAGCGGCGCGCGCGGCCACTCGCGCGCGCAGGCCTAAGACAGAAGGATCCAGGGCGTGAGCGAGGAAGCCGCCGAGACGAGCGCAGGGGCCGAGGGCCTCGACACCGGCAACTACGAGGTGATCCGTGAGCGCCTCGTGGGGTTGGCGCGTACGGTGCGCGAGAAGGCCGAGGCCCTCAACGAGCGGCGCAAGGAGACCTTCGGCGGCACCGAGCTGGTCGTGACCGGCAACGAGCGGGTGCGCACCGAGAACAACTGCGTGCCCCGGGATATCGCCACCGTCGGGGGCTACCTGCTGTTCGGCTACAACGTGTTCATCGGCCTCAAGCGCGAGACGCGGGTCGAGGACGTGTTCAGCCTGCAGCAGGTGACCCGGGGCGCGGACGGGGCCTGGTCGCTGGAGCCCGTGCCCTTCAGCGCGCTCCCGGGCCTGTTCGACGCCGAGAGCTTCCAGCGCGAGTTCCACGAGCTCTACGAGTACTACAAGGAGTCGAAGCTCGATCAGTTGCGGGTCAAGGACGGCAAGCTCCTCGCGGTGTTCCGCACGGGGCAGGGGCCGTCGGCGATCCGGGTGTTTCGCTGGGCCCTCGACGGCGAGGGGCGCCCGAGCTACGTCGACAACCGCGGCGAGCGCGACCACACCCGCCCCAAGAGCCACGACTTCGAGTGGAAGGCCACGACCCGCGACGACCACGTGCAGGGCCAGCACCCCCACGTCTCGATCCTGGACGAGGTCTTCGTCGAGACCGTGGGCGGCGACCTCACGATCAAGGTCGAGGACAACACGGAGGACGGGAAGGGGATCTACAACGAGCCCGTCGACGACGCGAACCAGGGCCTCGACGACGGGCAGATCCTCTACGCCAAGCTCGGGAGCCTGATCCTGCTCAAGATCCTGCCCTACGGCGAGGTCGCCTGGCGCTACCTGATCTACTGCGCGCGGACGCAGGCGGTGACCCGGGTCGACTCGATCGGGCAGACCTGCGTGCAGCTCCCCGAGGACCACGGGGTGATCTTCCCTGGGGGCTACTTCCTCCAGTCGGGCGAGTTCAAGCTGTTCGAGGGCGCGCACCAGGACCTCGAGTTCCTGCGCAGCGTGAAGTCGCCCAACGGCGAGGACGTGCTCTACGTGTTCCACCACCGGGTGGAGGGGAGCTACGTGCTGTTCCCCTACAACCTGATTCGCAAGGAGGTCCAGACCCCGATCCAGTGCCACGGGTCCACGCTGTTCGACGACGGCTCCATGATCGTGTTTCGGGTGCTCTCCGACGAACCCACGCGCACGCACCCGATGCAGATCTGGCAGACGCCGTTCATGACCCCCGAGCACGCGGCCCAGGCCCCGAGCGACGGCTCGTTCCTGGCGAAGGTCGGCAACGCCGACCTCGTGCGCGGGATCTCGGACAGCCTGAGCCTGGCCCGGGCGGTCGAGGAGCAGGCGCCCAACCGGCAGGTCTACGAGGGCCTGATCCGCGCGGCGCAGCGGGCGCTCGACGCCTACTACTGGCTGGACCACCCCGAGGTCGGCGAGCTCAAGCAGCCGATCGAGGGGGTGCGCAAGAACGCCGAGCTGATCCTCGAGGAGTTCGAGAAGGTCCAGGTCCTGCGGCAGCAGGCCGAGCGCGCGCTGGCCGAGGCGCTCCAGGCCCAGCGCGAGGTCGAGCGCGAGCTGACCGTCGAGGACTGGCAGAGCGTCGAGCCGTTCATGGAGGCCCTGCGCAGCCTGCGCACCCAGCGCGGGCGCGCGATCACGCTCAAGGACCTGCGCTACATGGACGTGGCCCGGGTCGAGGCCCTGGAGCAGGAGATCGTCGCGCAGTTCGAGCGGATCAGCCGCGCCGCGATCGAGTTCCTCCTGCGCCCGGCAGCCCTGGAGCCGATCAAGCAGGCCTTCGACGGGCTGCTCGAGCAGATCGAGGCCACGACCAAGACCAAGGACCTCGCGCCCCTGGGCGCCGAGCTCGAGGCCAAGGCCGAGGGTCTGACCGTGCTGACCGAGGTCGTGAGCGGGCTCGAGGTCGAGGATCCCACCCAGCGCACGGAGGTCCTGGAGCGGATCAGCGAGGCCTTCGCCCAGCAGAACCGGGTGCGGGCCACCCTCGACGGGCGGCGCAAGCAGCTGCTCTCGGCGGAGGGTCAGGCCGAGTTCGCCGCGCAGTTCCGCTTGTTCTCGCAGAACGTGCAGAGCGCGATCGCGCTGGCCGACACCCCCGAGGCCTGCGACGAGCAGCTGAGCCGGGTCCTGCTCCAGCTCGAGGAGCTCGAGAGCCGGTTCAGCGAGTTCGACGAGTTCCTCGCCGACCTCGCGGCCAAGCGCGAGGAGGTCTACGAGGCCTTCGACGCCAAGCGTCAGACCCTGACCGACGCGCGCCAGCGCCGGGCCCAGAACCTGTTCGGCGCCGCGGAGCGGATCCTGGCGGGGGTCGGGCGGCGGGCCAAGAACTTCCCCTCCCTGGACGAGCTCAACGCCTACTTCGCCGCCGACCCCATGGTCCTCAAGCTGCAGCAGATCAGCGCGGAGCTGGGCGAGCTCGGGGACAGCGTCAAGGCCGACGAGGTCCTCGCCGCGCTGAAGACCGCGAAGCAGGACGCGCAGCGCGGCCTGCGCGATCGCCTCGACCTGTTCAGCGGCGGCGAGAACACGATCAAGCTCGGGCGGCACGCGTTCAACGTGAACACGCGGCCCCTGGAGCTGACCCTCGTGCCCCGGGGCGAGGGCATGGCCCTGCACCTGACCGGCACCGACTTCTACGAGCCGGTGCAGGACGAGGGCTTCCAGGCCACGAAGCCCTTCTGGCAGCAGCAGCTCGTGAGCGAGACCCCGGAGGTCTACCGCGGCGAGTACCTCGCCTACACGATCCTGGACGAGGCCGAGCGCGGGGTCGGCGGGCGCAGCCTGCAGGGGTTGCTCGACGCCCAGCGCGAGGAGGGCGGGCTGCTCGCGGTGGTCCGCGGCTACGCCCAGGATCGCTACGACGAGGGCTACGAGCGCGGGATCCACGACCACGACGCGGCGCTGATCCTCGAGCGCTTGCTCGCGCTCTACACCGGCGCCGGGCTGCTGCGTTTCCCGCCCCGGGTGCGCGCCTACGCGTGTCTGTTCTGGGCCCACGGCGACGAGGAGCAGCAGGAGGGCTGGCTGCTGCGCGCGCGCAGCCTGGGGCGCCTGACCGCGCGGCTGGGCCCGACCCCGGCCATGGACGCCCTGGCCCAGGAGCTCGCGGCGGAGGTCGCGGAGTCCTTCGAGATCGACCCCGCGGAGCTGGCCCAGGCCGGGCGCTACCTGGCCGAGGAGCTGGCCCAGGAGACCCTGGCCTTCGTGCAGAGCCGCGAGGCCCTGGAGTTGATCGAGGCCTTCCTCCAGGCGCTGGGGCCGGAGCGCCAGGGGTTGGAGGAGGACCTCCAGGCCCTGGACGGCGACCTCGGCGCCCAGGTGGGGCTGATCCGCGCCTGGCTCGAGGGCTTCCTCGGCGGCAAGCGCGACGACGACCCGCGAGCGCGGGTGTTCGACGAGGCCAGCGTCCTGATCCTGACCCAGGGCGCGCTGCCCTACGAGCCGAGCGCGGCCGCGCTGGAGGCGGAGGTCCCTGGACTCCTGGGGCAGCACCCGCGGATCCACGACCGCAGCCTGACCTTGCGTCTGGACGAGTTCCTCGGGCGGCTGAGCGCGTTCAAGACCCGGCGGGTGCCTGCCTACCGCGCCTACCGCGTGCTCGTGCGCGAGCTGCTCGAGCGCGAGAAGGAGCGCCTGCGCCTGGAGGAGTTCACCCCGCGGGTGCTGAGCTCCTTCGTGCGCAACCGGCTGGTGAACGAGGTCTACCTCCCGCTCGTGGGCGAGAACCTGGCCAAGCAGATCGGCGCCGCGGGGGAGGGCAAGCGCACCGACCTCATGGGGCTCCTGCTCCTGGTCTCGCCGCCGGGCTACGGCAAGACCACGCTCATGGAGTACGTGGCGAACCGCCTGGGGCTGACCTTCGTCAAGGTCAACGGTCCGAGCCTGGGCCACAGCGTGACCTCGCTGGACCCGGCGGAGGCGCCCAGCGCCACGGCGCGGCAGGAGGTGGAGAAGGTCAACCTGGCGTTCGAGATGGGCAACAACGTCATGCTCTACCTCGACGACATTCAGCACACCCACCCGGAGTTCCTGCAGAAGTTCATTTCGCTCTGCGACGGGCAGCGGCGGATCGAGGGCGTGTGGAAGGGGCGCACGCGGACCTACGACCTGCGCGGCAAGAAGTTCTGCGTGGTCATGGCCGGCAACCCCTACACCGAGAGCGGCGAGACCTTCCAGATCCCGGACATGCTGGCCAACCGCGCGGACACCTACAACCTGGGCGACGTGCTCGAGGGCAAGGACCAGGTGTTCGCGCTGAGCTACGTCGAGAACGCGCTGACCTCGAACCCGACCCTGGCGCCCTTGGCCGGACGCGACCCCGAGGACGTGACCCGGCTGCTGCGCCTGGCCCGGGGCGAGGCGGTGCCGACCACGGAGTTCACCCACGCCTACTCCGGCGTCGAGCTCAACGAGATCACCGCGGTGCTGAAGCACCTGTTCCGGGTGCGGGACGTGCTGCTCAAGGTCAACGGGCTCTACGTGCGCTCGGCGAGCATGGACGACGCGTTCCGCGAGGAGCCGCCCTTCAAGCTCCAGGGCAGCTACCGCAACATGAACAAGCTCGCGGAGAAGGTGGCCTCGGCCCTGACCCCCGACGAGCTCGAGGCGCTGGTCGACGACCACTACCGCGGCGAGTCCCAGACCCTGACCACCGGCGCCGAGCAGAACCTGCTCAAGCTCGCCGAGCTGCGCGGGCGGCTGACCCCCGAGCAGGCCGCGCGCTGGGCGGCGATCAAGAAGGAGTTCGGCCGGCAGCGGCTGCTCGGCGGGCGCGACGACGACCCCGTGACCCGGGTCACGAGCCAGCTCAGCGCGCTGGGGACCCAGGTCGAGGGCGTGCGCGAGGCGCTGCTCCAGGCCGCGGGCAAGGCCCAAGGCGGCGAGGGCGACCCGCTGCGCGAGCTCGCCCAGCGCCTGGGCGTGCTCGCGGAGAACCCGCCTCAGGTTACGTCGAGGCCGTCGACCTGGGGGACCTGGCCCTGGCCCGGGTCGTGGGCGAGCAGGTCCAGGCCCTGCGCGCGGCGGTCGAGCCCCTGATCCGCGCCTCGAGCCAGAGCGTGCGCGACGGGCAGCAGGTGACTCAGCGCCTGGCCAAGGTGCTCGAGGACTACCTGGAGTACGAGCGCTCGCGCCGCGTGCGCTCAAGCCGCCCAAGACCGGGCGGCGGCTGGGCGGCGACCAGGGCGAGGACGAGGAGCAGGAGAGCGCGCGCCCAGCGCCAAGCTCCCTGGCCGCCGGCTCGGCCGCGTGAGGTCCGCGGCCCGTCGCGCTCCACCGCGCGCCGACGTCCGCCGCCGCCCCTCGACCGCGGCGACGACGGGCCCCCGCCCCACAGCTCGGCCAGCCACCTCCGCGACGAGTAGGCCCTCTGGCTTCGACCTCCCCGGGCTGACACACTGCCCCCGTGCCCCCTTCGGTCTACTGGCCCCGCAGCCCGCTCATGGACGTGGTCGCCCGCGTGCGGCCGCCGCTAGCTCCCGGTGCTCGTGGTCGGCCACCGCGGCGACTCCCAGAACGCGCCGAGAACACCCTGGCCGCCTTCGCCCTGGCCCTGGAGCACGGGGCGGACCTGGTCGAGTTCGACGTGCACCTGACCCAGGACGGCGACGTCGCGGTGATCCACGACGACAAGCTCGACCGGACCACCGACGGCACCGGGGACATTGCGCGCACGCCGACCGCCGCGCTGGCCGACGTCTCCGCCGGGGCCTGGTTCGACCCGCGCTACGCCAGCGAGCGCGTGCCGCTCCTGGACGAGGTACTGGACCTGCTCAAGGGCCGCGCGGTGCCCATGATCGAGATCAAGGTCAAGCGCAAGCGCTCCCCCGACGCCGGCGAGCGCGTGGCCCAGGCTCTGGCGCGCCACGGCATGCAGGACCAGGCGGTGGTGATCTGCCGCGAGCCGAGCCGGGTGGCCGAGGTCCACGCCGCCTCGCCGCTGACCCCGCTGAGCTACCTCACGATCACCAAGCGCCAGGCCCGAGGCGCGGTGCGCCTGGACGGGGTGCGCGGGATCGACTGCTATTGGAAGAGCCTGTCCCTGAGCCTGGTGGAGAGCATGCGCCAGGCCAACGCCTTCATTACGCCCTGGACCGTGAACCGGGTGCGGGACATGCAGCGCCTGTTCCTCCTGGGCCTGGAGTCGGTGATCACCGACTGCCCGCTCACGCTGCGCGACCAGATCGAGGGCTTCGAGTTCACCCGCACCCAGGACCTGCTCGACCGCTTCCGCTCGGGCAACCTGGACCTGGACCTCGAGCTCGAGGAACTCGACGCCGAGGACCCGGAGCTCATGGCGGCCGCGGAGGAGGACCCCTCCGGCGAGATCCTGGCCCTGGACTAGAGGGTCTCGGCCGGCGCGGACCAGCCGCTGCGCATGCGCAGCAGCCACAGCAGCCCGGGGGCTACGAGCAGCCAACCGACCGCGCTCAGGGCCGGGCGCAGCTGACCGCCGAAGTCGTCGATCCACACGGCGAAGGCGAAGGTCGCGGTGGCCATGAGCAGGGTCCAGGTCATTTGCTCGCTGGCGAACACCCGCCCGCGGACCTCGGTCGGCGACTCCTCCTGCAGCCGGATCGTGGACAGGACCCACACCGTCGAGCCCCCGAGGTGGGCCAGGACCACGCACACCAGCGAGGTCGCGAAGCCGACGCTGAACCCGAGGAGCACGTAGAACGTGGCGCCCCAGAAGTAGGCGAGGCCGATCAGCCACTCCATGCGCCGCGACTCGTCGCGGGCGAGGTGCCGGGCCAGGATCGGTCCCACGCCGGTGCCGAGGCCGCGGGCGCCCCAGAGCAGGGCCACCCACAGCACGCCGTCGTCGCGGCCCCAGCGTCGGCCGAAGTCCTCGCCCAGGAGCGTGAGCAGGAGCGTCGTGGCGCCGGCCAGGGACCACCCGGGCTTGGCCAGGGCCAGGGTCAGGACCCGCGGGCGCTGCCAGAGGTAGCGCCAGCCCGCGACCATTTGCGCGATCCCCAGGAGCGAGGCCACGCTGCGCGGCTCGGGCTCGCGGGGCGGGTGCGGCGGGATCGCGACCCCCAGGATCAGCGCCGCCGAGAGCCCGTAGGTCAGGGCGTCGATCCCGAACGCGGCGTCGGGGCCGACGTAGGCCGCGATCGGGCCGCCGACCAGGGTGCCGAGGGTGAACATGGTCGACCAGGCCGCGGCGTTGAGCGCGTTGGCTGCGCTGAGGTGCTCCGGGGCCACGACGTCGGGGACCACGGCGTTGCGCGCCGGCTCGGCGATCCCCACTCCCACGGTCTGCGCGAAGATCAGCAGGTAGAGCAGGGTCGGGCTGCCGCCGTGGCTGGCGGCGAGGAGCCCCACGACCGTCGCCGCGCGGAACAGGTCCGAGGCCACGAGCAGGCCCTTGCGCGAGACCCGATCGACGAGCACCCCGGCCCAGGGCGAGACCACGAGCACCGGGAGCGTCTTGAGCACGAGCACCCAGGCGAAGGCCTTGGCGCCGCCGCCGCCCTGCATGTCCCGCAGCGCGGCGACCACCGCCAGGAGCGTCAGCCAGTCCCCGAACAGGCTGGTCAAGCGCGCCGCGAACAGGCGGCGGAAGTCGCCGTTTTGCTTGAGCAGGTCCCAGGTCGCGCCGGTCACCCGGGGACGATACCCCGGCGGGTGGGGGGCGGGAGGCCTGGGCGGGTTATGGGGTTACGTGGCCGGCGACCAACGCAGTCGGCGGCGACGAGGGCAAGACGCGCTGGCCCTGTTTGCGGAGAGAGCCTAGCGCATGGCCCCGACCATGCCGCCGGCCGCGGCCGCCAGGCAGCAGCCCAGGAGGCACATGACGAAGGGCAGCCAGAAGAAGGGGCTCGCGGTCCAGCGAGGCTGACCGGGCGAGCGCAAGAAGGTCTGCTGGTAGCTGGCGTCGAACAGCGCGTTGGCCCGCTCGCAGAACAGGGCCCAGAGGATCGCCACGTTCCAGGCGGTCGAGATCCCAGCGCCGAGGATCGCCGACGGCTGCTGGATCACGTTGACCGCCGACGACAGGAGCTGGAGCACGATCAGGACGCCCGTCACCCAGCGCGCCCAGTTCTTCATGGAGCGGAGCCCAGCTCCCACGACGAACATGGCGCCGCCGAGCAGCACGAACACGAACAGGAACGCGCCGAACACCGCGATCAACGCCGGACCCTGGCCCTTGGAGGCGGCTGCGCCTCCCAGGAACATGAGCCCGCCCAGGAGCCCGAAGGCCACGAGCAGCGCGCCGCCGATCTGGTTCCAGGCGCCGATCGCGATCACGTGGGCCTCGTGCTCGAGGTCGCGGGGCGGCAGGTCCCCGTAGCGCCCAGGGCCTGGCTGGGACCACTCGGCCTGGGGCGGCGCGTAGGGGCTGGTCGAGGCCGGGGGCGCGTAGGGGTCGTGCTTCGCCTGGGCGGGGGCAGGGCGGTCGGCCCAGGCGGGGGGCTGGGGCCGATCCGCGCGCACGCCCTTGCGTTGTTCGCCGCCCACGCGTTGCAGCTCCCCGCAACGCGGGCATGCGCTGAGCTTGCCGAGGAGCGCGTCGTCCTCTTCGCCGGAGTAGCCGCAGGAGCAGGTGAACGGGATCGGCATGGGCTCCCCCTACCCGCGAGTGTCCGCGATCGCAGCGGCCTTCGCTACCCGCTGGGGTCGGCGGAGGGCGGCGTTCACGCAGGCGGCAGACGGCGCGCGAGCGCCGCGCGCAGGGCGCCCAGCAGGGGGGCGTGGGCCTGCGGGTCGAAGGCTGGGGCGCCGTCCCAGTCGTGGAACCAGATCGGCTTCGTGCGCAGCGCCTCCGGCTCGTCGAGGTAGCGGGGGAAGGCGTGGCCGTGGAGCGCCGGCTCGAGGTTCCCGAGCAGCTCGTAGTTGATCCGCGCGGCGCCGGTCACCTCGAGCAGCGCGTCGCCGAGGGTGCCCAGGTCGCGCCAGAACTGGTCGCGCGCCGGTCCCTCCAGGGCGTTCAGGTGCGGCACGACGGGGTCCGGGAGCAGGAGGGCGTAGCCTCGGCTGACCTGGGGGTCGCCGAGCACGATCCAGCCCGAGGGCGCCCGGCACACGACGCGGGGGTTGGTGCCTCGTTGGGCGGCTTCGACCCAGCGGTGGATCACGGTGCTCATGGGACCTGCCTCTCGCGGGCACCTTACCGCGGCCAGAAATTCTTCCTCAAGGGTCCCGCGCGCCATGCCGATGGAGTGGCTGGAGGGAAGCATGAAGACGTTCTTTCGCCGGGGCCTGTGGATCACCTTCGTCGGCGCGCTGTTCACGGGCTGCGCGTATTTTCAGGACAACCCTCCGTTGACTCCGGAGGCCAAGGGCAAGCTCGTCAACGACGACGTGCCCGCTCCCATGGAGTTCACGCTCAACCGCACCACGAGCTGGCGCCACAACCGGAGCGCCTACCGCAAGCTGCACCTGGTCTACGAGCGCCACGAGTACCTCGGCGAGGACCAGGTCGCCGAGTTCGTGGAGCAGGCCTTCCCCGGCCAGGGCTGGGAGGTGGCCTTCAAATACGGCCTCGAGACCCAGAAGTTCGTGCTCTACAAGGAGGACGAGGAGTGCCGGGTCGAGATCACCGAGGACTTCGGTGACCGCTTCACGCGGATGGTGATCGACGTCGAGCCCCGGGTGACCCCCCGCGGCAAGACCGTCGCCCGCCGCGCGCAATAACACACTGTCACGTAGGAGACGGCGCCCCGCCCAGGCCAAGGCGGGGCG
>JAWKSZ010000042.1:0-70306 GCA_041402045.1 Planctomycetota bacterium | reverse complement strand
AGCGCGATCTCCCAGAATCGAGTGTCGCCGCTGGGCGCCATTTCGTTTCACGCGGAAGCCTCTGGCCCACCAGGGATTCCGACCGAGGGCCGAGAACTCGACGGCCCCGGGTCGCCCCGGCCTGAACCCCACGCCAGGACCGGGGTAAGGATCACGCGCCGTGCTCCAGGCGGGCGGGAGGACCAAACGGAAGTCCGCGATTCTGAGTGGTCGTCCCTCCCGCCGAATCGCGCTTTCCGTTTAGCGGCTGGAAGCTCTCCCTGGGCGTTTGCGTTCGGGGTCGAGGCGTCCTCCGCTGCAGGACACCGTCACGACCAAGCGAAGCCTCTCCTAGAAACCAGAGTCACGATCCTGAGCGGGCGAGGGAGCGCCAGATCGTTGACGACATGGGAGCCACTCTCGCCCGCTCAGAATCGTGAACTCTGGTTTAGAACGGGGGGGTCGTGAAGCTGATCATTCAGATCCCCTGCTGGAACGAGGAGGCCGCCCTGCCCCTGGCCTTCGCCGCGCTCCCGCGCGAAGTCCCGGGGTTCGACGTGGTCGAGACGTTGGTGATCGACGACGGGAGCACGGACCGCACGGTGGAGGTCGCCCGCGAGCTGGGGGTGACCCACGTGGTCCAGCTCGTGACCCACCAAGGCCTGGCGGCGGCGTTCCAGCGCGGGCTGCACGAGTGCCTGGCCCGGGGCGCCGACGTGGTCGTGAACACCGACGCCGACAACCAATACGTGGCCGGGCACATTCCCCGGCTGACCGAGCCGATCGTGGCCGGGCGCGCGGACTACGTGGTGGGCGACCGCTCGGTCGAGTCCCTGCCGCACTTCTCCTGGATCAAGAAGAAGCTGCAGCGCTTCGGGAGCTACGTCGTGCGCGTGGCGTCCCGCACCCGGATCCCGGACACCACGAGCGGCTTCCGCGCGATCTCCCGCGAGGCGGCGCTCCAGCTCTTCGTGCACTCCAACTACACCTACACCCACGAGACCCTGATCCAGGCGGGCCAGAAGAACGTGGCGGTGGAGTCGGTCAAGGTCGGGGTGAACCCGGTGGTCCGCCCTTCGCGCCTGTTCAAGAGCATTCCGCGCTACGTCCTGCGCTCGGCGGACACGATCGTGCGGATCTACCTGATCTACAACGCCTGGTGGGTCCTGAGCCGGGTCGCGCTGCTCCTGTTCCTGGTCGCCCTGAGCTGCCTCGTGACCCACGGGGTCCTGGCCTGGCACCCCGACCACCAACCCCCGGGCTGGGTCCTGCTCGCGGTGGGCGGGGGGATCCTGGGGGCGGCGCTGGCGGTGTTCCTGGCCGCGGTGCTGGCGGACCTGCTCGCGGTCAACCGCCGCCTGCAGGAGGAGGCGCTGACCCACCTCCGCCGCCTGACCTTCGCGCCCTCTGGAAATGAATCCGGCCCAGACTCCGCGCAGGGCGAGGGGTCGGGGCCGCGTGGCGATTCACGTGTGTTGGGCAGCGTCGGGACCCAGTCTCCGGAGCGGACTCGGGGAGACGGGGTCTCGCCTGCGGTGCAGGACGGTAGTCGGGGCGAGCCAAGCCCAGGCAAAGACGTCGTGAACCCTCGGTAAAGACGTCACCCTGCGCTGACAAGCTCGCTTGAAGCCCAGGTCAAGCTCGGACGAAGCCTCTCGTTCGGCGCTTCTCCCCGACGGGGGGCGCCGCTACGGTGCCCGGGTCGGCGGTGACCGACGAACAGGAGCGCTCATGGTGGCCCACGTGCAGCAGCAGCCAGCAGACCCCCAGCGCGACGCGCTGTTCTCCCGCCAGCGCGTCGAGGCGCCGTCCGAGCGCGTGCTCGACGGCCTCGAGCGCGAGCTCGCCCAGAACCCGGGCACGGTCCTCGTCGAGGAGGACGAGCTGCGCAGCTTGATCCGGGCAGCGCGCCGTGTGCGTTTGCTCGAGGCCGAGGCCGAGATCCAGGACTGGCGGATCAAGCTCGAGGCCCAGGAGCTGGCGCTGCAGCTCCTGCGCGACCTCTAAGCCAGAGTTCACGATTCTGAGCGGGCGAGGGTGGCTCGCAAGGAGTCAACGATCTAGCGCTCGCTCGCCCGCTCAGGATCGTGACTCTGGCTTTTTTAGTAGAGGCTTCGCTTGGTCGCAGGGCTGTCTTCCACTGCCGAGCCCGGTACCCCGAACGCCTGCCCCATGCGGAGCGTGCCCGCAGTGTTCGGCGACTCAGAATCGCGCACTTCCGTTTAGGTGCCCTTCTCGGGCGGGGCCTTGCCGCCGGCGCCCCAGGCCCGCAGCTGCTCGACCAGGGCGTGCCCGGCCTCGGGGTCGTCCACCACGAATCGCCGCCCGAACCAGCCGCCTGCCTGGAGGTAGTAGACCGGGCGCCGCTGCACGCGGCTCATGCTCCACGGCGACTGCAGCCGGCCGCGGGCCTCCGCCGCGTCCCGACGCCCGAGCCTGTAGCGAAACCTGAGCCACGCCCCGCTCCCGGTGCCGAGCCGCGCGACGCGCTCGCCGAGCTCGACGCGCACCACCGGGAGTCCGCTCCCGAGCTGGCGCAGGAGCACGACGCCGATCGCGGCCGCCGCCCCCAGCATGCCCAGGCCGGAGGCAGGGTCCCGGGCGAGCTCCAGCACACCGAGCACGGCCAGGGCGAACGGCGCCGCCATGAGCGTGAGCCCGGCCAGGAACAGCAGCACGTAGTGCGCCCCGTTGACCGCGCGCGGGAGCTCGAGCTGCGGGCGGAGGTCGGGCGCGGCCCGGACCTGGCGCCGGGGCCCTGCCTTGGCGCAGCCCAGGGTCCCGCAGCCCAGGTTCAGCTCCCGCGCGCACTCCGCGTGCTGAGCAGCGCCGCAGCCCGAACAGGTCTGGACCGTGCCGCGGCTGAGCCGGTCGCGACACAGCGGACAGGTCCGGGGGCCACCTTCACGCGGCCGGGCACGCACTACTTCGCGTAGTGCTTGGCGACCCGCTCGACCACGGCGTCCATGGCGTTGCGGATCGTGCCGGTGCCGCCGCCGTTGCCGATCAGGGCGAACACGAGCCGCTTGCCCCCGACCTCGAGGTAGCCCGAGAGCGCGGAGACCCCGGTCAGGGTCCCGGTCTTGGCGAAGACCTCGGCCCCCGCGGGCAGCCCCCGCAGCCGGCGCTGGAGGGTCCCCTCCTCGCCCGGGCGCGCCAAGGAGTCACGGTAGATCGCCAGGTCCTGGCCCTGGGCCATGTGGGCGAGCACCGTGGTCAAGGCCCGGGCCGAGAGCCGGTTCTCGCGGCTGAGCCCCGAGCCGTCGGCGACGATCACCTGGGTCTTGGGAGCGCCGACCTCGAGCGCGAACCCGCGCACCTCCTGGGCCCCCGAGAGCCAGCTCCCGCGGCCGCCCTTGACCTTGCCCACGGTCTTCAGCAGGCACTCGGCGTAGAAGTTCTGCGAGCGCTGGTTCGTGACCTGGAGCGTGCGGGGCAGCGGCGCGCGGCGCTTGTAGACGGTGAGCCCGTCGGGCGCCTCCTCGCCCTCGAGCCGGCGACAGGTCCCGGTGACCTCGATCCCGGCCTCCTGCAGCCGCGCGCGCAGCACGTGCAGGAAGAACAGGGTCGGGTCCGGCGCGGGGATCGAGGCCTCGTAGGGGTGCGCGCCGCTCCACACCTTGCCGGTGATCCGCAGGACCCGGCGGTCGTCGCCGGTGCGCACGACCCCGAACCGGTGCTGCTTCTTCGAGCCGACGAGCTGCGCGTCCTGGTCGACCCGGAAGTAGTCGCTCGGCGGACGGAGCACGACCTCGACCCCGCCCTTGCCGCCGCCGACCGAGACGTCGACGCAGTTGTCGTTGAGCGAGAGCCCGCTGATCGCGGCCCCATACCACTTCTCCAGGTCCGAGGGCTCCCAGTCGGGGTGCACCTGCAGCGCCTCGAAGCAGCGATCGTCAGCGACGAGGTCGCCCTCGATCTTGGTCACCCCGCTGCTCTTGAGCTTCTCGGCCCAGTCCGAGAGCAGGGGCTCGGGGTCGAAGCGCCGCGAGATCGTGGGGTCGCCCCCGCCGATCACGAACAGGTGCCCCTGGACGACCCCCGCCTTGGGTGGGCGCTCGACCACGAGGGTCGTCTCGTGGTGGAAGTCGGCGCCGAGCAGCGAGAGCGCCGCGGCGGTGGTCACGAGCTTCATGTTCGAGGCCGGGACCCGCGGGGTGTCCGCGTCGAGGGCGAACACGACCTGGTCGCCGTCGAGGACCAGCGCGGTCCACTCGGTCTTGGCGCTCTGCCCCAGCCGCGCGCGCAGCTCCTGGGCGAGGTCGGCTCGGGCCGGGGCCGCGAACACGAGGAGCGCGATCAGCCAGGGCAGGGTCTTCACCGGGGGCCTCCTTCCGGGGCGTCCGCGCCGGGACGCACCGTGCGGGCAATTGAATCACACACCTTGCGCGCGTAGGCGACCTCCTCGGGCCCCGAGGTGGGCCAGAAGCAGTCGAGCCACACCACGTCGCCGTCGAGGTTGAAGCAGTACGAGCAGCGCGTGCCCGCGGTGGCGGTGCCGTTGGTGAAGCGCAGGCTGCACGCGGTGACCACGCGGTAGCCCCGCCCCAGCGCGCCCGGGAAGGGCCCTTCGTCCAGGACCTGCTCCGCCTCGTAGAAGTTCTTGGCCGCGCCGATCTCGCCGATCACGTTGCGCAGGAGGAAGGTGTCGGGGTCGCGGTTGAAGGGGTGCGGCTCGAAGCGCCAGAGCACGGCGCGCTCGTTGCCGTGGCCGAGGAACACCACGTAGGGGGAGTCCTGGTCGGGAGCGTCGGCGTAGGGGCGCCAGCCCTGGGGGAGCTCGAGCTCCAGCTCGAGGTGCGCGGCGGGGTGCGCGCGCAGCGGACCAACCTCCCGCTCCCCCTCGGGCTCGCTCCAGTCGAAGCCCTCGAACAGCCCCAGGTCGGAGGAGTGCTTGGCGACCTGGACGGTGATCACCGCCAGCTCGACCGCGAACACCGCCCCCAGGGTCACCAGCAGGAGCAGGCAGCCGCGGGGGGTGAGGGTGGTCGAGGGCCGGACCTCGAGCCGGCGTCCGAGGAGGTAGCCGGTCCACCAGGCGGCGACCCCAATCAGACCGGGGGCGCCGCCGCCGGCGTCGGCCACGACCACCAGCGCGCCCAGGCTGATCAAGCCCCACCCCCAGGCCGGCGCCGGGCAGCGCGCAGCCGAACCCGAGCACGACCGCGGCGCCGGTCCAGCCCCCGCTGATCGCGGTCAAGGACAGGCTGCCTGCCTCGAAGCCCAGGCGCAGCGCGTTGAAGCCCCAGCTCCCCAGGAGGAACGCCGCCGCGAGCACGCCGCTGCCCCAGGCGCGCTCCACCCGCCCGGCGACCACGAGCAGCACCGCGAGCACGAGCAGCGCCCCGGTCCACTCCGAGTAGCCGAAGGTCCCGTGGAGCGCGTTGACCAGCGCCTCGAAGCCCTCGCTGTCGCGCAGCCCGACCTTGCTCTCGTAGCTCCCGCCTGCCAGCAGGCCCCGGCGCCAGGCCGACCACAAGGGCAGCACCGCCGCCAGGGTCACGAGCACGAGCAGCCAGCGCACGGCGGTGAAGATCGCGGGCTCGGGGCCGAGGAAGTCCTTGCGCGGGTCGGGCTGCGCCGCCGCGGCGAAGGGGTCGACGCCCTCCGGGGTCCCCTGAGGCTCGACCCAGGGCGCGTTCGGCGCGGCGACGCTGCGCGGCGGGCCGTCGCTCGCTCCTCGCGCTCGTCCGTCCACGCCGGCTCGGGCGCGGCGGCGGCGGGCTCGGTCCACGCCGGCTCGGGCGCGGCGTCGGCGGGCTCGGTCCACGCCGGCTCGGGCGCGGCGTCGGCGGGCGCGGTCCGCGCCGGCCTCGAGCGGCGTCGGCGGGCGCGCACGCCGGCTCGGGCGCTGGGTCCTCGGGCTCGAGCGCCGCGTAGGGATCGCGCCCAGGGACCTCTGCGCGGGCGGCGTAGAAGTCGTCCGGGACGAGCCCGGCTCGGCCGGCGGCAGCGGCTCGCTCAGCGTCGCTCGAACACCGGCAGCGCGCTGGGGTCCACCCGCGGGCCGTCGAGGCGCACGACCGGCTCGGACTCGGGGGTCGGCTCCGCGGGCGTCTCGTCCCCGGGCGCGTCCTCGAGCGGCTCGCGCTCCTCCTCCTCCGGCGCGCTCACCGCTCGAGGTGCTCCGCGATCTGCAGCGCGTTGAGCGCCGCGCCCTTGCGCAGCTGATCGCCGCTCACGAACAGCGCCAGGCCGTGGCGCACGCTGGAGTCCTGGCGCACGCGGCCCACGAGCACCGCGTCCTGGGCGGTGGCCTCGAGCGGCGTCGGGTAGCGCTCGGCGGCGGGGTCGTCCACCAGCGTCAGCCCCGGGGCGCGGGCCAGGGCCTCCTGCGCCGCCTCGCGGGTCAGCCGCTCGAACTCGAGGAACAAGGCCGCATGTGGGCGCACTCGACGGGCACCCGCACGCAGGTCGCCACCACCAGGAGCTCCGGCAGTTCGAGCAGCGCGCCTCCCAGGTCAGCTTCATTTCCTCGCGGGTGGCCCAGCCCTCACCAGGCAGGAACGCTTCGACGTGGGGGAACAGGTTCCCGACCAGCGGTCGAGGGAACGCGAGGGGACGGGGGCCTCCCCCGCGACGACCGCGGCCCGTTGTCGGCGTAGCTCCTGGGAGCCCGGCGCTCCTGCCCCGGACGCGGCCTGGTGCGTGGCCGCGACCACGCGCTTCAATCCGGCCAGGCGGTGCAGGGCGCGAGGGCCAGAGCCACGAGCGCGGTGGTGCAGTTCGGTCCAGCGACCAGGCCGCGCTCCGGGATCTACAGGGGTTGACCTCGGGCACGACCAGCGGGACCTCGGCCTCGTAGCGAAACGCGCTCGAGGTGTCGACGACCAGCGCCCCGCCGGCCAGCGCCGCGGGCGCCCAGGCCCGCGAGACCTCGGCCCCGGCGCAGAGGAACACCCGGGTGCAGGCGCCCAGGGCCTCGGCGCTCGGGGGCTCGAGCCGGAGCGTCCCGCCCGGGTGCTCGACGGTCCGCCCCACGGATCCCGGAGAGGCGAAGCCGCGCAGCGACGCCATGGGGTAGTCGCGGGCGTGGAGCAGCCCGAGCAGCTCGCGGCCGACGAGCCCGCTGGCGCCGACGATCCCGACGCGCTGGCCCACCTCACGCCCCCCAGGTCCCGCGCGCGGGCGCGGGGAGCTCGACTCGAGGGATCGCGGGGGGCTGCATGCCGCGAGGATACCCCCGGGCGCGCGCGCGAGCGCGCTCCAGAAGTAGTCGAGGCCCCAGAGCTGCACGCCGTCCGCCGGCGCCTCGCCGAGCAGCATGGGCAACGTCGTGGCGCGAGAGGTCGCCTCGCCCAGGCGCTCGCGGAGCGGGGTCGGGGGGAGCCAGCTCGTGAGCTCGCGCTTGCCCAGCGCCTGGGCCAGCTCCGCCACCGCGCGCAGCGCGGCGTCGTCGTCGAGGGGCAGCAGCTCGGCCACGTCGAGGCTCTCGTCGCCCTCGTCGGTCACGCGCACGTAGCCGCGTTCGGTGGCGAAGAACAGGTCGTGGGGCTCGTCCTGGAGCGAGCGCTCCCAGGCGCCGGCGTCCCGCGCGATCCGCAGCCCCGGGTGCAAGGCGTCGTGCCAGGCGACCAGCTCTTCGCGCTCGCGGAACGGGCACAGGGGGCGCAGCTCGGCGCGAGGGCCGCTGCCCGCGAGCTCCTGCAGGCGCGTCGTCCTCCAGCCGTGGGCGGGGAGCACGCGGAACCCGAGGGCCTCGTAGAGCCCAGGCGGGATCGCGCTGAACAGGAGCCCCAGCCGCGCCCCCGCGGCCTGCTCCCGCTCCGTGAGGACACGGCAGAGCTCGCTCGCGTGCCCGCGCCGGCGGTGCTCCGGGAGCGTGGCCACCCCGCCGATCCCGAACCCGGCCCAGGTCTCGGGTCCGACCCCCAGCCGCAGGGGGTAGAGGGTCAGGGTGCACACCGCCTCGGCCCCGTCCCAGCCCAGCCACCACGTCCCGCGGTTGGGGCGCTGCGCGCTCAGCCGCCGGGCGGTGTAGGCGGCCAGGGGTTGCGGGCTCTGGTTGGCGGCGTGGCGGATCGCGCACACCTGACGGCGCTCGGCCGGGGTCTCGGCCAGGCGGATCTCGAGGCTCACGTCCTCACCTCCGGAGCCCGAGTAGACCCCGGCGACGGGGCGGTGTGTCACGCCGCTGCTACACTCCGGCGTGCTCTACCTCGGCCCCTACGAGATCCTGATCGTCGTCGTGGCGTTGGTCCTCATGACCTTCGGCCCGCCGGTGGCCGGCATGATCCTGGCCTGGGTCCGGCGCAAGCGGCGCAAGAAGAAGCGGCCGCAGGAGGGGCCCCCCGCGTGAGCGACCTCGAAGACCTCCGCCGCCGCCGCGACGCGGTCGTCGCCGAGCACGGCCCCTGGAACATGCACCGGATCCAGCTCGCCCCTGGGCTCGACACCGCCGAGGACCGCGACTACGACCTGCGCCTGCGGCGCTTCGTGCAGACGGTGAGCGACCTGTATCAGGGCCAGCTCGCGGGCCTGCGGGTGCTGGACCTGGCCTGCGGCGAGGGGCAGTACGCGCTCGAGTTCGCCCGGCACGGGGCGCAGGCGGTGGGGATCGAGATCCGCGAGTCCTTCCTCGCCCGCTGCCGCTTCGCCCAGGAAGCGCTCGGCCTCGAGGGTGTCGAGTTCGTGCAGGACGACGTGCGCAACCTGAGCCGCGAGCGCTACGGCAGCTTCGACGTGGTGATCTGCTCGGGGATCCTCTACCACCTCGACACCCCCGACGTGTTCGAGGTCGTGGCGCGGATCGGCGAGGTGTGCTCCCGAGTCCTGCTCCTGGACGCGGTCGTCGCCCTGCGCGCCGCCGAGGCCCGCAGCTTCGAGGGTCGCGAGTACTGGGGGCTCTCCTACCGCGAGCACGCCGAGCAGGCGACGCCCGAGGAGCGCGCCCGCGCGGTGTGGCAGTCGATCGACAACACCCACAGCTTCTGGCTGACCGAGGGCTCGCTCGCGAACCTGCTGGCGGCCTCGGGCTTCACCAGCGTCTCGCGCTGCCTGGTGCCCCACGTGACCCACCAGCTCGACCGCGCGAGCTGGGTCGCGCTCAAGGGCGCCCCGGTCGAGGTGCGCTCGGCGCCGCCGCTCAACGCCGCCGACCCGGCGGGGCTCCCGCCCCGCCCGAGCTGGCGCGCGTCGCCGACCCAGCTCCCGGGCTACGTGCTCTGGGACCGGGTGCGCCCGTTCGTGCCGGAGGGGGTCAAGCAGGGCCTCAAGCGCGCCTTGGGGATCGGGACCCCGCCCGTCGAAGACGAGGCCTGAGCGCGCGACTGGGGCTAGTCTGCGGGCATGGACCCGTCGGACGACTCCTCACCTCAGGGCTGCGGCGCCTGCGCGGGGCTGGTCGGGATCGCGCTGATCGGCTGCGGCGTGGCCCTCGCGCTCAAGCCCACCCTCTGGGACGCGCCGCCGGCCCCCGCGCCGGCGCCCGCTGCCCCGACGCCCGTCGCGCCCGCCGAGGCGAGCCTGCCCCGGGGACAGGCCGTCGGCCGCAGCCAACCCTACGGCGCGCGGGTGCACTTGAAGAACGGGCGCGCCCTCGAGGGGCGGGTCGTGCGCCAGACGAGCCGCGAGGTCGTGCTGCGGGTGGCCCAGGGCGAGCTGGTCCTGCGCCGGGAGCAGGTGCGCGCGATCGAGGAGCTCTCGGAGCGCGAGCGGCTCCAAGTCCAGGCGCGTCACGAGCGGGCCGCCGGGCGCCCCGAAGCCGCCGAGCTCCTCGACCAGCGCGCCCGGCCCGCGGGCGCGCCGAGCAGCTACTCCGGCGAGAGCGCCCCCGAGGGCGAGCTGCGCGCGCTGGACGCGCGGATCGCGCCGGCGCTGAGCGAGCCCGGCTGGCCGCCGGGGGACGTGGACTGGGAGACCGACCCCGAGGCGGCCTTCGCCCGGGCCCAGGCTGGACGCAGGCCGGTCCTGGCCTACGTAGGGAGCGTGGGCTGCCCGCACTGCGCGCGCCTGGCCCGCGAGCTGTGGCGCGACCCCGAGGTGGTGGCCGCGAGCCGCGAGCGCGCGGTGTTCCTCGCGATCCACCGCCGAGGGACCGAGGCGGGGAGCGACTCCGAGGGCGCCGTGCGCCTGGGGGTCCGCGCCTACCCCCAGCTCTTCGTGCTCGACCCTTGGGGGCAGCCCTTGGACCTCCGGCCCGGGGCCACCCCGGTGGCCAGGACCCGGGTCGGGCGCAGCGCCGACTCGCTGCTGGGCGGGCTGGTCGCGGCGGCGGAGCGCCTGCCCCCGAGCCCGCCGCGCCTGCCGCCGCTCCCCGCCGAGCTGCCGCAGCGCCCGGAGCTCAGCGACCCGCTCGCCGCGCGCCGCGCGCGGGGGTGGGCGGCGCTGCTCCCCGAGCTCTCGACGCCGGCGCTCGTGGCCCTCGCGGGCTGGGAGACCGACCCCGTCACCCGGGTGCGCGCGCTGAGCGCGCTCGCGGGGCGCGAGCCAGTGCGCGGGCTAGGCGACCTGTGGCTGCGCGCGCTGCGCGACCCGAACGACTACGTCCGCCGCGCGGCGGTGGCGGCGATCGTGCAGCGCGAGGAGCGCGGGCTGCTGCCCGAGGTGCGGAGCTTGCTCGAGGAGCTGGCCCACGGCGGCCGGGTCGCCGCTTACCTGCAGAACCCGAACAACGTCCTGGGCGACCTGCTGCAGGCGTTGACGGCGCTCCCGGACCCCGAGGCCGAGGGGGTCTTGATCTGGTTGCTCCGGCGCCTGGACGCGCGCAACGCCAACCGCGCGCGGGCGGCAGCGGCGCTGGGCGCGCTGGCGCGGCGCGCGCCCACCCCGGCGATCCGCGCCGCGCTGGAGGAGGCGCTGGACGCGCCCTGCGAGCACGCGCGCTCGCGGGAGGTGTTCCTGCGCGCGGTGCTCGCGGCGCTGGAGCCGCTCCACGGCGCGGACTACGCGGGTCCGCTAGAGGAGGCCCTGGCCCGGGCGCGCGCCCGCCGCTGACTCGCCCTCCAGGTCGCGCAAGAGCTCGTCCACCTTGAGCTCCTGCTCGCAGAGCTCGACCGCCTCGTCGAGGTCGTCGGAGCTGCGGATCAGGACGCGCAGGGCCTCGCGCTGGTGGCGCACCTGCTCGGCGAGGGCCTCGGTGGACTCGAGGAGCTTGGCCGCGCGCAGGCGCTCGCGGCGGAAGCTGCGTCGGCTCCAGCGCTCGGCGAAGCCGAGCAGCGTGCGCTCGCACCAGGTCAGGCCGCCGTGGGCGAGGGTGCGCTCAATGTTCTGCTGCACGCGGCGCAGCTCGAGGTCGAGCACGCCGCCCAGGGCCCGGGCGCAGGGGATCGCGCCCAGGGTCTCGAGCTCCTCGGGCTCGGGGAGCTCGAGCTCGTCGACCTCGTCGTCGGGGGACCAGCCGAGCACGTAGATCGCGGAGATCGCGATCTCGCAGGCGAAGGCGCCCACCGCCGCGCCGACCCAGCCCCAGGCCGGGGCGCCGGCGCTGAGCTGCACCGCGGCGGCCGCGAGGCCCAGGGCCAGGCTCAGGACCCCGGGCACCGGCCCCAACAGGATCTGCAGCGCCAGGCGCTGGCGCGGGAGCCGCGCCCAGGCGGCGGCGTCGACCCGGTAGAGCGAGTCGGGGCCGGGGGCGCCGACGAGGGCCTCGAGCTCGGCGCGGCGCAGGAGCCCGGTGCGCACCTGGAGCGCGTCGAGGTCGAAGCGCCCGCGGCGGGCGTTCTTCCAGGCGAGCAGGCTCGACTGCACCGTGAACAGGTGCACGGCGATCACGAGCCCCACGAGGATCCAGGCCAGGGTCAGCTCCATGGCTCCGTTCTATCCGAGGGGTGCCCGCCCGTAAGGCTCAGCGCAGGTTCTTTACCGGGAACCAACGCGACGGGGCCCGCCGTGTGGCGGGCCCCTGCGGTCTCTCGACGGGTGGTGTCTACGCCTTGAGCGACTTCACGTGCTCGATCATCTTCGGCACGACCTCGAACAGGTCGCCCACGATCCCGTAGTCGGCGACCTTGAAGATCGGGGCGTCGGCGTCCTTGTTGACGGCGACGATGCACTTGGAGGTCGACATGCCCGCCAGGTGTTGGATCGCCCCCGAGATCCCGATCGCGAAGTAGAGGTTGGGGGACACGGTCTTGCCGGTCTGCCCGACCTGGTCCGAGTGGGGACGCCAGCCGGCGTCGACCACGGCGCGGGACGCGCCCACGGTGGCGCCGAGCTCCTGCGCCAGCTCCTCGAGCATGGCGAAGTTCTCGGGGCCCTTGAGGCCGCGACCGCCGGAGACGATCACCGAGGCCTCGGTCAGGTCGGCCTTGCCGGCGCTGGCCGCGGACTCGCCGGTGACGGTCGCGCCCACGTCGGCGGCGCTGAAGTCGACAGCGAGCTCGCTCACGGCGCCGGCGGCGGCGCCGCCCTCGAGCAGGCCGAAGGTGTTCGGCCGGGGCGAGGCGAGCTGCGGGGTCTTGGTCAGGCTGACCTTGGCGTAGGCCTTGCCCGCGTAGACCGGGCGGGTCAGCACGAGCTTGCCGCCGTCGACGGTCATGCCGGTCACGTCGGCGGCGTAGCCCACGTCGAGGTGCGCCGCGATCCGGGGCGCGAGGTCCTTGCCGTCGAGGGTCGCGGCGACGAGCACCACGTCCGGGGACTCCTGCTTGATCGCGTTGACCGCGAGCCGCGCGTAGGCGTCGCCGTTGTAGGGGTCGAGCCAGTCCGCGGTCGCGCACAGCACGCGGTCCGCGCCTTGGGCGCCGAGCTCACCCGCCGCGTCCTTGGCCGAGGGGCCGCCGATCACGAGCGCGGTCACGTCGCCGCCGCCCAGGGCGGCCTTCTGCCGCGAGGCCTCGGCCAGGCACTCCAGCGAGCCCTTCTTGGCCTTGCCGTCGCGCACCTCGGTGATCACCAGAACTTTGGAAGCCATGTGTGTGCCTTACTCTTTCGTCAGGGCCTAGAAGCTGAGCTTCTTGGCTTCGTTCTGGAGGAGGTTGAACAGCTCGGGGACGGCGTCCGGCCCCTCGCCCACGATCTTGCCGGCCACCGGCTCCGGGGGCGGCTCGAGGGCGGTCACGGTGTAGCCGCCGTCGGTCCACGCGTAGTCGAACGTGGCCATGGGCTTCTTGCCGGCCTTGAGAATGTCCTTGAGCTTGGGGTACTTCTCCTCGGCCAGGTCGCGCTGGCCGGTGACCACCGCGGGGAGGGTCAGCTCGACGGTCTGCTGGCGGCCCTCGGCGGCGCGGGTCACGGTCGCCTTGCCGCCGGCGACCTCGAGGCCCACGGCGTCGGTCACGCAGGGGGCGCCGAGCAGCGCGCCGAGCATGGGGCCCACGGACATGGCCTGGTCGTCGACGGCGGTGCGCCCGAGGAGCACCAGCGAGTAGTCGCCCTCGGCCTTGATCGCCGCGGCCAGGGCCTTGGCGACCTCGAGCGGGTCGCGGTTCTCCGAGGCCTCGTCGGGGATCAGGATCCCGCGGTCGGCGCCCAGCGCCAGGGCGTCCTTGAGCCGCTTGTTCGCGTCGCGCTCGCCCTTGGTGCCGCCCGCGGAGACCGCGACGACCTCGGCGCCGTCACCGGCGGCCTCCTTGAGCGCGATCGCCTTGGCCACCGCGCGCGCGTCGTAGGGGCCGAGCACGAACTTGACGCCGCTGGGGTCGATGGTCGCCCCGTCCTTGACTTTGATCCGGGCGGCGGTGTCGGGCACCGCCTTCACGCACACGAAGATCCGCATTGCTGCTCCTGTATTTAGTTCGTTGTGTTCGGCCAGAGTCTACGCGAGATCGCGCTCACCCGCGGTAGGCCGGGAATCCGGTGAGGTGCTCGCCCAGGACCAGCGTGTGGATCTCGTGGGTGCCCTCGTAGGTGTAGACGCTCTCGATGTTCATGAGGTGGCGCATGACCTGGTACTCGTCGCACACCCCGTTGGCGCCGAGCAGCTCGCGCCCGAGCTTGGCGATCTCGCGCGCGGCCCAGCAGTTGTTCCGCTTGGCGAAGCTCACGTGGTAGTGCTTGGCCTTGCCCGCGTCCTTGAGCCGCCCCAGGCGGTGGGCGACGAGCTGGGCCTTGGTCAGCTCGGTGTGCATGTGCACGAGCTTGCGCTGCACGAGCTGGAACGAGGCCAGGGGCTTGTCGAACTGGGTCCGGCTCTGCAGGTAGCGCAGGGCCTCGTCGAACACGGCCATGGCCGAGCCGACCACGCCCCAGGCGATCCCGTAGCGCGCGTTCGAGAGGCACATGAGCGCGTTCTTGAGCCCGGTGGTCTCGGGCAGGAGCGCCTCGGGGCCGACCTTCACGTCCTCCATGATCAGCTCGGAGGTGACCGAGGCGCGCAGGGAGAACTTGCCCGGGATCAGCGGCGCGCTGAAGCCCGGGGCGTCGGTGGGGACGATGAACCCGCGGATCCCGTCGGGGGTCTTGGCCCACACGATCGCGATATCGGCGATCGAGCCGTTGGTGATCCAGCGCTTGGTGCCGTTCAGGATCCAGCCGTCGCCGTCGGGGGTGGCCTTGGTCTCCATGCCGCTCGGGTCGCTGCCGTGGTCGGGCTCCGAGAGCCCGAAGCAGCCAATGATCTCGCCCTTGGCCATGCCCGGGAGGTAGCGGTTCTTCTGCTCGTCCGAGCCGAAGGCGAAGATCGGATACATGCAGAGCGAGCCCTGCACCGAGCAGAAGCTGCGCAGGCCGCTGTCGCCGCGCTCGAGCTCCTGCATGATCAGCCCGTAGCCGACCTGGTTCAGCCCGGCGCAGCCGTACTCCTCGGGGAGGGTAGGGCCGAGGTAGCCCATTTCGCCGACCTGGGTGGCCAGCTCGCGGGGGAAGGTCCCGGCGCGGTGGTGCTCCTCGATCAGGCGGCTGTCGATCAGCTCGCGGTCGACCCACTCCCGCGCGCTGTCGCGCACGGCGCGCTCCTCGTCGCTCAGGAGCTCGTCGAGCTCGAAGAAATCAGCGCCTACGAATTCACTCATGGGACTCTCCGGACCGCTCGGTCCGCGCGGATCGTAGGCTGGCCGGCACCCGGTTTCAACAGGCGCGGTCGCGACGTCGCCGCGCGCTCAGCCCAGGGGACGGGCCGGCTCCGGGGGCGCCCACAGCCGGCCTGCGCCCGGGAGCAGCGTGACCTCGAGCACGCCGGTGGTGGCGTGGCGGACCTCGCCGTCGGCGTGGAGCACGAACCCGCGCGGGCCGGTGATCCGCACGCGCCTGCCCTCGACGATCGCGGTGTCGGGGGTCGGCTCGCCCTTGCTGACCTTGCCCCAGTCCAGGAGCCCGCGCACCCGCGAGGGGGCGCTGGAGACGAACACGTGGAAGCGCCCGCCGTCGAGGCTCGAGTCCGGGGTCAGCTCGATCCCGGCACCGCAGTAGCGGCCGAGGGCCACGTGCACGATCAGGAACGCGCCGGTCTGCTCGACGCCGTCGACCGAGAGCAGGAGCCGGGCGGGCTTCCACTGGGCGAAGGCCAGGGCGCCGGCGGCCAGGTAGCCGAGCTTGCCCGGGAGGAAGCGCGTGGACTCGCGCGCGGCGTTGGCCGCCGCCATGTAGGCCAGGCCCACGTTGTTCAGGAACAGCTCGGTCCCGTGGTCGGCGCCCTCGAGCCGCCCCAGGTCGACGCGGCGCTCGACGGAGGCCAGCAGGCGCTGCGCCGCGCGCTCGGGGTCGTTGGCCGGGATCTCGAGCATGCGCGCGTAGTCGTTGCCGCCGCCGACCGGGATCAGCCCCAGGGCCGGGGGCTTACCCGGGCCGTCGTGGAGCGCGTTCAGCACCTCGTGCAGCGTGCCGTCGCCGCCGACCGCGACCACGCAGTCGGGGCCCGCCTCCCGCGCCCGGCGCACCAGGGGCCGGGTGTCGTAGGGGCTCTGGGTCTCGTGCAGCTCGACCTTCCACCCTCCGCGACGCAGCACCGTCGCGGCCTGGCGCCCGGCCTCGGCGCCTTGCCCGCGCCCGGCGTGGGGGTTCACGATCAAGCTCACGAACTTCATGGCCGGGGAGTCTACGTCGAAACCTCCGCAGGCGGGAACGCCGCGGGGCGACTTGACGCGGGCCTGGCGACCCCGTGAGATAGGCCGACGCGCCGGGCAGACCCCGGGCGAGGAGACCCCATGAAGCGCCCCCTGATCCTGATCGCCTGCCTCTGCGGCCTGTTCGCCCTCACCGGCTGCCCCTCCGGCGGCTCGAGCAACAGCGGCGGCAGCAGCGACGACGGCACCCAAGAGCCCGCCGCGGCCCCCAAGGACGAGACCCCGGCCGCGCCGGCCAAGCCCTTCGTGCAGAGCGAGCTGCGCGGCCCGTGGAAGCACGCCAAGGTCGGCGACTTCGCGGTCTACGAGGAGGGCTCGGGCGACAAAATGAAGACCTACCGCTACGAGATCACCAAGATCGAGGGCGCCCAGGTCAGCGTCACCCGCCAGGAGCTCAAGGACGGCAACCCCGTGGGCGAGGCCGGCGAGACCGCCTTCGACATGCAGGCCGACGACGAGAAGTACAAGAAGCCCGAGGAATACGACGCCCTGACCGAGGAGCCCAAGGAGCAGGAGCACACCCTGGCCGGCGGCAAGACCCTCACCGTCGTGGTCATGAAGCGCAAGGGCGCCGGCAGCACCACCGAGACCTGGCTGGCCGACGCCGAGGTGCGTCCCTTCCACGGGCAGAGCGTGGTGCGCTCGGTCCGCGACGGGACCAAGAACCTCGACCTGGTCGACTACGGCAGCAAGTAAGCGCGCGCGGCTCCGCCGCCGCCGCTGAGTCGTGACCCTCACGATCGGCCCCTACCGCGTGGAGCGCGAGGTCGCGCGCGGCGCCAACGGCGTGGTGCTGCGCGCCCTCGGGCCCGGCGGCCCCGTGGCGATCAAGCTGCTCCTGCCCGAGCGCCTGCGCGACCCGGACGATATCGAGCGCTTCCACCGCGAGGGCGACGTGGCGGCGCGGCTCGCCCACCGCGCGATCGTGCCGCTCCTCGATCGCGGCCACAGTCAGCACGGGCCGTATCACGTCTACGCCTTCGTCGCGGGGCAGACCCTGCGCGCGCGGATCCGGACGGAGGGCCACCTCGAGCCCCGAGAGGCAGCGCGGATCGCCCTCGAGCTGTGCGAGGCCCTCGAGCACGCCCACGGACTGGGGGTCCTGCACCGGGACCTCAAGCCCGCGAACGTGCTCCTGACCCCGAGCGGCGAGCCGCGGCTCACCGACTTCGGGCTGGCCATGGACCAGACCAGCGGCAGCCGGCTCACGCTCTCGGGCGAGATCATGGGCAGCCCGGTGTTCATGCCGCCGGAGCAGGCCCTGGGGCGGCGCCACGAGATCGGGCCCGCCTCCGACGTCTACGGCCTGGGCGCCGTGCTCTACGCCATGCTCACCGGGCACCCTCCGGTCAGCGGGCGCGGGGTGGAGGAGGTGCTGCAGAAGGTGCGCCACGGCGCGATCGCCTCGCCGCTGACCCTGGCTCCGGAGACGCCGCCGCGGCTGGCGGCGATCTGCATGCGCTGCCTGGAGAAGCACCCGGGCGATCGCTACCCGGACATGCCCGCGCTGGCCCGGGACCTGCGCCTGGCCCTGGCGCCCGCGGCGCCGCCGCCGCGGGTCTCGCGGGAGGCACCCTGGGTCGCGATCGGCCTCGGGCTGGGCGCGCTCGTGACCCTCTCCGTCGCGGGCGCCTGGGCCTGGTCGCGGCGCCGGGCCCCGGCGCCCGACGAGGAGCCCGCGCTCGGCGGCCCGCGGATCCCGCTCCCTGGCCCCGAGGCCCCGGAGGTCCGGGCCGCGTCCCTGGCGGCGGAGGCCCTGGCGTGCCTGGAGCGCGCAGACGTCGAGGCTGCGGGGCGCCAGGCCCGCCAGGCCCTCGAGCTCGACCCCGCCTGCGCCGAGGCGCACCTCGCGCTGGGCCGGGTGCACGAGGACGCCGGCGCCCGGGTGCTGGCCCTCGAGGCCTGGGGTCGCGCCGCCGCGCTGGGGCTCAACGTCGAGCCCGAGCTCGCGCCGCTCTACCCCGACCCGGTCGAGCGCCGGTTGGTGTGGTTGACCTTCGTGCCCGAGGCCGGCGAGCTGGCCGAGGCTGCGCTGCTCTGCACCAGGCTCGTTCGGGACGACGACGAGCTCGACGCGGCGCAGGTGCTCGCGACCCTCGACCGCCACGCGCAGGACCTGCGCCCGGACCTCGAAGGCCTCGACGGAGACGCACGGCTCGAGGCGCTGGTCCGGCTGTGCCACGCCCGGGTGGTCAAGGGCGAGACCTTCGCCTACTACGAGCCCTCCAAGAGCGAGCTCGACCGCGTGCTCGAGAGCGGGACCGGCGTGCACATTTCCTGCGCGCTGGTGCTGATCGCCCTCGGCGAGCGGCTCGACGTCGAGCTCCAGGGCGTGTGCGCCCCGGGCTGGTTCCTGGTGCGCCCGCCCGGGGAGCCCCCGCGCATGATCAACGCCCACGCGGGGACCTTCGTCTCGCGCGAGGACCTCCAGCGCCTGTTCGCCGACGAGCGGGGCGCCAAGCCCTACTCCGACGCAGCGCTCCGCGCCGCCACCCGCCAGGAGATCCTGTTCCGCCTGACCTGGTGGCAGGCCCAGAACCTGAAGAACCGCGGCTACGACGAGCTCGCCCAGCGCGCGCGGGACGTGGCGCTGCTCCTGGCCATGGGCGACCCCGAGGGCGTGTTCAGGCGGGCCTTCGGTCAGGAGTGAGCCCGCGCTCGCGGCGGTCCCGCCGCTCGCACCAGCGCTCCTCCAGCCGATCGACGCCGGCGTAGATCAGCGGGAGGGCCAGCCCCGCGACCAGCCACTCGTAGAGGGGTTCGCGATAGTGCTCCAGGAACAGGTCGACCTCGACCAGGAGCCCCAGGCTCGCCAGCACCACCAGGAGCTGCTGCGGCAGGCCGTTGCTGATCCAGCGCGCGACCATGGCCACGAACAGCGGGAGGGCGAAGGGCAGCACGAGCGGGACCAGCCACGACCCGTAGAACCACCAGCCGGCGCGCTCGACCACGTCCGCCGAGAGGGTCTGGAGGAGGTGCCAGCCGTACTCGACGCCCAACCCGTAGTGGGTGCCCCAGAACACGAGCGTGTTGCACAGCGCCAGCACGCCCACGAGCAACGCGACCCCGAGCCCCACGAGCCCGCAGCCGAGGAGCGCGCGAGGCGAGCGCCCGAGCCCCCAGCGCTCGACGCACGCCTGCGGCCCAGCGCCCAGCGCCGCGAAGACGGGGAGCAGGACCAGGCGCTCCCCGCGCTCGAAGAACCCGTAGCTCACCGCGCCGAGCACGACCACGGCGAACAGCGCCCGCCAGGCCGCGATCCGCAGCGTGCTCGTGGCGAAGGCCCCCCGAGGCGGGTGCCCGGGGAGCACGGCGTAGTCGCGAAAGCGGGTGGTGGCGTAGAGCACGCCAGGCCCCGTGCACACCGCGCGCCGCGCGCAGCCCGTGTCCGCGCGTCGCGCTGGGGCGCGGCTTACCCGCCCGGGTGCCGCCCCGCGTCAGTCGAGGAAGAACTCGTCCGGGTGCGCCGCGCACGTGGAAAGCCGCGGTCGGAACAGCACGTCGTCGTCCAGCGCGTAGAAACGCGCGTCGAGGACTCCCAGCGCCGCGTCGGGGATCTCGTACAGGAGCTCTTGCCGCTCCCGCCGGTCCCCGGGGCAGACCCCCTCGGGGAACAGCGCGAGCAGGTCGCGGAAGATTGCTGCGTGCTCCGTCGCTCCGACCCGGGCCAGGCCGTCTCGGACCTCGGGGGCCAGGATCCCGGTCGAGTTGGCCAGGAATTGGTGCAGCCCGCCGTTTCGCACCTCGGAGCTCCACCACCAGAGCGCGTAGAGCGCGCGCTGTCCGGGGGTCGCGAGGTCGAGGGTCGCGCGCAGCGCGGGGCGGTCGCGGTAGATCGTGGTCGCGTCCCAGAGGGGTTCGATTACGCGCCAGGTCAGCCGCGCGTCCGGGAGCGCGTCCAGGGACTCCGGGCGCGCGATCCGAAACCCGAGCCGCTCCCCCCGCGCGACAGCGAGCGCCTGGACCGCGGCGGAGATCGCGCGCGCGACGGCCGGCTCGGGCTCGCGCTCGGGCCCGAAGGCCACCTGGGCCTTCAAGCGCGCGAGCACCGCCTCGAAGGGCGGCGCGGGCTCGGCGAGACAGCGCTCGGCCAGGGCCTGGGCGGCCTGCAGCCGCCGCTCGGGGTCCGCGTGGGCGAGGTCCGCCAGGCAGGCCTCCAGGGTCATGCGCGCCTCCCCGGCGTCGGGACCGGTCGGAGCTCGGGTCGCGGGGCTCGCGGATCCGACCGCACCACGGCGGACTTCAGAGGCCGAAGGCGAGGAGCGCGATCAGGCCCGCGCCGGCCGCGAGGACCGCCACGATCACCCAGCCTGCGCTCGACGCGGTGTCCTCGGCGGAGGGCGCAGCGGTGCTCGGCGCGGCGACCGGCGCGCTGGGCGTGGCGGCAGGCGTGGGCGCTGCAGCTGCGGGCGCGCTCGGTGCGGCGCCCGGCGCGGCGTTCGCGGGAGTGTTCGGCGTACCGGTCGCGGGTGCGCTCGACGACGCGGGCGCGCCCGACCCGGCGCTCGCGGGTGCCTTGGAGCCGGCGGCAGGCGTGCTCGGCGGCGGGCTCGACGCGGCGTTCGCGGGAGTGTTCGGCGTGCCGGTCGCGGGTGCGCTCGACGACGCGGGCGCGGTTGAACGGGCGGCGGGCGGGCTCGACGCGGCGGGCTCGGGCAGCTCCGGCTCGGGTTCGGGGCGCCGGGTGCCGAATGAGGGGAGGGCCGCGCTCGAGCTGCGCTTGGGCGGGACCGAGCGGCTCCCCCGGGCCTCTTGCTCGGGCTGCTCTGACTCGGGCTCGGGCTCCGTCGCCGCGTAGATCGAGCCGCGGCGCGCGCGCTGGGTCGGGGTCTCGGCGGGGGCGGTCGGCGCAGGGTCGACGGGCGCCGCGGTGTCGGAGGTCGCCTCGTCGGTCTCGCCCGCGTCCTTCTTCCGCCGGCGACGTCGCCGGCGCTTGCGCGAGGCGCTGGCGGAGGTGTCGTCGTCGGGCGTCGCGGCCTCGGCGGGCGAGGGAGCTGCGGCGACCGGGCTGTCTTCCGTTGCCGCGGGGGTCGAGTCGGCGGCCGGGCTCGCGTCGGCGACGGGCTCGGCCTCGGGCTCCGCGGCGGGCTCGGGCTGCGGCGCGCGCTGACCGCGCTCGAGGGCCGCGCGCAACTCAGGGAGTTGGTCGTCCTGGACGCGGGTGAAGTGGCTGGCGATCTCGAACCCGCCGGCGCGGACGGCGGCGAGCAGGGCAGCCGGGCTCAGCCCCCAGTCCCAAGCCAGGTGGTAGAGCCGGACCTGGGTGGCGGCGGGATACTCGGCGATCACGAGAGCAGGGCGCACATGGGCGAAGGGCCTCTCTGGAGGGCGTTGGGCGGAGGATAGCGGACCGGGGCCACGCGGTGTAGCGCCAGGGCACGCTCAGAACGGCGCATAGGCCGGGCAATCCGGGGGTCCGTAGCACACGGCCTCGACGGTGAGTCGGCCCTGGCCGTCGTCGGTGGGCATGCGGCAGGCCCACCGCAGCTCCCGCACGGGTCCGCCTCGAGCGCGTCCTCGCCCAGCGGGCGGTGGCCCTGGGCGCGGTAGACCTCCAGGGACTCCGGCGCGCCGAGGTAGGGCGGGCCCGGCTCCGTGGGCTCGGGCCCGGGCTCGCGCTCGAGCTTGCTCGCCTTGTGCAGGTCGCAGGCGTGACCCGGCGGGTCGTCGACGAGCACGCCGGCCCCCCGGGCGGTGTCGCCCGCGCGGTAGCCGTGCTTGGCCTGGGCCGCCTTGCCCAAGCCCACCGCGAAGCGGCGCTCTTCCTCGCCCAGGGTGCCGTCCACCACGAGCACGTAGCCCTGGTAGCTGTGCTTGGCTTCGCCGGCGAGGACCACGGCCTTGATCCGCGGACGCACCGCGCGCACGACGCCGGCCCAGGCGAGCTTCTGCGCCTTGGGCTTGGGCTTGGCGGCCTTGGCAGAGGCGGCCTGAGGCTTGGCGCGGGTCCGCCGCGGGGTGGGCAGGGCGAGCAAGGCGTCGATCAGGGGCGAGGCGTGCTGGCGGTCGAGGTGCTCCAGGCGGTGCACGGCGCCGACCTCGAGCAGGAGCGCGCCCAGCGCGTCGTCGCCGAGGCGCTTCTGCTCGATCAGGGACTGAATGAAGGCGAGCTGTTTGTCGCTGGGGGGGTCGATCGCGCCCAGGCCCGCCTGGACCGCGGCCTCGTCGGCGGCGTGCTCGCGGGCGGCCCCGACCCAGGTCCGGGCGACCTCGAGGGGCGCCTCGACCGGCGACTCGGGGCCCTCGTCGAGCCACGCGCGCAGGCGCTTCTCGCGGGTCGCGGGCTTGACCTTGGCCCGCCAGGGCTTGAGCCCGTCCCAGGTCGTGCCGGGGCTGACCTTGCGCGCCAGCGAGATCCCCACCCGCAGCGCGAGCCGCTCGCCGAGGCGCACGGCGAGGGCGAAGGGGACCACCGGCGGCACGAGCTCCGAGAAGTCGACGTCGTCCGCCGCTCGACGGTCCTGGGGGTAGACCCGGGCGAGCTCGGCCCAGGCGAAGCCGAAGCCCGGCGCCTCCTCGACCAGCGCGCGCTGGACCACGTCGGCCAGCGCGCTCGTGTGCAAGAGCGGGCAGCGGCGCGCCTCGCCCTCGGGCTCGGCGTGCTCGACCAGGAGCTCGTTGGCCTCGTGCTCGACCTCGGTCAGCCGCTCCTGGAGCTTCTGCTCGAAGCCCTCGACGGTCAGGGGCGTCGGGTCCTCGAGCCCGCGCAGCGCCTCGGCGGCCGCGCGCAGCCCGCGCTGGGCCTTGGTGGAGGTGTCGTCGTCCTTGCTCACACCCGCGAGCCTACCGCGCGCCGCCGACGCGCGCGGGGGCGAGACCGGGCGGGGCGCGTCGCCGCGAAGCCCAGGCCGCAGGCCAACTCCAGCGGAGCGTTGGAGGGTGGGGAGGCGTGCGCGACGCGCTCAGCACGCGGCCAGAGCTACCGCGAAGGCGTCGTGGTCGGCGCAGGCCGCCGCCGCGCGGCGCACGAGGCCCAGCGCGGCGGCGTCGTCCATGAGCCCGCCGATCGCGAGGGTGTCGAGCATGGCCTCCAGCGGGTAGCAGAGGTGCGCGGCGTAGCGCGCCTCGAGGTCGGCCGGCGGGGTGACCCCGGCGCCGACGAGGGCCCGGCGGTAGCGCGCGAGGAGCGCGGGCTCCGCCGCGCGGCGGACCTCGGGCTCGAGGCAGGTGGCGAGGAGGTAGGCGACGTCGCTCACGCCTTCGCCGATCCGCACGAGCTGCCAGTCGAGGAGCGCGGGCCCGCCCGCGTCCCAGCACAGGTTCCCCGGGTGCACGTCGTGGTGCACGAGGCAAGCCGGCCCCGCGCCGAGGGCGGCCATGATCGGGCGCCGCGCCCGGGCGTAGGCCAGGAGTCCTGGGCGCAGGCTGGCGGGGACCGCGTCGCCGGCGCGGCGCAGGCCACGTCGGATCAAGGGCAGCGCCAGCGCGCTCCCCAGGCGGTCCTCCAGCCGGCGCACCGGGCCGGCGAGCCACGCCAGCTCGGCGCGGAGCGCAGGGGCCTCCCACAGCTCGGCGTGCAGGAACGCGAGCAGCTCCACCAGGGGCCCCGCCTCCTCGGCCGAGAGCGCGAGGGTCGGGGTCCCGACCCGCGCCCCGCGCGCGACGACGTCCTCGAGCACGAGGGTGAAGCCCCGCCCCGGGCGGCGGATCGCGGCCAGGCAGCGCGGGCGCGGGATCGGCAGCCGCGGCGCGACCTCGGCGTAGAAGCGGACCTCGGTCTGGGGCAGCTGCGGCAGCGCCGTGATCGCGCGGGCGCGCCAGGCGCGGGAGGGGAGCTTGACGAACCAGCGCCGCGGGAGGTCCGGGGCGTCGTGGTCGACCTCGAGGGCGACCCGGGTGGTCGTCCCCACGTCGATCGCGCGAGGCAGCACGGCGCGCACCCGCGCCCCCGGCGCGTGGTGCGCGACCACGCCCTGGGCCCAGTCGCGGTCGAGGCCGGCGGGGTCGCGGGCGAGGGCGCAGAGGTCGCGGAGAGGCGCGGGCACCGGCGCAGTCTAGCCAGCGGGCCCCACGTCGCTAGCGCGCCTCCGGCGCGTTCATGGCCCGAGCGCGTCGGCGCTGCCGAGGCGGAGGTCTCGACCGCGGTGGTAGACTCCGCGCCGGCGCAGCTCGGCGCAGGGTGGGAACCCGCGCGGCCCTGCGCCAGGAGCCTCCGTCGTGAGTCACCCCAAGCAGCCGCAGCCGCCGACGCACGTCCAGCGCTTCGCCGCGTGGGCGGCGGGCCTCGCGCTGCGCGCGGTGGCGGCGCTCCCGCTGGGGCTGAGCTACCTGCTCGCGGACCTGATCACGCCCCTGGTCGTCCTGTTCACCCTGCAGCATGAGCGCAAGGTGCGGCACAAGGGGCGGGGGCTGTTCCGCAACCAACGGATCGCCTTCCGCGAGGGCCTGACCCCCGAGCGCTCGCGGCGCTTGCTCTGGGGCTGGGCGCGGCACATGGCGCGGCTGGGGGTGGACTTCGCCCGGCTGCGGGTCATGGACGCCGAGGCGGTGCGGGCCCAGATCGACCTGCGCGGCCTGGCGCGCCTGCGCGCGCTGCAGGCCCAGGGCAAGGGGGTGATCTGCGCCAGCGGGCACATGGGGGTGTGGGAGCTGTGCGGGCACGTGGCCGCGGTCTCGGGGCTCCCGACCAACGCCGTGGGGCGCCCGCCCAAGAACCAGGCGCTGGCGGACACCCTGAACGCGCACCGCGAGCTCGGCGGGCAGCGGATCCTCACCAAGTGGGGCGTGCTGTGGCCGATCGTGAAGGCGCTCAAGCGCGGCGAGCTGGTGGGGATCGCGGCGGACGAGAACGACCGGGTGAACCCGACCTTCGTGCCCTTCCTGGGCACCCTCGCCGCGACCAACACCACCCCGGCGTTGATCCAGCGCAAGACCGGGGCCCCGATCGCGGTGGTCAGCGTGCACCGCACCGGGCGCGGGCGCTTCCGCTTCCACTGCTGGGACGTGATCGAGAACCCGCGGAGCAGCGAGCGCGAGCCCGAGCTCGAGAGCATTACGCGCCGGATCAACGCCGCGCTCACCCGGGCGATCCTCGCCTACCCCGAGCAGTGGCTGTGGGGCTCGCGACGCTTCCACACCCGCCCTGCGGGGGAGGCGCTGGGCCCCGACGGGTTGCCGCCGGTCGCCGAGGTCGCGAGAGACCCCGTGGGCGCCTACCCCGACGCGTTTGCCCGCGGCCGCGTGGCGCTGCACGCGAAGTAGGGACCGGCCGACGCGGCCGGCGCGAGCGTCCCGCCAGACTCCGCAGTTCACCCGCCAGTTCGAGTTCGCTCCGTGACACTGAGCGACGCCCGGCGTTGACCCCTGCAGGGGCGATCGCGCGCTACCCAGCCAGCGTCGCCCAGGCTCGCCGGGCGTCCCCGCCAAGGTCCCTCCCGCCGCTCCCTCGCCTCGAGTCCTTCGCCGTCACGATTGCGTTCCGCGCCTGGTCCCAACCGCAGCGACGCGTTGGGATCCGGCGACGACGCCGTCCTCCTCTTCCTGCGCACAGCGCGAGGTCTACCTGGAGTGGCTCCCTCGCTGAGGGCTGATCCCTCCCTCTCGCGAGCGCGCCATGGAGCGAGCTCACGCGCTGCCTGGACCTGGCCGTGGGGTGGGGCTGCTGGGCATGGCTCGGGCTCGACGCCCTGCTCCCCTCGAAGGGGGTGCGGGACGACCTGCGCTCGTCGAGCGGAGCCCTGTGGCGACTGCGTTGCTGCTCCTGCGCGGCTGACGCGTTCGGGGGCCGGATCGGGGGCGGGGGTTGCTAGACTCGGCGCCCCGGAGAGGCCATGAAGACCGTCCTGGACTTGATCGAAAACCTGAGTCAGGAGACCGCGGCCGGGATCACCGAGCACGACCGCCGCGGCAAGGCCTCGCTGACCCGGCCCTACGCCGAGGTCGTCGCCCGCGCGCGGCGGATCGGGGCCGCGTTCCTCGAGGCCGGGGTGCAGCCGGGGGACCCCGTGTTCCTCCAGCTGCCGAACTCGATCCAGCTCGTGGAGTGCTTCTTGGGCGCGATCCTCGCCGGCGCCCTGCCCTGCTGCCTGGCGCCGCCCCGCGCCCTGGGCGGGATCGAGGCCTTCCAGGCCCGGATCGCCGGGCTGTTCTCGGCGTTCCCCCGCGCGCACCTCGTCGCCGACGACGAGACGGGCGAGCGCTCCGGCCAGCGGTTCCTGCTCGCGCCGGACCCCGCGGACGACGCCCCGGCCTGCCCCCCGCGAGAGGCCGACCCCGAGGACGTCGCGTTCCTCCAGCTCACGAGCGGCACGACCCAGTCCCCGCGCGGGGTCCAGATCAGCCACCGCGCGCTCCTCGCCAACGCGCGCGGGATCTGCCACGGCGGACGCGCGAGCCCCCGCGACGCCTACGTGAGCTGGCTGCCGCTGTATCACGACATGGGCCTCGTGGGCCTCGGCTTCTGCGCCTGGTACTCGCGCGCGCCGCTCTACCTGTTCCGCCCCGAGACCTTCGTGGCCCGTCCGCTGGTGTGGCTGCAGACGATCGCGAGCCTGAAGGACCACCGGGTGATCTCGACGGCGCCCAACTTCGCCTACCAGCACTGCGTGAACGCGCTCCCCGCGGAGAAGCTCGCGGGCTCGGGGCTCGACCTCTCGCCCTGGCGCCTGGCGGGCTGCGGCGCCGAGCGCGTGCGCCCCGAGACCCTCGCGGCGTTCAACGAGCGCTTCCGCCCCCACGGCTTCCCCCGCAACGCGTTCTTGCCCTGCTACGGCATGGCCGAGGCCACCCTGGCGGTGACCTTCACGCTCCTCGACGGCGAGCCCCGCGAGGTGGACGGGCACGTGTCGTGCGGCTGGCCCGTCCTCGACACCGAGGTCGTGATCCGCGACGACGCGGGCAACCCGCTGCCGGACGGTGTGGACGGGCAGATCACCGTGCGCGGACCCGGGCTGTGCTCGGGTTACACCGGGGACGCCAACGTGCCCCAGCCCGTCCAAGACGGCTGGTTGCAGACCGGCGACCGCGGACACCTGCGCGACGGCGAGCTGTTCGTCACCGGGCGCTACAAGGACCTGATCATTGTCGAGGGACACAACGTGGACCCCGACGAGATCGAGTTCCACGGCGACCAGGTCGTGCAGCAGCCCGGGTGTCGCTCGGGCGCCTTCGCGGTGGAGGCCGACGGCCGCGAGCGCGCCGTGCTCGTGGTCGAGTGCGGCAAGGAGCCCGACGAGGCCCTCGCCGCCTGGGCCGACGCGATCGGAAGTCGCGTCGCGAGCGCGCTGGGCTTCAAGCTCTACGACCTGGGCTTCGTCCGCCGCGGCGGGCTGCCCACCACCTCGAGCGGCAAGGTCCAACGCAGCAAGCTGCGCGACCTGTTCCTCGCCGGCGAGTTGACCTTCCTTTGGCGACAGAGCGCCCAGGACGAGACTGCATGACCCCTGCCGAAGAGAAGACCCTCGAGATCCTGAGCAACGTGTGCAACGTGCCGCGGGAGAAGCTCGTGCCCGAGGCGCGCCTGATCCAGGACCTCGATATCGACAGCGTGGTGACCCTCGACCTGCTCATGGAGCTCGAGGAGTCGCTCGAGATCGACATTCCCGAGGTCAAGGCCGCCGAAATGCAGACCGTGGGCGACGTGCTGGCCTACGTGCGCGAGCACGCGTAGGGGTCGATCCCCCACTCAATTCCCGTTTGTTCGGGCGTTTCGCAGGAGGTGTGGCAAATTACCCCACGCCTGAGGAGCGCCCATGCCCCACTCCACCGCCGTCAGTCGCACCCGGGACGTCAACGCGCAGCACCTGGAGGTCCTCGACCGTGGGCTCTCAGCGTGGCAGCGGCTGTGCCCGAACGACGCGTGGCGCGACCCCGTGCTCCTCGAGCTCGAGGCGTACCTGGACACGCCCGAGGTCCAGCGCCACATGTGGGACCTCGAGGCGGAAGAGGTCTACCCGCGACCGATCCTCGACGGCCTCCGCGAACGTGGCCTCATGTCGATCTTCGCGCCGGCCCCGGAGTCCGGCGACGCGCGGGTGACCCCGTTCCACCAGTGCGCGCTCAACGCGGCCAACGCCCGACGCAACACCAGCGTCGCGGTCACGATCAGCGTCAATAGCTTGGCCCTGATCTCGGCCTACGTCTCCGCCACGCCCGAGCAGTTCGAGAAGATCAACGCGCGGGTCCAGGCCGGCGCGTTCTCCTCGCTCCTGCTCTCGGAGCTGAACCACGGGAGCAACCTCCTCGCCAACCAGTGCCGGGCCGAGCGCGGGACCCTGGACGAGGCCGGGGAGTGGATCCCGGTCGAGGACGACGAGCCGTGCACGCACTACCGGATCAGCGGCGAGAAGGATCTGATCAACGGAGCGAACGAGCACGACCTGCTGTTCGCCTTCCTGCGCACGCGCAACTTCGAGGGCAGTCAGGACCCCAAGGCGATCCAACCGCTCAAGGCCCGCGCGGACTTCAGCATGTTCTGGATCGAGCGCCAGCCGTCGATCCAGCCGCTGCCGCGCTGGCGGACCCTCCCCGCTCAGGGCGCGGATATCTCCGGCCTCGACTTCAACGGGACGGTGGTCGAGGCGAGCCGGCTCCTCGGACGTGAGCACGGCGGCATGACCGTGGCCCAGAAGACCCTGATCCTCTCGCGCGGCGGCGTGGCCTCCCTGGCCTCGGGCTGCCTCAGCGGCGCGCGAGACATGGCCGTGTTCTACGCGGCGCGGCGCGCGATCTACGGCGACCCGATCCACACCCTGGGCGCGATCGCGGACAGCCTGCTCAAGCTCGAGGTCCTCGACCGCCTCGTGTCGGCGATCTCCCTGCGCACCACGGCCCTGATCAACGCCTACGGCGTCGGGGTCAGCCACTACACCGGCGTGGCCAAGGTGATCGCGAGCGGGTTCGCCGAGGAGGGCGTGACCGAAGGTAAGAAGGTCCTGGGCGCCCGGGCGCTGCTGCGCGACTTCCCCTACGCGCGCTACATGCAGGACGTGGTCCTCTACGCCGTGTTCGACGGGACCACCCACCTCATGTATCAGGAGCTCAGCCACCGGCTGTCCCAAGAAGCACGCCGAGTGCTCAAGGGCGCCGCGAGCGACGACACGTTGAGCTTCATGCGCGAGGTCTACGCCAAGCCCGTGGTCCCAGTCTACGGGCTCCTCTCCGGCAAGAACCCGCGGGTGGTGCTCCCCCTGGAGCGTCACCTCGAGCTGTTGGGCGACCTCCCGGGAGCCGCCCCGGTGGGCGCTCTGAGCGGGGTGACGTCGCAGCTCTTCGCCTGCGTGCGCGGCTGCGAGGACAACGGCGTGTGGAAGGCCGAGCAGCACCTGCGCCTGCGCGCGGCCGAGCTCTACGCCACCCTCGAAGCCCTGACCGCCTTCGTCGAGCTCGCCGACGTCGACCGCCGGGCAGCGCTCGGGCTCGCGCCCGCGGCGGAGGCCCGCGCCCTCGATCGCCCGCTCGCGAGCTACGCCGTCTCCTGGCTGGGCCGACGGGTGACCGCGGGGATCCGCGAGCTGGCGCTCGACGCGGGGCTCGCCTCGGGGTGGGAAGCGCCGGGCGTCCCCGCTCTGTCCGAGCTCGAGGCGACGCTGGCCGAAGGCCAAGCCGCCGTCCGCCAGGCCTGCCGCGAGGCGCTGGTCGGCTAGCCGCCCCCACGGGGCGACGGGGAGGACCCCATGGCGACGATCCTGGAGCGCCTGCTCCCTGACACCGAAGCGGGCAACGCGGCCGTGCTCTGCGTGTGCAACGCTCGCGAAGAGCTCCTGTGGTCTCCGTCGCGGGAGCTGAAGGTGCTCAGCGTCGACGGCACGCGTCCCCGCGACCTGTTGACGCGTTAGCTCGCGCGGGCGTTCCCTCCGGTCAGCCATGGCGCGCCCAGCCCGCCAGGGCGGAGGTCAGGAGGTCGCCCACGCTGCGCGCTCCTGCGGCGAAGGCCACGGCAACGGCATACCTGGCCTCCGCAGCGGGCACGCCGAGTCGCACCAGGCCTCGCGTCGCCCCGTCGACCTCGTCCCCCTCAACTGCGTCCTGCGCCGCGACCGCAACCGGCCCCTGCTGCGCGACGTTCGTCCCGCCACCGCCTGCGCCGCTCCCGTTCGCGCGTCCTGCCCCGCTCCCGACCCTCCGTTCGCGTGACGCGAACTCCTCCGCTCCCGACCCTCCGTTCGCGTACGCGAACTCCTCCGCTCCCGACCCTCCGTTCGCGTACGCGAACTCCTCAGGGGGGATCCCCACGCTGGTCCCCGCGAGCTCGCGCGCGATGCACGGTCGGGATCCCAGAGTGCTCGCGCCGAGCTCGGTGCCGTCCAGCAGGCTGAAGCGGAACTCGCCCTTCCCCAGGGCCTCGATCCGCAGCGCTCCCTCGTGCCGCACTCGGTGGTGCGCGTCGCACAGGGTCACGATCCGTTCCGGGTCGTGGCCTCGCACCCACCCGTCCTCGTGGTGGAGTTCGAGGCCATACAGGGACGGGCACCCGGGGACGCGGCAGCGCTGGCGATCCCGATCGAGGACCCGTCGTCTGACCCGAGCAGGGATCGCGCGGGTGACCTGGTTGTCTTCGTCTCGCAGGTCGTGGACCTCACCGTTGCAGCGGGCTGCAGCGACCGCCGCGGCAGGCACGGGGACCGAGCCCTCTCGGGACTCGCTGGTGGCCACCTCGCACCCGGGGCAGAGGCTGACCACGAGGCGGGTGCGGGGCGCCTCTCCCCCCCGGCTGTCCGAGCCGCGGCGAATCAGCTCCAGGACCGCCTCGGAGTCCGTAAGCGCTCGCCCGAGCTCCTTGCGGAGCGCGGCCAGGAGCTGATCGAACTCGGCGGATTCCTCGGGAGTCAGGCTCAGGGTCCGACGTCGCTTGGGCGGCTTCCCGGTGGCCATGGCGCGCAGCTCGTCGCTGGTCCGGTGGGGGGCGAGCTGCAGCAACTCCCCCTGGGTCTCCGGGGTGGCGAACTTGACCAGCTCTCGGGCCTTCGAGTAGCAGAGCTCGCCCGCGAGGTAGGACTCGCGAATGTCCTCCAGGTCCTCCGACCCTTCGATGATCGACACGAGGTCGCTGACCTTGCTCTTGGACCGGACCAGCCCCTCCCCGAGCGCGTACGCCGAGAGGCTGGCGTAGCCGAGGAGCGCATAGAGCCGCTCCCGCTTGACGGTGACCAGCGCCTGCGCGATCTCGGCCTCGTGCTTTCGATAGCGAACCACCAGGGTGCGCAGGTGCTCCGTGATCTCTCGCGCTCGCTGCAGGCGCAGCGGCGCCTCCTGGGTCGTCCCTGGCATGGGCCCTCCTCCTGGCGCCACGCGCCGGACCCTAACCTACCCAGAACCCACGACACCCCGCCCGACTTGCGTGCGGTCCAGGCGACAACCTTGCCAGTGCGCGGACGCCGCACACGCACTGGCAAGGACGCCCAAGGCCAGGGCCCACAACGACATTCGACCCGGCAAGGGGGGTGCAAGACGAACCCGCTGCGCGGGCGTTCTTCACGGTCCGAGAACACAAGGTTGCACAGTGCCTCCGGGCCTGCCATACCGCTGCGGAGGTCGCGCCATGCCCCGTCGTCCGCCCCCCCCCTCGCGCTGACGTGTCTCGGGCTGCTGCTCTGCGGCTGCCCGAGTGGAGAGAGCTCGCCAGCTCCGGAGACGGCGGCGACGGCGCGGCCACAGGGCTTCAGCGGCCGTCCATTCCGGGCTGGTCGCCAACCGAGGGCCAGCGTCGCCACGACCTCCTGCTCCGCGACCTCGGTCGACAGCCCCTGCACGCCGCGGCGCAGGCAGGAGACGTGGCCGCCGCCCAGGCGCTGCGGGGGCTGCGGTGAGCCGCCCCCTCGTCGCGGTCCTTGGGACCTGGATCCTGGTCGCGTTCAGCGGCTGTCCAGGCGCCGACTCCGTCGCCCCCACCGCACCGCCGGTCGAGGACGTCGAGGGCTGGCCGCCGGTCAAGGGCCAGCCGTATCACGACATGCTGCTGCGCGACCTCAGCGGCGAGTCGGTCCGCCTGGCGTCGCTGAAGGGCACGCCGCTCCTGATCCAGTTCGTGGCGACGAAGTGCCCGGGGAACGTGGCCTACACCGCAGGCGACCGCGCGCCCCCCTTCGAGGGCCTCGCGCCGTCCCCTGGGTGCGCGGGGATCGACGAGGTGCTGGCCAGCTCGGGCATGGACCTCGACGCCGCCTCCCTGCTGCGCGTGCACGTGCTGGTGTTCGAGACGAGCACGCCGGTCTCTCTCGAGCAGGCCCAGGCGTGGGACGCGCACTTTGGCCTCAGCGCTCGCCCCAACACCCTCGTGTTCGTCGCCGACCCCGCCTACGCGACGCCGACGACCCTCGCCTACGTCCCCGGCTATCACCTGGTCGACGGGGACTTCACCCTCGTCTCCGACGGGACCCCAGGCCATGACCCCCTGTTCGAGCACACCTTGCCCCAGGCCTATCGCCTGGTGACCGGCGAGGACCCTCAGCCGGGCCCCCGCGGGATCGAGGACTACGCGGTGCCGGAGGGACCCTTGGGCCTCTACGCCGCGGGCCTGGGCCTGCTCACCGGCGGCGCCTTCGAGGCGCTGGAGTCGCGCCTGCAGGCGCGCGTCCCTGCGCGGCGACTGGCGGGGAGCTACGAGAATTTGCTCCACGAAGAGCTCTTGGCCCTGGGCCAACCGTACAACGTCGAGGCCCTGGAGGCTTGGGCCGCAGCCCGCCCCCAGAGCTTCTTCGCCTGGATCGCCCTGGGCCACGCGCGCCGGGAACAGGCCTGGGACGCGCGCGGCGGGGGGGTGGCGTCGACCGTGACCGAGGAAGGCTGGAAGGACTTCAAGCGCTACGACGTCCTCGCCCGCGAGGCCTTCGAGACCGCCCTCGAGCTACGTCAGGACCTGCCCTATGCCCACGCCTGGCTGATCGCGCTCGGGATCGACCAGGGCCACGAGGAGTCCGTGGTCCTCCGCCACTTCCGCGCGGCCGAGGCGATCGACCCGCAGTTCGTGCTCGCGTACGAGCTCGTGCTGGGCTACCTCAGCCCGAGGTGGCACGGGAGCCACGAGCGCGTGCAGGCGTTCGTGCAGCAAGCGCTCGAGGAGCACCCCCGGGAGCCTGCCTTGCGCTTCCTCGAATACCGCATGCTGCGGGACACGGTGCGCGACTTGATCGCCGCCGGAGCGGCCGAGGACACGAGCGGCGTGCTCGCGAAGCACCCCGAGGCCAACGCCCACCGATCCTTGAAGCCGCAAGGTTGCACGCTCTAGTTCGGGGTGCCATAACGCAGCCGACGCTGCAGCCGCGCCAAGCAGGGCGCCTTGCCGGTCAGTGGAAGCGTGCGTATGGCCCGTCGAACGCCCCTCCCCTTGCTCGTCACCCAGCCCAAGACCGAGGGAAGGAGCGCCTGTGGCTGGCACCGCGGGGCTGAACACCGCATGCCGATCCTGCGCTCTGCCTGGGCGACCCGCGCGCCTGGGCACCTTTCTGCGCCAGCGGATGGTTCGAGAGCCAACCCCAGCCGAACCGGGCTCGCGCTTCGCGCTCACGTTGGAGACCGCGCGAGGCGGAGACCCCGAGGCGGCGCACGAGGGTCGCCCGCGGGCTGGAGGTCAGCGGCGCCGAGGTCAGGAGTCGCACGCCTCGCTCGTGGGTGAAGTGCCCGACTGGCCCTCAACCTCGGCCACCGCGGGAGCCGCCTCCCTCTGGCGCGCATGCTCCTCGAAGGAGCGCGGCGGCCCCGCTGACCCGGCGAAGGCTCGTGCGCTGCTCGAAGGCTCGCCGCGCGGGGAAGGGCGACCGCGAAGCCCGCGCAGCTCCTGAAGCAGGAGGATCAGCCCGTGGCGACCTCCGACGGGGAGGCGGGGATCGAGCGCGACCGCGTCGCGGGCTCGGCGCTGCTGCTGCGCGCGGCCCAACGAGGGAGCGCGGAGGCGGCGGCGCGGGTCGCCTACGCCTTCGCGCGCTCGCACGCGCCGGGCACCGACGCCCGCGCCCGCGCCTGGTATGCCCATGCAGCCGACCTGGGCAGGGTCAGCAGCCTGCGCCACCTGGCGATCCTGGTCCTCGAGGGGCGCGGCGGCCCGGCGGACCCGGCCGAGGGTCAGCGCTTGCTCGAGCTAGCGGCCCAGGGTGGGGACGCTCGAGCGGCGGAGATGCTGCAGCAGAAGCGCTGACCTCAGCGCGCGAGGATCGGGCCCCGAGCCACCCCGAGTACGCAGGCACGCACCCCTGCGGGCAGTCTCCAACTCGTGCGGAGGAGGACGAACCGCGCTGACAAGGCATGTGCAAGGTGCGAAGATCGCGCGGCGTGCCTGTAGTCCCGCAAGACAAGGTTGCACGGAACCAAGCAAGCTGCCATACCCTTGCGGAGGTCGCGTCGGCTCCGGCCGGCCTCCGTCCAGCGAAGGAGCGCGCGTGAACCCGCGTCCGATTCTGCCCGTGGTCCTCGTCCTGGTCGGTGGGCTCTGCGGCTGCCCTGGAGAGCAAGCGCCGCAGAACACGCCGCGGCGCACGGTGCCTCAGCGTCCTCCTGTGCCGGGCTGGCCCCCGGCCAAGGGAGCGCGCTACCACGACCTACTGCTCCGGGACCTCGAGGGGAACGAGGTCCACCTCGAGAGCTTGGCGGGGACCCCGATCCTGCTGCAGTTGGTGTGCGCCCAGCTCGACGTGTGCGTGGCCTATACCGCCGGCAGCGACGCGGAGCCGTTCCGCGGCACGGCGCCCTACCCCGGAGTGCGCGCGTCGGACGAGCGCATGGCCGAGCACTCGCTCTCCCGCGATTCGCCCCACCTCCTGCGCGTCCACGTGCTGTTCTTCGACGACCACCTGGCGCCGGGAAGCCTCGAGGTCGCGCGCGCCTGGGACGCGCACTTCGGGCTCAGCGAGCGCGCCAATACGCACGTGTTCGTGGCTGACCCTCGCTACGCCAACGGCGACACCTATCGCCTGATCCCGGGCTATCACTTGATCGACCGCGACTTCACCTTCGTGTCCAACGGCGTCCTGAACGGGGGAGACCCCCTCGGCGAGCACACGCTGTCCATGGCGTTGCGCCTGGCGGAGGAGCACCGGCTCTCCGAGCCCCCGCCGTTCCCCGAGGACCAGCTCGACCCTCCCGCGAACCCCGTCCCTCACCGCTTCGCTTCCTTCGCGGGCTTTCTGGAGGCAGGCGACTTCGCTGGCCTCGACGCCGAGTTGGAGGCTCGGGTCGCCACCCGTCGACCTCGGGGGCACCACGAAGACTGGCTCCTGGCAGCGCTGGAGACGTTGAGCAAGTATCCCCTGGGCGTCGTGCGCGCTTGGACCGAGGCCCGGCCCGAGAGCGCCTTCGCCTGGACCGTCGCCGGAGCTCGCCACATTCATGAGGCCTGGGCCGCGCGCGGATCCGGCTGGGCCAACTCGGTGACCGAGGAACAGTGGGCCGCGTTCCACGAGCACCTGCGGCTGTCCGCGGCCGCGCTCGAGCGCGCCCTCGCGCTTCGCGACGACCTCCCCCACCCCTACTACTGGCTGCTCATCGTCGACAAGGGCCTCGGAGCCGACAAGGCCACCACCCGCGCGCACGTCGACGCCGCGCGCGAGATCGATCCCACGTTCGTGGAGGCCTACACGAACTACCTCGACTACCTCCAGCCGCGCTGGCACGGCTCGAACGAGGAGCTCCTCGCCTTCGCTGCCGAGGCGCGGCGAGCGCACCCGGACGAAGCGGCCATGGCCTACGTGGAGTATCGCGCCTTGAACTATGTGATCAGCGAAGAGGTCGTACGCCAGCGCGCGGCGAGCTCGTGGCTCGACTATGTGCGAGCCCGCCCCGAGCTGCGAAGCAAGCTGGAGGAGCTCCTGCTCGAGACCCTCGAGGCCTATCCGCAGGCGATCCCCTCGCTCAATCAACTCCTCGCGTTGAGCGAGGTGCCTGAGCCGCGGGACGACGCGCAGTGGTTGCGGGCGACGCGCGCGCTGTGCGAGGAGGACGTCCCCAGCGCGTTGCTGAACCTGGGCGTCGCGACCTGGCGCGGGGAGCGCGGGCTCGCGGAAGATCCCCGGGCCGGGGCGGCCTTGGTCATGCGGGCGGCTCGGGCCGGGGACACGGACGCGGCCTCTCGCGTGGCGTTCTGCTTCGAGCGGTCCACGGCGCCCGGGACCGACGAACGCGCCCGCAGGTGGTACGCCTACGCTGCGAGGCTGGGGCACCGCGGGAGCATCCGGGTCCTGGGGGTCATGACCCTCGAAGGACGTGGCGGGCCTGCGGACGCCGACGAGGGACGGCGCCTGCTCGAGCGGGCGGCCCAGGCGGGCGACGCCAAGGCGACGGAGCTGCTCGAGCAGTTCCGCTGACGCCCCTCAGCCCGTGACCACGCGGCTGGCGACGAACCCGGCGTCCTCGACGGCGAGCCCGATCGCGTCCAGGGGGAACTCGGCCCCTGCCAGCGCGGCCTCGACGCTGGGCGCGACCTCGATCCCGGCGGCGCGCACGGCCTCGGGGTCGAGCTGCGGGCTCGCGATCACGATCCGCACCCCGCGGGCCTCGAGCAGGCGCCAGCGCAGCGCCTTGTGGTCGCCCAGGCGGTAGCCCTCGGCGGTGATCCGCGCGCGGGCGGCCTCGGCGTCGGGGGCCTGCTCCAGCAGGCGCAGGAAGCGGTCCTGACCGACGCCGTCGGAGAGCTCGGCCTCGAGCACCAGGAGCCCGCCGTCCTTGAGCACCCCCTCGTGGTTCTTGATCCCCTTGTCCGCCTGGTAGAGCGAGCGCCCGAGGGGCCCCTCGACCCGGGCCACGACCACGTCCACGGGGCTCGCACAGGTGTGCGCCCCGCGGGCCTCGGCCTGGGGGAGCACCGCGCCCAGGGCCTCGAAGGGGTCGCCCCAGCCCACGGCCAGGGGCACCCCGTGGGCGTCGAGGACGTGGTTCACCGCGAGCAGGGGCGGGCCCTGGGCCATGCAGGCGCGGACGCCCTGGCGGATCCCCGCGGCCACGGGGTTCTGGTCGCTGGCGACGAGGGGCCGGGCCTCGGGCTGCATGGCGTGGCGGTGGTTGGCGGCCGTGGTCGCCCAGTCCCACACTCCGACGCTGGCGGTCTTGTGGGCGCCGGTCCAGCCGGCGAAGTAGTGGGGTTCGACGGAGCCAAAGGCGACCACCGCGCTCGCCTGGAGCAGGCGCGCGTCGACGCGGAACGCGCCGACCTCCACGTGGGCGGGCTCGTCCTGCGCGTCGTGGACCTGCACCTCGCAGCCCAGGCGCGCCGCCTCGGCGGCGGCGTCGGCGGTGTGGGTCCCGGTCGCCACGAGCACCTCGAGGGTGGGACACCCGCCGCGGAGCTCGTGCAGGAGCTGAGGCAGCCCGCAGTGGATCACCCGCGCCGCGTCGTTGACCAGGAGCAGCGGCCGCTGGCCCTGACGCAGGAAGCGCCGCAGCGCCTCGCGAGGGAAGCCGTCGTCGTCCAGCGCGGCGAGCGCCGTGGGCGCGGCCCCCTGCCAGCGCACCGCGCCGCAGGTCTCGCGCAACGCGTCCAGGAGCCCGCTCACGCGTAGCTGAACGCGTCCTGGATCGCCTCCACGTCCAGGGGCCGCTCGGCGATCCGCTCGATCGCGCTCACCGCCGCGGCCGCGGCCGGGATCGTGGTGAAGCAGGGGATCGAGCGCGCCACGGCCAGGGCGCGGATCGTCTTCTCGTGCTCGTGGGCCAGGCGCCCGTGGCTGGGGGTGTTGATGATCCAGCCAATGTCGCCGTTGCGCATGAGGTCCAGCGGGCTCGGGCGCCCGGCGTTGATCTTCTGCACCAGGCGCAGGCCCTCGACCCCGTGCTTCTCGAGCACCTTGTAGGTCCCGCGGGTGGCCACGATCTCGCAGCCCATGCTCGCGAGCTTCTTGGCGATGTAGATCACCTGGTGCTTGTCCTTGTCGCGCACCGTAATGAACACGCTGCCCTTGGGCGCGAGCACCTCCTTCGCCCCGGCCTGAGCCTTGGCGAAGGCCGCGCCGAACTCCTTGTCGAAGCCCATGACCTCGCCGGTGGAGTGCATTTCGGGGCCGAGCAGGATCTCGCACCCCGGGAAGCGGCTCCAGGGGAACACGCTCTTCTTGATCGCGAAGCGGGTGGGCTCGACCTCCTCGGTCACCCCCAGCTCGCGCAGGGTCTTGCCGACCATGATCTGCGCCGCGAGCCGGGCCAGCGGGCGCCCGGTGGCCTTGGCCACGAAGGGCACGGTGCGCGAGGCGCGGGGGTTGGCCTCGAGCATGTAGACCACGTCCTCCTTCACCGCGTACTGCACGTTCATGAGGCCCTTGACCCCCAGCTCGCGGGCCAGGCGCGCCGAGGCCTCGCGCATGCGGTCCAGGAGCACGGCGGGCAGGGTGTAGGGCGGGAGCGAGCAGCTCGCGTCCCCCGAGTGCACCCCGGCCTCCTCGATGTGCTCGAGGATCCCGCCGATCACCACCGCCCCGGAGGCGTCGGCGAGGAGGTCCACGTCGACCTCGATCGCCTGCTCGAGGAACCCGTCGATCAGGATCGGGTGCTCGGGGTTGACCTCCGCCGCCTGGGCCACGAAACCCTTGAGGCTCTGGTCGTCGTGGACCACGCTCATGCCGCGCCCGCCGAGCACGTAGCTCGGGCGCACGACCACGGGGTAGCCGATCAGCTTGGCGACCTCGAGCGCCTCGTCCACGGTGTTCGCGATCCCGTGGGGCGGCGTGGTCAGCTCGAGCTTGGCCAGCACGCGGTCGAAGGCCTCGCGGTCCTCCGCCAGGTGGATCGCCTGCGGGCTCGTGCCCAGGATCGGGACGCCCGCCTGCTCCAGGCGCGTGGCCAGGTTCAGGGGCGTCTGCCCGCCGAGCTGCACGATCACGCCCAGTGGGTGCTCGCGCTCGATCACCCCCATGACGTCCTCGAAGGTCAGCGGTTCGAAGTAGAGCCGGTCCGAGGTGTCGTAGTCGGTGGAGACCGTCTCGGGGTTCGAGTTGATCATGATCGTCTCGAACCCGTCGGCGCGCAGGGCCAGCGAGGCGTGAATGCAGCAGTAGTCGAACTCGATCCCTTGCCCGATCCGGTTGGGGCCGCCGCCGAGGATCACGACCTTCTGCTTCCCGCTGGAGGGGATCTCGTCGTGGGCCTCGCCGTAGGTCGAGTAGAAGTAGGGCGTGCGCGCGTCGAACTCGGCGGCGCAGGTGTCGACGGTGCGGTAGGTCGGGAGCACCCCCGCGGCCTTGCGCGCGGCGCGGACCTCGTCCTCCTTGCAGCCCAGGGCGTGGGCGATCTGGGCGTCGGCGAACCCGTTGCGCTTGGCCTCGAGCAGGAGCTCACCGAGCTCGGCGGGGGAGCTGCCCTTGCAGCGACGCAGGCGCTGCTCGGTGTGCACGAGCTGCTCGATCTCCCCCACGAACCAGGGGTCGATCCCGGTGATCTCGCAGATCTCCTTCGGGCTGATCCCGCTCAGGAGCGCGTAGCGCAGGAAGAACAGGCGCGCGCTGTTGGGCCGCGCCAGGCGCTCCACGATCTCGCCGCGGGTCGGGTGGCGGTCGGTCTCCCAGCGATCGACGCGGTCGAGCCCGAGGCCCGAGCGCCCGCGCTCGAGGCTGCGCAGCGCCTTCTGCAGCGACTCCTTGAAGGTGCGCCCGATCGCCATGGCCTCGCCCACGCTCTTCATGGCGGTGGTCAGGGTCCCGTCGGCGCCGGGGAACTTCTCCAGGTCGAAGCGCGGGACCTTGGTCACGATGTAGTCGATGGTGGGCTCGAAGCTCGCGGGGGTCGACTGGGTGATCTCGTTGTCGAGCTCGTCGAGGGTGTAGCCCAGGGCGAGCTTGGCCGCGACCCGCGCGATCGGGAACCCGGTGGCCTTGGAGGCCAGAGCGCTCGAGCGGCTGACCCGGGGGTTCATTTCGATCACGATCAGGCGCCCGGTCTGGGGGTCGACGGCGAACTGCACGTTCGACCCGCCGCACTCCACGCCCACCGCGCGCAGGATCTCGAAGGCCGCGGTGCGCATGCGCTGGTACTCGCGGTCGGTGAGGGTCAGCGCAGGGGCCACGGTCACCGAGTCGCCGGTGTGCACGCCCATGGGGTCGAGGTTCTCGATCGAGCAAATGATGATGCAGTTGTCGGCGCGGTCGCGCACGACCTCGAGCTCGTACTCCTTCCAGCCCAGGATCGACTCCTCGACCAGGACCTCGTGCTGCGGCGAGGCGCGCAGGCCGCTGTCCACGAGGTCGAAGTATTCCTCGCGGTTGTAGGCGATCCCGCCGCCGGTGCCGCCCATGGTGAAGGACGGGCGCACGATCAGGGGCAGCCCCAGGTCCTCCTCGGCCTTCCGCGCGTCCTCCTGGTTGTGGACGATGTGGCTGCGCGCGCTCTCGAGCCCGATCGTGTTCATGAGCTCGCGGAACCGCTCGCGGTTCTCCGCGCGGTCGATCACGTCGAGGTCCGCGCCCAGGAGCTTCACGTCGTACTTCTCGAGCACCCCGGCCTGGCTGAGCTCGACCGCGGCGTTGAGGCTCGTCTGCCCGCCGAGGGTCGGGAGCAGCGCGTCGGGGCGCTCCTTCTCGATGATCCGGGACAGCGCCTCGACGTTGATCGGCTCGATGTACGTGCGGTCCGCCACCTCGGGGTCCGTCATGATCGTCGCCGGGTTCGAGTTGACGAGGATCACCTTGATCCCCTCCTCGCGGATCGCCTTGCAGGCTTGGGTTCCGGAGTAGTCGAACTCGCAGGCCTGGCCGATCACGATCGGGCCGGAGCCGACGATCAGCACGCTCTTGATGGTGGGGTCGCAGGGCATGAGATTCCTCGCAGCGCGGCATTGTCGGGGCCTCAGCGGCCGGGATCAACTCAGGTGACGGATATTCCCCCGCCCGCGAGCTAGACTTTTGCATGGCGCTCGAGGACTACACCCGCGGCGAGGCGCTGGGCCAGGGGGCGACCGGCGCGGTGTGGAGCGCGCGCGGTCCGGCGGGGGACGTGGCGATCAAGCTCCTCGCGGTCCCCAGCGCCGAGCGCCGCCAGCGCTTCGAGCGCGAGCTGGCCATGATGCTCCGCCTGGGTCGCGAGCCGGGGTTCGTGCCGGTGATCGAGGGCGGGGTCGCGGGCGCCCAGGCCTACCTGATCATGCCGCTGCTCGCCGGGGGCACGCTGCGCCAGCGGCTGCGCGACGGGCGCCTGCCGCCGGCCGACGCGGTGGCGCTGGTGGAGCGCCTGGCGCGGACCATGGGCGTCGCCCACCGGGACGGCGTAGTCCACCGCGACCTCAAGCCCGAGAACGTGCTGTTCGACAGCGACGGCCGGGCCTGGATCGCGGACATGGGCCTCGCGCGCTGGGTCGAGGGGGTCAGCGAGCACTCCCTGGGCCTCTCGAAGTCGGGGCAAATGCGCGGGACGGTGGGCTACATGCCTCCCGAGCAGCTGCGCTCCGCGCGCTCGGTGACCCCGGCGGCCGACGTGTTCGCGCTGGGAGCGATCCTGCACGAGTGCCTGAGCGGCGAGCCGGCCTTCGGCGCCGAGACCGCGCTCTCGGTGGTGGCCCGGATCGAGCAGGGCGAGTTCGAGCCGCTGGACGTTCGCGGGCTGGGCCTCGACCCGGGCCTGGCCGCGGTGGTCGCGCGCTGCCTGGACCCCGAGGCGGACCGGCGCTACCCCGACGGCGCGGCCCTGGCCGCCGCGCTGCGCGCGCCGCCGGCCCCGCCGCGGCGGCGGCTGGGCGCGCTCGCCAGCGCCGCGGCGGCGCTCGCGCTCCTCGCCGCCGGCGGCGCGGCCTGGCTGTGGATCGCCCGCGGCCGCGAGCCGGCGTGGGTCCTCGACGACGGCGGCGACGGCCTGCCCGCGGGGCTGCGCGAGCGCTGGGCCCAGGCCCAGACCCTGCGCTGCGAGGCGGTGTGGGGCAGCGAGGTCGGCGCCCTCGGCCCCCACAGCGAGGTCTACCCCCTGACCACGGGCTTCCTGATCACCGCGGTCGACCCGCAGCGCACGGGCTACGACCTGACCGCGGTCGCCCCCAACGGCGTGCGCGCCGCGACCCGGCGCCGAGCGCCGCTGCGCGCCCTGCGCCGGGTGGACCTCGAGGGGCGGGTCCTGCTCGCGACCGACGGCGAGCTGCACAGCGTCTACCAGGGCGCGTCGGGCTGGCTGCGCCCGCTCGAGGGCTCCCAGGCGGACCTGGGCGACGCCCGGGTGTTCGACGGGGTGGCCCACTGGCTCGGGCACCAGCCGGGGGTCGAGACCGCGCGCGGCGCGTTCCTCTACTGGCAGGCCGAGGGCGGCCCGCTGTTGCGCACGCCGTTCCCCGACGGGGTGTGGCGCAACGGCGAGCTGCGCTTCCTGGGAGGGCCCGAGCGCGCGGTGTTCGTGGCGGCCAAGGGCGAGGGCGCGGACCCCGAGCGCCAGTTGATCGCCTGGAGCCTGACCCCGGACGGCGGCGAGGTGTGGCGGGTCACCGGGCTCGGGAGCCAGGACCAGGTCCGCCCTTCCCTGGACGGCGCCCACGTCGCGGTGCTCGACGAGGACCTCCGCCGGCTGCGGGTCTACTCCGGCGAAGACGGCGCGCTGCGCTGGTCTCAGGACCTGGACGCCAAGGCCGCCGCGCTGACCGTGCTCGAGGACACGCACCTCGCCTACCTCAGCGGCCCGCGGGAGGTGACCGTGCGCGCGCTGGCCGACGGCGCCGTGGGCGCGCGCTGGAGCGGCGACAGCCCCTGGAGCGCGCTGATCGGTCTGCCCGGACGGCCGCACCTCCTGACCTCGTCGTTCGCCCACGCCCGGGTGGAGCGCCGGGACTGGCGCGACGGGCGCGCGCTGTGGGCGCCTCCGCGCTTCCTGGGGAGGGTGATCGACCTGTGCGAGGGCGAGGGCGGCGAGGTGCTCGTCGCCGACGAAGAGGGCGTGCTGCGGCTGAACGCGCAGGGGGTGGGCGAGCGCGTGCTGAGCTGGGGGCACGAGCCGACCCCCGCGGCGTTCCGTCTCGCGCTGAGCCCGCGCTGGGCCGTAGCCCGCAGCCCGCGGGACGGGGAGTGGAAGCCCTGGGCCTTCCCGCTCACCGGCGGCGCGCCGACCCCGCTCGCGGAGCTCGAGCACCCGCGCTACGAGGCCCTCGCCCTCCACGGCGACCTGCTGCTCCTCGGCGGCTACGAGGAGGTCCTGGTCTACGACCTCGCCCGCGACCGCGCGCTCATGCGCCAGGCCGCCCCCGGCGCGGACCGAGCGCGAGCCGTCGCCTGGACCGAGCGCGAGCAGGAGGGCTTCGTGTGCGTGCTCCCCAGCGGTTCGCTGCTGTGGGTCACGCACCTGGGGGTCGCGATCCGGGGGAACATTGGCGAGGCCGTCCGCAGACTGGCGGCCGACCCTGGCGGCACCCTCCTCGCGGCGGCGTTCTCCGACGGCTCGGTGTGGGCCGGTCCTCCCGCGGGGCTCCGCCCCTGGGGTCGCCAGGAGGAGCCACGGAGCCTGGCCTGGCTCGCTGACGGGCGCCTCGTCGGGGTGGACCGCGGCGGGCTCACGGTGTGGGCGGACGAGCGCGAGCAGGAGCGGATCGACCTGACCGGAGTCAACGAGTCCGGCCGCTGCCTGGCGCGACTGGCCGACGGGCGCCTGCTCCTCGGCACCGACTACGCGTCCGTGCTCGTGCTCGCGCCGCGCTGACCTGCGCAGGCGCGGCCGCGCGAGAGACAGCCTCGTCCCCGCCCCTGGCCTAAGTCACGCGGCCTCGTCGGCGCTGGGGTGGCGCCGGAGTTGCACCTGGAGTTCGCGTCACCCAGGACCGCCGACCCATGACCCGCCTCCTCCCGCTGTGTCTGACCCTCCTCGCCTGCGCCGTCCACGCGCAGGAGCCCGCCGCCCCGGCCGCCGCGACGCGCCCCGAGTCCGAGGGCCCGCAGGGCAGCGTGAGCGAGGCCACCGCGGTGTTCGTGTTCGGCCCCGCGGGCTGGACCGGCGGGCGCCCAGGGGACGCGCCCTGGCAGACCGTCGACGGCCCGTTCGAGCTGCGCGGGCTGCCCCGCGCGCAGCCGACCCGCGCGACCAGCGTGTTCTTCACTCGCCCCGGACACTTCCCGGTGCACCGGGTCCTGCGCCCCGAAGCGCCGCGCCCGCCGAGCTGGGGGCCGCTCTTCTTCGACCCGCTGCTCGGCGGCAAAGCCGGGCTGCTGGTGCTCGTGGTCGAGCACGACCCAGGGGGCGTGGTGCGCTACCTGCGTCACTCCGTGCGCGTGATCCCCCGCGACGCGGGCCAGCCGAAGGAGGTCGTCGCAGCGGGCGAGCGCGGCGTGCGCCTGAACCTCGAGCCCGGGCGCTACCGCCTCGAGCTCGACACCGACCGCCGCTTCCCCGACGCCAAGGCGCACCCTCGCGAGCTGTCGGTGCGCGCCGACCAGGCCCTGCCCCTGGTGTTCGCCCTCGACGCTCCCGGCCCCCCCGTCCTGCCGCTGAAGGTCGAGCCCCCTCGCGACCCCCGCCTCCGCCCCGACCTGCGGTAGGCCACCGCCCGGCCCCTCGCCCGGCGACCCCGACGGGCGGCCGGCGTCCACGCCTCCTGGACGCCGGCCGCCAGGGACCGAGGGCGGGACAGCTCTGTCCCGTCCCCGGACGTAACCCCCGCCGCGGTCGTCTCGCCTCCGGCCCCCGGCTTGCGCTCCTTCCACCGAATCCAGGTCGCGCCCGCGACCGCAGCCTCGAAGGACCCACCCATGACCCGCCTCCTGTTCTGCTTCGCCTTCCTCGCCGCTGGCGGCTGCCTGGCTCAGGCCCCGCTCCCCGCCGACGAGAAGGAGGTCCCCCGCGACTTCCCCGAGCCCGCCCCCACTCCGCCGCAGCCGGTCTTCGAGCTCGCCCCCGGCCCCGAGGGCAGCGTCGACGCCGCGACCGAGGTCTACGCCTACGGCCCCGGCGCCTGGCACGAGGGCCGCCCGGGCTTCAAGCCGTGGCTCACCGTCGACGGCGACTTCCAGCTCGAGGACTTCCCCTACGCCCAGCCCGGCGGCTACACCAGCGTGTTCTTCGTGCGCCGCGGCTGCTTCCCCGAGCACCGGGTGATCGAACGCACCCAGGACGACACGCCCACCCCCGAGGCCTTGGGTCCCCTGGCCCTCGACGAGTTGACCCCGGGTCGCGCCGGGCTCCTGGTGGTGGTCGTAGAGCACCAGGCCTCCGGGATCGTGCGCTACCTGCGTCACAAGGTGATCGTGACGCCGATCACCACCGAGGACGGGGAGAAGGTCGAGCACGAGACGTCTGGCAAGAACGGCCTGCGGCTGGACCTGGCCCCGGGCCGCTATCGCGTGCAGCTCGACAACACTCCGGACATGCCCTACATAAGTGACCCTCAGGAGTTCGTGCTCCTGCCCGACACCTCCCGCCCGGTCGTGTTCTCGGTCGAAGCCCCCGCCGGCGACTGATCCCCGCCTCGCGCACGAACGCCCGAGCCCGAGCCCACCGGCTCGGGCTCGGCGCGTGTGGGGTCACTCGCGGCCGAGGAGCTTCAGCGCGCGGGCGCGCCCGCTCTCCGCCTTCTGCCGCGGGTCGGGGGAGAGCTCGCGACGGAGGAGCTCTTCGAAGACCGCGAGCCCGTCGCGCTTGCGCCCCACGTCGAGCAGCACGTTCCCGCGGTTGAGCGCCGCGTTCACGTTGCGCGGGTCGAGCTCGAGCGCCGCCTCGTAGTCGGCCAGCGCGTCCGCCAGCCGGCCGACCCGGCGCAGTTGCACGCCGCGGTTGGTCAGGGCGTCGATGTGCTTGGGGGCCGCCTCCAGGCAGCGGGTGTAGGCCTCGATCGCCTCCTCGGCGCGCCCGAGCAGCGCCAGCGCGTTGCCGCGGTGCCACTGCGCCATGGCGAAGCGGGGCGACAGGCGCACCGCGACGTCGAGGGCCGCCAGGGCCTCGGCGGGGCGGCGCAGCTCCATGAGCGCGGTGCCCAGCATGCAGTGGTTGCTCGCGACGTCCGGCTGCAGTTGCACCGCCCGCTGCGCCGCGGGCAAGGCCTCCGCGTGGCGCCCCAGGTAGATCAAGGCCTGGGCCCGCCAGAGGAAGGCCTGCGCGTCGTCGGGGAGCGCGCGGCAGGCGCGCTCGAGGTCGGCCAGGGCCTCGCGGCTGCGGCGCAGCTCGCACAGGATCACGCCGCGGTGCAGGAGCAGCTGTGGGTCGTCGGGGGTCAGCCGCCGCAGCCGATCCAAGCTCGCGAGGGCCTCGCGCTGGCGGCCCATGAGCCGCAGGACCACCCCGCGGTTGAACAGCGCGCCGGTGGCGTCGGGGTGGAGCACGAGCACGTGGTCGTAGTCCGCGAGGGACGCGGCGAAGCGCCCGTGGACGCGGTGCAGGTTCCCCCGCGCGAGCAGCGCGCCCAGGTGCTGGGGGTCGAGCTCGAGCGCGCGGTCGAAGTCCGCGAGCACCTCCGCCTCGGGCTGCTCCAGGGCGTCGCGCAGCAGGCCACGGGACCAGAAGAGCTGGGGCGCGGAGGCGAAGCGCAGGGCCTCGTCCAGCTCGGCGAGGGCTTCCCAGCGGCGGCCGAGGGCGACCAGCACCTGGGAGCGAGCGGCGAGCACGAGCGGGTCTTCCGGGCGCAGGAGCCGCGCGCGGTCGAGGGCCTCGAGGGCCAGGACGGGCTCCCGCAGCTTCTCGAGGGCGATCCCCAGCTCGAGGTTGGCGCGCGGGTGCTGCGGGTCGCGGGCGAGGGCGCCCTCGAGGAGCGGGCGTGCCTCGGCGTACTTCCCCGCGGCCCGGAGCGCCGCGCCCCGCGCGACGAGCTGCTCCAGGTCCTCGAGCGGCGTGGACGTGGGCGTCGCGCTCACGACCGCGCTCGGCGCGTCGGGCGACGGAGCGTGCGGAGCCGGGGGCGGTCCGCTCCAGAGCAGCCAGGCCAATGGCGCCAGGGAGAGCGGGGCGCCGAGGAGCCCGGCCCAAGCGAGGCTGCGCCGAGGCCGCGGAGCGTCGGGCCCCTGCACCAAGGCCAACGCCAGGGCGTCGGCCGAGGCCGGCCGGCGCGCGGGATCCCGTGCCAGGCAGCGCATGACCAAGGCGTCGAGCCAACGGGGGACGTCGGGGCGCGCCTGGCGCGGCGGCGTGATCGGCGCCGCGGTCTGCTCGAGGCTGGCGAACTCCTGGAGCGTGCTCGCCGAGCGCGGCGCGCGCCCGGTGAGGCAGGCGTAGAGCACGGCCCCTAGCCCGTAGATGTCGGAGGCTGGCCCCAGCGAGCGCCGGTCGACCCCCACCTGCTCTGGCGGCCAGTAGCCGGGAGTCCCGAGCAGGACGCCGCTGCGGGTCAGGCGCTCCTCGGCGTCGCCGTCGAGGGCCAGCCCGAAGTCCGTGAGCCGGGCGCGCTCGCCGTCGAGGAGCACGTTGTCGGGCTTGAGGTCGCGGTGCAGGACGCCGCAGGTGTGCAGGTAGGACAGCGCGCTCACCAGGTCCCGCGCGACCGAGCGCACGTCGTCGATCCCCAGCGGTCCCTGGCGCAGCCGCTCGGCGAGGGTCGGGCCGCGCACGAACTCGAGGGCGAGCCAGGGCACGCCCTCCTGCTCCCCCGCCCCGAGGAACGCGACGACGTGCGGGTGTCGCAGTCGGGCGAGGACCCGGACCTCGGCCAGGAACCGCGCGCGAGCCGCGGCCTCCACGCTGCGGTGCGAGAGCAGGAGCTTGAGCGCGACCTCGGTCCCGTCCTGGGCGCAGGCGCGGTAGACGACGCCCATGCCGCCCCGCGCGACCTCCTCCAGCACCCGATAGGGACCCACCTGCATGCGGGCAGTGTGACCCTCACGCTCGCTCGGGACCAGCCTCCGGGCGGGCGCTCGCGCTCAGCGCTGAGTCTCGAGCATGCGCTGAGCCATGTCGCGCATGCCGCGGAGCCGACCGGGGTTCTCCGGGTCGAGGGTCAGCGCGTGGTCGAACACCTCGATCGCCTCGGCGTGGCGCTCGAGCAGCGAGAGGCACGCGCCGCGTCCGACCCAGGCGTCCACGCAGGTCGGCTGAGCCTCGCTCAGCGCGCGGAACGCGTCATGGGCCTCGGGCCAACGGCCGAGGGCGCACAGCGAATCGCCGCGGCCGAGCGCGGCCAGCGTGTCCTGAGGGTCTGCGGCCAGGGCCGCCTCGAAGCAGCTCAGCGCCTCGTCCGGCAGGTTGTCCGCGAGCGCGCGCCCTCCGCCACCCGCGGGGTGAGGGCGTCTCCGGCGCCGAGGAGCCGCTCCGCGCTGCCGCACGGCCGGAGCACCCCGAACCCGGCGACGGCGCAGCCCACGAGCAGAGCGCCGGCGGCGAAGCCCACCAGCCACGACGGCAAGCGTCGCGCCGGCACGGTCCAAGACTGCGCGCTGAGGGCTCGCGCGACCGTCCCCACCCCGTCGTCCACCCCCACAGCCTTCGGCTCTGCGGCGTGGCCGCACCTCGCCCGCGCGCGGCGGCTGGAGGTGCACCCCTTCGCCACCGCGATCGCCTGCGCGACCTGCCACAGCACGGACCCGGTGGCCAACCGCGACGCGTCGGGGCGCGACGTCTCGCCCTACCAGCTCTGGCAAGCGTCGCTCATGGCCAACGCCGTGCGCGATCCGCTGTGGCGCGCGGAGGTCTCGGTGGAGATCGCCGCGACCCCGAGCCTCGCGGCGGCGATCGAGGCCAAGTGCCTGAGCTGCCACGCGCCCATGGCGCAGGTCGACGCCCTGGCCCACGCGGAGCCCCTCGAGCTGGGGCTCCTCGAGCGCGACGAGCCTCGCAGCCAGTTGGCGCTGGACGGCGTGTCCTGCACGGCGTGCCACCAGCTCGAGCCCGCGGCGGACGTGAGCGCGACCTTCAACGGCCAGTTCAGCGTGGCCGGGCAGCGCGAGCTCTACGGCCCCCACGCCAACCCCCGCGGGAGCCCCATGAGCATTGCGCTCAACTACCTCCCCCGCGAGAGCGCCCACGTCACCCGCGCCGACCTCTGCGCGAGCTGCCACACCCTGACCACCGCCGCGGTCGACGCGCAGGGCCAGCCGACGGGGGGTCAGCTCCCCGAGCAGTCGCCGTTCCTCGAGTGGCAGAACTCGGCGTTCAACGACCAGGTCGCGCAGCCGGGCCCCGACGCCGCGAGCTGCCAGGCCTGCCACCTGCCCCGCGCCGACGTCGACGGCGCGCCGATCCAGACCCAGATCGCGGAGGCCGGGCTGCAGACCCCGGTCCGGCAGAGCCTCGGCCGGCACGTGTTCCTCGGGGGGAACACCCTCGTCCCGCAGATCCTGCGCGACCAGGCCGCCGACCTGCAGCCCCTCGCCCCGGCCGCGGCCTTCGACGCCCTGATCGCGGCCACCCGCGACCAGCTCGCGCGGCGCACGGCCCGGGTGACCCTCGGGCAGGGGATCCGCACCGGCGACCTGCTCCAGCTCCCGGTCACCGTGGAGAACCTCAGCGGCCACAAGTTCCCGACGGGGCACCCCGTGCGGCGCGCCTGGCTGCGACTCACGGTCACCGACGCCCAGGGTCGCGTGGTGTTCGCCTCCGGCGAGCACGACGCCGAGGGCCGGATCGTGGCGGGGGGCGCCCCCCTCCCCAGCGAGCGCGCCGGCGGCCCGGTGCTCCCCCACTACGCCGCGATCACCGCTCCTGACGAGGTGCAGGTCTATCAGTCGCTCATGCACGACCGCGACGGCGACCCGACCTTCCTGCTCCTGCGCGGGGAGGGCTACCTCAAGGACAACCGCCTGCTCCCCCGCGGCTGGAGCCCGAGCGGCCCCTGGGCCGCGACCACCGCGCCGCGCGGGGTCGTCGGCGACGGCGACTTCGTGGGCGGCTCCGACACGGTGCAGTATCGGGTGCGCGCCCCGCGGGCAGCCGGCCCCTACACCGTGGAGGCCACGCTGCTCTACCAGCCGCTGAGCGCGCGCTTCGCCGCGGAGTTGTTCGCGTATCGCACCCCCGAGGTCGAGGCCTTCGCGGCCTACTACGCCGCCGCCGACCGCACCCCCGAGCGGGTGGCCCAGGTCCGAGCCCAGGTCAACTGAGCGCCTCACGGGCATGACACACATGATTCACCGGTGACACGCCGCGCGATCCACGCAGGCCCCTGCCCGAGCCCGACTTAGGCCCCGGGAGGGGGCGAGTTCGCTGCCACTCCCGAGACATGGCGGACATTCCAGAAGGACTTGGGCCGCGGGCGTCGATTTGCGGGCGATCGCCCATGAACCATCGACGCCCCTCAGTTGTTTCAGTTGTTGTTTCAGCCTCGCTCCTGGTCGGCTGCTCCGGAGGCTCGAGCAGCCGCAGGCCTGGCCCCGGCGCCGCGGGCTCGGGGTCGGGTAGCCCCTCCGCGGGGCCGAGCTCGAGCTCTGGGGGCACGAGCAGCGCGCCGGTGGCGACGGCGACCGGCGGCGTGACGCCCCAGCCGGTCGCGAGCGCGCGCGCCACGCAGGGCGCCTTCGCCACGGCGCTGGAGTGCGCGCGCTGCCACGGGACCGACGCCGCGAGCCTGCGCGACGCGGCCGGGCGGGACGTCGCGCCCTATGCCCTGTGGAGCGCGAGCATGATGGCCAACGCGTCGCGGGACCCGCTGTGGCGCGCCGAGGTCTCGGTCGAGGTGGCGGCCACCCCGTCCGCCGCCGCCGTGATCGAGGCCAAGTGCATGAGCTGCCACGCGCCCATGGCGCACCGCGACGCCCAGGGCGCGGTGTCCCTGGCGCTCCTCGACCAGGGCGGCAGCGCGAGCTTGCTCGCGGTGGACGGCGTCTCCTGCACGGTGTGCCACCAGGCGACCGCCCCCGCCGACGTGCGCGCGACCTTCGACGGCGCGTTCGCGCTCAACGGGCAGCGGGAGCTCTACGGGCCCCACGCGAACCCGCGCAGCATGCCCATGCTGAACCAGCTCAACTACCTCCCGCGCGAGGCCGCGCACATGACCCAGAGCGACCTCTGCGCGAGCTGCCACACCCTGACCACCGCGGCCCTCGACCCCAGCGGCGCCCCCAGCGGCGGATCGCTGCTCGAGCAGAGCCCGTTCCTCGAGTGGCAGAACTCGGTCTACAACGACCAGGTCGCCGTGCCCCACGCCAAGGCCGCGAGCTGTCAGGCCTGCCACGTCCCGACCGACGACGTCGGCGGGAGCGCGATCGCGACCCCGATCGCCGCCTCCCGCTTCGGGACTCCGGCCCGCTCCCCCTTCGGGCGGCACGTGTTCGTCGGAGGCAACACCCTGATCCCCCAGATCCTGCGCGACCAGGCCGCCGCCCTCAGCCCCCAGGCGCCGGCCGCGGCCTTCGACGCGCTGATCGCCGCCACGCGGACGCAGCTCCAGACCCGCACCGCCCAGGTGCGCCTGGCCTCCTCCAGCCGCGCCGGGGACACCCTCGAGCTCGGGGTCGAGGTGCAGAACGCGAGCGGACACAAGTTCCCGACCGGGCACCCGACCCGCCGCGCCTGGCTGCGGCTGACGGTCACCGACGCTCAGGGTCGGGTGGTGTTCGCGTCCGGCGCGCACGACGCCCAGGGCCGAATCGTCGCGGGAGGCACGCCGCTCCCCAGCGAGCTCGCCGGGGGCCCGCACCAGCCGCACCACGCCACGATCAGCGCCTCGGACCAGGTGCAGATCTACCAGGCGCTCATGCGCGACGGCGCCGGGGACCTGACCTTCCTCCTGCTGCGGGGGGAGGGCTACCTCAAGGACAACCGCTTGCTCCCCGAGGGCTGGAGCTCGACCCACCCCACGGCGGCGGTCGCGGGTCCGGCGGGGCTCGGCGCGGACCCCGACTTCGGCGCAGGGGGCGAGGTCGCGCGCTACCGGGTGAACGCGCCGGCGAGCGCCGGCCCCTACGCGGTAGAGGCGACGCTCCTGTATCAGTCCCTCAGCCCGCGCTTCGCGGCGGAGCTGTTCCAGTACTCCACCCCTGAGGTGGCCGCGTTCCAGACGTACTACGCCGCCGCCGACCGCACCCCCGAGCGGGTGGCCCAGGTCCGGGCCCAGGTCAACTAGCGAGCCGCGCTGGAACCGGCCCTGTCGGACCGCGCGTACGGCGTCGCGGGCGAGCGCGCTGGAGCGAAAGGTCGGACGTGCAGGGCGCGCTCAGCGGGTCTGCGCCGCCGCGCGCTGAGCGGCGGCCCGAATCTTGCGCGCCATCGTGGGGTCGGGGAGCTCGAGGCTGAGGGCGTGGTCGAGGGCCTCGACCGCCTCGTCGTAGCGCTTCAGCAGCGAGAGGGTCAGGCCCTTCTGCACCCAGGTCCCGCCGTCCCCTGGGTCGAGCTCCAACGAGCGCTCGAGGTCCCCGAGGGCCTCCGGGTGGCGGTCGAGGCTGTTCAGGTCCAGCGCGCGCCGCCGCCAGGTCGTGGCGTCCCGGGGGTCGCGCTCGAGCGCGCGGGTGAAGTCTTCCACCGCCCCGGCGACGTCCTCGAGCTCGTGGCGCGCGAGGGCGCGGTTGGCGTAGATCGCGGCGTCGTCCAGCCCGAGGGCCACGGCGGCGTCGTAGTCCGCGAGCGCGCGTGCATGCTGGCCCAGGTGCGCGCGGCACAGCGCGCGGTCGTGGTGGAGCTTGGCGCTGGGCGCCTCCCGGATCAGTACGTCGTAGTCCTCGAGGGCCCGCGGGTAGCGCTTGAGCACCCCCAGGAGGTTGGCGCGGATCGCGCGGATCGTCCGCTGGTCGGGCCGACGGGCCAGGAGCCAGTCGCAGTCGGCGAGCGCCGCTTCCCGCCGCCCGGCGGTGGCCAGGACCGTCGCGCGCATGCCGCGGATCACCTCCGAGTCCGGCGCCTGCAGCACGAGCTGGTCCAGCTCGTCCACGGCGAGCTCGAACCTCCCCAGCTTCGAGGCGATCGTCGCCCGCCGTGTCCGCGAGCGGTGGTCGCTGGGGTCCAGGCGCACGGCCTCCCCCAGCGCGTCGAGCGCCTCCTCCTCCCGCCCGAGGTCGTGCAGGCACGCACCCCGCCCGGCCCAGGCGACGGGCGACCTCGGGCTCTGCTCCAGCACCCACAGGTAGTCGTCGAGCGCCTCTTCCCAGCGATCGAGCTCGCGCAAGGCCTCGGCCCGGCCCAAGCGCGCAGGGGTGTGCTCGGGGTGCAGCTCGAGGACCTGCTGCAGGATCGCGAGGGCCACCTCTGGTTTCTTGGCCTCGAGCTGGGCCAGCCCCTGCGCGACGGCGAACGCCCTGGAGCGACCGCCGGGCAGGGGCGCGGGCCCGGGCACAGCCTCGAGCTCCGGCTCGGGGTCCTGGACGGGGGGAGCCTCCGCGGGCGAGGGACTCGGCGCCTCCGCCCGCTCGGCTGGCCGCGAGCGTCCCCAGGCCACCCCCACCACGACGCTGAGGGAGAGCGCGGCCAGGGCGACGGCCACCAGCGCGACGCCGCCCAGGCCCCGCTCGGCAGGGACCTCCGGACCGCGCACGAGGGCCCGGGCCACGGCCTCGGCGGAGGCGAAGCGCGCCTCCGGGTCGCGCGCCAGGCAGCGCAGGCAGAGCGCGTCCACCCACTCGGGGACCTCGGGGCGCAGCGCGCGGGGCGGCGTGGGCGGGTCCTCGGCCCGAATCAGGAGCTCGCTGAGGGTCCCCCCCTCGACGGGCGCGCGGCCGGTGAGGCAGGCGTAGAGCACGGCGCCCAGGCCGTAGACGTCGGTGCGCGGGCCCACCGCGCCCCGTCGCCCCAGGGCCTGCTCCGGCGACCAATAGCCGGGGGTCCCGAGGAACACCCCGCTCTGGGTCACCCGGCTGTGCTCGGCCTGCTCGTCCCGCGCGAGGCCGAAGTCGGTGAGCAGCGCCTGGCCGTCGCGGCGCAGGAGCACGTTGCCCGGGGTCAGGTCGCGGTGCAGGACCCCGCAGCCGTGGACGTAGCTCAAGGCCTGGGCGACCTGCCCCGCGACCCGCAGCGCCTCGAACACCGGGAGCGGGCCGCGCCGCAGCCGCGCCGCCAGGCTCTCCCCGTCCACGAGCTCGAGGGCCATGTAGGGCACGCCCTGGTGCTCCCCCGCGCCGAGGACCGGGACCACCCCGGGGTGCCGCAGCCGCGCCAGGGCCTCGACCTCGGTCAGGAACCGCCGCCGCGCGTTGGGGCTGGCGCTGCGCTGGGCGAGGAGCAGCTTGAGCGCCACCGGGGACCCGTCCGCCGCCTGCGCGCGGTAGACGACCCCCATGCCTCCGCGAGCGAGCTCGCTCTGCACGACGTAGGGCCCGACGCGTTCCACGCCCGAGTGTGGCTGGGGGGCTCGAGGCGAGCAACGCAGGGGAGGTCCCGTGGGGGTTGCTCCCAAGAATGAACAAAGGCATGCTTCGTTCATTATTCACGGAGGCGCTGCATGGCCGAGACGATCCCGCTGCGCGAGGTCCCTTGCCCCAAGGGGTCGTTCACAGGCGACATGCAGCGCGACCCCCTGGGGCTCTACGAGCGGCTGCAGCGCGAGCACGGCGACGTGGTCGCGATCAAGCTCCTGGGCGGGCTGCTGCGCATGGTGGTCGTCGCGTCCCCGGAGGGCGTGGAGCAGATCCTCAGCCGTAACCACGCCAACTACGTGAAGCCCGGGTTCTTCCTCTCGATCGTGCGCCCGGTGTTCGGGGCGGGGGTGTTCACGAGCGAGGGCGAGGTCTGGAAGCGCAAGCGCAAGCTCCTCGCGCCGGCGTTCCACCCCGAGCGCCTGACGGGCATGGCGCCGGCGATCGTCGCGGCCGCGTCCGAGCACGCCGAGGGCTGGGCGCGGACGCCCCGGGACGCCCCGCGCAACCTGCTGGAGGAGCTGACCGAGCTCACGCTGCGGGTGGCCTCTCGTGTGTTCTTCGGCGCCGACCTCGAGCAGCACGCGGGCGCCTTCGGCGAGGCCCTGCGCGAGGCCTTCGCCTGCCTGGGCGCGCGGCTCGCGGGCGGGGTCCAGCCGCCGCTGTGGGTGCCGACCCGCGGCAACCGCCGCCTGCGGCGCGCGCGGAACACCCTGCGTCGGCTCATGCGCGAGGTGCTCGCCGCCCGGCGGGCGGACGGCGCCCCCCGCGACGACCTCCTGGGCCGGCTGCTCCAGCCGGGCGACGAGGGCCTCGGCGACGACGAGCTCGTCGACGAAATGGTCACGCTCCTGATCGCGGGCCACGACACCAGCGCCGCGGCCCTGGCCTGGACGCTCTACCTCCTGGCCACGAACCCCGCGGCGCGGGACGAGGTCCAGGCCGAGGTCGACGCCGTCGCCCGGGACCGGCCCCCCACCGCAGCCGACCTCCCCGCCTTGCGCCTCACCCGGCAGGCCTTCGAGGAGGCGCTGCGGCTCTACCCGCCGGCCTGGGGTCAGCCGCGCCAGAGCCTGGCCGAGGACGCCGTCGGCGGCTTCCGGCTCCCGGCGCGGAGCCTGATCACGACCTCCCAGTGGCTGGTCCAGCGGCACCCCGCGCACTGGCCCGACCCGCTGCGCTTCGACCCGCACCGCTTCGACCCCGAGCAGGTCGCGACGCGGCACCGCTTCGCCTACGTCCCCTTCGGCGGCGGCCCCCGGCTGTGCATTGGGCGCCAGCTCGCGCTGCTGGAGGCGCCCTTGATCCTGGCCACGCTCCTCGGTCGCTTCGACTTCGCCCACGTGGGGGACGCGCCGGTGCCGGACCCGACCTTCACCCTGCGTCCGCGGGACCCGCTGCGCATGACCGTGACCCCGCGGTCGGCGTGAGCCCCCGCCGGGACGAGGCGGCGACCCGCGCCGCGATCCAGGAGGCCGCCCGCGAGCTGTTCCGCCGGTTCGGGGTCAAGAAGACCTCCATGCGCGAGCTGGCGGAGCGGGTCGGGGTCGCCGTGGGCACGCTCTACCTCTACTACCCCTCCAAGGACGACCTGGTGTTCGCCTGCGTGCAGCGCTTCCAGGCTGCGCACCGCGAGGCCGCCCAGGCGCTGCTCGCGTCGCAGGCGCCGGCGAGCGAGAAGCTGCGGGACTACCTGCTCCACCGCTTCCGCGCGGCCCAGGAGACCCGGCAGGGCACCCCCTTCGCCAGGGAGGTGACCGAGGCCGTGCTGCGGGTCGCCCCCAACCGCCTGGAGGAGGAGGCCCAGGCCATGCTCGCCACCCTGCGCGCGCTCCTCGAGGAGGGGGCGCGCCGCGGCGAGCTCGGCCTCGAGGACCTGGACGGCGACGCCCAGGTCCTGCTGTGCGCGGTGGGGGTGTTCTTCCCCACCGCCCTCAGCCCGATCCCGCGCGAGCCGGAGGAGGCGCAGCTCCTGGCCGTGGTCGACTGGTTCCTGCGCCGCTGGCGCGAGCGCGCTTAGCGCCGGGCGAGCAGCGCCTCGGCGACCCGACGCACGTCGGGCGCCGGATCGGCGCGCGCCGCCTCGAGGGCAGCCTGCACCCAGTCCTCGCCGAAGCGGCCCTCGGCCGCGAGGCGCAGCGCTTGCTCGCGCACCTCGGGCGCGGGGTCGGACAGGGCGGCGCGCACCAGAGCGCAGCCGGTCTCCTGGGGCGTCCCGTAGAGCGTGCGCAGCGCGGCGCAGCGGGTGCGCGCCACCGGGCTGCGCAGGGCCTCGGCCGCGATCCGCTCGCGGAGCGCGGTGCCGGCGGGGGTGCCCAGCCCCAGCCCGTGGGCGCCCAACCCCTGGGAGCGGAGCAGCTCCTCCTCGGCCTCGAAGCTGAGGTAGTAGCCCTCCCCTTCGCGCAGCTTGAGGCCCGATCTCGCGACAGGTGGCGTGGCTCAGCCCCGGGGCCGGCTCCAGCTCCCAGGGCAGGAGCACGTCCCCGCCCGGCGAACGCCAGCAGCGCGCCGCCGGGCTACACAACGCGGCCACGGCCTCGGAACACCGTCGAGCCCAGGCGGCTCGCCCGGGAACGCGAGGATCCCGCCGCCCCGGACCGTAGGGCCCGAGCCACAACGCAGGCGCCCGGGTCGTTGGGCTGCCACCCCAGCGCCCCACGCGAGCCAGCCGCAACGCGCCGTCGAGAGGAGCCAGCGCGAGCGAACGCGGGCACGGCCCACTCCGGCCCCAGGCGGCAGACCGCGAGGGCGGTTGGGATCGCGAGGGCGCAGACGGCGGCCCTTCGCAGCCAGCGCGGCTCGGAGTCAAGGACGGCGTCCGGCGGCGTGTGGTCGTCGAGGAGCCGCAGGACCTCCTCTGCCTGCTCGGCGCTCGCGGTCGGGATCAGGAGCGCAGGCCCCCGGGGCGGCGCGGCCAGACCCCGCGCGAGAAGTGAGGGCCCGCGCGCCGAGGCGAGTGCTTGGGTAGCTCGAGGGTCCACGGCAGGAGGCCCGAGCGGACGGAAGCGCACCTGCTCGGGGCCGATCGTGCACGTCCCCGCCCGCGCCGCAGCGCGCGACCGGCGGCCCACAGCGCGAGGCTGGGCGGCAAGGCCACGAGGGCGCACAGCGCGACGGAGGTCCAGGCGAGCGCGGGCGTCGGCGACGGCACTCGCTTGAAGGTCGACCAGGAGCGGCTGTCAGGCCCAGCACATGATCCGCCCAGAACACCCCTGCCAATCCGAGGCACGCGGGCGCCCCCAGGAACGCGACCCACCTGCCTCGATCCAGGGTGAACGCAGCCGCGCGGCGCCGCTCGCAGACGAGCAGGACCAGGAGCGAGACGCCCAAGGCCGCGCCGACCCCGAAAGCTCGCCGCACCGCGACCTCGCCCGAACGGATCCGGCAGCAACGCCCACGCCAGCGGCGGGTGCGCGCCGACGCGCGTGCGTCTGAACGAAGTTCACGCGGTGCAGGACCGTGGCCAGGGCGAGCCAGGGGCCGAGGCACGACCGCGACCCACAGCCCTGCGTAGCCGACGCGCCACAGCGGCCGCGGCGGACGGGCGAAGGTGCGCTCCTGCTCGGACGGGTCACCCGCCGAGGTCTACCCAGGGAGCGCAGGCGGCTGCCCACCTCGCGCGGTGCAGCTCCCCCTTCGCCGCCTGAACCTGCGCCGGAACCCCTTCGGCGAGCTGCCCCTCGAGGGCCCGCCCCGAGCTGGCGGTGCTCGACCTGGAGCCGCTCCTGGCCTCGCCCCCGCGCGCGGCGCTGCAGGTCCTGGGGGACAAGGGCCGCGGCAAGACCGCACGCACCTGCTCGCGCTGCGCGCGGCGGCAGATTTTCACCTGCACCTGCCCGAGGACGCGCCGCTCCCCCCGGTCCCCGACCGGCCTGCCCCTGCTCTGCCTGGACCCGAGACCCAGCGCCTGCCGCAGCGGCTGCGCAGGCGCCTGTTCGCGGGACCGGGGCGGCTCGTGCTCGGCGCCCACGAGGACCACGCCCGCGAGCTCGAGCGCGCGGGCCGACCGACGGTGAGCGTGCGCGCCGGCGGCGCCTGGACCGCGCGCGGCTGGCCGAGATCGTGGCCCGCCGGATCGAGGCCGCGCGTCGCGGCCCGGGGACGTGCCCTGGAGCAGCGCGAGCCTCAGGCGCCTGCTCAACGCTTCGGCGACGACGTGCGCGGGATCGAGCGCGCTCTACCTCGGGTTCCAGGGACTGGCCGAGGTCGGTCCCCTCGAGGTGTGAGCCGCGCGGCGCGCGGGCCACGGCGAGCTCGTGGCCGACGTGCATGGGTTCCCCTCCCCGCCGCTCTACGGAGCCGAACCGGCGCCGCGAAGAGCCGGCGCGAGCAGAACCGCCGCGCCCGGGAGGGGAGCGTGTGAACGAGGCATGCCCACCTTCCCTCGGCGCGCGTGGCGCTGGGCCCGCGCGCGCTGGCGCGCCCTCGCCCTGGCGACGGCCGCCGGCCGTCCCTGGCCCTGAACGCGCTGGCCTACCGCCACGCCCGAGGCCTTCGTCTTACCGGCGCGGCGGGGTGTCGAGCGCGGCCCCGGAGGCGCTCGGCCCCTGGGGTCGCGTGCGCACGCTCTGGGCGGCGTCGAGGTCGCGCGCCCCGAGAACCGGCGCGACCCCGGCGCGCTGGGGCTCGCGTTCAGCGTGCACGTCTTGCCCGAGGAGCCGCGGCTCGAGGTGTGGCGCGTGCCTGCCGAGGGCGCGCGCGCGAGTCTGCTCCTGGTGCCCGGCTACGCCGCGAGGCGCTGACCGAGTTCGTGCGCGACGTCAGGCCGCGAGGGCCGCGACCAGCGCGACCACCGGGAGCGGCACCGTCACCACGTTGAGCGCCACGCTTGGCGGGCGCTCAGGCGCCTCGACCGCCCCCGAGCTGGCCTCGGGCTGGGGCAGGTTCGCCACGTGCTCCGCCATGCGCCGGAAGCGCCGGGGGCTGAGCTGGCTGACGTAGGGGTGCCCGTGGCGGATCGGCTTGGGCTGACGGCGCAGGGCAGTGCGCGCGCGGCGACCGGCGCGGCGCCACTCGTCCTCGGAGATCTGCGCCTTGCGGGCCTCGACCGCCTCCAGGTCGTCGACGAGGAACTCGGCGATCAGGGGCAGGACGTTGCGGACCTCGCCGCTCGCGCGCGGCCCCGGCTTGAGGTCCTCGGCGCGCTCGCCCTGGCGGGCGTAGGTGGTCACCGCCAGCAGGCGGCTGCCGACCTCGAGGCCGTAGGCCGCGGCCAGCTCGACGGGGAAGCGCAGGAGCACCGCGCAGTCGAGCTCGTCGGTGTAGGCGGCGATCAAGAGCGGATCGCTGGAGACCACGACCGCCGCCCGACAGTCGCCGTGGCGCAGGCGCTGGTCGAGCGCGGCCGGGGGCAAGCTGCGGGCCCAGCGCGGAGCCGGGAGCCGCCACAGCTTGCGCAGGGAGAGCCCCACGTCCGCCGGGTCGCTCGCCGAGATCCAGCCGTCCCAGTCCGGGTTCATGGGCCCGCCTCCGCTGGGTTCGGGTGCACACCGCGTGCCTGAGGCGTGCGGCGCAAGAGCGTGCGGAACGCCTCACCAAACCGCGCAGGCCGGGCGATCGGGTGCACGCCCGAGGTCACCGGTGGGACGCCTCACCGGCGGCGCGCCGGAGGAATTCCGCCAGTGAACCGCAGGTGGGGTCCATTCAACGTCCGCAAAGGACTTGGAGCGACGCCCTGGGGTTTGCCCCACCCGCGCCCGTGACGAAACGCGCCGTTCGCCTCACCCGTGGTTCCTGCTCCTGCTTCGCGCTCCCTCCCGGGGCGAGGGGAGTGTTCCTGCTCGCGGGGCGCGACGCCGCGGACCAGGCTATTCGAGAGCCGCCTCGGGCTCGTCGCCGTCGAGGAGGCTGCGCCGCCAGGCGCCACCCTGGACCCCAGGCGGAGGGTGGTCACCCTGCGCGGCGCGGCCGAGCGCCGCGGCGACCTTGTGCGCGCGACCCTCGCCCCCGAGGGCGGGCTCTCGGGTCGCCTGGCGTCGGCCCCCGCGCTGCAGGCGGCCTACCGGATCAGGACGGACGGATCCAGGGGCGACTCCGCGACGGGTCGGGGGCGCTCCTCGCGCAGGAAGACCAGGCGCGCGCTGCCCCCGGCCCTGGACCCGGCCGCCACGTCGAGGCCGACGCCGCAGCGCGCAGAGCGACGGTCGCGCCGTCGACGTCGCCGGGCTGAACGCCGACGCCAGCGCGCTCCTGCGCGGGTTGAGCTCCGACGCGCGGGCGGCGCCGGCGGCGGTGCTCGTGGTCCCCGGCTACGCGGTGGAGGGCAGACCGCGCCGCTCCACGCCAAAGCCAAGGCGCGCGCGGCTCGCCGCGCGGGTGTTCCGGCGCGAGGGCTCCCAGGTGCTCCTGCTCAGCGGCGGCAACGTGCACCCCACGGGCACCGGGTTCAACGAGGCCGTCGAGCTGCGGCGGTTCCTGCTCGAGGCGCGCGCGCTCCCGCCCTGGCGGATCGCCGTCGACCCCTACGCCCGGCACACCACGACCAACCTGCGCAACGCCGGGCGCTTCCTCCTCGCCCACGAGGTGCCCCAAGCGCGCGTGGTGACCTCCCGGGACCAGAGCTTCTACCTGGGCGCCGCGCGGATCTCGAGCTTCCACGCGCGCTGCCGCGCGACCCTCGGCTACGAGGTCGGGCGCTTCGCTCCCCGCACCCACCGGATCACCGACTACCGCCGTCCCTCGCGGTGCGCCAGCGCGGCGACGGCCCCTCGACCCCTAGTGCTGCACGTCAGACGTTCCGGTATCAACGCCCTCGCCGCCCCTGGCTGTGTTGTTCGTCGGTCACAATGGCCCGCATTGCTCCCTCCTCGCCTTGCCAGGGACGACGATTGCTGCCGACCTGTACCGACGTCAGCGCTGGCCTTTTCGGTCGCGCCGTAGCCCCCGCGCTGGGCGCGCGCGGCGAAGCCGAAGGCGCACGCCGCGCCGATCACGCCTCCGATCACGGCCCGGGTGATCGCCGCGCTCGCGGGCTCGGTCATGGCGCGATCGATCGCGGCGCTGCGGGTGAAGCGGCGTCGAACGAGAGAACAAAGAACGCGCCGCCCGCCGCGCCGAGCGCGACCCCGATCGCGACCACGAAGGCGTAGGCGAACAGGGCCTCTCCGGGGGTGCTCTCGCGGCGCGGGCGCCGGTGCACGCGGAAGCCAGAGCTGATCGGGAGATCCTGGTTCGAGTCGTCGTGCACGGTCCACCTCCCAACCCGGCAGGAGCAGCGTAGCGGCGGGAGAGGCGGCGTGCAGGGGGATCTTCGAGCGTCGCTCTCCTTAGCGGGGAACCACGACCTGGGGGTGTTCGTCGGCGACTTGCGCGAACGCCGCCTACTCCCCGAGTTCGGCCTTGAGCGCCTGGGCGCCCTTGTGGTCGGGGTCGTCCTGGAGCGCGAGGTTCACCTGTTCCTTGGCCTCCTCGGTCTGGCCGAGCTTGGCCAGGGCCCAGGCGCGGCCGTAGAGGCAGGACGCGCGGTAGGTCGTCTCGAGGGCCAGGGCGATCCGATACTCGCGCTCGATCTGCTTCAGCCGCGCCTCGCCGTGGTTGGCGTAGGTCTCGCGCAGGGCGTCGCCGAGCAGCACGTGGGCCTCGGCCACGAAGGGGTCGAGCAGCGGCATGTCGCCGAGCACGCGGGCCACGGTCTCCCAGCGGCCCTGCTCCTTGGCGTAGGTCGCGACCTGCATGCGCGCGTCCACGTTCTCGGTGGAGTAGACGCACACCTGCTCGAGGGCGGCCATGGCCTCGTCCTTCTGGCCGAGCTGCCCGTAGAGCGCGGCCAGGAGCGAGTAGTTCTCGGCCTTGGGCGGGCTGAGGCGCATGACCTCCTGGTGCGCCGCGAGGGCGGCCTTGAAGTTCTTGCGCGCGCGCTCGGTGCCCGCGATCAGGCGTGAAGCACGGGGTCGCGGGTCCCCAGGCGCAGCGCGGTGCGCGCGTGGCGCAGCTGCGTCTGGCCGTCCTTGGCGGTGAGGGCCAGGGCCAGGTGCGCGTCGGCGACGCCGGCGCGGATCGCGACCACCCGCGCCACCGCGAGGGTCGACCAGTCCGGCGTCCCGCCCAGGGCGTCGACCTCGCTCAGCGCGTCCCAGCGCGCGAGGGCCCGCTCGCCGTGCTCGAGGGCCAGGCCCGCGTGCAGCTCGGCGTCGGCGCGGCGGCCGTGGAGCGCGTTGGCCCAGGCCAGGCGCCCGCGGGCGGAGACGTCCCAGGGGTCGTCGTTCACCTGCTGGGCCCAGGCGTCCCGCAGCATGGGGGTCGGGGCGGCGCGGTAGGCGTAGTGCGCGAAGCGGCGCTCGAGCCAGGTGCGGAACTCGGCGTCGAAGTCCTCGGGCTCGAGGCCGCAGGCCTCGCCGGATCACCTGCGGGGTGAGCTTGCCCTCGCGGTAGCCGTCGAGCATGTCCAGGATCGTCTGGAAGCCCCAGCGAGCGACGATGAACTCGCAGGTGATCCCGCCCTGGTAGTAGCTCATGATCACCTGGTTGCCGTACTTGGGCTTGGTGAAGCCCTCGTCCAGGGTCGCGATCGGGAGCAGGAGCTCGTTCGAGAGCAGCGACATGATGTCCGCGTCGTAGGTCCGCGCCCAGTTGGGGCGACCCAGCGACTCCTCGTAGACGCTCAGCCCCTCGGTGAACCAGCGCGGGGTGCGGTTCTCGGTGCGGGTCAGCGTCGCCACGTGGGCGAACTCGTGCCAGAGCGTGCGCCCCCAGGAGTGGAAGGGCGGCTTCTCGCGGTCGCCGCGGGAGAGCACGGTCATGGTGTTGCCGAAGCACACGCCCAGGATCGGCATGCCCGGGAGCCCGACCGAGCGGGACGAGAAGTCGTTGTGGTTGGGGAAGAACTCGACGAGCACGGTCTGCGGGATCGTGTGATAGCGGCCCTGGAGCTCTCCGCGAGCCTCCTGCCAGCAGCTCGAACACGTGATCCGCGACGACCTCCTCGTCCTTGTGCATGCGCACCACGAACCCGGGGATCGTGGCGGTCACGTACTGCTCCTCCAGGCGGTCGAAGAGCTGGAGGTAGTTGAACGTGAACACGTTGTAGGGGTCCTCCTCGAACGCCTGCTTGAGCAGGCGCAGCCCCTCCTCCTCCTCGTTGGTGCGGGTGAGGTTCATGCCCAGGATCGTGAGCAGCGGGTGGTAGCCCGGGCGCACGATCAACCCCTTGCGCGCGAGGTCGCGGGCCTCGGCGTAGCGGAAGCGCTTGCTCCCGATCAGGTCCGCGATCACCTCGTAGAAGCGCGCGCACTTGGGGCGCTTGGCCAGGAGCGCGTCCTCGAGCTGCTTGAAGCGCGCCTTGTCGCCGCGGAGCATGGGCAGCGCCGCCTGGTAAGCCAGGAGGTCCACGTCCGCCGGGCGCGCGCGCAGCCCGATCTCGAGGCGCTCCGCCGCCTCTTCGTAGAGCCCGTCGGTAATGTCCGTGGCCGCCAGCGTGGCGTGGGCCGGGGCGTAGGTCGGGTTGATCGCCAGCGCCTGCTTGAGGTTGTCCGCCGCCGACTGGTAGCGGCCCTGGCCGCGGTAGAAGGCCTCGGTCAGGCTGCGGGCCAGACCCACCCGGGCCTGGGGGTTGTTGGGGTCGAGGCGGCAGGCCTTCTCGAAGTTCTTGAGCGCGCCCACCGTGTCGTACTTCGCCAGGGCCAGCTCGCCGGCCTCGACGTAGCAGCCGGTGTAGGTCGCGTCCGAGAGCTGCGCCTGATCGAGCATGCGTCGGCTGTACTCGACCATGCCCTTGGCGTAGCCGCGCTTGACGTCGGGGAACACGTCCAGGCGCCGGCAGGCGCGGGCGACCCAGGTGAACTCACGGGCGGTGAGCTGGCTCTGCGCCGAGTAGAGGGTCAGCACCTGCTCGAAGGCCTGGCCCGCGGCCTGGGTGTCCTGGTGCCGCAGGAGCTCACCCTGGCGCACCAGCGCCTCCAGGCGGTGGTAGCTCGCGCTGGCCTTCGTCAGGGCGAAGGCCTCGCGGTAGCCCTGGAGCGCCTGGTCCAGCTCACCCCGGTGCTCGGCCAGGATCCCTCCCAGGAGCTTGGCCCGGGCGCTGTCCACCGGCGCCAGGCGCTCGAGGATCGGGGGCAGCTCGTCGTCCCGGCCGGTCTTGAGCAGGAGCCGCCCCAGGCCCTCGAGGGCGTAGCCCAGCTCGTCGTCGCTGGCGTCCTCGTTGGCCGCGGCGCTGGAGAACAGGGCCTCGGCCTCGTCGTGGCGCCCGTGCTCCAGCAGGACCCAGGCCCGGGGGATCGGCTCGGTGGGCAGGTCGTCGTCGCCGAAGGTGTCGTCGTCGTCGCCGTAGAGCCGGGCGAAGGGGTCGTCCTCCTCGTCCTGGGCGAAGAGGGTGGCCGGGGCGACCACGAGCAGGGCCAGAGCCAGCGAAAACGCCGTGCGCATAAGGGCTTCCTTCCCCCGCGGACGGTGGTCCGCGGCAGGCGTATGATACGTCAATGCTGCGGACCGCTTGCATTCTTCCCGCCCGCCTGGAGGCCAGCCGCCTCCCGCGCAAGCTGCTCCTCAAGCGCTCGGGCAAGTACGTGATCCAGCACGTCCACGAGCGGATCCAGGGCCTGGGGGTGGCCCGGGTGGTGATCGCCACGGACTCCGAGGAGATCCTGGCCGCCGCCCGGGAGTTCGGCGCCGAGGCGCTCATGACCGACCCCGGGCACCAGAGCGGGACCGACCGCGTGGCCGAGGCCGCGCGGCTCCTGGCCGACGACTCCCTCGAGCTGATCGTGAACGTCCAGGGCGACGAGCCCGAGATCGACCCGGAGCACGTGCAGCGGCTGATCAGGCCATGGAGCAGGGCGACCCATGGGGACCCTGGCCGAGCCCCTCGACCCCGACGACTGGGAGCGCTCCCAGGTGGTCAGCTCGTGCGGGACGCCGCGGGCTACGCGCTCTACTTCTCGCGGGCGCCGATCCCCGCGGGCGCCCTCGAGCCCGGGAGCCCGGTGCACCCCCTGCGTCACGTGGGGGTGTATGCCTTCCGCCCCGACTTCCTCCAGGCGTTTTGTAAGCTCGACCCGGCGCCCCTGGAGCGCGTCGAGCGGCTGGAGCAGCTGCGGGCGCTCTATCACGGACACCGAATCCGCGTGGCGGTGGTCGAGGCCTCCGGCGCGCGGGGGATCGACACCCCAGAGGACCACGAGCGCTTCCTCGCGCGACTCACGGAGCAAAGAGGGCGACACCATGAAGAGCGGGAGGTATCGCGCACACCGCGGCGGCCCGACCAAGCACATCTTCGTCACCGGCGGCGGCGGTCTCGTCCCTGGGCAAGGGCCTGACCGCAGCCTCGATCGGCATGCTCCTCGAGCACCGCGGGCTCAAGGTCGCCATGCAGAAGATCGACCCGTACATCAACGTCGACCCGGGGACCATGTCGCCCTACCAGCACGGCGAGGTCTACGTGCTCGACGACGGGACCGAGACCGACCTCGACCTCGGGCACTACTACCGCTTCACCAACTCGCGGCTGAGCAAGAACTCGAACTTCACCACGGGTCGGATCTACAACGACGTGATCCGCAAGGAGCGCCGCGGCGACTACCTGGGCAAGACCGTGCAGGTCGTGCCGCACATTACCGACGAGATCAAGGCCCGGATCCGCAGCCTCGCCGCCGAGGCCGACGTGGTGATCTCCGAGGTCGGCGGGACCGTGGGCGATATCGAGTCCCTGCCCTTCCTGGAGGCGATCCGTCAGCTCACCTGGGAGATCGGCGCCCCCAACGTGCTCTGCATTCACCTGACGCTCCTGCCCTACCTCCGCGCCTCGGGCGAGCTCAAGACCAAGCCCACCCAACACTCGGTGGGCAAGCTGCGCGAGATCGGGATCCAGCCCCACATGCTGATCTGCCGCGCCGAGCAGCCGGTGCCCGAGGAGGTGCGGCTGAAGATCTCGCGCTTCTGCAACGTGCCCCCCGACGCCTGCTTCGTGGAGGAGGACGTCGAGCACTCGATCTACGAGATCCCCCTCGTGCTCCGCGACCAGGGCCTCGACCGCGCGATCCTCGGGCTCCTGGATATCGACTCCCGGGGCGCGGACTTCACCCGCTGGGAGGAGCGCGTCGAGGTCCTGATCAACCCGCCGCGGGAGGTCGAGGTCGCCCTCGTGGGCAAGTACATCGAGCTCCAGGACGCCTACAAGTCGAAGTACGAGTCCTTGACCCACGCCGGCGTGGCCAACAAGTGCCACGTCAAGGTGCGCCGGGTCTCGGCGGAGGCGATCGAGGACGGGAGCGCCGACGAGCTGCTCGAGGGCGTGTCCGGCGTGCTCGTGGCCTCGGGCTTCGGCGAGCGCGGGATCGAGGGCAAGATCCAGGCCGTGCGCTGGGCCCGCGAGAACCAGATCCCCTTCTTCGGGGTGTGCCTGGGCATGCAAGCCGCCTGTATCGAGATCGGCCGGCACCTGGCGGGGCTCGACGGGGCGCACTCCACCGAGTTCCAGCCGGCGTGCAAGGCCCCGGTGATCGCGCTCATGGAGGAGCAGGAGGGGGTCAAGGACAAGGGCGGGACCATGCGCCTGGGCGCCTACCCCTGCAAGCTCGCCACCGGCAGCCTCTCGCGTACGCTGTATGGCGAGGACAAGGTCTCCGAGCGCCACCGGCACCGCTTCGAGTTCAACAACGCCTACCGCGAGGCCTTCGAGCAGGTCGGCGTGGTCTTCGCCGGCACGTCGCCCGACGGCTCGCTGGTCGAGATCGTGGAGCTCAAGGAGCACCCGTTCTTCGTGGGCGTGCAGTTCCACCCCGAGTTCCAGTCGCGCCTGATCCGCGCGCACCCGCTGTTCTCGGGGTTCGTGGCCGCCGCCCTGCGCGACCAGGAGCAGGGCTCGAAGAACCTCGCCCGGGTCTAGTTTCAGGGGGTCTGTCCCAGGGCGTGGTGCAGCAGCAGGACCTCGGTCACGCCCAGCGTCCTCCGCCCCCGGGGACGCGCCCGCCGCCCTCGGCGCGGCGGGGGTCGAGGGCCTTGCGGCGGTGCCAGGCGTAGCGCAGGCGCGAGGCCCCGTGGCTCGCCAGGTGGGCGAAGTGCGGGCGCAGCGCGTAGCCCGAGAGCAGGCGCTCCAGCGCGTCCACCCCGGCCGGGTCGAACCAGGCCAGGAACGGCGTGTCCGGGTCCATGCGCGAGGCGTCCTGGCGCAGCACCTGCGGCCGGCGCGGGGTCTCGACGAACCGGCCGGCGTAGCAGTAGGACGAGGAGATCGCGAACCCGATCACCCAGCGCTCGCCGTCGAGGTCGACCTCGAGCCCGGTTTGGAACTTCATGGCCTGCAGGCTGCGCTGGATCCCGGTCAGGATCAGGGTCGGCTCGAGGCCGTTGTGCTGAAGGGCGAGGGCCGCCAGGCTCGAGAGCTCGGGGCAGGGCCCTATGTAGGGCACCTCGCCGGCGCGGAGCACCTCGTTCGGGCTGCGGCGGCCGAACTCGCGCCAGGTGCGCTCCCGGGTCCAGCGCTCGCGGCGAGGGAGCTCGCTCACCAGGCGCACGAGCTCGATCAGCCCGGGGCCGGTGGGCTCGATCCTGGGGGGCCAGGCGCGGGTCGCCTCCGGCGACGCGGGGCTCACCGCTTGGCGTCTCCGTCGACCAGCCAACGCAGGAGCTCGCTCAGGAGCTTGGCGTAGGCGTCGCGCGCGCCCTCGGCTCGCACCCGAGGCGGGAGCTCGAAGTGCAGCGCGCGCTGGGACACCGCGCCGTTGAGCGAGCCCGCCTCCTTGGCCCCGCTGGCGTGGTAGTAGAACTCGAGCTCCTGGCCCTGATAGCGGTAGCTACGGTCGAGGCCCTCGATCGCCAGGGGCACGCGCTGGTCCTCGGGCAGCTCCTGCACCAGCTCGGCGTAGCGCGCGGCCAGCGCGCGCAGCGCCCCGCGCTCGATCCCCTCGTGGGCCAGCTCGATCACCTGCACCGTGACCCGCTTCCCGCCCACGCGCTCGCGGCGCGCGTGCCCGTGGATCTCGACCAGGAGCTGCAGCGGCGCCGCGCGCCCGGCCTCGAACAAGGCCTCGCGGTAGCGCTTGAAGAGCTTGTGGCCGGCGAGGGTCTCCTGCCCCTCGGCGAACCCGCCGCGCTCCCAGGCGCGCTCGGTGGGGCGGTTCACGTCGAACCAGCGCCGCTCCTGCTTGCTGCGGTAGCCCTCCGCCACCACCAGCCCCCAGCCCAGGGCCTCGGCGATCTGAGGCGCGATCGCCTCGGTGTGCAGGTCGTAGCCCCCGTGGGGCGCCGCGACCACGCGGCCCTTGCCGCCGTCGGGGGCGCGCTCGTGGCGCAGGCTCTGCCCGCGCGCCCAGGGCGCGGCGGCGATCAGGGCGCAGATCAGGAGTCCTCCTCGCGCGCTCAGCGGCCCTCCAGGAGCTCGACGAGCTCTTCCACGAACTCGGCGCGCTTGCCGTCGGTCACGTTCAGGCCGCGCCCGCTGCGGAACCGGCGCACGCGGTTCATGGTCCAGTCGATCAGGTTCTGGTCCTTGGAGCCCATGGCCGCCTGGACCACGAGGCTCTGTGAGGCCGGCGAGTTGCACGCCTGCTCCAGGGGCCCGTAGGGCCCGCCGTGGATCGCGAGGTCGACCAGGGCCACGACCCCCGCCTCCCGCGCGTCGTTGCTGGTCGCGGCGCTGCCCACGAGCTCGGCGACGTCGTCGCGCAGCTTGGCGTCGACGCGCAGCAGGATCTCGAACCAGGCGAACTGCTGCTGCGGATCCGAGAGCCCCAGCAGGTGCCGCTCGAGGTCGCGGTCGCCGCCGTCGGCGATCGGGACCATGGGCCGCAGGTCCGAGAGCCGGGGCACGAGGTCCTTGCCGCTCGCGATCTCGCGCAGGAGGTCGGGGCTCGCCTGGCCCGCGGTCAGGCGCTTGAGCACCTGGCGCAGCTGGGTCTCGTTGAGCGTCCCCGAGCCGCGCTGGAGCTCGAAGTTGATCACGCTCACCGCGCTGGGGTGCACGCTGAAGGTCGGGCCGTCGAGGCCGTTCACGCACACCTGGAGCGGGATCGCCTCGAGGTTCAGCTTGCCGCGGATCGTGGTCTGGTCCCGGCGGACCACCGTCGTCTGGCCGGTGCGCTCGCAGGACAGGCTCAGCAGGTCCGCGCGCTGGAGGGGCACCTCCGCGAACTCGATATCCAGGACCCAGGCCTGGGCGCCCTCGGCCCCGCTCCCGACCACGCGCCCGGTGAAGCGGTCGCCGCCGCGGAGCTGCACGCTGACCAGGTCCGGCGGGAGCGGGCGGCTGCGCTCGCCGCCGCGGCGCCCGAACGTGATCCCCGCGACCCGCGCGGTGCGCACCTCGATCGGGGCCTCCAACCCGGAGAGCTTGAACTCCAGGGTCGGCGAGCGCAGGAAGCCGTTGAGCCGGTCCTCGCGCACGGTGATCAGCTTGTCGAGGCCGCCGCCGTCGGCCAGGCGGATCCCCGCGACCTGCGCGCAGGGCAGCTCGAGGTCGGCGTAGCGGGTCACGAGGGTCACGCGCTCGGTGAGCACCGTGCCGCGCAGGACCTCGCCCGTGCGCAGCTCGAGCACGTCCTCCCCCGCGGTCTCCGGGCGCTCCTCCTGGAACACCTTGGCCAGGTCCTCGGCGACGGCCTCGCCGACGCCGACCGAGAGCGAATACTGGGTCTGGGCGCGGTGCACGTGGAACACGTGGAGCAGCACGCGCATGGAGCGCGGCGCCAGCCAGCGCAGCTCCTCGGCGTCGCCCTGGCCCGAGCTGCTCATGAGCTCGTTGCCCTCGTCGTCGAGGAGCCCCAGGTCCAGGTCGCCCTTGGCGTGGCTGAAGGTGACCTTGGCGCGGACCTCCTTGCCCTCGGTCACGTCCAGGGCATACCAGTCGGAGCCCCAGCAGGTGACGTCCGAGGCCTGGGCCCCGTCGAAGCTGGCGTCGGCGAGGCCGAGGTGCAGCTCGTAGGCCGCCTGCGCGCCGTGCACGCGCACGAACACCGGCTGGGCCTCGGCGAGCCGCAGCGAGGCGACCTCCTCGTCCTTGCTCCCGCGGGACCAGGCCACGAGCCGCCCGCGCTTGTCCTGGAGCTCGAGGTCCAGGTCGCCCTGAGCGTGCGTGAACTTGACGGTGACCTCGAGCCGCTTGTCGGCGGGCACCTCGACCGCGTACCAGTCCTCGTTGTCGCAGAACAAGCCCTTGTAGTCGCCGGGCTCCATGCGCACCGCGGTGCGCCGGGTCTGGTTGGGCTCGAAGCGCTGGTCCTGGGCGCGCGCGCAGACGGCGACGCCGAGGAAGGAGCCGACGAGGAGCAGCGTACGGGGGTGGATCATGGGTCCTCTCGGCGGGCCGCGCCCGCGTGGTTCAAGGGCCTCTCCGAGGCGCTCGCGCAGCGGGTTGGCCCCCGCGCCCGTGGTCCTAGCCTAACCCGGATCGAACGTCCGGTCCGGGCCGGCTCGAAGCCGCTGCAGCGGGTAGGGTGCAAGCGTGAGCGCGGGGTCGGA
>JAWKSZ010000041.1:0-72346 GCA_041402045.1 Planctomycetota bacterium | reverse complement strand
GGAGCTGCCCCTCGAGGCCCAGGCCAAGCTCCTGCGCGTGCTGCAGGACGGCGAGCTGCGCCGGCTGGGGGCGACGGAGTCGCGCCAGGTCGACGTGCGGATCGTGGCCGCGACCAACCGCGACCTGCGGAGCATGGTGGCCGAGAGGACCTTCCGCGAGGACCTCTACTTCCGGCTGGCGGTGTTCCGGGTCGAGCTGCCCCCGCTGCGCGAGCGCGCCGGAGACCTGCCCCTGCTCGCCGAGGCGATCCTGAGCAAGGTCACCGCGCGGGGGATCCCGGCCGCCGGCTTGAGCGTGGGTGCCCTGGCCGAGCTCTCGCGTCGCCAGTGGCGGGGCAACGTGCGCGAGCTGCAGAACGTGCTCGAGCGCGCGGCGGTGTTCGCCCGCGGCCAGGCGATCGAGGTCGAGCACCTCGAGCCCGAGGACGTAGGCCGCGAGCTCTCGCCGCGGCTGTTCGAGCGCAGCTTCCGCGACGCCAAGCAGCTCTTCGCGCTGCACTACGCGCGCCAGGCCGTGGCCCGCGCCAACGGCTCGGTCGCCGCCGCCGCCCGCGCGGCGCAGGTCACGCGCCAGACCCTCTACCGCGCGATCGCCGACGGCGAGACCCTCGAGCGCGAGCTGGAGGAGGACGAGGGCTAGCGCGCGGGGAAGCGCGGGCCGAGGGTCGCGCGGTGGAACAGCCGGCGCAGCTCGCGGGCGGTCAGCGGGCGCTCGGGGTGTCGGCGGCCCCAGGGGTTGTAGAGCCGGAACCCGCCGGACTCGACCTCGAGGAGCACGTAGGCGTGCCCGCCGACGACGCCCAGGTCCTCGGCGCCGCGCTTGCTCGAGACGATCACGGGCCGGCGCTCGTCGAGGGCTTCGCGGAGCACGGTCTCGATCCCGCGGTCGCTGCGGAACGTGAGCCCGACGTTGCGCGCGCGGCGCCCGCTGAGGGCCATGAGCGCGTAGGCGGGGTAGCCGCCCACGATCTCCTCGAAGCCGCCGTGCATGCGGGCGAAGGCCTTCTCGAACAGAATCGGCCACAGCTCCACGTGGTAGACCTGGCCGTCCTTGCCCACGAAGCGGTCGCCCTGGCGGGCGAAGGCTGCGTCGCCCTCGCGCAGCGGGATCCGGCCGTTGACCGCGAAGGTCTCGCGGGGGCCGACCCCCTGGCCACGCAGGCGACGCAGCGCCTCCCGCGCGCCGTCGCGCAGCGCGGTGAGCCCCGCCTGGCGCGGAGCGATCGGGTGCCAGAGGGTGACCTGGAACGTGCCCGGCTCCCCCTCGGCGATCAGGCCCTCGAGGTGGCCGGGGTCGAGGCGCGCGATCGCGATCAAGGACGCGAGCAGGTAGCAGTCGCCGAGGGCGCCCTGGGCCACGTCGTCCATGGCCACGGCGCTGGCGTCGCCCTTGCCTCGGACGAAGGGCGTCGCGCCCGGGACTTCGCCGTAGCCCTCGGCTCGGGTCCCGGCGAGGCTCGGGTCCAGGAGCGAGAGCCGCAGGCGCTCGAGCAGCGCGTCCGCGGCGGGGTCGTCCCGCGCCGCCAGCCGCGCGCGCAGGCGCTGGTCGCCCGTGAGCCGCGAGACCACCGTGTGGCGGGTGCGCGTGGCGTCGGGGCGCGCCTCCTGGGCGTGCGCGAGGGAGACGCAGACGAGGGCGAGGGGCAGCAGGCGTGCGGTCATGGGGCCTCCGGGGAACGAGGCGCGCACGGGACGTGCCGGGCCCCAAGCCCTGGCCGATAGGGCGCTGAACCGCGGACGAACCGCGAGGTGTGCGATCTGCGCGACAGGTGAACCTCGGCGTTCGCGGCGCGTTCCCTGGACAGGGAGGTGCCCGTGCGTCGCCGTTGGATCCCGCTGGCGGTCGCGCTGACGACCGTGGCCCTGGCCCAGGAGCAGGCCCCGGCGTCGCTGGACGCCACCCGCTACCGCTTCAGCTACGCCCCGAACCAGGAGGTGCACCCCGCGGACTTCCTCGCGCTGTGGGGGCGAGCCCTGGGGGCGCTGGTGTTCGACAGCCCCGAGCTGCGCGCGACGCCGGTGCGCATGCGCTTCCTGACCGGGCTCTCGGCGGAGCTGACCTGGAAGGAGGCCAAGCAGATCCTGGCGACCTACGGGGTGAGCGTGATCGAGCAGAAGCCGCCCCAGGGCAGTTGGATCGTGCAGGCGACCTTGACCCAGCTCGCGCCGCAGTCGGCGCCCGCGCCCTATCGCTACGTGGGTCCGGGCGACCCGCTCCCCGCCCACGACGAGGTCGTGACCGCGGTGTTCCCGATCCGCCACGGCGGGGCGAGCGGGATCTTCAGCACCTTGCGCAACCTCGCCGCCCGCGACCGCGGCTTCGGGAGCTCGGGGTCCTTCTACGTCCCCGGGGGCGAGCTGATCGTGGTCACCGACCTGGCGAGCCGCGTGCGCTACTACCAGCGCCTGATCGCGGCCCTGGACGTCCCCGGCCCGCGGCTGGACATGCGGGTGTTCGACCTGCGCCACGCGCCGGCGGCGGACGTGGCCCAGGCGCTGACCGGGGTGCTGACCGCCTTCGCGCAGAGCGGGCTCCAGCCCGGCGCGCAGCCGCTGCAGCAGCCGAACGTGGTCAGCGAGGCGCGCACGAACCAGTTGATCGTGGTCGCCCACCCCGGCGACCTGGGACTGATCGAGGAGCTCGTCGGGCGCCTCGACCGCGCGGTGCCCGACCCCCTGGGGAACCTCTACGTCTACGCCTGCCAGGCCGCCGACGCGCTCTACCTCGCCGGGAAGCTCGAGCAGCTCCTGAGCGAGCAGGCGACCGCCGCGCCGCCCCCCGCGGGCGGCGAGGGGCCCGAGGGCCCGAGCCAGGTCGTGATCGAAGACGAGACCCAGCTCCGCGGGCTGCGCACGCGGATCGTGGCCGACGAGCGGCGCAACGCGCTCATGATCCAGGCGCCCCCGGCGCGGCTGGAGCGGATCCTGAGCCTGCTCGCGGAGCTCGACCGTCACCCGGCGCGGGTCCTGATCGAGGTCCAGATCTGGGAGCTGAGCGAGCCCGACAGCGTGAGCCTGGGCTTCGAGCTCACCGGGCTGACCGACGCCCACGAGGGCAGCCTGCGCCCGATCCTGGCCACCGGCTTCGGCGGGTCGAGCCTCACCCCGCGCCTCGACGCCGCCGGGAACCCGGTCGGGATCAGCCGCGTGCCCAACGAGCTCACCGGCGCGGGGAACTTCGGCTTCGCCGCGGCGTTGACCAAGGACAGCTTCGACCGGATCCCGATCGTGGCCCGGGCGCTCGCGACCCGCGCCGAGTCGCGGCTGATCAACCAGCCCTTCACCCTGGTCGACGACAACGTGGCCGCGAGCTTCGACTTCTCCGACGAGATCCCGATCCAGGTCACCAGCTTCGTGCAGGGCAGCGGACAGGCCACCGGGGTCGAGTTCGTGAACGCCACGAGCAGCCTGAGCGTGACCCCCCAGGTCCACGGCACCGAGAGCCTGACCCTCCAGCTCGACCTGCGGCTCTCGGCGTTCAGCGCCGGCGGGGGCGGCGGGCTGCCCCCGCCCAAGTCGAGCCGCTCGTACTCGGGGGTCGTCACCGTGCCCAACGGGCGCTACGTGGTGATCGGCGGGCTGAACCAGGAGAGCGAGTCGATCGAGGAGCGCAAGGTCCCCTTCCTCGGCGACCTTCCGATCCTGGGGCACCTGTTCAAGACCTGGACCCGCAGCCGGGACACCCGCCGCCTGTGCGTGTTCGTGCGGCCTACGATCCTCGACGACCCGGAGTTCGCGGACGAGGTCGCGTTCGGCGCGCGGGCCCGCCGCGAGGTCCACGCTCAGGCCAAGCGCGACGCCTGGCTCCCACCCCTGATCCCCGACAGCAAGCTCGAGGACCCGGGGCGCAGCCTGGTGGACCAAGCGCTCGAGGTGTTCGGCACCGGGAGCGCCGACCCCCTCGGCGACTGAAGGGCGCGATCCAGTCGCTGCACCTGGTCTGCTGCTGTCTGGGTTACTCGCCGAGGAGCGCGAGCCGCGGGCGGCGCATGCTCGCGTGGCTGGACGCGGGGGAGTCGCCGAAGTCGCGGAAGGCCAGGGTCGCGCCGTAGTCGGGCACCGGCTCCCAGCTCGGGGCCAGGGAGAGGGCCGGAGCGAACGCGCCCTCGGCCTCGCGGGTGGCGACGGAGAGCGTCTCCCCGTTCCACTCCACGCGCAGCCCGGCAGGCGCCTGCTCCAGGTCCTGGGCCAGGGCGACGCGGTAGTGCTCGCTGCCCCAGCGCGTGCCGAGCTCGAGCCGCGCGCCCTGCACCCGCACGCAGAGCTGGCGCCCGTCCAGGGCCGTCAGGGTCGAGAGCTCCCAGGTCGCGTGGGCGCCCTTCACGAACTCGAGCCCGAGCTCGACGCGCCAGCCGCGCGGCGGGGCGCCCCCGGCGAGGGCCGTGACCCGCTGCGCCAGGGGGAGGGTGAACTCCGCGCCCTGAGGGCTGGAGAAGGGGAGCACCGCGAACTCGCTCACCTCTCGCACGCCGTCGGCATTGGGCGCGAGCACGTAGATCCAGCCGCTGCTCGAGCCCGGGGGAACCTCGCCGGGGGTCGGGGGCTCGAACAGGGGGACCTCGCGCAGGACCTGGAGCTCGCGCCCCGGCAGCGGCGTCGGGTCGAGGGTGACCTCGAGCGGGCGATCGACGCGGAGGCGGCGGCGCAGCGGGGCGTGCCCCGGCGCCGAGACCTCGCACTCGAGGGTCCGGTCCTGGAGCAGGAGCGCGTCGTAGGGGAGCGGCGCGGGCGCGCCGTCGAGCACCAGGCGCGCGCCTGGCACCTCCGAGCTCAGGCGCACCCGGTACTTCACCGTGCTCTGCGTGCGCTCGCGGAAGGCGCCGAGCAGAGCGCGCACCGAGGCGCGGTCCACCGTGGGCGCGACGGTCTGGGCCAGGGGCTGACCCACGCGCCGCTGCGGGACCGTGCCTCGGCGCTCCGTCGGCGCGGGAGGCGCCACGGCGGCCGTCTCCCGCGGCGCCGCGGGCAGGGCGGCGTAGGCCACGCCGGCGAAGCCCACGACCAGGGCCCCCGCCGCCAAGAGCCGCCCGGGCAGGCGAGGGTCGAGCGGCCGGGCGCGGCGCGGGGCGGCGAACACCAGGCTGCTGTGCTCGGCGGGCACGCGCCCGCAGCGCGGGCGCTTGCCCGCGAGCAGCGCCTCGAGGTCGGAGATCAGCGCGCCGTAGTCGGCGTAGCGCGCGTCCCGGTCCGACGCGAGCATGCGATCCAGCACGCGCTCCACGCCGGCAGGGACCTCGATCCCGAGCTGCGAGGGGGCCGGGAAGCGCTCGCCCTGGATCCGGCGCGTGATCACCCCCAGCGCCCTCCCCTGATAGGGAGGCCGTCCGGTGAGGAGCTCGTAGAGCGTCGCGCCCAGGGCGTAGACGTCGGCGCGCAGGTCCAGGGTCTCCCCCAGGGCCTGCTCCGGCGGCATGTAGCTCGGGGTCCCCAGGATCGCGCCCAGCTCGGTGCAGGTCGAGCCGGCGTCGCTGGGCCGCGCCAGGCCGAAGTCGGTGACCTTGACCTCCAGGCGCCCGCCGGGGCCCGCCGCGCAGAGCACGTTGCTGGGCTTCACGTCGCGGTGAATGATCCGCTCGGGGGAGGCGTAGGCGTGGGCCAGCCCGCGGGCGACCGCGAGCACGACCTCCAGCGCCTCCTGCGCGGGGAAGGTGCCGCGGCGCTCGAGCACGCACTTCAGGTCCTCGCCGTCGACGAGCTCCAGGGCCAGGTAGATCAGTCCGCCCGCGACGCCGGCGTCGTAGGCGCGCACGAGGTGGGGGTGATCGAGGGCTGCGAGGGTGCGGGACTCGCGGCGGAAGCGCGCGACCGCCTCGGGGTCGAGCTGGGCGCCGGGGGCGAGCACCTTGAGCGCGACCTCGCGCTCGAGCCCCAGGTGCAGCGCGCGATAGACGACGCCCATGCCGCCGCGGCCGAGCTCGCTCAGGATCCGGTAGCCGGGGATCGGGAGGGTGCTCTGGCCCGCGGGCCGCCGGATCGTGCTGGTGACCCCTGAATCGATCCTCATGCGCCCTCCCAGTCCTTCCGGGGGGACGAGATACATGCGGCGTGCCCAAGCTAAGTGCTGTGTTGACGGGCGCATTCCGTAGCGTTTGCGTACGGCGTGCGTTCGGCCCACGCACGGCGAAAGGGGTGCGAAAAGACCTGTGACCGGGTCTCTCGAATTCCGCGCTAAACCTCGCCGGGCGGGGATTCGTCCCCCGAACGTCAGCCTGCGACGTGGCTTACCGGGTATCCTGGGCCGCCGTAGGCGGAGACGGCAGGGCATGCGACGGCGGATCCTCAAGGCTTTGGTGCGTGAAGGCGCCCTCACCGAGCAGCAGGTCGAGGCGGCCCTCGCCCTGGAGACCGAGACCGGCCAGAGCTTCGACCGGATCATTCGCGACAAGGGCTGGGTCACCGAGGAGGCCCTGCTCACGGTGATCCACAAGAAGACGCTGTGGCCCTACGAGCGCTCGCTGGTGAGCTACGAGGTGCCCAAGGAGTTCGTCGAGAACGTCGAGCTGACTGTCGCGCGCCAGCACAACCTCGTGGCCCTCGGCGTCGACGAGGACGGCGTCTACCGGATCGCGACCTGCGAGCCCTTCAACTACCACTCCATGGACCTGATCGCGACGCAGCTCGAGACCGAGGTCCAGCCGGTGCTCGCCACGCGCTCGGAGATCACCGCGCTCTTGAACCGGGCCTACCAGGGGCGCGGGCAGGATATCGACGCGGCGATCGCCGAGATCGACGCCGACGACGAGCTCTCGATCAACTTCGACGACGACGAGGCCGTCGAGGACCTGCTCAACGACCAGGACAAGAGCCCGGTCATTCGCGCGGTCAACGGGATCATTCGCAACGGCTTCCGCTCGCGGGCCTCGGACATTCACTTCCAGCCCTTCGAGGACTACCTCCTCGTGCGCTTCCGGATCGACGGGATCCTCTACGACAAGGACCAGTTCCCCCGCCGGCTCCAGGACGCGGTGCTCTCGCGCCTGAAGGTCATGTCCAAAATGGACATCGCCGAGCGCCGCCGCGCCCAGGACGGTCGCGCGAGCTGCCAGATCGGCGACACCGAGATCGACATTCGCTTCAACTCGGTCCCCACCGCCTACGGCGAGCGGATCGTGCTGCGGATCCTGGACAAGACGACCAAGGTCTTCCGGCTGGAGGACATCGGGCTCGCGCCCCACGACTACCGCCTGGTCGACCGGATCATTCACTACCAGCACGGGATCATTCTGGTCACCGGGCCGACGGGCTCGGGCAAGACGACCACGCTCTACGCCGGGCTGAGCAAGATCAACTCGAACGCGATCAACTGCATCACGATCGAGGACCCGATCGAGTACCAGCTCGGCGGGATCAGCCAGATCCAGGTCAACGAGAAGGCGGGCCTGACCTTCGAGTCCGGACTGCGCGCGCTCTTGCGCCAGGACCCGGACGTGATGATGGTCGGCGAGATCCGTGACCTCGAGACCGCCCGGATCGCGATCCAGGCCGCGCTCACCGGTCACCTCGTGTTCTCCACCCTGCACACCAACGACGCCGCGAGCTCGGTCACCCGGCTCCTCGACATTGGGATCGAGCCCTACCTCGTGGCCAGCTCGGTGATCGCGGTGATCGCCCAGCGCCTGATCCGCGTGATCTGCCCCGACTGCCGCAGCGAGTACGAGCCGACCACCGAGGAGCTGCAGGAGGTCGGGCTCAAGCGCGAGGACCTCGCCGACGGGCTGATCTACCTGGGCATGGGCTGCGAGCGCTGTATCGAGACCGGCTACGTGGGCCGCACCGCGATCTACGAGATCCTCCCGATCATCGAGGACGTGCGCGAGCAGGTGATCGCCCGCGCCGGCGCGAGCCTGATCAAGGAGGCCGCGATCAAGCGCGGGCTCAAGACCCTGCGCATGGACGGCGCGCGCAAGATCGTGGAGGGCAGCTCCACCGTCGAAGAGGTCCTGCGCGTGACCCAGCTGGACCTCGGCTAGTCAGGTGCCGGTCTACAACTACAAGGCGCTCGACGGACGGGGGGAGCTGACCCAAGGGATCATCGACGCCAGCTCGCCGCGCGAGGCCCGCGAGAAGCTGCGCAGCCGGAAGCTGTTCGTGACCGAAATGGCCGCGGCCAAGCGCAAGAAGAAGGCCAAGGCCGGCGAGGACGACGGCGCGCTGATTCGCGTCGGCGACGGCGCCGGCGGCTCGGTGGGCTTCAGCTTCAAGGACCTGGGCGGGAAGCTGTTCATAGGCGGCGCCCGCGCCGAAATGGTCTCGGTGACCCGCCTGCTCGCGACCCTGCTCAAGGCGGGCATTCCCCTGATCGACGCGATCTCCTCGGTGATCAACCAGGTCTCGGACAAGTACCTGAGCACGGTCCTGCGCCAGATCCGCGAGGCCGTGCGCGGGGGCGTGGGGATCGCCGACGCGCTGGGCAACCACCCCGAGCTGTTCGATCCGCTCTACGTGAACATGGTCCGCGCGGGCGAGGAGGCCGGCGCCCTCGACGACGTGCTCACACGCCTGGCGAACTTCATGCAGGCCCAGGCCCGCACCAAGAACAAGGTCTCGGCGGCGCTGACCTACCCCCTGATCATGATGGTCCTGGGCGGCGGCGTGGTGGTGTTCCTGCTCGCGTTCGTGGTGCCCAAGATCGTGGGCGTGGTCCAAAAGCGCGGGACGCCGCTCCCGCTCCCGACCAAGATCCTGATCACGATCAAGGACATGTTCCTCAGCTGGTGGTGGCTGGGCGCGCTGCTGGCGGCGGTGGCGTTCATTGCCTGGACGCTGTTCACGAGCACCGAGAACGGCGCCATGTTCCGCGACCGCAACAAGCTCAAGCTCCCGATCGTGGGCGACCTGTTCCGCAAGCAGTCCGTCGCCCGCTTCGCGCACACCTTCGCCACGCTCCTGCGCTCGGGCGTGCAGGCCACCGACTGCCTCAGGATCCTGTCCACCGTCGTGGACAACCGCCTGCTGGGGAAGGTCCTGCTCGAGGTCCGCGACCGGATCATCGAGGGCCAGGACATCTCCACGCCGATCAAGCGCAGCCAGGTGTTCCCCCCGGTCGTGGGCGACATGATCGCGATCGGCGAGGAGTCGGGCTCCCTCGAGGAGCTCCTCGAGCGGATCGCCGAGGCCTACGACGAAGAGGTCGAGATCACCACCACCAAGGCCACGAGCCTGATCGAGCCGATCATCATCGTGATCATGGCTGGTATCGTTGGTTTCATCGTGCTGGCGGTCGTGCTGCCGCTGGTGCAGGGATTCAAGTTCTAGGGCCGCGCCCCGGGAGTTACCTATGCGCTTTTCCGCTCGCCGCCTGCGCGGCTTCACCCTCGTCGAGCTCATGGTCGTGGTCGCGATCATCGGCATGCTGGCCGCGGCCGTGACCGTGAGCGTCATGGGGCAGTCCTACGACGCGCGCGTGACCCGCGTGAAGTCCGACTTCGACTCGATCAAGAAGGCGCTCAAGCTCTACAAGCTGGCGGTGGGGCGCTACCCCCGCGAGCTGAGCGGGCTGTGGGAGCAGCCCTCGGACGCCCGCAAGTGGAAGGGCCCCTACCTCGAGGAGTACCCGCCCCTCGACCCTGGGGGCAACGAGTATCAATACTCCTACCGCGGCGGGAACGAGTTCGAGATCGTTAGCTACGGCGCCGACGGGCAGGGCTGGGCGGTGAAGGCGACGAGGACGAGGACCTCAGCTCGAAGACGATCAACGAGCGCTAGACCTCGCCCCTGCTCAGAGGCGCAGCGCCGGGCGACCCGCACGGGTCGCCTGTTCATGTTGGTTGGCACCTGAACCCAGCGCGACCGCGCGTCCTCCCAGGTGACGGCGCAGGTGAGCCCGCCCGGCTCCCCGCCCTCCCTAGGTGCCCCATGCTCCGCCGCCGCTTCACCCTCGTCGAGCTCATGGTCGTGGTCGCGATCCTGGGCATGCTCGCCGCCGCGCCGTCGGCGTGAACGTGATCCAGCGCTTCGTCACCGCGCAGCAGGCCACGGTCCAGTCCGACTTCAAGACGATCGTCGACGGCCTCAAGCTCTACCGCCTCGACAACGGGCGCTACCCTGTGAGCTCTCCGCGCTGTGGGAGCCCCCGCCGACGCCCCACGCTGGAAGGGCCCCTACGTCGAGCCCTGAGCCCGGTGATCGACCCCTGGGGCACACCCTACGTCTACACCAGGTCGGCCAGCGCGCCGCGACTTCCAGCTCACGAGCCTGGGCGCCGACGGGCAGCTTCCGGCGGCGCCGACGAGGACGCGGACATCGAGCACCGGGTCGAGTAGCCGGAGCCCTGCGCCCAGCCCCGGCACCTGCCCGGCGCCTCTCCTCCGCCCAGGCCCGCGGCGACCTGCTGCTCTGCTTGGCCGGGGCCCTCGTCGTGGCGTTCTGGGGCGGGCTGTGGGTGGGGGCGGGCTGGGCCGACGTGAACGATCTGCAGAAGGGCCGCGGATCAGCCACCAGGCGCTCCTGGAGGAGCTTCATCGTGCGCCCGGCGGGGGCCCTCGCCGGCGGCGCCGTGATCGCCCTGCTCCTTGGGCGCCCTCGGCGGGCTGGTGGCTGCAGCGCCGACGTCGTCCCCGAGGCGGTGCTCGCGCGCCTGGGCGGGCGCTGCGCCTACTGCCACGACGACGCGTTCGGGGTCGCCGCGCCCTGCGCCAATGTGGCAGCTCGCTACACGCGACGCTGGCTCGAGGTCGAGCGCCTCGACCGGGCTGCCGCGGCGGACCCAACGCACGCTTCTGCGCGGGCGCCGGCGGCCGCTACAATCAACCCGGCGGGGCGAGGCACTCCGCCCCCGCCGGCCTCAGGGTGGCCGAGGTCCTCATGATTCGTCGCGCACGCAAGGGCTTCACGCTCCTCGAGCTCATGGCCGTGGTCATGATCATGGGGATCCTGCTCGTGGCGATCGTGCCCGCGATCGACAGCCTGATCCCCGGGTACAAGCTCGCGGGCAAGGCGCGCGAGATCGCCTCCCACATCGAGCTCGTGCAGGGCCAGGCGATCGCCACCCGCAAGCAGTACCTCCTGGTCTACGACCTCGACGAGAACAGCTACTGGATCGTGTTCCCCGAGGAGGAGGACGAGGACGCCGAGGAGGAGCTCCTCGACGACCCGCAGCAGCAGCAAGACGACCGCCGCCCGGATCGACGACGTCGAGCACGGTCCGCCGCCGCCCACCGAGGAGGAGCTGGAGAAGCCTCGAGGAGGCGCTCCACGGCCCTCGACCCTCGACGAGCGCGAGGCCCTCGAGCCCGAGGTGCTCCCCGACGGCGTCGAGTTCATTGGCGTGACCCTCGGCGACGAGGAGCGCACCACGGGGAAGGTCGTGGTGCCCTTCACGCACCTGGGGGATCAGGGCGGGCACGTCGTCGGGCTGCGCCTGAGCGACAGCGACACCCCGACCGAGCTCTGGATCAAGTTCAACCCGCTCAGCCGCTCGATCGACTACTCCGAGGAGCGCCCCGAGACGCGGACCCTCGAGGGGAGCAAGGCTCAGTGAGGCTCCAGCGCGGGTTCGGTCTGCTCGAGGTCGTGTTCGCGGTGGCGATCGTGGTCACCGCGCTCCTCGGTCTGCAGGCGGCGGTCACCGGCGGGATCGACGCCGCGAGCAGCTCGATCAACCGGCGCGCGGCGCGCGAGCTCTGCCGCAGCAAGCTGGAGGAGGTCCTGGCCGGGCTCGAGGAGCCCGAGGGCGACGGCGAGTTCGAGGACTACCCCGGCTTCCGCTGGGAGGCGACCCGCGAGGAGCTGCCCCTGGGCATGGCCGAGGCCCAGACCGAGCTGGTCAACGTGATCACGGTCAAGGTCACCTTCCCCGTGCTCGCGGGGGCGGTAGGCGGCGAGGAGGGCGGCGAGGACACGACCTCCGAGCTCGAGCTCTCGGGCGTCCTCTGGGAGCGGAAGCCGCCCAAGTGAAGTTCAAGGCCGCACCCCCCAAGCTCCCCCAGCGCTCGACCCTCGTGGGCGGCGCGCTCCTGGCCGTGGGCCTGGTCTACGCCGCCGACGTGCTCCTGCTCGAGCCCGAGCACCCCGAGAAGCTCGTGGCCGCGGGGCTGATGCTGCTCGCGGCGCCCCTGGCGTGGTTCACCCTGCGCCAGGGGATCAACGTGTTCGCGGCCGCGACCCTGTTCTTCGCGCTCCTGTTCGCGGGCTACGCGGTCTACGACCACCTGAACCCGGACAACGCCCTGGCCGCCGTGCTCCCCCGGCGCTTCACCGGGGGCTCGCTGCAGACGCGGCTGATCGGCGCGGGGGTGCTCGCGCTCCTGAGCCTGCGCTCGGCCTGGGCCACGGCCCGCCGCCGCCGCGAGGAGGAGGACGAGGACGAGGACGAGGCTCCGGAGGCCGCGACCCCGGAGGCGGGGACCCCGGAGCGGCGCGCGCCGCGGCGCCCCGCGCGCGGGGGCGGCGCCTTCAGCCAGGCCTTCGACGGCGGCTCGGGGGGCAAGGCGACGTCTGGCGGCGGGAGCTTCTCCGCGGCCTTCGGCAAGCGCAGCTCCCGCGGCGCGTTCAGCAAGGCCTTCGACAACCGCCGCGGGTTCACCCTGATCGAGCTCATGGTGACCATGGCGATCACCGCGCTGGTGTTCGCCATGGTGGCCGGGATCCTGCTCTCGGTGATCGGGGCCAGCGAGCGGGTCGAGCTCGAGCTGCGCTACGAGAAGCGCGGCTACGGCGCCCTGACCCTGATCCGCCGCGACCTGAGCGGGGTGTTCGCCTACGGCCTGGGCAAGGTCGCGTTCAAGGGCGAGGACGACGAGAAGGACGGCCAGGCCGCCGACACCCTGAGCTTCGTGACCAGCTCCCGGGTCCTGCCCCCGGACGAGGACGGGAAGGTCCCACGCCTGATCGAGGTCGGCTACAAGGTCGACTCCGCCGACGACCTGGGGAGCGAGACCCTCGTGCTCTACCGCCGGGCGGAGGCCCTCGAGGGCGATCCGCTCACCGGCGGCGACTACGTCGAGCTCTTGAGCGAGGTCGAGTCGTTCTCGATCGAGTACCTGAACCCCAAGACCAAGGAGTGGGACGAGAAGTGGACCGAGGGCGAGCTCTTGCCCCTCGCGGTCAAGATCACCCTCGAGCTCATGCTGGACGAGGTCGAGCGGATTCGCGCCCAGGAAGCGGGCGTCGAGCTCGCGCCCCCGCGCTACTCCATGGTGGTGGGGATCTCGACCAGCGTCGTCCCCGACGTGGGCGAGCCGCCCCAGCAACCGCAGGGCGGCGGGCAGCAGCCGCCCCCGCCCCCGGGCGGCGGCTAGAGCCAGCCGGGGTCGACGAGGGCCAGGCGGCCTTCGCGGTCCTCGATCAGGAACGGCGGCTCGCGATCCTCCAAGCCGTAGACCAGGACCTCCCGCGCCTCGCAGCGCTGGCGCAGCCAGTGGGCGGGAAGCAGCCCCGCGACGCAGCCGGCGAATCAAGCGTCGAGGGCGCGCGGGGTCGGGTGTAGCGGGCCTCGGCCGGGCCGCGTAGGCGCAGCGCCTGGGCTCGCGCGCCGCCCGCAGCACGGACCTCGGCGACGTCGGTGGAGCTCGAGCGGGGTCCGCACGCCCTCAGCCTGTCCAGCGCCGCGGTCCGTGAACGCTCAGGCCCGGGGGCTTCAGGGCCACGTTCCCCTGGGCGTCCAGGAGCAGGAACGGCGGGCCGAGGCGCAGCGCCCGGGCTGGCGGCGACTCCCCAGGACGCGGACCCCGCCTCCTCACGGATCGATCAGGCCAGGCGCCGTCGGCGTCCTCGAGCAGGAACGGAGGCTCGCCGTCCTCGGCGCCGTAGACCAGCACCGGTTTGCGCGAGCAGCGCTCGGCGACCCAGAACGCGGGGAGCAGGCCGCCGACCTTCATCTTCCGGCGGACGCTCCGGGGTCGGCTGGAGCGGCCGGGGCGCTCCTGCAGCTCGAGGTAGGTAGTGTTCTTGCCTGGCGTTCGGTCCACACCGCATGCGCATGGGCGTCGGCTGGGCCGTGGTCAGGAGCTGTCTCCACCGCGGGCCAGCGCAGGAGCCAGGCCACCCGAACCCAGCGACGCCGAGGGAGGCCGCGCTGATCGCGAGCCCGACCAGCACCTCCTTGGCGAAGCGCTCCCCCTGCGAGCAGGAGGCTGAGATCATGAGCAGCCCTACCGCGCAGGCCCCGACGACCACGCCGAGGGTGACGATCAGCTCACCAGCAGCCGCACGAAGGGCATGGTCCGCGCCAGTCCGAGTAGGTCCGCGGGTTTGAGCGCGCCTCGTCACCCAGGCGAGGAGGTCCCGGTCGCTCTGCACGTGCTCGCGTCCGCTGCGGCGGCGCCGGGGGAGGCGGGCGAGTCGAGGGCGCTCCTCCCGCGGAAGGCGGAGGCTTGCCGGGTAGCCGGGTCGGGCAGGTCCTCGCCTCGCGCCAGCAGTCGAGGTGGATCCAGGTCTGGCAGCCGAGCAGCAGTGGCCGACGGCCGAGGTCGTCGTGGCAGTAGGCGCAGCGCCCGGGTTGGCGGGTGCTCCCCGTGACTCGACCCGGCCACGGCTCAGCCCTCCGCGGCCGGCTCACAGGCTGACCAGCGGGAGAAGCGATCGTCGAGGGTGCGCACGAGGAAAGGGTGGGGTGCGGTCGCCGAAGCCGTAGAGCAGGACCGGTTCGCAGGCGAAGCTCAGGTCCGGGCCCGGCGACGGCGGCGAGGGCACGTCCACCGCGTAGCCCAGGTGAGGGGCGGTCGACCGGGGAGATCCGCGAGCACGCCGCCCTGGGGCACGCTGGAACCGAGAGTCGGCAGGGCACGGGGGTCGTCGCGCAGCACCCGGCGCACGTCGTGGGTCATGGCGCGCCAACGGTCCCAGCGCACGGCGGGCCACACCAGGACCTGGATCAGGACCGTCAGGGCGAAGGTCAAGGCGTAGGCGGCCAGGGCGGAGTTGGCCTGGAACAGCGCCGCGCCCAGGGCGCAGGAGGCGAGCCCGCCCACGATCGCAGGAGCAGGCCCCACGCGCGGCGCCGGCGCTCGAGGGGCGAGCAAGGCCAGGGCTCCGGACCTGCGCGCGGGGTCGCGGTCGCGGCCCAGGTCCTCGAGGGCGTCGTCGGGGACCTGGTGCCCTGCAGGTCGTGCCCCGCACCCGGGGAGGGGTCGAGGCCCCGCCAGCAGTCGCCGTGGAGCCAGGCGTTGCAGCGCGGGCAGGGGTAGCCGAACTGATCCGCGGCTCGGCGGCAGTAGGCGCAGCGGTGGGCGCCGTCCGCGCGCGCGCGCACCCGGATCGCCACCGGCTTCACCTCCTTCGGCTGGCCGCGGCGGAAGAAGCTGCTGAAGAACGACCCGTGGAGGTCCGGTCCCGGAGGCGGCTCGGAGGAGGAGGGGGTGGCGCGCAGGCAGGCGCGCGTTGCTGCAGGCGCTGTGCCGGAAGGTGCCGCAGGTCTCGCAGGTGGCGCGCCCCGGTCCCGGCCTGGGGATCCGGCAGATCGCGCACAGGGCCGAAAGCGAGCGAGTCCGACCGGGCGGATCAGCTCCCCCGCGTCGCTCAAGCTGGGCCCCTTCATGTCGCTGGTCAGGGTGGCGTAGGGACTTAGCCCGCGCAACAGGGCGGTATTGCGGCTCGCTCGGGTCACCCCGGGTCGCTCCGCTTCCGGGTCGGACGACTGAGGCCCCAAGGGGTTAGGTCTGGCCCGGGAGGGTGCGGAGGTGTCCGGCGACCGGGAGAGGTCGGTAGAGCGCAGGCCCTCCTGCCGTCGCCGAGCGCCGATCCCGGCGCTCTGAACCCGGCCCCTGGGGTTCGCGGCCCCTCCGACTTCAGCGTGAGCCCCGAGCTGCCGAAGGAGGAGTTCGAGGGCCCTGCTGTATACCCGCCGCTGGTCTGCTCCGCCGCTTCACCCACTTCAGCGATCAGGACCCGAATCAGACCGTCAAGTGTACGGGCTTCGTGCCCTGATCGTGCAGCACGGCTTCGCGCTCGCCTCCAAGAACCGCGGGCCCAGAAAAGTGCAGCGTCGGCTTCTACTACACCCACGGCGCGACGTGATCCTGGCGGACAGCCGCTGGCGGGTGGAGCTCGGGCTCGGGCGCGCGCTGGAGTCCGCGGGGCGAGACCTCGAGCGCCGCGCCTACCGCTACCGCGACAGGCCTGAGCCTGGCGCAAGGTGAGCAGGCGGGTGCGCCGCGCGCTGCAGCGCAGGCGAGCGCCGCTGCGCGGGCTGGGTCGGCCCAGCGAAGCCAGACCTCGAGCGGCACCCCTACGGCTTCGGGGACTACTTCTACCGCCACTACATGGACCGGTTGAAGAGCGCTCCTGTCGGGTACACCGGCCCGGCCACGGTCCCGCTCCCGACGGCGCTGTCGGGGCCCGGCCGGAGAGAATCGCTGGCTGGAGGTCGCTACGGCGACCGATCAGCCTCGGGCTGATGGTCCCAGGCGGGGCGAAGAGCCTGGGCGCGCTGAAGGCGGCCCAAGAAGCGGCTCAAGCCTACCGCCAGGACGACGAGTCCTCGATCGGCGGCGGCGCGCTCTCGGGCGGCCGCCCTCGGCGATCGGGATCCGCTTCGACGGGTTCCTGGACGAGGTCTGGAAGGCCCTCCAGGACAAGAACCGGATCAAGCGGATCCCGGGCACCCAGACCTACGGGATCGTCCCTCAGGATTGACCGCGGCATGCCCTCGCCTGACCTCCCCGCGATCCCTTACGATCGCGGGTCGAGGAAGCGGGGGCAGCGACCCAACCCGAGCGAGGCGTCTCCCGCCGCGCCATGTTGAAGGGAGCGGGGGCCGCGGCCTGCCGGAGTGCTCGGGCGTCGCGCCCAGGCCCAGGACGCCGAGGGGGCGCTGCCCAAGAAGCCGCAGGAGGCCGGGATCTCGACCCTGGGCCCCGACGCGGTCGAGGTGAAGTTCACCCTCAACGGCAAGCCTACGACCCTCTCCGTCGAGCCCCGGGTCACGCTCCTCGACGCGCTGCGCGACCGGATCGGCGCGACCGGCACCAAGCGGGTGTGCGACCGCGGCTCCTGCGGCGCTTGCACCGTGTGGCTGGACGGGGCCACGGTCAACGCCTGCCTGCTGCTGGCGGTCGACGTGGCCGGCGCCGAGGTGACCACGATCGAGGGGATCGGCAGCGACGAGAAGCTCGCGCCGATCCAGGAGGCCTTCGTGGCCTGCGACGCCATGCAGTGCGGGTTCTGCACCTCAAGTATGCTCATGAGCTGCGCCGCGCTCCTGCGACGTGAAGCGCCCGGACCCTCGAGCAGACCAAGCACGCCGTGGTCGGGAACCTCTGCCGTTGCGCACCTACCCCACGTGTTCCAGGCGGCAGGAGGCCTGCATCGAGCAACGAGAAGCTGCGCCCGGGCTTCGAGAGGGCCGAGCTCGAGGTCGAGGCCCAGGTCTCGCGGGCGTGCCCGAAGCCCTGGGACCTCGACACCCCTCGCCGTCGGGCAAGGACGCCCGCGGATCGACGTATGGGCCAAGGTCAAGCGGCAAGGCGCGTTACAGCTACGACGCTCGAGGACCCGATCTACGGCGGGATCCTGGGCGCGGCCCACGCCCGGGCGAGGTCCGGGGTGAACCTGGCCGCGGTCAAGGCGCTCCCCGGCGTGCTTCAGGCCGAGTCCTCGCGGACCAGGTGTTCTACGCCGGCCAGCCGCTGGTGGGGTGGCCGCCGAGAGCGAGGAGCAGCTGCGCGACGCGCTGGCCGCCCTCGATGTCGACTACAAGGTCCTGCTCGCACGCGGTGGACGACGGCCATGGGGCCCAAGGCCCGCAGGTCGTGCCGGCGCGGCGGCGGGGGCAACGTGATCCAGGTCGGCGCGACACCCAGGCGACCCGCGCGGTCGAGGCCGCTCACGCCAAGGCCGACGTCGTGCTCGAGCGCGAGCACTGCACCCGTGTCCAGACCCACTCGAGACTGAGACCCACGGCTGCAGCCGCTGGGAGGAGCACCCGACCTGCTACGCTCGACCCAGGCGACCTTCGCCTTCCAGAACACCTCCTGGCCCAGGCGCTGGGGATCCAGCCCAAGCACGTGACGGTGATCACCGAGCACATGGGCGGCGGCTTCGGCTCCAAGTTCGGCGCCGACGCCTGGGGACGTGCTCCAGCCAGGCGGCCAAGGCCACCAAGCGCCCCTGCCGGCGCGCTGCTCGAGCGCAAGCCGAGACCTGATCGCCGGCAACCGCCCGGACTCGATCCAGAAGTGCACCTTCGGCGAGCAAGGACGGCCTGCCGGCGTACACCTGGGGCACGGCCGGGCGGCGCGGCGCCCAGCGCCAACGTGGTCAACCCCGCGGTCTACGCCTTCGAGGCCACGCTCGACCAGCACCACGCTGACCAACGCCGGCGCGGCGGGGCGCCCGCGCGCCGGCGCACCCCCAGGGCTTCTTCGCGCTGGAGGGCATGATCGACGAGCTCGCCGCGGAGCTGGGCATGGACCCCCTCGAGCTGCGCAAGCAGAACGACCCGCACCCGGTGCGCCAGCGGCAGTACGAGCTGGGCGCCGAGGCGATCGGCTGGAGCCGGCGCGACCAAGGACGGCGAGGGGAAGGGCCCGCTCAAGCGCGGGATCGGCGTCGCCGCGAAGTGGAAGCACAACGGGCGGCCCGGCTGCTCGGTGCGCTGCCGGATCGGCAAGGACGGCCACGTGCTCGTGGCCTCGGGCGCCCAGGACATTGGGACCGGGACCCGGACCGTGCTCGCGCTCAGCGTCGCCGAAGAGCTCGGGCTGGCCGGAGCAGATCGAGGTCCAGCTCGGGAACACCAACGACCCCTACGCCACGGCTCCGGCGGCTCGACGACCGCGCCTCTGATCGGGCCGGTCGCGCGCCAGGCGGGCCTACGCCGAGGCCAAGCAGCGCCTGATCGACGGCGTGGCCCAGGTGTTCGAGCTCCCGCCCGAGACCTCGACCGCTGGACGGCAAGCTCGTGGGCGGGCGACGGACTCCGCCTTCGCCAAGGCCTGCGGGCTGTTGCCCGACTTCGTCGCGCTCACCGGTCGGCACCGCGAGCTGTTCTCGCTCCCGCGCTTCGCCCCCGAGGTCGCGGGCGTGCAGTTCGCGGAGGTCGAGGTCGACGTGGAGACGGGCCTCGTGCGCGTGCTCAAGGTCGTCGCGGTCCAGGACTGCGGGCTCGTGGCGGACCCGCTGCTCGCGCGCAGCCAGATCAACGGCGCGGTGATCCAGGGGATCAGCTACGCCCTGTTCGAGGAGCGCCACCTCGACCGGCGCACGGGCTGCATGCTCAATCCCAACCTGCTCGACTACAAGATCGTGGGCGCCCTCGACGTGCCCGAGATCGTCTCGATCCCCATGAGCGTGGCCAACGGGATCAGCACCACGAGCATGTCGAGCCTCGGCGAGCCGCCGGCGGTGCCCACCGCGGGGGCGATCGGCAACGCCGTGGCCAACGCGATCGGGGCGCGGGTGCGCTCGCTCCCGATCACACCCGACAAGGTCCTCGCGGCTTTGGGAGAGGTCTAGCATGCACCGCTTCGCGTACCACACCGCCGAGAGCTACGAGGCCGCGGCCCAGGCGCTGAAGAAGCGCCCGGACGCTCACGCCAAGGGCGCCGGCCTCGACCTCATGGACCTGCTCAAGGAGCGCCTGCTCGAGCCCACGGACCTGGTGAGCCTGCACCGGGTCAAGACGCCAGGCGGCGCCGGCGTGTTGCCCGCGCACCTGACCCTGGCCGAGCTCGGCAAGGACCCGGCCCTGGCCAAGGACTTCCCCGCCTTGGCTCAGGCCGCGGCGGAGGCGGCCACCCCCCAGATCCGCAACCGCGCGACCCTGGGCGGGAACCTCTGCCAGTACACGCGCTGCGCCTACTTCCGCGGCAGCGACTTCGCCTGCTACAAGCGCGGCGACGACCAGTGCTCGGCCCAGGCCCCGGACGCCTTCAACCGCTACCACGCGATCTTCGTCAAGGGCGGCTGCGCCAGCGCGCACCCCTCGAACCTCGCCCCGGCGCTGATCGCCGGCGACGCGGTGCTGACCGTGGTCGGCCCCGAGGGCACCCGTGAGCTGCCGGTGGCCGAGCTCTACGGCAACCCCGCCCAGGGCAAGTGGACCGACCACACCCTGGCCCACGGCGAGCTGATCCAGGCCGTGCGCTACACCCCGAGCGCGCTCACTCGGCGCTCGGTCTACAAGGAGCTGCGCGAGCGCCAGAGCTTCGACTTCGCCCTGGCCTCGGTGGTGTGCGCCCTCGAGCTCGCCGACGGCAAGGTCAAAGCCGCGCGGATCGTGTGCGGCGCGGTCTCCCCGGTGCCCTACCGCGCCAAGGAGGCCGAGGCCGAGCTGGTGGGGAAGGCCCTGGACGAGACCCGGATCGCCGCCGCCGCCGAGGCGACCGTCGCCAAGGCGACGCCCCTGGCCATGAACAAGCACAAGGTCGTGATCCTGAAACGCCTGGTCGAGCGCGCGCTCCGGGAGCTGAACCAATGAAGCCGCCGCACTACTGCCGCTACCTCACCAACAAGGCGTTCTTCTTCCCGCCCCCGGTGGACCCTCGCCCGGAGCAGGAGCTCAGCACCCCCAGCCGCTGCAACCGCACCCAGGAGGTCCTGGGCCCCGACGGCGTGCTGGTGTGCGTCGACGAGTGCAGCGGCCCCGGTCGCCCCTGCTACGTCGCCAACGTCGAGCTCTAGTTAGTTCAAACGCGCGGAGCCGCGGCGCGGCGCGCGCAGGCGCTCGCTCTCGGCGTGCACCTCGGCGCTCGGGCGGGCGACCCCGGAGCGGGTGCGGCTCGACCAGCGCTCGAGGCGCGCGGTGGCGCGGGTGGGGCTGCCCTCGCCGCGCGGCTCGAAGGCCGCGCGCAGGGCGACGAGGAACTGGGGCGGCGTCGCCTGGCGGTCGACGGCGAGGCCGACCTCCAGCCAGCGGGGGTCGTCCTGGGAGGGCTCGACGCGGCGCACGTCGCCCTTGATCGCGACGGGCTCTCCGTCGGGCAGGGTCACCGTGCAGGCCAGCAGGTCGCGCTCGGCGAGGGCGGGCTTGCGCCCCCCCAGGAGGAAGCGGCGCTTGGGGGTCGGCACACGAAGCAGCACCCCGCCCTGGCTCCAGTTGAGGAGCGCGGCGCCCGCGGTGGGCGAGCCCCGACCGATCACGTTGGTGATCTCCGCCGACACACCCTGGACGGGGTAGCGAGGAAAGGCCCGGCGTTCAGCTCCCATGCGTCTCCACCTCACGCGCTCTCACCCCGGATATGCGCAAACTCGGTTCCGTGTAACTGGTTCGATCGACTTTTTCCGTCGGACTCGCGCTGCGACGCGTCATGGGTGTTGACTAAGCGCTTGCAGCGCTTGATGTTGCACTTCGACGCCCGTCGCCAGTGGGCAAGCTCAGTGCTGACGGCGGGTTAAGCCCCGCCCCGGGGCGGGACGCCCCGCCCTCGGGCCATTCCGCGAGGGTTAGGGCCGCCCGCGAGAAGCGTAGTGCCTTGGGACGCATGCGTTTCCGCCGCTGTCGGTTTCCGAACTTGGAAGCCAGCGCTGCGCGCGTTGTTCACGGTGGTGGGTCGAAGTTGGGTCCCTGCGACCGCCCTTCGACGTTCAGTCAGCGGTCGGGGTTGGGGTTAGACTCAGAACCGGCCGCAGAGACCGGGGGTTCGGGTGACGGATTCGGTGTTCGAGCACGCTGACGTCGAGCGGTTGCTCGACGTGGCGATCGAAGAGGACCTGCGCGAAGAGGGCGACGTCACCTCGCGGGTGATCCCGGCGGACGCGACCTGCCGCGCCCAGGTGATCTACCGCGAAGGCGGGGTCGTGTGCGGGTTGCCCCTGGCCGTGAAGGTCCTGGCGCGGATCGTCCCCGAGGCCCGCTTCACGGCGAACCACGCCGACGGCGACGTGGTCGAGCCCGGGACCGCGGTGGCGGAGCTCGCGGGCCCTGCCCGCGGGGTCCTCGCCGCCGAGCGCCTGCTGCTGAACCTGCTGCAGCGCCTGGGGGGCGTGGCCACCGCGACCAAGCGCTTCGTGGACGCGATCCACGGGACCAGCGCCCACGTGCTCGACACGCGCAAGACCACCCCGGGCTGGCGCCTGCTCGAGAAATACGCCGTGCGCACCGGGGGCGGGGTGAACCACCGCTTCGGGCTCTACGACCAGGTCCTGCTCAAGGACAACCACCTCGCGCTCATGGGCGGCGAGACCCGGATCCCCGACGTGATCGCCCGCGCGCGCGAGGCCGCGCCCCCGGGCACCCCGGTCGAGATCGAGGTCACGACGTGCGAGGGCGCGCTCGAGGCCAGCCGCGCCGGCGCCGAGATCGTGCTCCTCGACAACATGGACCCGCCGCAGCTCGCGGTGACGGTGACCAAGGTCCGCCACGACGCCCACGCCCGCGGGGTAGAGCCGCCGCTGCTCGAGGCCTCGGGCGGGATCGACCTGGACACGATCGTGGGCTACGCCCAGACCGGCGTGGACCGGATCTCGAGCGGCTGGATCACCCACTCGTCGCCGGCCCTCGACGTGGCCCTCGACTTCTTGCCCCCGGAGGCCTGAGCGTGGAGCCGATCGAGGTCGTCGCCAAGCTGGGCGAGAGCGTGCGCGGCGTGTTCCAGGGCCGCGCGCAGGTCGTCGACCACCTCCTGACCGCGCTCCTCGCGGGGGGGCACGTGCTGATCGAGGACGCCCCCGGCGTGGGCAAGACGACCCTCGCCAAGGCCCTCGCGCGCTCGATCAACTGCGACTTCCACCGGATCCAGTTCACCCCCGACCTGTTGCCCAGCGACATTCTGGGGGTCTCGATCTACGACCAGTCGAAGCGCGAGTTCGTGTTCCAGCCGGGGCCCGTGTTCGCGAACGTGATCCTGGCCGACGAGATCAACCGCACCAACCCGCGCACCCAGTCCAGCCTGCTCGAGGCCATGAGCGAGGCCTCGGTCTCGGTGGACGGCGTGACCCGCGAGCTGCCCGACCCGTTCCTCGTGCTCGCCACCCAGAACCCGAGCGAGTCCGAGGGCACGTATCCGCTCCCGGACTCCCAGCTCGACCGGTTCCTGATCCGGCTGAGCATTGGCTACCCCACGGCGGCCCAGGAGAAGGCGGTGCTCACCGCCCAGACGAAGTCCCACCCGCTCCAGGCGCTGACCGCGGTGGCCAGCCGCGACGACGTACTCGCGCTGCAGGCGGCCACCCGGGAGGTCCGCGTCGAGGAGTCGATCGTCGACTACATCGTCGCCCTCGCCCAACGCTCGCGGAGCTGGGAGCAGCTCGCGGTCGGGATCAGCCCCCGCGGCTCCCTGGCCCTGCGCCGCGCGAGCCAGGCCCTGGCCCTCGTGCGCGGTCGCGAATACGTGGTCCCCGACGACGTGCAGGAGCTCTTCCTCCCGATCATGGCCCACCGCGTGGTCGGCCACGGCACCTTCGCCCAGGCCCAGGACGCCCTGCGCCAGCTCCTCGAGCTCGAGCCCGTTCCGGTCTAGTTTCAGGGGGTCTGTCCCAGACCCCCTCGGGTTCGGGGCAAAGCCCCTCACCCTCACCCCCAAGGGGCTCGCCGGCCGCTTCGCGGCCGGCTGCGCGCTCGCGGCTTCGCCGCTCGCCGGGCGCCCTGCGTTGGGGAAGGGTAGGCGCCGCGGCCGGCCGCGCGCTCGCGGCTTCGCCGCTCGCCGGCCGCGGCCGGCCGCGCGCTCGCGGCTTCGCCGCTCGCCGGCTGCGCGCTCGCGGCTTCGCCGCTCGCCGGCCGCTTCGCCGCTCGCCGGCTGCGCGCTCGCGGCTTCGCCGCTCGCCGGCCGCTTCGCCGCTCGCTGGCTGCGCGCTCGCGGCTTCGCCGCTCGCCGGCCGCTTCGCCGCTCGCCGGCTGCGCGCTCGCGGCTTCGCCGCTCGCCGGCCGCTTCGCCGCTCGCCGGCTGCGCGCTCGCGGCTTCGCCGCTCGCCGGCCGCTTCGCCGCTCGCCGGCCGCGCGCTCGCGGCTTCGCCGCTCGCCGGCCGCGCGCTCGCGGCTTCGCCGCTCGCCGGCTGCGCGCTCGCGGCTTCGCCGCTCGCCGGCCGCTTCGCCGCTCGCCGGCCGCGCGCTCGCGGCTTCGCCGCTCGCCGGCTGCGCGCTCGCGGCTTCGCCGCTCGCCGGCCGCTTCGCCGCTCGCCGGCCGCGCTGCGTTGGGGAAGGGCAGGCGCCGCGGCCGGCTGCGCGCTCGCGGCTTCCCGCCGCTCGCCGGGCGCGCTGCGTTGGGAACCCAGGCGCCGCAACCGCGCGGGATCGGGATAGAGTGCTCCCCCTGGGCGCTGGAGGCCCTGGTCATGCCGCGATCCCTGCGTCTCGCCCTGCTCTGCGTATGGCTCTTGCTCGGGGCCGTCCCTGCCCGGGGCCAGGACCCCCTGGACGACGCGCGGCCCACGATCGCCCAGGTCGAGTCGCGGATCGCGGGGCTGGCCGAGGCGGCGCTGGAGCCCACGGAGAAAGCCGCAGCCGAGGCTGCCTACCGCCAGGCCCTGGACGTCCTGCGCCAGGCCGAAGACCTCACCGCGCGCGGCGCCGACTTCGCGCGGCTGGCGGACGAGGCCCCCGGCAAGCTCGCCGCCTACCGCGCCGAGCTCGCGAGCCCGCTCCCGGCGTTGCCCCTGGACGCGCCGCTGACCCCGAGCCAGCTCGAGCAGGAGCGCGCGCGCGCCTCGGGCGAGCTGACCGTGGCCAAGGAGCTGATCGAGAAGCTGCGCGCGGAGACCAGCCTGCGCAGCGACCGTCGCGCGAGCCTGCCCGGGAACCTGGCTCGGTTGCGCCAGCAGCTGGGCACGCTGGAGGAGACCTTGCGCGCCGCGCCGCGGCCCGAGGCCGAGCCCGGGCGAGCGGAGTATCTGCGCAGCTTGGCCCAGCGCGCGGCGCTGCGCGCCGAGATCTCCGCGGCGGAGCAGGAGCTCTCGAGCTACGACGCTCGCCAGGACCTGCTCGGCGTGCGCCGCGACCGCGCGCAGCGCAAGTACACGATCGCCGAGCGCGAGCTCGAGTACTGGCAGCGCCGCCTCGACGACCAGCGCCGGGCCGACGCCGAGGCCGCCGCCCGCGAGACCGAGCGCCAGCGCCAGGCCGCGCTCTCGATCCCGCGGCTGCGGGCGTTGGCGGAGGCGAACCAGGCCCTGGCCACCGCGCGCAGCGACGACGGGGGCTGGGTCGACCGCCTGGAGCGCGCGGCCAAGGACCTGACCCAGGCCCGAGCCCAGCTCGACACCCTGCGCGAGAACTTCCGCGCGCTGCGCCGGCGCGAGCGGGCCGCAGGCCTGAACCAGGCCATGGGCGCGATCCTGCGCAAGCGCTACGCAGAGACCCTGGACCCGTTCCAGCTGCGGCGCGCGGTGTGGAACACCCAGGCCGATCTGGCCCAGGCCGAGGTCGCCTCGATCGAGTACGGCGAGCAGCGCGAGGGCGCCGGCGACCTGGAGCAGGAGCTGGCGCGACTCGAGGCGGACACGCCCCTGGAAGGCGCCGCGCGCGAGGTCGCGCTGCAGTTGATCGAGGCCCGGCGCGACCTGCTCGAGGCCGCCCTCGGCGACACCGAGCGCCTGGCGCTGATCCTGATCGACCTCGACGCCACCCGGCGCGAGCTGCAGCAGGCCAACGCCGAGTTCCGCGCCTACATGGAGGAGCGGATCCTGTGGGTGCGCTCGGCCCAGAACGGAGTGATCGCCTCGCCCAAGCAGGTCGAGGCCTTCGGGCGCTGGCTGTTCGACGCCGCTGCCTGGGCTCAAGCCTTCCGCCTCGCGTTCGAGCACTTCGGGCGGAACCCCTTCGAGCTCGCCTTCGGCGTGTTCCTGCTCCTGCTCCTGGGGGCGGGCTACGGCCTGGCGCGCACGACCCTCAGCGCGCCGGCGACCCGGGTCAGCATTCAGCTCACCCTGCGCAAGCTGCTGCGAGTGGCCCTGATCGGTCTCCCGCTGCCCGGGGTCGTGCTCCTGTTCGCGCTGGCGCTGGGGCGCCCCCCGGCCCAGATCCAGCCGGCGGTCGCGGTCTCCGCGCTCCTGCGTCACGTGGCGCTCGCCGCCTACTTCGGCTGGGTGCTCTACGGGCTCCTGGTCAAGAAGGGCGTGGGCGCCGACCTGCGCTGGCCCGAGGGCACCCGCGCCTACCTGCGCAAGCACCTGGTGTGGTTCTTCCCGCTGCGGATCGTGCTGGGGTCGGTGGTGACCGGGTTCGAGTCGCAGCCCCACGCCGAGTGGGCCGACTCCCTGGGGCGGATCGCGTTCTGCCTGGGGGAGGTCGTGCTCTGGTCCTACCTCTACCTGACGCTGCGCCACCAGAGCCCGGTGGTCGAGAACCTGCGCGAGCGCCGGGGCGAGGGGATCCTGCTCAAGCTGCGTCCGCTGTGGTACCCCTTCGCGGTGGGCACGCCCCTGGTCCTGATCGTGCTCAGCCTCGCGGGCTACACCTACACCGCCCTGCACCTCGAGCGCCGGCTGCTGGGGAGCCTGCTCGTGGTCGTGATCCTCATGACCGCCTACGGGATCGCGATCCGCTGGCTGCTGCTCGCGCGGCGGCAGGTTGCGCAGCAGCAGATCGCGAACCTCGCGCCGGTCGTCGAGGCCGAGGCGCCGAGCGCGGACGACGCGTCCCCCGGGCAGGCCCCCGAGGACGCCCCCGCCGAGGGGCAGGCGCCGGAGGACGCCGGGCTCAGCCCCCTGCCCCCCCACGCCGAGCGGCCCGCCTCGGCCGCGGCGACGGGGACCCCCGACGCGCCGCCGGCGGCGCCGGCCGCGGTGCGCCCGGGGACCGGTCGCCTGACCGAGACCGGACGCTACAGCCGCGAGGGCGAGGGCAGCACGATCCAGGAGCGGGAGGCCGACGCGATCGACCTCGCCGCGATCCGCGAGCAGACCGGGCGCCTGTTCCGCAGCATGGCGGCGGTGGCGCTCCTGATCGCGCTGTGGGCGATCTGGGCCGACGTGCTCCCCGCGCTCAAGCGCCTGGAGCAGGTCCAGCTCTGGCCCACCGTCGACCTGGTCCCCGCCGAGGAGCAGCACTACCCCGCCTTGGAGAAGGGCTGGAGCGCGGAGCAGGCGGCGGTGGACGCCCCCGCGGACGACGCCGCCGAGGGGGCCGCAGAGGCCCCGGCTGCGCCGACGCCGACCCTCAGCCCGACCCTCGGCCCCCGGCTGCCCACGACCCCCGCCGCCGACGCGAGTCCCGCGCCCGCCGCCGTCGAGACCCGGGTCACGCTCCTGCACCTCGGCCTGGCGCTGTTCGCGCTCGGGCTGACCTTCCTCGTGGCCCAGAACCTCCCGGGCCTGCTCGAGCTGGTGCTGCTCCAGCGCTTGCCCCTGGACGCGGGCGCGCGCTACGCGCTGATCTCGGTCACCCGCTACGCCGTGGTGTTCGTCGGGGTGACCTTCGCCCTGGGCAAGCTCGGGGTGAGCTGGGCCAGCATTCAGTGGCTCGCGGCGGCGTTGACCTTCGGCCTGGCCTTCGGCCTGCAGGAGATCTTCGCGAACTTCGTCTCGGGCCTGATCCTGCTCGCCGAGCGCCCGATCCGGGTGGGGGACACGGTCACCGTGGCCGGGATCAACGGGAAGGTCGCGAAGATCCGGATCCGCGCGACCACGATCGAGCAGTGGAACGGCAAGGAGCTGGTGATCCCCAACAAGACCTTCGTCACCGGGGACGTCGTCAACTGGACCCTGACCAACCCCTCGCTGCGCCTCGACATTCCGATCGGCGTCGCCTACGGGACGCCGGTCCCCTTCGTGCAGGAGCTCCTGACCGAGCTCGCCGGCGAGCACCCCGACGTGCTCAAGGACCCTCCGATCAAGGCCGTGTTCCTCGGCTTCGGCGCGAGCTCGTTGGACCTCGAGCTCCGGGTGTGGCTCCCCAGCCCGAACGAGATCCTCCCGGTGCGCGACGCGCTCCTGGTCGCGATCCAGGAGGCCTTCGCCGCCCACGGGATCGAGATCGCCTTCCCCCAACAGGACCTGCACGTGCGCTCGGGAGCGCTGGAGGTCAAGCTCCAGGGCCAGCTCCCGGGCCCCGAGGGGCCGTCGCTCAGCGGTCCTGCAGGCGCCTGAGCAGCTCCGCGCCTTCGAGCTGGCGGAAGCGATCCAAGGTCAGCAGCTGGCGCGCGTCGCGCAGCGCCTCCTCCGTGCGACCCAGGGCCTCCAGGGCCAGCGCCCGGTCGAGGAGCGGGAACCGGGCGGTCCCGGCGAACCCTGCGACGGGCTTCTTCTGCAGGGCCGCGCTGCAGGTGGCCACCGCCTCCTCGTAGCGGCCGAGGCGGCGCAGCAGCTCGCCCTTGTAGGCTACGGCGAGGGGGAAGGCGTAGGCGCGGTCGATCGCGCGCTGCACCTGCTCCACGTGCTCGGGGCGCAGGCCCAGGGCGACGTCGGCCTCCGCCTGCCCCAGCAGGGGCTCGCACTCGCGGCGGTCGTCGGCCGCCGCCAGCGCCCGCCGCTCGCGCTCCCACAGGGTCCAGGCTTCTTCGTAGCGCCCGAGGAAGAGCAGGCAGGTCGCCCGCTGGCCGAGGCTGGCCGAGGGGTCGGCCAAGGTCTCGGCGGTGGCGTCGAACTGCGCCAGGACGGTCCCCAGGACCGCGCCTCGCCGCCTGGCGTCGGCGCCGTGGTCGCGCAGGCGCTCGAGGTCGTCGGCCCACGGCAGGTCGAGCTCAGGGAGCGCGAGCTGGAGCTCGAGGCGCTCGAAGAGGAGGCTCGGCGCGCGCGGCGCCTGGGCGCGCAGCGCCTCGGCCCGCGCGCGGGTCGGCGCGAACACCTCGGCCTCGACCCACGGGGCGCGCCGGGCGTCCTGGGCCTGGATCCAGGTGCCGTCCGCGACCGCCTGAGGCCAGAGCCCGAGGCGGCGGCAGGCCAACGCGCGCACGACGTGGGGTTCGACGGGCACGGCCCAGCCCGCGTCCGGCTCGCCGGGGACCAAGGACCGCGACGCCGCGCGGGCGGCGTCGGGGAGCAGGTCCAGGGCCGCGAGCGCTTCGGCGCGCAGCCCCCAGGCCTCGGGGGACGTGGGCGCCTGCTCCAGCACGCGCGCGGTGTGCTCCAGCACCGCCTCCCACGCGTGGCGCTCTCGGGCCACCGCCGCGAGCCCCAGGTCGGCGACCAGGGGGGGGCGCCGGAGGCGCGCGCGGAAGCTCGCCTCGGCGGCGTCGGGGTCCTGGTGCGCCAGGGCCAGGAGCCCGGGGTCGCTGGGCGGGGCCTCGCGCAGGCGCAGGACCCAGGCCCCCAAGCGGCGCGCGTCGGGGTCGGGGTGGGACAGCAGGCGCCGGAGGTGCTCCTCGCGGAGGGGCTCCAGGTCGGCCGCGCGCAGGACCGTCTCCACCGCGACGCGGAGGGAGGTCACGTCGTCGCCCACGCTGCTGTTCTGGCGCATGAGGTAGTCCCGCGCGAGGGGGTGCGCCTGGGCATGTTCACCGAGGGCAGCGAGGACCAGGACCTGCAGCTCGAGGATCTCCCACGGCAGCCCGCCCAGCTTCGGCACGAGCTCGAGGGTCGCCAGCGCTGCGCGGGACTCGCCGCGTGCGTGCTGTAGCCTGGCGCAAGCCGCCACGCCGACGACCGCCGCGCGAAACGCGCGCTGCTGCGCCGCGAACGTGCTCGACGTGAAGGTGAGCCCGTCGCCGGAGAGCGCGCGAGCGAACGTCACGAGGCGGGTCGCGATCCGCTCCTCCGCGGCCGCGTCGCCTCGCGCGCGCGCGGCCTCGACCTGGGCCGCGAGCGCCTCGCAGCGCTCGGCGTCGAGCGCCGGGTCGACCCCAGGGGGCGGGTCGAGGGCCTCGGGCTCCGGCGCGGGCTCGGGAGCCGAGTCGACGGGGGGCGACGGCGCGGGCGCGGGCACGGGGGCGGAGGGCGGCGTCGACGCGTCGTCCCTGGCCAGGAGCGCGGCGCCCAACCCCACGAGCCCCGCCACGGCCAGCGCGAGGGCGAGCGGCACCCAGCGGCCGGGGGCTGGGCCGCCGTCGGCCTCGGCCAGGGCCGCGGTCAGCGCCGCGCAATCGGGGTAGCGCTGCCGAGGGTCGCGAGCCAGGGCGCGCATGCACACCCGGGCGAGCCCGGGGGGCACGTCCGGGCGCAGCTCGCGCACCGACGTCACCCGCCCGGACTCCACCGCCAACAGGAGCCCCGGGAGGTGCTCGGCGGTGTGCGGCGGGCGGCCGGTGAGCGCGAAGTAGAGCACGCCCCCGATCCCGTAGACGTCGGTCGGGGGCCCGAGCAGGTCGCGGCGGCCCTGCGCCTGCTCGGGGGCCAGGAACTCCGGAGTGCCGACGAGGGCGCCGGACTGGGTCAGGCGCGTCTCGCGGGAGGCGACCTCGTAGACGATCCCGAAGTCGATCAGCCGCGCTCGGCCCTCGGGGTCGAGGATCACGTTGCTGGGCTTGAGGTCGCGGTGCAGGATCCCCTGCGCGTGCATGGCGCCCACGGCGTCGGCGAGCCCCGCCGCGAGCGCGGCGGCGACGGCGGGGGAGAGCGGGCCCGCGGTCTCGACCCGCTCCCGCAGGGTCTGGCCCGGGATCAGCTCGAGGGCGAGGAACGGGACGCCGCCGACCTCGCCCACCTCGTGCACGCCCACGATCCCCGGGTGACGCAAGCGCGCCAGGGCCTCGCCCTCGCGGCGAAAGCGCGTGCGCGCGGTCTCGGGGACGTCGCGGCCGGCCAGCACCTTGAGCGCGACCTCGCGCCCGGGGGGCGTCTCGCGGACCGCGCGATACACGATCCCCATGCCCCCCCGCGAGAGCTCGGCCAGGATCCGGTAGGGGCCGAAGACGCGCTGCACCTACGGCGCTCGCGGCTCGCGCCAGGCGGGGTTGCGCGCGCCGTCCACGACGCAGGGGACGCTGCAGTCCAGCGGCTCGATCGCCGCCGCCACCTCCGCGCCCACGGGGTTCGCGCCGCCGCCGGCGTGGTGGGCGTAGTGCATGTGCAGGCACTTGACCCCGCCCACGGTGCCGCCGACGCCGCCGCGAAGCCGGGGGAGCGCGGGGTCGTCCGGGGCGAGGGCAGCCGCGCGCTCGGCGGCGTAGGCGGCGTGCGCCGCGTCGAGCGCCCGGGCGAAGTCCGGTTCGCGCTCGGCGCGCTCCTGGAACGCGCGCACCCCGCCCTCGTGCTCGAGGCGCGAGATCCGGGTGCGGGCCAGGGGGCAGGTCAGGTAGTAGAGCGTGGGGAAGGGCGCGCCCGAGGGGAGCACGGGGTGGGTGCGAATCACCACCGGCAGCTCGAGCGGGCAGCGGCGCGCGATCCGGCTGCGCCCGCGCAGGGGGCGCCCCATTTGCGCCGCGAGCACGCGGGGCTCCTCTTGCTGCGGCTCGTCGCTCACGCCCCAATGCTACCCGTGTCGGCCAGACTCAGGGCCGCCGCGAGAGCGCCCGGGCCGCGGCTTGGCCCCAGCGCGAGGCGGGGTCGAGCTCGAGGGCCGTCGCGTAGGCCTCCCAGGCCTGGGGGTCCCCCTGCGCCTCGAGCGCCTCGCCCAGGAGGTAGTGCAGGTCCGCGCGCTCGGGCTCCTTCGCCAGGCGCTCGCGAGCCTCGAACGCGGCCTCCGCCGGGCGCAGCAGGGCCAGCGCGCGCAGGCGCGCGGCCAGCCACACCTGCGAGGCCTTGGCCTGGCCCTCGACGCGGGCGAGCTCGTCCAGGGCCTCGGCCGGCCGGCCCAGGATCAAGAGCGCCTGGGCCCGGTTCACCCGGGTGTCCGAGTTCTCCTCGCGAGCGAGGGCCGCGTCGAAGTCGCTGAGGGCGCCCTCGGCGTCGCCCAGGCCCAGGCGCGCCATGCCGCGCACCGCCTGGGCCGAGGCGGAGTCCGGGCAGTGGGACAAGGCGCGCTCGGCCAGGGTCAGCGCCTCGCGCTCGTCGTGGGCGGCGACGGCGATCAGGCTGGCGTAGACCAGGGCGAACTCCGACTGGGGGTCGACGGCCAGCGCGCGCTCGCAGGCTGCACGACCCTCGGCGAAGCGGCCCGTGCGGTAGTGGCAGCCGATCAGCGTGCGCAGGGCGTCGAGGTCCTGAGGCGCGTCGGCGAGCACGCCCTCGGCGAGGGCCACCGCGGCGGGGTAGTCGCCGAGCTCCTGGAGGGCCACCGCCTCGGCGACGAGGGCGGAGCGGTCCCGCGGGAGCAGCGCCAGCCGCGCGCGCGCCCGGGTCAGGAGCTCCTCCCCCGAGAGCCCGCCGGCGATCAGGAGCTCGAAGGGGTCGCGGACGTCGGGGGGGGCTGGGAGCGAGCCCCCGGGGCGCCCCAGCCACAGCCCGGCGCCGATCGCGGCGGCGAGGGCCATGGCGCCGCCGAGCACGGCCCACCCAGGGCGGCGCGCCGGCCGGGGCGTGGTCGCCGCGCGCAGCGCCGCGGCGAACGCGGCCCCGTCTCGCGGGCGGCGCGCCGGGTCGTAGCTCAGCGCCTGCAGGCACACCGCCTCCACCGCGCGCGGCACCTCCGGGTTCAACGCGCGCGGCGTGCGGCGGGGCCCCTCGAGCAGGCGCGCGCCGAGCTCGTGCACGGTCGCGGCGTGGAAGGGCAGGACCTCGGTCAGCGCCTCGTAGAGCAGGACCCCCAGCGACCACACGTCGACGGTCGGCCGCTGCTGCTCGCGGGTGTGCTCGAACTGCTCGGGGGCCATGTAGGAGGGGGTGCCGAGCCAGGCGCCGGTCTGGGTCAGCCCGGAGAGCGCCTCGTGGGTGGCCAGGCCGAAGTCGATCACCCGCGGGCGCCCGGCGCGGTCGACGAGCACGTTGTCGGGCTTGACGTCGCGGTGCACCACGCCCCGGGCGTGGGCGTAGCCGACGGCGTCGGCGACCTGCGCGATCAGCTCCACGCGCTGCGCCAGGGAGAACTCCTGCCAGGCGCTGCTCAGGGGGCGCGCCCCGTCGATCAGCTCGTAGAGCAGGAACGCGCGGCCCTCGACGGTGCCCGCCCCGTGGAGGCGCACGATCCCCGGGTGCTGCAGCGCGCCCACGAGCCGCGCCTCGCGAGCGAGGCGCGCGCGGACGCGCGCGTCGTCGTGCACCAGGAGCTTGAGCGCGTAGCGCTGCCCGCGGTAGCGCGCGCGGACCACGCGACCCATGCCTCCGCGCCCCAGCTCCTCCTCGAGCAGGAACGGGCCGAGGGTCCCGCCCTCCACGGTGGGGGGCGGCTCGGGGGCCGGGGACCGGTCCACGACCCCCGACGCGAAGGACCACTCGGCGTCGCTCACTTCAGCTCCGCGAGCGAGCGCTCGGCGGCCTCGGCCCAGGGCGAGTCCGGCTCGAGCTCGCGGGCGCGCTCGAGGTAGCGTCGCGCGCCGTCGGCCCGCACCCGGCGCAGGGCTTCGCCGAGGAAGAAGTTCGCGTCCGCGGCGTCGGGGAACGCGCGCTGGAACGCCTCGGCCTCGGCGCGGGCGCGGGCGCGATCGAGCACGAGCAGGCAGCGGATCCGCGAGGTCGTCCAGGCCCGGCTCTGGCGCAGGGGGCCGTAGACCGCCTGCAGGTCCTCGAGCGCCTCCGCCGGGCGCTCGACCTGGAGGTAGATCGCCGCGCGCTGGAGTCGCGCCGCGGGGTCCTCGGACCGGGCCAGGCTCGCGCTGAAGTCCTCGAGGGCCGAGGCCAGGAGACCTTGTCCGAGCCGGGCCGAGCCCCGGGCCGCCCACAGCGCGGCGGACCCGTCGGCGTGGGCCAGGCCGCGGTCGGCGAGGGCCTCGGCCTGGGTGAAGGCCCGCTCCCGGGTCGCGAAGCGGCTGAGGTGCAGGAGCGCCAGCGGGTCGTCGGGGTCGACGGCCTGGAGCCGCGCGCACACCTCCCGCGCCTCGGCGACGCGCTCGCGGGCGACGTGGCTCTCGAGCAGGGCGTGCAGCGCGCCCAGGTGCGCGGGGTCCTCGGCGAGCACGCCCTCGGCCAGGGTCTGCGCCGCGTCCTGGTCGCCGAGCCGGGTGTAGGCCGCAGCCTCGGCCGCGCGGGCGTCGGGGTCGTGGGGGTCCCGGGCGAGCCGAGCGCGGGCTTCGCGCTGCAGGGCCTCGGGGCTCAGCCCCGCCTCCAGGCGAGCGAAGGGCCGCGCGAGGGGGGCCTCGCTCGGCGTCGGCTCGCCCCCCGGCCCCGCGCTCAGCGCGATCAGCGCCAGCGGCGCGCCGAGGGCCACGAGCGCGATCACCAGGCCGCGGGCCAGGCGGCGCGGGGCCCGCGCGCCCGCGGGGTCGGGGCCTCGGAGCAGCGCCGCGCGCAGCTCGCTGGCGAAGCCCGCCGCCGTCGCTTGCCGCGCCTCCTGCTCCACGCTCAGCGCCTTGAGGCACACCTCGGCCAGGGCCTGGGAGGCCCGCGGCTCGAGCTCACACGGCGAGGGGGGGCGCGCGTGCTGGGCGCGGAGGTCGCTGACCTTGTGGGCCGGGAAGGGCGAGCGCCCGGTGAGGGCTTCGTAGAGCAGGACGCCCAGGGACCACACGTCCACCGCCGGGCGCTGGAGCTCGGGGTCGGTCGAGAACTGCTCCGGGGCCATGTAGGCCTGGGTCCCGAGCTGGAGCCCGCTGTGGGTCAAGCGCTCGCGGCCCCCGCGCCAGGCGAGGCCGAAGTCGATCACCCGCGGCCGACCCTGGGGGTCGACCAGCACGTTCTCGGGCTTGAGGTCGCGGTGCACGATCCCGCGGCTGTGGGCGAAGCCCACCGCGTCCGCGATCTGCAGGAGCAGCTCGACCCGCGCCTCGAGCCCCAGGTCGCGCCAGGCCTCGTCCAGGGTCTCGGCGTCCTCGAGCAGCTCGTAGAGCAGGAACGTGCGCCCCTCGACCGAGCCCAGCCCCAGGAGCCGCACGATCCCGGGGTGTTCGAGGGCGCCCACGAGCTCCGCCTCCCGCGCCAGCCGCTCACGGACGTCGGGGGACTCGTCGTGGAGCAGCTTGAGCGCCAGGCGCTGGCCGCGGTAGCGCACGCGGTAGACCTGGGCCATGCCGCCCCGGCCGAGCTCGGCCTCCACCGCGAACGGCCCCAGCTCGCGCAGCGGCGCGGCGGGCTCGGAGGCGACGGGCTCCGGCTGCTCGAGCACGCCGGAGGCGAAGGACCACTCGGTGTCGGCCAGGGTTCCTCCCTCCCAGGCTGCCCGCGCACACCCTAGCCGCTGGGCGGCGCCGGTTGGGCGGCGGCGCGCCGGCGGTCGGTCCGCTCACGCGCGCCGGCGCTGCGTCCCTCCGCGCCTCTGGCGTCTGCGTTGGAGCGACCTGGAAGGACGCTCCGCCTCGCGGGACGCTTGCGCTCTCGCGGGCAGAGCGCGCCTCAGCTCGCCGCGACCTCCTGGAACATGCCCGGGCGGTAGGCGGTGATCACACCGGTGATCGCCGAGGCCGCGACGGTCAGGGGGCTCGCGAGGTAGAGCCGGCCCGGGCCCGAGCGGCCCTTGTAGTTGCGGTTGATCGCCGAGACCGAGACCTGGTCCGGGTTCGTGCTCACGCCCGGGCCGCAGCCAATGCAGGCGCCGCAGCCCGGGGGGATCACCTGCACGCCGGTCCGGTCGAACACGTCGAGGTAGCCCTTGCCCTCGGCGTAGGCGGCGACGCGCTCGGAGCCGAACTGAATGAAGAAGGTCACCCCGTCCTTGACCCGCAGCCCGGCGTCGGCGGCCTCGCGCATGACCTGGGCGTAGAAGTCGAGGTCCTCCTCCTTGCCCGCGGTGCAGCTCCCGCCGTAGGCGATGTCGATCTTGACCTCGCCCAGGTCCGCGATGTTCTCGCCGTTGGTCGGGTCCGAAGGGATCCCGCGGTCGGGGTCGCCGGGGTGCGCGACCATGGGCTGGATCCGGTCGAGGTCGATCGTGTGCACGCCGCCGGCGTACTCCGCGCCCTCGTCCGGGGCCACGCAGCGCGCGAGGAGCTCCTCGCGGTCGAGCTCGGGGCGCCGCTCGAGGATCCAGTCCACGGTCTTCGCGTCCGCGGCGCAGATCCCGGAGCGGGCGGTGCACTCGGTGGCCATGTTGGCCAGGGTCGCGCGCTCGTCCATGCTCAGGCTCTCCAGCCCGGGGCCGGTGAACTCCATGCAGCGGTTGAGGGTGTCCCGCGCCGTGGCGTGGTGCAGCAGGATATAGAGCATGACGTCCTTGGCCGTCACGCCCTCCTGCAGCCTGCCCACGAGCTCGAAGCGCACCGACTCGGGGACGATCGCGGTCGTGACCCCGCTGTAGATCAGCGCGGCGTACTCGGTCGTGCCCACGCCGTAGGTGTAGGCGTTGCTCCCGCCGCCCATGCAGGTGTGACTGTCGGTGGCCTGAATGAAGTCGCCCGGCTCGACGATCCGCTCGCGGGCGACCTGGTGGCAGATCCCCGGGCTGCGGCCGCTCTTGGCGTCGAAGGAGAGCACCCCGGTGTGCTCCTGGAACGCGCGCTGCATGTCGACCAGGGTTTGGATCTTGTCCTTGAACTTGGCGAAGCTCGCCACGTCCTGGGCGTAGACCAGGTGGTCCTCGAACACCGCGAACTTCTGCGGGTCGCTCTTGATCGCGTAGTCGTCGCCGAAGTGCTCGCGGAGGAACTCGTGGACCTGGGCGGTGGTGAACTCGTGGGAGTAGCCGCCGTCGACGGTGACCAGCACCGCGTCGCCTGGCTTCACGTAGCTGCCCTCGCCGATCAGGTGCTTGGCGATCACCTTCTCGCCCATGGTCATGGGGCGCTTGGCCGTCGAGGGCGCCGGCACCGAGACCTCGTCGTTCATGAGCGCCTTGGTGAACGGGAACAGCCCGCCCATGCGAATGATCGCCTGGGTCACCGGGTCGTGGCCCTTGCCGAACTCCTCGAGGGGGATCGCCTCGCCGGCCTGGACGCGGCGCAGGATCGCGTGGTCGCCCATGAGGACGCCCTGGTTGATGTTGTTGCGCGCGTGGATCGGGGCGAAGGAGGCCGCGATCGCCAGCCGGATCCCGGAGTACTTCTCGGCCTGGACCGCGGTCTCCCGCGAGCTGCCCACCCCCTTGCCGTGGCCGGAGACGATCACCTCGAACTCGCCCGAGCTCAGCGCGCCCTCGGGGATCAGGCGCTCGCCGCCCACGATCAGCCCGGCGTAGGCGTTCTTGGCGATCTCCCGCGGGTCGTGGTCGAAGCACACCCAGGCGGGTGTCATGACGTCGGTGTTGATCTCGTCGAGCAGGTCCTCCACCCCCACGTCGTCCAGGGTCAGGTTCAGCTCACCCGAGAGCTGCTTGCGGATCAGGTCCGGGTCCTTGGTCAGGAACAGGACGCGCTTGCCAGGGGTCAGGCTGAAGGCGGCGGGGGTCTCGCTCATACGGGCTCCGGGGGGGTCAGAAGGGCCGAGTTTACCCGGTCCGGGAGCGACCGAGGACCCCGGGGCCGGGTAGACTCGGCGTATGCAGACCAAGGCGCTGATCGCGGGTGGAACCATCGTGGTCGCCGTCGCCGGGCTCCTGGTCCTGGCGCTGTCGGGCGAGGACGGGCGTGAGGGCGGCAACGCCGACGGGGCGCCGCAGGGCGCCCCGGTGGGCGAGCGGGTCGACCCCTCCCTCGCGCCGGGTCAGGCCGGCGGCGGGCAGCCGGGCGGCGGCAGCCAGGGCGGGGAGGGCGGCGGCCGGGTGATCCCCGACGGGCCCCAGGACCCGGACCCTGCCGACGCCGCCGGGCTCGCGGTCCAGGTGGTCGACGCCCAGGGCCGCCCGATCCCGGGGGCGAGCGCGAGCGCCTACCCCGGCGGCGGCGCGGCCGGGACCAGCGACGGGCAAGGGCGGCTGAACCTGGCGGGCGAGGGCGTCTATCGCTTCTCGGCCCAGGGCTACGCGAGCGCGGTGCGCCCGATCGAGGCCGCGGCGGTGGTGACCCTGCTCCCGGCCAAGCTCGTGCGCGGCGAGGTGTGGGGAGCGGACGCCCAGGGACGGCCCGAGGGCGCGGTCGCCGGGGCCACGATCCAGGCCGAGTCCGAGACCTGGACCGCCGAGGCGCGGAGCGGGCAAGACGGCAGCTTCGCCTTCGAGGACGTGCCCGAGGGGGAGGAGCTGATCCTGCACGTGGTCGCCCCCGGCTTCGTGGGGGAGGCCTTCGCCGAGGCCGACCTCCCGCGGATCGTGCTCTCCCGGGGCGGCCCGCTCGAGCTCACGATCTATGAGGGCAGCGGCGCCCCGGCGGTGGGGGCGCAGGTGCGCCTGTTCCGCAGCGACGTGCTCACCGCCTGGACCGCGCTCACCGCCGACGCCCAGGGCAAGGTGCGCGCCGAGGGGCTCTCGCCGACCGAGCTGGTGCGGGTCGAGGCGCGCACCGCGGCCGAGGGTGTGCTCTCGGAGTGGGCGCAGCCCGACGACCTGTTCGAGCTCCAGGTCGCGCCCTTCGGGGCGCTGGTGATCGAGGGCTGCCCCGCCGACGTCCAGCTGCGCCTCGAGGCCGAGGGCATGGTGGCCGAGGAGGCCGGCGAGACCCGGACCCTGCGCCTGGCGGCCGGTCCAGGGGACGTGCGCTTCAGCGGGCTCGTGCCCGCGGTCTACCTGCTCACGGCGACCGAGGGCGCCCCGCCCACGGTGGTCCCGGTGATCCCGGGCGAGGAGCAGCACGTGCGCTTCGCCGAGCTGACGCGCGCCCCGGAGGGGCCGGACGCCCTGCTTCCGCAGGGCACCCAGTCCCTGCGAGTGCGCGTCACCGACGAGCGGGGCGCGCCGCTCTCGGGCGTCGAGGTCCAGGTCACGGCCGGGCCCGAGACCGCCGCCGGCGAGACCGACGCCCTGGGGGAGTGCCGCTTCGCCGAGCTGCCGCGGGTCGCGGTCTCGGCCACCGCCAGCGCCCCGGGCAAGGTCCTCGCGCGCCCCGGGGTCTACGATCCAGAGGTCGACGCCGGCGAGCTCGTGACCCTGGTCCTGGCGGCGCCGGTGGTGCTCGAGGGCTCGATCGGCGCGCCCGCGATCCCGCTCCTGCGCCTGCGCCCGTCGAATCACCCCGACGACGAGCGGACCTTCGAGGGCACCCCCGACGGGCGCTTCCACTGGCCCGGCCTCCCGCCCGGGAGCTACGACCTCGAGGTCGGGGCGGACGGCTACCTGCCGCAGGAGCTGAGTGTGCGCTTGCCCCTGGGGCGCCCGCTGGAGCTGACCCTCGAGCTGTGGAAGGGCCACGACCACGGCGAGGGCGACGAGCACGACGACCACGACCACTAGCTCGTCCTGACCAACGTTTCATTAGAAATGCAGTGCAGGCGGCTTCCCCGCTGGCGCGATCCACGCGGGCATGGGAGAACCCGGGGTCTCCGGAGGTCCGGAGCCACCCGCCGGAAGAGCCGGCGTGAAGGAGGAAGCATGAAGCACTCGCTTTGGATCGCTGCCGCGGCGCTCGTCGCCCTGGTCGCGTTCGCTGGGGCCGACGAGGCCGCCAAGCAGCCCTACACCCTCTCGACCTGCCCGATCTCGGGCAAGCCGCTGACGGCCAAGGGCGACCCCGTGATCAAGACGATCGAGGGCCGTGAGGTCCGGTTCTGCTGCAACGGCTGCGTGAAGACCTTCGAGGCCAACGCCGAGGAGAAGTTCGCGGAGCTCGACGCCAAGCTGGCCGCCGACCAGAAGCCCTACTACCCCCTGACCACCTGCGTCGTCTCCGGTGAGGAGTTCGACGGGGAGCCCCAGCAGGCGTTCGTGGGCAACCGCCTCGTGCTCCTGTGCTGCGACGGCTGCGCCGACGAGCTCAAGAGCAAGCCCGAGAAGGTCCTGAACAAGCTCGACCAGGCCGTGCGTCGCGCGCAGGAGCCGGTCTACCCCCTCGACACCTGCCTCGTGTCCGGCGAGAAGCTCGGCGGCATGGGCAAGGCCCACGACATGGTCGTGGCCGGCCGCCTGGTCAAGCTCTGCTGCAAGCGCTGCGTGGGCTCGTTCATGAAGGACCCCGCCAGCCACCTGGCCAAGCTCGACGACGCCTGGAAGCTCAAGGGCGGCGTGCCCAAGGCCGGCGCCCACGGCGACCACGGCCGCGGCCGCGGCGCGGATCATGACGACGACGACGACGACGACGAGCACGACGGCGACGACGATCACGACGACGACGACGACGACGACGACGACGACGACGATCACGACGACGATCACGGCGACCACGACCACTAGGCGTCGCTAGCTCGATTCGGCGGACGAAGCCAGGCCCGAGCGGCCTGGCTTCGTGGTTGGTTGCCCACACGCGAGACGGCCAGGCTCCGGCTGGAGCCTGGCCTTCTGCGTCTTGGAGGCGCCGGGAGTCGAACCCGGGTCCCGTGAGAGGTCCACCACGGCGTCTACGTGCGTAGTTACCTAGAAGAAGTCTCGCCCCTCGGCCCTAGGAACCCAGCGCTAGAGGAGCCAGCCTCTGAACTGTCTCGTCCCGCCGCCCCAGAGGCGCAGGCGACGGTGACCAGCCCATCTTGTGGCCTCCGACCGTCGTCCCATGGGCGGGGACTCCGGGGAGGGCTGTTAGCGATTAACTAAGCAGCGAGTGCAAACTGCGGATTGACAGTTATGCGTTTTTCCGGGGTTTTACGAGGCCACCGGACACCTCGACACGCAGCACGCGGCTTATCCAATCCGGTCGATACCGTTTCGCCCCCTTTCGAGAGTCTTCGCGAAGTATACGCGCCCGGGAATCCGGGCGTGAGTTCGTTCTATCGGCCCGCGGAGGCGCGGTCCATGTCGCGCTTGTCCTGTTTCTTGCGCATGGCGTCGCGCTTGTCGTGGCGCTTGCGGCCGCGGCCGACCCCCAGGCTGACCTTGGCGTAGCCCCGGCGGAAGTGCAGGTCGAGGGGCACCACGGCCAGGCCCTTGCGGTCCATGTGCACCTGCAGCCGGCCGATCTCGCGCTTCTTGAGCAAGAGCTTCCGCGGCCGGGTGGGGGCGTGGTTGGTCCAGGTGCCGTGCTTGTACTCGGGAATGTGGAGCTCGAACAGCCAGGCCTCGCCGTCCTTGAAGCGCACGTGGGCGTCGCCGAAGCTCACCTTGCCGTCGCGCAGGACCTTGACCTCGGTCCCCTGGAGCACGATCCCCGCCTCGAGCTGCTCGATCAGCTCGAAGTCGTGAAAGGCTTTGCGGTTCTTGGCGATCAGCTTCGAGCCGTCGCCCGAGGGCTTGTTCATGGCCCGCATTCTGCCATCCAACTCGGGATTGACGAGCCAAGGACGCCGTCTATACTGAGCCGACCACCAGCTGAGGTGGCGGAATTGGCAGACGCGCTAGGTTCAGGTCCTAGTCCACATTACGTGGGTGGAGGTTCGAGTCCTCTCCTCAGCAAGACGCCCCGGCCTTCGGCCGAGGCGTTCCGCTTTCAAGGGGTCTGTCCCAGACCCCTCGGCCTCGGGGCTTCGCCCCTCGGCCTCACCCCAAGGGCTCGCGGCCGGCTTCGCCGGCCGCTGCGCGCTCGCGGGCTTCGCCCGCTCGCCGGACCGGCTTCGCCAGCCGCTTCGCCCGCTCGCGGGGCCGGCTTCGCCGGCCGCTTCGCCCGCTCGCCGGGCCGGCTTCGCCCGCTCGCAGGCCTCGCCGCGTGCGTCGCTTGCGGCGCGCCGGCTGACCTCGGCGCCGGGCGCTGCGCGTTCGCGGGCTGCGCCCGCTCGCAGGGCGGCGCACGACGGGGCCTTCCGAGATCTGGGCTAGCACGTAAACCGGCCCTGCAGGCTGGGGGGACGTCTGTGTGGGGGTTATCGGCTGCGCGGGTCGGCACTGTGGTTGCGCAGAGTTTGGCGACGGAAGGTTCCCCATGGTCTCGACGCGCCTGTTCTCGGCGCTGGCCCTGCTCGCGGTCAGCGTCCACGCCGACTCCCTGTCCACCGCCCGCGCCGCGTGGCGCGAGGACCGGCCCCACGAGGCGTTGCGCCTCGTGGAGCCGCTGCTGGCCGCGTCCCCCGACGACGCCAGCGCGGTGGGGCTGCGCGGGAGGATCCACTTCGACCTCGCGCGCTTCGACGAGGCCCTCGCCGACCTCGCGCGCGCCGCGGAGCTCGAGCCGGAGACGTGGGGAGACCTCGCCCGGGAGATCGAGTGCCGGGTGGCGTTCTATCGCTGCGAGGACGCCAAGGTGCGCGAGCTGCTTCCGACCTTCGAGGCCTCGGCCTGGACCGAGGCCTACCCCTACCTCCTCGAGCCCGACGGCATGCGCCGCCACCAGCTCGACGGCGGACGCTACGTGGTCTACGTGGACGAGGCCCTCGCCGAGCGCCGGGGCGAGGTGTTCGCGGCCCGCATGCTGGAGCTGATCTACGACGCCTACTCCTCGGTGTTCCCCTTCGAGGTGGACCCGCGCATGGTCAGCCGGGTCTACGTGTTCGGGAAGACCTCGGAATACCAGCGCTTCTCCCTGCGCGCCGTGGGCTCCAACAAGAGCAGCGCCAGCGGCTACTTCTCTCCCTCGACCCGGATCCTCGTGATCGACGCCGACCCCGAGCGGCAGGCGACCAACGAGTTCGGCTTCTGCGCCGAGGCGATCGACACCCTGTTCCACGAGGGCTTCCACCAGTTCGTGCAGCTCCACGTGCCGCAGGGCATGCCGGACTGGCTGAACGAGGGCATGGCGGAGTACTTCGGGCCCAGCACCGCGCGAGGCAAGCGCAAGCTCAACGTGGGCGTCGTCGTCAAGCACCACCCCACGCGCACGACTCGCTACGAGCGGATCCGCGAGACGCTGCGAGACCACCCGGGGAGCGTGTGGTCCGTCGAGCGCTTCATGCAGCAGACCGACGACGACTTCGACGCCGAGGGCCGGGGCCTGCTCAACTACGCCCAGGCCTGGAGCCTGGTGCACTTCTTCGTGCAGGGCATGGGGAGCAAGGGACGCACCCTGCTCAAGGGCTACTTCAGCGCCCTGCGCGAGGGGCGCTCCCCTGCGGAGGCCTACGCCGAGACCTTCGGCGAGCTGGACGCGCGGAAGCTCGACAAGGCGTGGCGGGCCTACGTGCTGCGGCTCTGAGACCAGGACGTGGGACGCCTAGCGCAGGGCGGCGACCCGGGCCTCGAGCTCGCACAGGGCGGCTTGGGCGCCGAGGCTGAGCTGGAGGTCGGCGTGCTGCGCGCCCTTGGAGCTGGCGTCGGGGTTCACGTTGATCACGTAGGTCCCGTGCAGCCGGCGCAGGGTGCGCGCGTCGTGGACGTGGGTCGGGATCACCCCCGACTCGCCCACGATCAGCATCACGTCGGGGCCCGCGTCGTGGAACGCCCGCCGCGCCTCCTCCGCGGGGAGGTCGCCTACGTAGTCCAGGTCCGCGAACAGGAGCGCGTGGGGGCGCGCCGTGCGCCCGCAGTCGGGGCAGCGGGGCCAGTCTCGGGCGTGCAACGTGGGCTCGTCCAGGTCGAGCAGCGGCACCCGGCGCTCCTCCCAGGCGCGACGCGAGCAGGGGCCCAGACACTGCAGGCGCCACAGCGAGCCATGGACCTCGTGCAGGCGAGCCGGGTCCCAGCCCGCGCGCAGGTGTAGCCCGTCGACGTTGGTGGTCTGGAGGAAGGCCTCGGGGGCGACCGCGGCCAGGCGGTGCAGCGCGGCGTAGCCCGGGTGCGGCTCCTGGGCCGCGATCAGGCGGCGCTTCCACTCGAGGAAACCCCAGGCCAGGGCCGGCTGCTCCTCCAGCGCCTGGGGGCAGGAGAGGTCCTCGGCCTTGATCCCCAGGCGCTCGAAGGCGCCGTAGTTCTTCCAGGCCGTGCTCCCCGGGCGGCGGTAGACGGGGATCCCCGACTCGGCCGACATGCCGGCCGCGGTAGCTACGAGGAGCCGCTGCGCTGCGGCCAGCCGCTCGGCGGCTCGCTCGATCGAGTCCATTCGCGTCACCCCTCGGGATCCCCGCGTGGGTTGGACACCGCTCGCGGGTGAACGACACGCGCCCGCCTCACGATCGCCGCGGTCAGCGACCGGCGTCGGCGCGGGCGACACGCAGGGCCTCGAGCTCCCGACGGACCGCCGTCGGGTGGTCGCCGGGTCCGCAGAGCTCGAGGGCGCGCAGGAAGTCCGCCTCGCCGGCGTCGAAGTTCCCCAGTCGGCCGTGGCAGACCCCGCGCCAGAACAGGGCGTCGACGTGGTCGGGCTCGCGGCTGAGGTGCAGGTCGAACTGCTCCAACGCCTCGCGCAGGCGCGCCGCCACGTCGGGTCCAGGCGCCTCCTGGGCGCTGCGCAGGAGCGCCCAGCCCAGGCGTTCGTGGACCTGAGGGAAGCTGGCGTCGATCTGCAGCAGCTCGCGCAGGCTGTCGACGGCCTCGGAGTAGCGGCGCAGGTCCGAGAGGCTCAGCGCGCGGTTGTAGTAGGCCTCGGGGTAGCGAGGGTCGAGCTCGAGGCAGCGATCGTAGGCCGCGACCGCCTCCTCGTGGTGCTCGAGGACGCCGTGGAGCACGCCGAGGTTGAACAGGTCCTTGGCCTCGATCTCGTCGGGGCGCTTGAGCGCCAGCCCGCGCTCCCAGTCGTCCAGGGAGAGCAGCATGTCCCCGTTCATTTCCAGCCGAATCATGGCCCGATTGCTGAGCAGCGCGGCCAGCGTCTCCCGGTCCGGATTCAGGTCCAGCCCGTGGTCGAAGGCGTCCAGGGCCGCCTCGAAGCGCTTGAGACCCCACAGCGACGTGCCGTAGACGTTCCACACCGCGGCGTTCCGCGGGGTCTGCTCCACGAGCGCTTCGGTCACGCGCAGCGTGTCCGCGAAGCGCCCGAGCCTTCCGTAGGCGCGCGCCAGGATCAGGCGCTGGACCCCGGGCACCTGGGGGTCGAGGGCGTGAGGCTCGAGGGCGGCCAGGATCTCGTCGAAGCGGCCCTGATCGTAGAGCGCGCGCAGGGCGCCTTCGTCGAGGCCGTGGGGGGCGGGGTCGGAGACCCCGGGGACGCGGGGTTCGGAACGGTCCGGCGCGAGGCTGCGCCAGGCGGCGTAGACGCCGGCGCCGATCAGGAGGAACAGCGCGCCGAACCCGAGGAGCGGGGCGAGCTTCGAGCGGCGGCGCGGCGGCCCGTCGCGCAGGTAGGCCTCGAGCTTGAGCGCCAGGGCCCGGGCGGTGGGCGTGCGCTCGAGGGGCGCCTTGCGCAGGCACTCCAGGCAGATCCGATCCAGGGCGGGGTCGACGCGCTGGTTCCAGCTCGAGGGCGGCTCGGGGGTGCGCTCCTGGGTGGCGACGATCACCTCGACGAGCGAGCCCTTGGCGGGGATCGGCGGGCGCCCGGTGAGCAAGGCGTAGAGCGTGGCGCCCAGGCCATACACGTCGCTGCGCTGGTCGATCCGCGCCAGGTCGCCGACGGCCTGCTCCGGGGAGAAGTAGCCGGGGGAGCCCAGCGTCGCCCCGTCCATGCTCAGGCGCTCCTGCGAGCTGGCGTCGAGGGCCAGGCCGAAGTCCGTGAGCACGGGCTCGCCGGTCGGCGTGAGGATTACGTTCGCGGGCTTGATATCCCGGTGCACGACGCCGGCGTCGTGCACCGCCTCCACCGCCCGCGCGAGCTTGGCGATCCACGCCACCGCCAGGCCCGGGGTCACCGGGCCGCGCTGGTCGAGGCGCTCCTGGAGCGTGGCCCCAGGCACGAAGGCCATGGCCACCCACGGGTGCTCGAGGTAGATCCCGCAGTGGAGCACCGGGACCACGTTCGGGTGCTGGATCCGGGCCAGGGCGTCGACCTCGCGCTCGAAGCGCTGGCCCGCGCGCTGGCTGGTCAACACTTTGAGCGCCACCTCCTCCCCGGTGCTCGGGTCGAAGGCGTGGTAGACGATCCCCATGCCGCCGCGGGCGAGCTCGCTCGTGACCTGATACGGGCCTAGCGCGCTGCCCTCGAGCAAGGTTAGCGCAGCGCCCAGCGCGCGAGGTCGCGGCGCACGGCGCGGCGCACGACCTCGGGGGTCAGGGTGTCGGCGGTGTCCGCCACGATGTCCATGGCCGGGATCGGGGTCGTGGGCACCAGCGCGGCGAAGGCGGCGACCAGGGCTGCGGTCTCCTCGGCGTCGGTCTTCACGTGGACCGCGGCGGCGACCGCCCGCGAGTGGGCCATGAGCGCGGTGCGCGCGGTGTCCTCGCTCTCGTCCTCGAGCCAGGCCTCGCCCAGGCGCACGGCGTCCGCCGACTCCTGCACCGCCGCGCCAGACTCCTCCAACACCGGGAGCAGGAGCCGGGCGCAGGTCACGATCATGCGCGCGCTGACCCGGGCGCCGTAGCCGTCGAGCTTCTTGACCCAGCGCTTCATGTCGCGGGGCGCGCGGGGCGCCTCGGCGCCGAGGGCCTCGACCGCGGGTGGGTAGTCGATCAGCGAGAGCACCTCCAGACGATCGCGCGTGAGGTCCCCGCGCTGCACCCGCCGGAGCAGCTTGCTGGCCTTCACCACCACGTCGGAGTCGCTCGCCATTAGCTCATGAGGTAGTCGGGGATGTGCAGGCCCAGCTCCTGCGGGTCGACCGAGCCCGTGATCTCGCAGGTGACCTGGGGGTCGCCCAGGTCGAGGAAGTCGCCGTCGACGGTCGAGCCGTCGGGGGCGAGCACCACCGCGACCAGGGGCCGCTTGGGCTGGTCGACGTTGGGGTGCACGACCACCGCCACCTCGCCCGTGCTCAACGAGACCACGCTCCCCGTGGGGAACATGCCCATCATGTTCACGAACATGGTCAGGACCACCGGGTCGAACGCGCCGCTCTCGTCCTCGATCATGCTCTTGAGCGCCTGATCCGGGAGCAGCGCGGGGCGGTCGGCGAGCTCGGTCGTGAGCCAGGTGTAGTGCTCGCAGACCCGCACGACGTGGCAGAAGGGGTGCAGCTCCGCAGGCGGGATCCGCACCGGGGTCACGCCCTTGTGGAGGTCGAACTGGAAGCCCACCGTGGCCGCCACGAGCATCTTCGCGCTGACCTTGCGGCTCTCGAGGTGGTTCGCGAGCAGGAGGTAGGGGTGCTTGCCCAGCTCCATTTGCTCGACGGGGTCGAGGTTCGCCCGGTCCCAGAGCTCCTCGCCGACCCGGAAGCGCCCGATCCCGTGCAGCATGCCTGACAGCCCCAGGTCCGAGAGCTGGACCTTGCCGAAGCCCAGGCGGTTCCCGAGGAGCACGCACAGGATCCCCGTGCAGGCCATGTGGTTGAACTCTTTGTCCTCGGTCGTGCGCACCGCGGTCAGGCGCAGCCAGCGGTTGAAGTAGGGGCCTGCGAGGGTCACGATCTCTTGCACCGCGCGGTGCATCTTCTGGGTGAGGTAGCGGTTCAGCTCCTCGTTGCGCATGTTCTTGACGTACTCGCGCAGGAGCACCAGGGTCCGCGCGAACGCCAGCGGGAAGAAGGTGCGCTCGTCGATCTGCACGCGCTCGACCACCGCGCGCGACGTCGTCTCGCCCTTGGCGTTGACCTGGATCCGGTCCTTGATCCCCGCCAGGTCGATCCCCTGCTGGATCCCGCGCACCGCCTCCTCGCCCTGGTCGCTCGAGGCGCGGATCGCGCCCAGGAGCGTGCGCACGTCGTCCTTGGCCACGGCGCCGGCGAACACCAGCTCGGCGATCCCCAGGCCGTCGAGGGTCGAGACCAGGGCCTGGATCATGGGGAACGCCTTGCGCCCGCCGCGCAGGGGCTCCTTGTTGAAGAAGATCATGCCCTCTTCGGACTGGATCCGGACCGAGCCGTAGCGCGAGACCAGCGCGGCGGTGACCTCCTGGATCTTCTGCAGCGGCTCCTCGAGGTTGACGTTGTCGACGTCGTAGAGCTTCTGCAGGCGGTTCAACTGGAGCAGCAGCGTGCAGAACCGGTGCGCGAGCTCTTGCTTCTGATTCTGGGCGTCGGACACCCTCGCTCCTCCCTCTGGGCCTGGCGGCCGCGCCTCAGCGCTTCTTCAGCTTCTCGAGCTCGGCCTCGGCCAGCTCGCGAATCTCCTTGATCTGCGCGCGCTTGAATACGCCCGTGCGCCGCTGGGCCTGGCGCTGCAGGAAGCCGATCGAGGCGGTCTCGCCCAGGATCCGGATCGCCTGGAGGTAGGCCTTGCGCTCGCGGGGGTCCCAGTCCAGGAACTCCTTGGACTCGACGACCTCCTTGAGCTTGTCCAGGGCCGGGCGGAAGCGCTTGTCGACCACGTATTTCAGCGCGCGGAAGCGGTCGCGCTGGGTCTCGGCGCTGAGCGCGTCGACGTAGGAGTCCACCTCGCCCTGGTCGGTCATGGTGCGCCACAGGTGCAGGGCGTACTTCTTGACCTCGGGGTGGGGGTGGTCCTTGCCCATGGTGAGCAGCTCTTCGACGGTCTCGGGGGCGAGGTCGGTCTGCTTGCTCACCAGGAACAGGCCCGCGCGCACGATCTCCTTGTCCTCGCGCTTGTCGAGGAGCGGCACCAGCGCCCGCGGGTTCAGGTGCAGGTTCTGCCCAATGAACTCGAGCAGGGCCTCCTCGAGCTCCTTGGAGGAGGCGGTGAGGTAGGTGTTGACCGCGGCGTGGAGGCCTTGCTCGCCGAGGAGCCCCAGGATCCGACAGAACGCCTGGGGTCCGCCGACGCCGGCCTCGCTCCGCGCCATGTCGACCAGGCGGCTCAGGTTCTGTTCGCGGCCGAGCCAGTCGAACACATGCTGGAACAGGATCTCGTCCTCGTCCTCCTCGGTCAGGCCCAGCTCGCCCTCGAAGCGGTCGAGGAAGCGGCTGAGGAGCTCCATGTCGTTGGTGCGCAGGGCCATTTCCAGGGCTTCGGTCAGCAGCCAGCTCACGTTCTCGCGCCCGATCAGGTCGGGCTGGAGCGCGAGGCCGTCGAGGCTGGCCTCGACCACCGCCTGCAGCATGCGGTCCGGGCCCCAGGCCATGGCCTCCTGGCGCAGTTGCTGGAGCTGCTCCTCCTCCAGCGAGTAGATGTCGTCCTCGGAGCTCTGGGTGTCCTCGCCCTCGCCGTCGTCGGAGAGGTCGCCCAGGCGCGCCAGCTCTTCGAGCTCCGACCCGCGGTCCGAGAGCTCGAAGTCGTAGGTCGCGCGGTTGCCGGCGTTGCGCGTGAGCTGCTGCACGAGGTCGTCGGCGTTCGAGTTCATGTCCCGGAGTTGCTCGAGGGACTCGTTGGAGAGGAAGTCGGGCTGGTCCCAGGCTTCGGACAGCGAGTTGATCGCGGCGTAGTCGATGAAGTGGAAGTCGCCCTCCCACAGGAGCAGCGTGGCGTCGCTCGTGGTGTCGACGACTGCTTTGTAGAACACCTGCGCCAGGCGCTCGGCCTCCTCCCGGGTCACCCCGGGGCGGATCGAGAGCTCGCGCAGGCCGTCGACGTAGAGGCGGAAGGCCAGGTTCTCGTTGCGGTTCTCCTCCTCGTAGACGACCTGGTCGCCAATGCTGAAGGTGTCTTGCCCCACATTGAGTCGCAGCACACCGTGGAGGCTGACGAAGCTGCGCACGCGGTCCACGAAGGCGCCGACGGCGGTCTGGGCGTGCACGTGGTGGTGGGGGTAGAGCTTGAGGTTCGTGAACGCCTTCACGAAGAGCTGGAACACCTCCCGTGCGAACCAGACCTTCTCTTTGGCGTCCGACACCATGCCCCGTCCCTCCTTCGGGACTGTACCCCCCCGGCCCGGCTCGAACCAGCGACCCCGCCCCCTCCACCCTCTGGCTGGCCCCGAAACCATGTAACTTAGGGCCATGGGCCAACTGCTCGAGCGACCCGTGCTGATCCCCCGCCCGACCCCCGAGGGCCGGCCCGTGTGCCTGGACGGGATCTACCTCCGCGGGGGTGGGCCCGGGCTCCTGATCGTGCCGCCCCTGGCCGGAGCCGGGGGGAGCATGCACGCTCCGGTGATCAACGAGCTGGCCTACGCCGCCGCCTACGGAGGCCTGGCCAGCCTGCGCTTCGACTTCCGCGGGGTGGGCGCCAGCGAGGGCGAGCCCGACCCGGACCCCGAGCTCGCGCTCGAGGACGCGGCCGCCGCGGCGGACTTCCTCCAGGAGAGCTCCCGGGGCGGGCCCGAGCTGGCCGTGGCCGGCTACCTGAGCGGGGCCTGGACCGCGCTGCGCCTGGCCGAGCGCCTCCCCGTCACCCGGGTGATCCTGGTCTCGCCGGTCGACCCACCGGCCGCGATCCCCACGATTCGCCCCCCGGTGCTCCTGGTCCAGGCCTCGGCCGAAATGGGAGACGTCGCGGTGCAACGCCCGCTGCAGGACCTGCTCGAGCCGCTGGAGCTGCTGCGCGAGGTCGTCGACGCCGACAGCCGCGCCCTGCGCGAGGGCCTGGGGCAGCTGGCCCGGATCACCCGGCGCTTCCTCGGCGCCACCCCTCCCGCCTGAACCCCGTGAGACGCCCATGATCGAGCTCCACTCCCACTTCCAGGGGTCGGTCGAGGTGACCGCGTCGCCCGAGGACGCCTTCGCCCTGGTCGCCGACGTCTACGAGTCGAGCCGCCACGTGTCGGGCTTGGAGTCGGTCGTGCGCTACGACGACGGCTGGCGCTGGGTGACGCGCAAGGTCGGGGCGGGCAAGGTCTCGCTCTACGTGGACTACGCCTGTCGCTACGCCCCGGACCCGGAGCAGAAGACCTTGCGCTGGACCCCGATCCCGGGCGTGGGCAACTCGGAGCTGCGCGGGACCTGGACGATCGTGGCCGCGCCGAGCGGCGCGCGGCTGACCCTCGACAACGACCTCGTGCTGCGCATGGGGATCCCGCGCTTGCTGAAGAAGCCCGCCGAGGTGCTCTTCGCCCGCGAGAACACGCGGATCCTCGAGGGCTACCTCGTGAACCTGAAGACGACCCTCGACGGCGGCGACGGCCGCCGCCGCTAGGCGCGCCGACGCAGGAGCAGGAGCGCGCCGAGCAGCGCGAGGGCCCAGGCGGCGCCGCCGGACTCCCCGCCCAGGCTGCAGCCGCCGCCGCCGCCGCCGCCGCCCGAGCGCGGCGCGGGCGCCGGAGCCGCCGCGCGGGGGGTGGCCCCTGGCGTCGCGCTGGCGCCGGGGAGCGTCGTCTGGGCGCCGGGCGCGGCGACGACCTCGAGGGTCACGCTCTCGCTCGTCGAGAACGCCTCGTCGCTCACGGTGAAGGTCACCGTGTGCTGGCCGATCTGCGTGGCGTTGGGCTGGAAGCGGAAGGTCCGGGTGGCCTCGTCGTAGTCCGTGTTGGCGAGGGGGCTCCAGGCGACGCGCAGCGGGTCGCCGTCGGGGTCGTCGAGGGTCAGGGTCAGCTCGAGGGTGTCGCCGACCTCGACCGGGGCCGGGGTCGCGAACGCCGCCAGGGTCGGCGCGTCGTTCTGGGCCGCGGGGCCGATCCCGTGCTCGTTGAGCGCGTCGGAGAGGGTCACGCGGTAGGCGCCGCCGTTGACCACCCGGTCGCCCTCGAGGATCGCCTCGCGGGCGTCGATCAGGTCGGGCTGGTTCTGCAGGCGGAACAGCCCCTCGACCACCGCCTGATCGATCGCCAGGCGCCCGTCGGGGTCCAGGGCCTCCGCCGCCGCGCGGGCGCGCCACAGCGCGCCGGCGAAGATATGTCCCACGCGGTGCACGTCACCGTTGCGGTCCTGGGGCCACACGAACCGGTCGCGCAGGTCGCGGATCGCGCCCTGGACCAGCCACCCCCCGACGAGGGGGTCCTCCTTGAAGGCGCTGGGCAGGTAGTCGGCCAGGCCCTCGTTCAGCCCGTTGGCCTGCTCGTCGCCGCCGAGGTTCACGATCTCGCTGAACAGCGCGTGGCAGTACTCGTGCTGGACCACCGAGGAGGAGCGCGCGGCCTCGCGGGTGCCGAAGGTGCCCATGGCGATCAGCCCGGTGAAGGTCTCGCCGCCGGCAGTCGTGTTCTGCGGGGTGAAGAACGCGTTGCGCACCGCCTGGCCCTGGTTGTTCTTGTAGCGCACGGCCAGCGCGAATCGTGTGCGCGCGGCGTCGGAGCCGAGGAACCGCGGGTAGGTCGCCTGCACGTGGCGGTTGAAGTCGGTGAGGTGCTGGTAGCCGGCCAGCTCGTCCTGGGCCGCCTCGGCCTCCTGGGGCGAGAGGGTCAGGTCGGCGGGACCGGTGTAGCTCAGCTCGTCCTCGCCGCTCACGAACACCCGGGTCAGGGGCCCGGCGAGGCCGTCGTCGAGGCTGACCATGCCGGTCAGGGGGTGAGTCCCGAGCACGTCGGTGGTCACGCGCTGCGCGCCCTGGTTTACGTAGAGCCGCTGCAGCGGCGCCAGCGCGCGCGGGGTGTCGCCCGGGTTCTGGGCGTAGACCTGCCCGCGGGCGACTGCCGTGCACGAGACCTCGAACCGGCCGAGCTCGACGCCGGTCTCGGCGTCCACGTGCACCTGCCAACTGGTGACCGGCGGCTCGAACACGGTGACGGCGAAGGCCGGGCGCACCCCCGCGGGGGTGGGCACGGCCACGCGCTGGACCGTGGTCTCGAAGGCGACGTCCAGCCCCTCGTAGCTGGGGAACCGCTCGAGGAGCGCGGCCTCGACCTCGGGGTCCGCTCCGGGGAGCGGGGGGATCTGCGGCAGGTAGCGCACGCGCGCCACGACCGGGCGCCAGCCCTCGCCGTCGAAGGCCAGCTCGACGCTGACCCCAGCGTGGAGCACGGGGTAGGCCCCCGCTCGCTGCTGGAAGTCCACCCGCTGCCGACCGTGGCCGAGGTCGTGGGCGGGCGAGGCGACCAGGACCGGGCCAGCCAGGGGCGCGAGGGCGCCGGCGTCGACGATCACGAGGGTCGGGTCGAGGAACGGGCGCAGCGCGTCGAGGGCCAGCCGCGCCGCCGCCTCGGACGTGCCCGCCAGGGCGGGCCCCTCGGGCCAGCGCAGCCGGGCGAGGGTGCCGGTCTCGAAGTCCCAGCGCAGGGCGTAACCCGCCGCGACGAGGTCCGCGCCGCGGGCGGCCTGGGTGAGGTCGGGGCCGCGGTGTTGGGCGCTGGCGGCGCTCGCGAGGAGCGCGCCCCAGAGGAGGAGTCGTGCGTGCATAGGTGGCGCTTCCTTCGCTTCCCACCCCTCCCCTAGCCAGCGCGACTCCGGGGTGGGTCACGGCTGTGCAATACCCCCAAGCCTCGCGAGAGCGTGAGGTTGCGGCCTCCGAGCGACGGCCGGAGGGCGACACAGCGACGCGGGGGTGCAACCGCCTGGCGCCAGCCGCCGTGACCTTCGTTCGCGGTGAGACGCACCGCCGGGGCGAACCGTGGCCCCCGCGAAAGTGTGAATGCGCGTTCACGTGGCGCGTCGCGGGGAGGCACCTTGGGGAGTAAGTGACCGTGAGCTTGAACTTTGCGCCTCTGAGCCCGAGAGCTATACTCTGCGGCCACCCGCAGATCGGGTGGGGGAGGCTCCCATGACCTTGCGCGTGATCCTCAGCGCCGCCGCCGTGGCCGCGGTCGGCCTCCTGTGCGCCGGCTGCCCCGGGGCCGAGATCCTCGCCTACGACGTCTCCGATCAAGAGCGCAACGAGCTGATCGTGCGGGTGCGGGTCAAGGGCCTGGCCCACGTGGCCCAGTACTGCCAGGTCGAGGCCTACTACCAAGGCTACAAGGGCGTGGCGGGCGTGCCCATGATCGCGGGGGGCGACGAGGAGGTCGTCGACTGCCGGATCCAGAACTGGAAGCAGGACGGCTCGCGCCCGGCCAAGGACGGCGTGATCGATTCGGTGTTCTTCTACCGCAGCTCGCGGATCCACGAATACACCGCCGCGCCGCCGCCGGGGTTCGAGGTCGAGCCGCGGACCAAGCCCGAGCCCGAGCCTGAGCGGCCTCGGGAGCGCCCCACCGGCCGGACCCCTGACCGGGTCGAGGTCGACCTCACCAAGCCTGACAACACCCCGCCGCCCAAGCGCGCCCTGCCCGCGCCCCTGAGCCAGGACCCCACGAACCCGACCGAGGTCGGCTTCGTCGACGGGCGCGCGCGCCTGACCTGCACGGTGGGCGGGAGCAACAGCCCGCAGTTCGCGCTCCTGGCCTGCGCGCCGGGCAAGGTCGAGCTGCGGATCCACGTCGAGTCGCAGTCGGACCCCGAGACCGGCGAGCCCGCGTGGTGGCGCGTGGAGCTGGTCGACGCCAACGGCGAGTCCTTCGCCGACCCCCAGACCACCTTCGCCTTCGTGAAGCCGGGGCAGAGCTTCGAGGACACCAAGACCTGGAAGGTCGACGGGCCGGTCACCCTCAAGCTCGAGAGCGTCAACGAGGCCGGGGACGTGATCACGATCGAGCTGCGCGAGGGCCTCTGATCGCCCCGCTGAAGATCGAGGTGGTCCATGCGGGTCTGTGACCTGACCACCCTCTACCTCGACGGAGGCCAGGGGGGCGTCAACACCTACCTCGAGGAGAAGGCGCGCTACTTCGCCGAGCGCGGGGTCGCGCACGCGGTGGTCGTCCCCGGCAAGCGCACGCGGCGCGCCCAGCTCTACGGCTCGGAGCTCTATACGATCAAGAGCCCGCCGCTGCCGAGCAACCCCGAGCACCGCGTCCTGGCGCAGTTCGGCCAGGTCCAGCGCTTCCTGCGCGAGTTCCGCCCCGACGTGGTCGAGGTCGACTGCGCCTACCTCTTGGGCAAGGTCGCCGCCGCCGCCGACCGCTGCGTGCCGGTGCTGGGCTTCTACCACGTGCACCTGCCCACGTTCATTGCCCGCCCGAGCGCCGCGCGCTTCAGCTCGCGCCTGGCCGCCGCCGCCGAGCACTGGGCCTGGCGCTACGTCGACTACTGCTACCGGCACTGCGACCGGCTGATCGTGTCCTCGACGGACATGCGCTCGCGGCTCGAAGCCCCGGGCCTCGAGCGCCTGGAGTGCCTCCCGCTGGGGGTCAACCTGGAGCTGTTCCAGCCCGGCGAGCAGGCGCGCGGACCCGAGGACCCCTGCCGGATCCTCTACGTGGGGCGCCTCAGCCGGGAGAAGGACGTCCCCGTGCTCCTGGACGCCTTCCAGCGCCTGACCCCGTCCGGGCGCTACCGCCTGGACGTGGTCGGCGACGGCCCGCTGCGCGCGCGGCTCGAGCGCCAGGCACAGAGCGACGGGCGGATCACGTTCTGGGGCGGGCTGCCCTACGGCGAGGAGCTCGCCCGGCGCTACGCCGCGGCGGACGTGCTGGTCATGCCCTCGCCCAACGAGACCTTCAGCCTGACCGTGCTCGAGGGCATGGCCGCCGGGCTGCCGGTGGTCGCCGCGCGCCGCGGCGGGCCGACGGACCTCGTGGTCCCCGGCACCGGCGAGCTGGCGCGGCCCAGCGACCCCGCCGACTTCGCGGCCAAGCTCGCGCAGGTGGCCGAGTCCCCCGAGCGCTACGCCCAGACCCGCGCCCACGCTCAGCGCTACGCCTGGGAGGCGACCTTCGAGGCGCTGCTCGAGATCTACGGGCGCGCGCTCTCCCGGCGCAACGTGGTGGCCTAGGCGGCCCGTCAGGGCTGATTCCAGCGGCGCTCGCTTGCCCTCGTCGCCCCTGGCGTTGTTGCGGTCGGTCACAATGGCCCGCGTTGCTCGCTCCTCGCGCCTCGCCAGGAACGACGATTGCGGCGCGATCACCGCTGGAATCAACCCTGACGGACCACTGGAACGCAGGGGCGGCTGGGCGCGCCGTGCTCCGACCCACCCTTCCGCGGCCCGCGGGTAGAGTGCGCGGCAGCCCCGACCCGCTGGAGGCAGGCTCCGACCCGCGATCCCTCGCAGCGAGGGGAAAGCGACCCCCGGTGGCTGAGATCGACGACGCGCTCCAGGACCTTCGCCAGCGGCAGGCTCCCCTCACTTCGTGGTCGGCGACGCCGGCGGGCAGGCCGTCGCGCGAGGGCTGGCCGTCGCCGCAGAGAACTGCCACGTGATCGTGGCTTCGCGCGAGCCACAGGCTTGGCCCGACGAGGTCCGCTTCACCCGGCTGGAGCTCGGCGACGAGCTGACCCCGAGGCAGGCCGGGCGCTCCGCGCTGCGCATGGACCCCCGACGTGCTCGTGTTCGAGGTCGAGCGGGGAGCTCGACGCCGACCTGGTCGAGCTCACGGTGACCGCCGCGTCCACCGGGCACGGCGTGATCGTGCGGGTCACCGGGTGCGCCGACGCGAGCCCGATCCGCGAGGCGCTGGGGGCGCTCCTCGCGGCCTACCCCCCAGCCTTCGTCTCGCCGCTGTCGCGGACCCTGGTCTGCGACGCCGAAGGGGTGGCGCAGGTGCTGGACGCGGTGAGCGGGGAGGCAGTGTGGGGGCGGGGCCAGCCGATCCCCGAGCGCGAGGCGCTCACCGGCCAGGAGCCGCCAGCGCCGCCGCCGGTGCGCGAGCCCACCCCGCCGCTCGAGCCCCAGCTCCTGCAGCAGCTGCGCGCGGCCCTCGAGGGTCGCCTGCGGCCGAGCTACGTCCCGCGCGTCGCCGCGCCCACGGGCGACGCGGGCTGCTCCAAGGTCGGCGGGCTGGCGCTCCTGGCCCCGGGCGAGGCCTGGCCCACCTGCCCCAACTGCGCCGCGCCCCTGCCCCTCGCGTTGCAGCTCGCGCGGGAGACGTGCCCCGAGCCGGTCCAGGCGCGCTTCCCCGCCGGGGCGCGCCACCTCCAGCTCTTCTACTGCTCGTCGAGCGACTGCGGCGCCGACGACGCCTGGGAGCCCTTCGGCACCAACCGCGTGCTGCGCTTCCTCAGCGAGTCGCTCCCGGCGAGCGAGGTCCCCGAGTGCCCTGAGCCGCCCGAGCCCGCCGATCTCGTGGGCTGGGACGAGCAGATCACTACGCTGCACTCCGAGGACGTCCGCGACCTCTCCGACGAGCTCCAGATCGCCCGCGAGCAGCTCCTCCTGACCCGTGCGCGAGGGCTCCGCGGACGCCGCGGATCCCTACGCCAGCCCCAGCCACGAGACCCGGCTGCTGGGCTGGCTCCGCCTGGGCCTGTGGGCGCGGAGTGGCCGAGCTGCCCGCAGTGCGAGGCGCGCATGGAGCTGCAAGCCCAGGTCGGCGCCGACGACGGCCCGCTGCGCATGCTCTTCGCCGCCGACGGCACCGGCCACGTGACCCAGTGCCCGACGCACCTCGACGTGCTGGCCTTCGGCTGGGCCTGCGGCTGAGCTCAGCAGCGCGCGCGGAGCCGGGTGAGTCGGCTCAGCGCAGCGCGACCATGCTCGCGAAGGCTGAGGGGTGGTCCGCGCTCGGCGGGCCGGGTGGGTGAGGGTGAGGGCGTCGAAGCCGCTGTGGGTGAGCTCGATCGCGGTCGCACCCCCGGGCGCGGGGGAGAAGCGCACGTCGACGCGGGTGGCCTCGCCGGGGGCGTAGTCCGAGGTGCGCCACGCGACAGCGAGGTGGCGGCCGGGGTCCCAGGCCAGGACCTCGCCCACCTCGAAGCGCTCGTCGGCGTAGGCACCTGACCAGGCGCGCTCCTCGAAGCTCAGGCGCCCGCTGCGGACGGGGTCGAAGCGAGCGCGGGTCGCGGCGCCACCAGGCGTCGAGCTCTTCGGGTGAAGATCCGAAACGCCTCGGGCGGGAGACGCGGACCTGGGTCTGGACGCGGACGGCGCCGGTGTCGCTCATGGCTGTTCTCCTCGGCGGGTGCGCTCGACGTGGGCCGCGAAGGCGTCGAGTTGGTCGGCCCACAGCCCCTCGACGTGGTCGACCCAGGCGCGCAGCTCCGCGAACGGGTCTCGCACCAGGCGGTAGATCCGGGCCCGGGCGTCCCCGGGGTCTGCGGTCGCTTCGATCAGGCCCTCCTGGCGCAGGTGCTTCAGGTGGCGGCTGGTCGCAGGGGGGCTGAGGCCCACGGAATCTGCCAGCTCCCCCGCACGCGCCGGACCCTCCCGCAGGCGATCCACGATCTCGCCTGCGGTGCCGATCGGCGAGGGCGGTGAGGGTCCGGTCGAGGTTCACGCGCGGATCAGCTGGCGGCCGTCTGAAGATCCAGCGGTGCCCCTCGAGGTCGACCGCGCGGTAGACCCGCTCGTCGCCGGGCCTCGGGTTCCGAGAGCTACTGTGGCGCCACGCTCACGGGCGCGAGCGTAGTGGGCGTCGACGTCGTCCACTTGGAACTTGATCTGAGTGCGGACCGCGGGGAGGTCCCGAGGCGAGGCGAAGCCCATGTCGGGCCACACCGACGCCAGGGCACGGGTGCTGCCCTGGCAGTGGAGCTCGGCGTGCCCGACGCGGCCGTCGTCCACGTCGAAGCGCATGCCGGGCTCGAACCCGAAGGCGTTGGAGAGGAAGTCGATCGCCGCCGGGGCGTCGGCATACAGGTAGGGGAAGGCGCGTTGAGTCATGAGGTCTCCTTCGCTCTCTCTCGCCTGACCAAGTAGTTCTCGTGCCGGGTGAATGATTAACGCAAGAGGAAGGATATTGGGTCTAAGTCCAGCCCGGCCGGGCAGGTCGGCGGCAGTACTGCCGGCCTGAACGGAGGCGGCGGTGCAGGCGGCAGACCAGCTCGGGGTGCGGGAGTTCCAGGACCAGATCGAGGCGATCACTTCAAGAAGGACAACGCCCGGGGCGCGATCGAGTGCTTCGCCTTGGTTCGTGGAGGAGGTCGGCGAGTCTCCAGCCGCGCGCTGCGCGGCGACGACCGCCAGAACCTCGAGGAGGAGTTCGCCGACGTGTTCGCCTGGCTCGTGACCTTGGCCTCGATCAAGGGCGTGGACCTGGCGGCGGCCAGCCAGAAGTACGCCCAGGGCTGCCCGCGCTGCAGCGCGACCCCCTGCGCCTGCCGGCGCCGCGAGCGTCAAGAGGAGGCGTAGGGACTCGGCGCATCAGTTGGCCCGCGCACCGCTCCTAGGAGCCAGCGCCACGATCCTGAGCGGGCGAGCGGGTCGGCGCGCTCACGACTCCCGCGCGAGCCCTCGCCCGCTCAGGATCGTGAGCGCTGGCTCAGAACGACCAGTCGCGGTAGAGGGTGTGGCGGAACTCCTGGAGCTCGGCCAGCTTCTCCTTGCGCTTCTCGGGGCCAATGTTCTGCAGCACGTCGAGGAGCTCGTCCTCCACGCGGCGCAGGCGGCCGGCGATCAGGATCGCGAAGTTGTGGATCACCTTGTAGGCCGACACGTCGCCGCGATCGAGGGAGGCCTGGAAGGCCTCGCCGTCGACGCGGTTGAGCCGGGTGTCCTCGACCGCTACGGCCCAGGCCGAGCGCGGGCGCTTGCCCAAGAAGGACATTTCGCCGAACACGCTGCGGTGCGAGAGCGTGGCGATCGTGGTCTGGGTCTTGCCCTTGTCGTTCGAGAGCCGAATGTCGACCCGACCGTCGAGGATGATGTAGAAGCCGTCGCAGGGGTCGTTGGGTGAGAACACCACGTCCCCGGGCTTGTACTTCTGCTCCTTGGTGATCCGCAGGATCTCCCCGACCTCTTTGCCCGCGAGGTTGGAGAAGATCGGGATCTGGTGGAAGCGTTCGGTCTTGCGGACTTCCTTGCGCGTCGTCATGGGTCCCTACAAACCGCTTAGCACGGTGGCTTTGCCGACCCGCCCGATCGCGACCACGTAGGCCGCTGTGCGGAGGCTAATGTTCTTGCGCTGCGCCAGGTCCCACACGGTGGTGAACGCGTTGCGCATGTAGCGCTGGAGCTTGCTGCGGATCTCTTCGAGCTCCCAGCGGAACTGCTGAATGTTCTGCACCCACTCGAAGTAGGACACGATCACGCCGCCGGCGTTGGCGAGCACGTCGGGGACGACGATCACGCCGCTCTCGTGGAAGATCTCGTCCGCTTCGGGGGTGGTCGGCGCGTTGGCCGCCTCGACCACGATCTTGGCCTTGACGTCCTTGGCGTTCTCCTTGGTGAGCACGCCGCCGAGGGCCGCCGGGATCAGGATGTCGCAGTCGACGTAGAGCACGTCGTCGCGGGGGATCGCCTCGGCCTCGGGGAAGCCCTCGAGGGTCCGCTTCTCAGTGAAGTACTCGATCAGGTCGTCGATCGGGATCCCGTCCTTGCGGTAGAGCGCCCCGCCGATGTCGCTGACCGCGACGACCTTGCCCCCGCGCTTGTGCAGGTGGTGCGCCAGCCAGGAGCCCACGTTGCCGAAGCCCTGGATCGCGTAGGTGTTCTCGGCGACGGTCGTCTTCTGCCGGCTGAGGAGCTCCTCGATGCAGTAGGTCACGCCCAGGCCGGTGGCCTCCTCGCGCCCCGGGGAGCCGTGGAGGTCGACCGGCTTGCCGGTGACCACCGCCGGGCTGAACCCGTGGAAGCGGGAGTACTCGTTCATGATCCACGCCATGATCTGAGCGTTGGTGTTCACGTCCGGCGCGGGAATGTCCACCGTGGGCCCGATCACCTCGTGGATCTCGCCCACGAACTTGCGGGTGATCCGCTCGACCTCCCGCGGCGAGAGCGAGCGCGGGTCGCAGTCGATCCCGCCCTTGGCGCCGCCGTAGGGAATGTCCACGATCGCGGTCTTCCAGGTCATGAGCCCGGCGAGGGCGATCGCGTGGTCCTCGTCCATGGTGGGGTGGTAGCGCAGGCCGCCCTTGCCGGGGCCGCGCGCGCGGTTGTGCTGCACGCGGTAGCCCGTGTAGGTGCCGAGGTCGCCGTTGTCGAGCTCGACGGTGATCTCGACCTTGATCGAGCGCTGGGGCCGCTCGAGCACGCGCTGGACGCGCTGGCCGATCCCCATGACCTTGGCGGCGTTGCGGAAGTAGTGGGAGGTGTCCGAGAGCACAGAGCCTCCTGGCTGCAGGCAGGCCAGAGGATAACCCCGTTGGGTGGCGTGCGGCAACCAACCACGGAGGATCTTCGGGCCGTGACGCACCGCGATAAGTCGTGCCGCGAGTATTGTTTCAGCCCTGGAGTGGGGGCGGCGGCGCGGGCCCTGATCGATCGTTAGAATCCGGCCAAAGGGGAGCGTGGCGTGAAGGCGCTGGTCGCCGCACAGAACGTGGGTGTCGCCGTCGAGCTGGAGCAGGGCGGGATCGAGGTCGTGGCCGTGGACGACTTCGAGCAGGTCGAGGGTCTGCTCGAGGAGCACGAGTTCGGCTTCTCCCTGATCGACGAGAGCCTGCCCTGGGCCCACGACCTCGTGATCCAGATCCGCACCGACTACGACGGGCCCGAGCGGGACCGGCTCCCGGTGATCATGATCAAGGGCGACTACCGCCACGACGTGCGCTGTCTGCCCGACTACACCTTCCCCACCTACCCCGGCGCCGACGAGGTGATCGTGCGCGCGCGCACGATCCTCATGCGCCGCGCGCGGCAGAAGCGGCTGTTCGACCAGGAGCTGCGCTTCAAGGCGCGCACGACCTCGGAGGGCGCCGAGCGCGTGGCCGACCTCTGCGAGCGCCTGATCGAGATCGCCGGCTACGAGCCCGAGGACCAGGTGCGCCTCGACCAGTCGGTGCGCGAGGCGGTGGGCAACGCCGCCGAGCACGGCAACAAGAAGGACCCCGAGCGCACGATCCACGTGACCTTCCTCCGCGGCCTCGACCGCGTGGCGTTCGTGATCCGCGACGAGGGCCAGGGCCACGACACCGAGGCCTTCCTCGCGCGCGCGACCGAGGTCTCGGCCCTGGAGCACACCCGCTCGCGGCGCGACGTCGAGGCCCGCCCCGGCGGGCTGGGCGTGTTCATCATGAAGGAGACCTGCGACCGGATCGAGTTCAACACCAAGGGGAACGCGATCTACCTGGTCAAGTACCTCCCCGGAGCCGGCCAGTAGCGGGCGCGCCCTACACCGTGCGCACGATCGCCGTGCTCTCGGGCGGGGCCGCGGTCGAGCTCCCCGTCGCCGCCTTCGCGCTCTCCGACGGCGGCGCCGCCTGCCTGCAGCTCACCGACGTCGGTCCCCTGCGCCGGGGCGGCACCTACCTCGTGGCGCGGGAGGGCGAGCCTGGGCTCGCGCCGCGCTTCGACGAGCTGTTCCGCCAGGCAGCCCGGCTCGCGCGGGATCCCGCGGGCCAGGCCGCGCTCGAGGAGCTCCTCGAGCGGGCCCGGGAGGTGGCGCGGGCGACCCAGCCCCGGCTGGAACCCGCGGCGCTCGAGGGCCTCGCGGGCCTGCTCGCGCGCGCGCGCGCGCTCGAGCCCGCCACGGACCCCGAGGCCGGGCCCTGGAGCCTGGAGGCGCTGACCGCCGCGATCGCGCTGATCTTCGTCTCCGAGGAGGAGCGCTACCCGCGCCCACGGTATCAGGGCTGCGACGTGGCCCTGGGGCGGTTCCTGGACTGCCTCCCGGGACGTGGCGATTCCCCGGAAGCCTAGATAAACTTCGGACAGCGCACGAGTTGTCCACTCGGCGCGCTGCCGGCGGTGCCATGTCTCGTCCCCCACACCTCGTGATCGTGCAGGAGAACCGCGAGCCCGCGCGGCTGCCGCTGGTGCGCGACCTGACCCTCGGGCGCGACCCCGAGGTCGCGATCGCGATCAACGACGGCTACCTCTCGCGCCGCCACTGCACCTTCGTGCGCCGGGGCGAGGAGGTCTTCGTGCGGGACCTCAGCAGCTACAACGGGACCTACGTCAACGGGACCAAGATCCACGAGGAGTGCCAGCTCTACCGCGGCGACGTGCTCAAGGTCGGGCGCACCCGTGTGTTCGTCGAGTTCGGCGACGAGGCCACCTCCGACGGGCTGAGGATCCACGCCCCGAACCTCGAGCAGCACTCGGCGGTGCGGCCGGTGGCTCGCGAGAAGCCGACCCAGCTCAGCGAGGCGTATCAGGAGATCGCGGCGCGGATCCCGCCGCGGGTCCACGACCCCGAGGGCAGCGCGTCCTGGGGCTCGGCCACCCGCCGCGCGGTGATCCGCCCCAACGACAAGACCCCGTTCCCGCCCCCGCGGATCGAGGAGAGCGCGATCGCGCGCGGCGAGCAGAGTTCACGGGGCCAGCGCTCGGACGCCGGGATCCGCGTGATCTCGCAGATCGTGCGCGTGCTGGCCAACGCCACCGACGTGCACGACTTCCTCGACCACGCCCTGGCGCGAGTGCTCGAGGTGATCCCCGCCGAGCGCGGGATCCTCATGCGCCTGGACCCGAAGAAGCGCAGCCTCTACGCCGAGTGCGTGAAGAGCGCGCACAAGAGCGTGAGCGACGCTCAGGCCCGGCGCAAAGGGATCAGCCACACGATCGCGCGCAAGGTGATCCGCGAGCGGGTCTCCGTGCTCGTCGACGACGCGACCCTCGACGAGCGCTTCCGCGGGGCCTCCTCGGTGCAAGAGCTCCAGGTGCGCTCGATCCTCTGCGTGCCCCTGTGGCTGGGCGACGCGGTCTCGGGGCTGATCTACATGGACAACCTGCTCCACGCCTACGCGTTCACCGAGCAGGACCGCGACATCCTCGTCGCCGCCGCCAACGTGTGCGCCCTGGGGATCCAGCAACTGAGCTAGAACCACCCGTCGCGGCCCGGGAGGTCGGGGACCTCGACCACCGGCCGCGTGGGGTCGCGCCACAGGCGCACGTAGTAGAGTCCGCCGTCGTCGTCGTCCTCGCCGTGGTCCTCGTCGTCCTCGTCACGCGGCGCCCGGACCACCACGTCTTCGGCGTCGAAGTTGCGCCAGATCTGGACGTGGTAGTCGCCGGGCTCGAGCTCCAGGCGCTCGCCCAGGACCTCACCCGCGTCGTCGCAACCCATGGTGTAGGTCGCCCAGTCGCAGACCACGAGGCTCGACGTCAGGCGCAGCAGCCCGCCCTCCAGCGGCTCGGGGTGCACCGACTCCAACTCGCCAGGGGTGAAGCTGTCGTCGACGGCGAGGACCAGGGTCGCGGGCCAGCTCCCCTGGTGCGTGCCGAAGGCCACGAGCTCGTGGGCTCCCATGAGCTCGCGCAGGTCCTCGACGTCGTAGCCGAACTCGGCCTCGGCGTAGCGCGCGCGGCAGGCGGCGTCGTCGAGCAGGATCGTGATCCCCTCGTTCTCGCCATAGCTCACCACGTAGCGCAGAGCGTCGGGTCCGAGGCGCACCCGGTTGATCGGCACCGGCTAGTCTCCGATCCGCTTGCGCATGGCGCGCCCCGCCAGGGCGACCACCGTGTTCTGCGGCACGAAGCGGTAGGCGAAGCGCAAGAGCCCGTGCACCGGCGCCGGGATCACCACCCGCCGGGGGCGGCGGATCGCCTCGAGGCAGCGCTCGGCGACGTCCTCCGCGCTGCGCAGCGCGATCCGCGGGGTCTCGTGGGCGTCGGGGGAGCCTGCCACGCCCTGGAACTCGGTGGGGACCGGCCCCGGGCACACCGCGACCACGCGCACGCCCTTGCCGCGCAGCTCCTCGTCCAGGGCCAGGGACAGCGAGAGCACGTAGGCCTTGGTCGCGCCGTAGGTCGCGAAGTAGGGCACCGGCTGGAACCCGGCGATCGAGGCCAGGTTCACGATCACCCCGCTCCCGCGGGCGACCATGCCCGGGAGGTAGGCCAAGGTCAGGCGGGTGAGCGCCTCGCAGTTGAGCCGCACCTCGCGGGCCTGGTCCTCGGCGGGGATCTCGAGCGCGGGGCCGAAGCGTCCTGCGCCGGCGTTGTTGACCAGCACGTCGAGGGTCGGCTCGGCGGCCAGGAGCTGCGCCGCGGCGTCGTCGGCGAGCAGGTCCACCGCCAGCGCGCGGGCGTCGGGGAGCTCGCGGGCCAGGGCCTCGAGCCGCTCCAGGCGGCGGGCCACGAGCACCACGCGGTAGCCCTCGGCGCCCAGGCGGCGGGCCACGGCGGCGCCGATCCCGCTCGAGGCGCCGGTGACCAAGGCCGTGGGCTTCATGCGCGCAGGGAGGCCCCGCGATCGGCGAGCACGAGGTAGTCGAACTCGAGCGGCGCCTCGCCCCGCTGCACGGCCTCGACCACGATCCGGTCGGCGTGGACCTCGGACACGTAGAGCGCGGCGGGGCCGCGCGGGGTCAGGTGCACGGTCAGGCCCTCGGCCTCGACCCGCGCCGCGAAGGCGTCGGGGAAGGCGACGACCGCGACCCCCGAGCGCAGCACCGCGCGTCCGCGGATCCCGAGCTGGCCGCCCAGGTCCAGCAGCCGGGGCTCGCTGGCAATGTGCAGCCGGGTCTGGGCCCAGCGGGCGAGGGTCGGGGTGCGCACGTTGCTCTCGAGGAGCTGCGACTCGTCGAGCCGGCGCAAGGTCGAGGTGTCGAGGCTCTGCTGCTCCAGGCGCTGGCTGGCCTTGGCGCTCAGGCGGCCCGAGGTCGCGCCGATCCGGCTCGAAGGCCGGCGCAGGCGCTGGGAGGCCGCGGCCTCGTGGCGCCCCGAGGCGCGGCGCAGGCGCTGGGTCACTGCGGCGGCGCGCTCGGCGGCCGAGGGCTCGACCGCGTGCCGCGCCGAGGCCGCGCGCAGGCGCTGCGTGCTCCCGGAGTCGCTGGCGCGCTTCAGGCGCTGGGAGGTCTTGGAGACGAGGGCGGCGGCCTCGCTGCAGGAGAGCGGCTCTTCCTCTTCCGGCTCCACGCGCGCGACGCGCCGGGACTGGGCGCGCAGGCGCTGGGAGGTCTTGGAGACGAGGGCGGCGGCCTCGCTGCAGGAGAGCGGCTGCTCCTCCTCCTGCGCGGCGCGGACCTTGAGGCGCTGGGAGGTCTGGCTCACCAGGCGCGCGGCCTCGGAGCAGGAGAGCGGCTCCTCCTCTTCTTGGGCCTGCTTCGGCGCGCGGGCGGAGCGGCGCGCGGCGTTCTCGTCCAGCTTGCGCTGGCGCTCGGCCTCGGCCTCGGCGGCGAGCTTCTCCGGCTCGAGCAGTCGCCCCAGCACGTCGTGCTGCGGGTTCATGACCGAGCGCCGGCTCACGTCGTGGAAGAAGCGCAGCGCGACCTCGAGCTGGGCCTCGTCCAGGGGGTCGGGGCTCGAGCGCACGACCTCGCCGAACATTTCCAGGGGCTCGTTGTCCGGGGCCAGGCGCAGCACGCAGGTGATCGAGTCGCGCACACGGAGCGGAGCGGCGGCGCGCTTGCGGAAGAACCCGCGGGAGGGGGCCGGGAGGCGGAACAGCACGCCGCTGCGGCTGCAGTTGAGCACCTCTGCCACGTCGCTCGGGGGCTCCGCGCCGCCGATCACCGAGGTGATCTCGAGGTTTCCGGCGATCGGATGTCGGGCGAATTCGCGGCGCTCGCGCACAGGGACACACTCCCAGGGAGGGCGAGTATACACGGGCCCCCGGCGGAACTCCCGTCCCAACCGAGATCCCGCCCTCCCGCCCTTCACATGCGCGGGGCGCGGGGAAATGTAACGGGGCGCCTCAACCTTGGGCGTCGACCCACGCCAACGCGCTCTGGTAGGCGGCGTTGAGCTGGGCGAAGGCCGCCGCGTCGCCCCCCACGTCCGGGTGCGCGCGGCGCGCCAGCGCGTGGTACGCGCGGCGCACGTCCTCGGCGCTGGCGTCGTCGTGGAGCCCCAGGGCGTCCAGCCCGGGGGGGGCCTCGGGCCGCGGGAGCAGGCGCTCGAGCGCCTCACGCAGCGCGTCCACGGCGTCGGGGTGCTCGAGGGCCAGGCGCGCGAGCTGGTCCTCGGCGCGGGCGAGCAAGGCGCGACGCTGCTGGGGGTCTCCCAGACAGCAGGCGGCGGTCTGCCCCAGGCTCCCCCAGCGTCGCGGCGTGCGCCGGGGGCGCGGCTCGTAGACCGTGAACTGCAGGCGCTCTCCCTCGGCGTCCGCCCCGCAAGCGCGGCACGGACGAGAGCGAGGAGGGCGAGTTGGACGCAGGCGCAGGAACATGGGCCGAGAGTGTCGCAGGTCCCGCCCACACCGCGGGGCGACACCTAACTCCTTTGGGTGAGGTGTCAGATTGCGGGCTCCTGCGCTTGTGCTGGAGCGAGGTGGGCCCGAGAATGCTCCAGGCGTGAGCACTTCCTGGAGATCCGACCTCGCCGCCTTGAGCGACCCCGACCCCGCCGCCCGGCTGGAGGCCGCCGCGCGGCTGCGCGTCGCACCCGACGACGCCTTTGACGCGCTGCGCGCGCTGGTCACGGAACGCGCGTTCTGCGAGCGCGAGCTCGCGGAGGCCGAGGCGATCCTGCGCGCGCTCAAGCAGATCAACCCGATCCGCGCGATCGGCGTGTTCTACGAGCTCGCCTCGCGCACGGGTCTGGTGAGCGCGAAGACGCGGCAGGTCGCCGGCGTGGCCTCGCAGCTGCTCGACGAGGGACACGCCGACGACGACGCCGCGCCGGCTGAAGGGTTCGAGGAGGACGAAGAGACCTCCCTCGAGATCACGTCGCCCCCGCTCAAGCGGCCGCGGATCGGCCAGGGCCCGTTCCCCGGGTTGGGCAGCGCGCCCGACGACATGCTCGAGGCCAAGACCAGCCGGATTCGAGCGTCGGACATGTGGAGAGAGGAAGCCCAAGTGCCGGTGCAACCCCTGGTGGAGCCTCCGGTTCCTTGGACCAGCTTCGACTACACCGACGAGGACGCGCAGCGCGCGATCGCGTGGCTGCGCTGCGCGCCCTTCGACCCCGTCCCTGTGGGCGTGCGCGAGGTGTTCAACATTGGGCGCAGCAAGCAGGGCGACCTCGTGCTCTCGCACCCCAGCGTGAGCCGCGTGCACGCGGTGATCCGGGTGAGCGGGAAGAAGCTGTTGCTGGAGGACCGCTCGACGTACGGGACCTGGGTCAACGGCGAGCGGATCATGAGCCACGCGCTGGTGGTCGGCGACACGATCACGATCGGGCCCTACGACGTGCTCGTCGAGCGCGACAGCAAGGGCGACGAGGACGACTCGGACACCCGACCGCTGCGGACCTTCGCCTCCTCCGAGGCGATCGGCGGACGGATCGAGCGCGTGTCCCTGGCCGAGGTGCTCCAGCAAATGGAGTTCAACCAGAAGACGGGCACGCTCTCGGTGTTCTCCGACGACGGCGTGACCGGCACGCTCGTGGTCTACGACGGGGCGCCGATGTACGCCGAGTTCGGCCAGGACCGCGACAACCAGGCCGTGATCGGCATGCTGCGCCTGAAGAAGGGGAGCTTCAGCTTCCTGAACAAGATCGAGCCCGGCGAAATGACCATGCAGGGCACGCTGACCGGGATCCTGCTCGAGGCCAGCCGCCAGCAGGACGAGGGCGCGTAGCCCGCAGGAGGTCTCGTGAACGAGAACCCCTACCAGGCGCCCGACGCCGAGTTGCAGGTGGTGGGCGTGCTCAGCGGGCGCGTCGAGGATCTGCGTAAGCTCGCGAACGCCCAGCGCGGGGTGATCCTGGCGATCGCGCTCTACTTGATCGCGATCGTGTCGCAGATCGTAGTGCCGCCACAGCTCGTGATCCTGCCCGCGCTCGCGGGCCTCGCGGCGGCGATCCTGGGCCTGGTGTGTACGATCATGCTCGCGATCCGCGTCTACTCCCCGATCGTAGGCGTCGTGCTGGGGGTGCTCTGCCTCGTGCCCTGCCTGGGGCTCCTGATCCTGGTCGGGCTCAGCCAGCGGGCCACGGGGATCCTCAAGCAGAACGGGATCCGGGTGGGTCTGGGCGGGGCGCGCATGGAGGACTTCGCGGCCCTCGAGGCGCGCGGGTAGTCGTCAGCCGAGCGCCGCGACGAAGGCGTCGGTGTCCAGGGTGTTGAGCACGTCGGCCTTGGTCGCCCAGCCGCGGCGGGCCTCGGTGACCGCGTAGCGCCGGGCGTCGTCCAGGGCGTCCACCGAGTGCGCGTCGGGGTTCACGCAGAGCTTGACCCCGCGCTTGATCACCCGCCGCACGTGGACCCAGTCGCAGTCCAGGCGCCGCGGGTGCCCGTTGACCTCGATCGCCACCCCGTGGGCCTTGGCCGCGTCGAGCACCGGCTCCCAGTCGAAGCTCGAGGCCTCGCGCTTGGGGAGCTTGCGGTTCCCCGGGTGCCCGAGCACGTCGACCAGGGGGTGCGAGACCGCCTTCACCAGGCGCGCGGTCATGGCGTCCGGGTCCTGCTTGAGCTCGGTGTGCACGCTGGCGATCACGAAGTCGAGGCGCTCGAGGCAGTCGTCGGGGAGGTCCAGGCTCCCGTCCGAGAGGATGTCGCACTCGATCCCGTGCAGCACGCGGATCTCGGGGTGCGCCGCGCGCGCGGCGGCGATCTCCTCGGCCTGCTCGGCGATCTGCTCGGGGCCGATCCCGTTGGCGTAGTGCGCGGCCTGGCTGTGGTCGCTGATCCCTATGTAGGCGTAGCCCAGCTCCGCCGCGCCGGCGACGAGGTCCTCGATCGTGTCGACGCCGTCGCTCCAGCGCGAGTGCACGTGCAGGATCCCGCGCAGGTCCCCGGGCTCGACGAGCTGGGGCAGCGCCTTGCGCTGAGCGGCCTCGACCTCCCCCGTGTTCTCGCGCAGCTCGGGGGGCACGTAGCTCAGCCCGAGGTGGGCGAACAGGGCCTCCTCCGTCGCGAGCTCCGGGGGCTCCGAGCCGTCGAGGGGGTTCAGGTGGTACTCGTTGAGGGAGTAGCCCTGGTCCAGCGCCAGCCCGCGCAGGGCGACGTTGAACTCCTTGCTCCCGGTGAAGTAGGCCAGCGCGCAGGCGAAGGACGCCGGCTCGACCACGCGCACGTCGACCTGCAGCCCGCTCGTGAGCCGGATCGAGGTCTTGGTCGAGCCGCTCCCGATCACCTCGCTCACGCCGGCGTGCTCGCGCACCGCGGCCATGACCGGCTCGGGCTCGGTGGAGGCCACGAGGATGTCCACGTCCTTCACGGTCTCGCGCCCGCGGCGCAGGCTCCCGCCGATCTGCACGCGCTCGACCCCAGGCAGCGCCTCGAGGGCGGCCACCAGGACCTGGGCCGGCTCCAGGGCCTCGCTCCGCAGGCGCCGCCCGCCGATCCGCTCGAGCTGGGCGATCCCCTTGGCGATGTTCTCCTGGGTCTTCTTGCCGAAGCCCTTGAGGCCCGCGATCTCGCCGGCCTCGCAGGCCTTGCGCAGCCCGGGGAGGTCCACGACCCCCAGCGAGTCCCAGAGCGCCTTGACCTTCTTGGGGCCGAGCCCGGGGACCTCCATCACGTCGAACAGCCCGGGGGGCACGCCCTCGCGCAGCTCGTCCAGGTAGCCCAGCTCGCCGGTCTCGATCAGCTCCTGGATCTTCTCCTGCAGGCCCTTGCCGATCCCCTTGACCTGCTTGAGCTGCCCCGCGCGCACCAGGGTCGCCACGTCGTCCTGCAGGGAGGCCACGACGCGGGCGCCGTTCTGGTAGGCGCGCACCTTGAAGGGGTTCTCGCCCTTGAGCTCGAGCAGGCTCGCGATCTCGTTCAGGCGAGCCTCTAGGGTGCGGTTGTCCACGGTGCCTCCTCGGGGCCCGATCTTCCCTCGGCGCGGCGTCGCGCCAAGGGCCGCGTCAGCGCACGGCGGCGCGGGGCTTGGTCAGGGTGTGCGCGTACTGCGTCTCGCCGTCGGTGCGCACGAACTCGACCACGACCTCCTCCTGCCCGATCCGGAGCACCACGAACCCGCCCCCGGTCGAGGCGTAGAAGGACTCCTCGGTCCAGGCCACGGCGTAGGCCTTGTCGCTGCCCGCGGCGCTCCCGCTGACCACGTAGTTCACGCCCTTGACCGGCTTGTGCATCTCCAGGGTGTGGTCGTGGCCGGCGAGGTAGAGGTCGACGCCATACCGCACGAACACCGGCTCCAGGAGCGCGATCAACCCGCGGTTGTAGCCGCGGATCGAGTGGGAGTAGAGCGGGTGGTGCCCGTAGACGATCCGCCAGCGCGCGCTGGACTTGCCCAGCTCCGCCTCCAGCCACTTCAGCTGGTCCGGATCGCGCCCGACCGCGAAGGTCTGGGTGTCGAGCACGAAGAACTGGACCTCGTCCTCGCCGAGGGTGCGCGAGAAGGTGTGGTAGCGCGCGGGGAAGGTCCAGGCGGGGTCCTCGGCCGCGAAGTCGAGCTGCGCCTGGATCTTGCCCAGGTGGTCGTGGTTTCCCAGGCTGGGGAACCAGGGCAGCTTGCGCAGGCGCTCGCTGTAGATCGCGCGGTAGTTCGAGTCCCACAGCGGGTCGTCCTTGGACTGGACCCCCTTGGGGTAGAAGTTGTCGCCGGTCGTCAGGACCAGGTCCAGGCCCTGGGCCTCCAGGCGGCGGTCCATGGCCTCGGCCACCGCGCGCTGGTCGTCGCGGCCCGTGCCCCAGTCGCCCATGACCAGGCAGCGCAGGTAGGGCGCGCCGGGGGTCGCAGCGGGGATCGAGAACTCGACCGTGCGCTTGGCGGCGGGGTCGGGGATCCCCCGGTCCTGGGCCAGGGCCGGCAGCAGGTAGGCCAGGCCGGCGAGGGCCGGGAGCAGGCAGGCGAGGGCGAGCTTGCGCTTCATGCGGGCCTCCGGATCAGAGCGAGGTGCCGAGGACGTCTTGAATGTCGACCATGCCCACGGGCTGGCCCTGGGCGTCGACCACCGGCAGCTCGTCCACCGAGCGCTCGCGGAGGACGCCCGCGGCCTCGCTGGCCAGGCGCCCGACGCGGATCGAGAGCGGGTTCTTGGTCATGGCGTCCGCCAGCCGCAGCGCGGAGAAGTCGGTGCCCTTCATCACGTGCCGGCGCACGTCGCCGTCGGTGAACACGCCCACCAGCTTGCCCTCGCCGTCGACCACCGACACGGCGCCGGCCTTGGCCTTGGTGATCCGGGTCAGGGCGGCGAGCAGGGGCTCGTCCTGGGACACGACCGGGTTGCGCTCGCCCCGGCGCATGACCTCCTCCACCTTCATCAGCTTTCGCCCGAGGCTGCCCGCCGGGTGGAACAGCGCGAAGTCTTCGGGGCCGAACGCGCGCTGCTGCAGCGCGGAGAGCGCCAGCGCGTCGCCGAGGGCGAGCATGGCGGTGGTCGTGGTCGAGGGGGCCAGCCCCAGCGGGCAGGCCTCGTCGAGGTTGCCAATGTCGAGGACCACGTCCGCGTTCTGCCCCAGGGGCGAGTCGGGGTTGCCGGTGATCGCCACCACCGGGACGCACAGCCGCTTGAGCGGGGGCAGGAGCTCGACGCACTCGCGGGTGCGCCCGCTGTTGGAGAGCACGATCGCCACGTCCTGGGGGCGCACGCGGCCGAGGTCGCCGTGCAGCGCCTCCCCCGCGTGCAGCGGCAAGGACGGGGTCCCCGTCGAGGCCAGCGTCGCCGAGATCTTCTGCCCGATCTGGAAGGCCTTGCCCATGCCGGTCACGACGACCAGGCCCTGGCAGCCGAGGAGCAGCTCCAGGGCGCGGCCGAAGGTCTCGGGCGCGATCCGCGCGATCAGGGACTCGACCGCTGCGGCCTCGTGGCGCAGCACGTCCCGGGCGTGCTCGAGGGCCTGCTCCAGGTTCATTTCCCTCGGGTCCGGCTGTAGAAGGGCGGCGGCGTGAGGCGCAGGGGGTAGCGCGAGCTCGAGATCTGGACCTCCCAGCCCTCGGTCGCCTCGGCCTTGTCCCCGGGCACGTAGGCCAGGCAGATCACGTCGCCCAGGGTCGGGCTCTTGGTCCCGCTGGTGACGACCCCGCACACCTCGCCGCCGTGCAGGATCTCCGCGCCCTGGCGCGGGATCCGCCGGCCCTCGACGGTGAAGCCCACGAGCTTCTTGCGCGGGCCCTCGGCGGCGACCGCCTGCAGCGCGGCCTTGCCCACGAAGTCGCCGCGGTCGAGGCGCACCGCGAAGTCGAGGCCCGCCTCCAGGGGGTTCGTCGAGCGGTCGAGCTCGTGGCCGTAGAGGGCCATGCCCGCCTCGAGGCGCAGGGTGTCCCGGGCGCCGAGGCCGCAGGGGGCCAGGCCCTGCTCGGCGCCGTGGGCGAGCAGCGCGTCCCACATGCGCTCGGCGACCCGCGCGTCGAACACCAGCTCGTAGCCGACCTCGCCGGTGTAGCCGGTGCGCGCGAGGAAGCAGGGCTCGCCCAGGACCATGCCGCCGGTGCAGCGGTAGTACTTGAGCTTGGTGAGGTCGACGTGGGTCAGCGGCTGGAGGATCTCCGCGCTCTTGGGCCCCTGGACCGCGAGCATGGCCCAGCGCTCGGTCTCGTCGCTGAGCGTCACGTCGAAGGCCTCGAGGCGGGGCCGGATCCACTCCAG
>JAWKSZ010000040.1:0-72498 GCA_041402045.1 Planctomycetota bacterium | reverse complement strand
GGGCCGACCCCCACCGACCCGTACGCACCGCGTCCAGGGGACGAGACGCCGCTCGTCGGCTCGATCTTGTGGGGCGCCAGGAATGGGCGGCTCGCTACGCAAGGGGGCGAGATCTGCACCGAAGGGCGTCCAACGAGGACGGGGAGCCCTGCTGCGGCGCTAAGCCCTTGCGCGGCGAGGAGACACGGACCGCTGGCCTCGACCTTGCTTTACCTGGGCCAAAGGAGGCTCTGTGACCGGTTTCGACACCCTCGCCCACGGCAGCAAGCCCCGCCTCGACGCCCAGCACGTGCTCCTCGACTCCCCCGAGGCCGTCCGCGACGCGCTCGGGTTCCTCCCCCCCGCCGCCCAGCGCGTGAGCGCCGAGCGCCCCGCGGTGCTCGTGTGCCTGGGCCCCGACGCGCTGTTCCGCGTCCAGGTCGGGGTCGTGCGCTACCGGGGCTCGACCGCGATCGTGGAATACGTCGTGCGCCGCAACCATGAGTTCGCGCCGCCCTTGCCGCCGCGCTCGCCCCTGCACCTGGTGCAGCTCGAGCGCCCGGTGCAGCGGCTGCGCTTCCTGCGCTACTCCGAGGTCGAGGTCGTCGGCCAGTTGATCCAGGGCGCCGACGGGCGGGTGCGGCTGCTCGAGCTCCCCGAGCTCGGGCAGCTCGAGGACGCCTGCTACAGCTATCGGCGCCGGACGTGGATGCGCCGCGGCGCGTTCCGCGCGGCGGTAGCCGACGCCTGGACCCACGAGGGCAGCCACCGGGTGCCCCTGGCCCTCGAGCTGCAGCAGAGCAAGCCCCCCGAGACGGTGCTCCAGCTCCTCGGCGAGGAGGCCCAGGCGGCGCTCGCCGAGCACGCCGGCGCCGCCGTGGTCGTGCGCGGCCTGGTGCAGGACGCCACCCGCCGCATGGTCCCCTGGACCGTGGCCCCCGCCTTCTTCGAGGACCGCGAGCCCCTCTACGCCGACCGCCGCCGCGAGCTGATCGCCGCGGCGTAGGCGAGCCGCGACAGCTCCGCTACTCGGGTTCGCGCGCACGTCTCCCTCGCTTGCGGAAGGTAGACGGCCTGACTTACCCGGGCGGGGATAAACCCCGCCCCTACCCCTGAGTGCGGAGGCGCGCAGGATTTGGAGCCGAAGCGCCCGCCGAGCCGCGAGCGCGCGCAGCCGAAGCGCGTCCCAGGGCGTCGTGCAGCCCGGCCGGCGAGCGGGCCGCGAGCGCGCGCAGCCGAAGCGCCCCCCAGGGCGTCGTGCAGCCCGGCCAGGCGAGCGGGCCGCGAGCGCGCGCAGCCGAAGCGCCCCCCAGGGCGTCGCAGCTCGGCCAGGCGAGCGGGCCGCGAGCGCGCGCAGCCGAAGCGCTTCCCAGGGCGTCGTGCAGCCCGGCCAGCGAGCGGCGCAGCCGCGAGTGCGCAGCCGCCGGCGAAGCCGGCGGCGAGCCCTTGGGGTGAGGGCGAGGGGCTTGCCCTGAAGCCCGAGGGGCTCTCGGAGAGGCCCCCGAAACTCAGCGGTCTTCTGCTGGACTGGCCTGCGCTTTCCCCGGCGGCTGAGGAGGTAGGCGATCAGGTCGTCCCGCCTGGCCCTCGATCCTGGGAAGGCCTATGCAGCGGCCGGTACGCAAACCTCGGGCTTGCCCGGGCTGAGCGCGGCCTCGGGGGTCGGCGCCTCGAGGAACGCGCGCAGGCGCTGCTCGGCCTCGCCGCGGAAGCGCGCGTCGTAGGCGTCGCCGACCCCGACCAGGCTCGGGGCGTTGCCGCCGCCGCCGTCCAGGTGGCAGGCCTTGCACCCGCCCTGCTGGAACACGAGGCGCCCGCGGCCCACGGCGTCGGTGGCGGGGCGGGTGTAGAGCGGGAGCGGGCGCGGCGGGCGCGCGTCGGCGCCGAGCGAGGCCCCCGCGCCGACCCGCAGGCGGTCGCGGGCCGCGCTCAGCGCGAACACCGCGAAGGCGGTGGCGATCACCCCGTTGTCCTCGTGCATGAGGCTCGAGCCGTTGGCGAAGGGCGCCTGCTCGCGGCCCAGCTCGTTGAACAGGGTCCGGATCAGCTCCGCCGCCCACACGTGCTGGGTCCCGTCCTGGGCCCGGACCTCCCACACCCCGGCCCGGTGCAGCGCCTCGCTCAACCCCGCCAGGTAGTAGAAGTAGATCCCCTGGGTCCAGGTGAACTGGCTCTCGCTGGGGAAGCCCGGGTTGCCGGTGAGCGAGTAGTTGCGGGCCAGCCACAGGAGCGCGGCGCGGCAGCGCGCGCTGAGCTCGGGGAGCTCGGGGGCGGTGTGCGCGCGGTAGTCGCGGCCCTCGACCGCGAGCAGCGAGGCCAGGCCGTCGGCGGTCGCGCTGCCGTAGGAGCGGTAGACGATCAGGTCGTCGACCGCGTCGTCGCCGGCCTTGCTGTTGCGCGGGTGGAAGGCGAAGCCGCCGTCGCGGTAGCGCGGCTCCTCCTCGCCTTCGCCGAGGAGCGTCAGGTTCTGCGTGAGCTCGAGGAACATGAGCGCGCGCTGCCAGGCGGGGCTCTCGGGGTCGAGCCCGGCGCGGGCGAGCCCCATGAGCGCGAAGTGCGCGGTGGAGAGGTCCGCGCGCAGGCGCCCGTTGGGGCGGTAGGTCCCGTAGTAGCTCCAGCCGCCGTAGCGGTAGTCGTAGGGGCCGACGCCCGCGGGCTCGCCGCGCGCGACCTCCCCGCACCAGGGCGGCGGGGTCTCCTGGAGCTGGGCCGTGACCAGCCAGTCGCGCACGGCCTCCTTCAGGTCCTCGTGGGCCGGGTCGTCGGCCACGCCCCGCAACAGCAGGGCGTTGGCGTAGACCCGGTGCGAGAGCGGGTCCTGGGCCTCGGCCACCCCGCCGTCCTCGGCCTGGCGCTCGCGCAGGGCGAACAGCGCCGCCTCCCGCGCGGCGTCGACGGACTCCTCGGGGTCGAGCTCGGCCAGGGCCGCCAGGGCCAGGGCGCTGACCGCGACGCTCGCCTCCGCGGGGTCGCGGTACCCGGGCCACAGCCCGTCCTCGCGCTGGGAGGCGGTGAGGTACTGCGCGCAGCGCGCGAGCATGTCCTCGGCCAGGGCGACCTCGAACTTGCCCGGCTCCAGCAGGCCCAGCTCGAGGGTCGCGGTCTCGCCGCTGGCGCGCAGGACCGTGAACGCGAAGCGCTCGTCGCTCGCCGCCTCGCGCAGCCGGGCCAGCAGGCGCTTGGCGCCGTCGGGGGCCAGGGGCTCGCCCTCGAGCTCGAGCAGCACGTCGCCCGGGCCGAGGTCCACGTCGTCGCGGTAGCTGGCCAGGATCTCCAGGCCGTCCTCGCGCTGGACCGAGGTCAGGCCCAGGGAGCGCTTGGGCGCGCCCAGGCGCTCCTGGGTGCTGACCGGGGTCTGCGCGCCGCCGCCCCCGTCAGGGGCCGGGTCTGGCCCGGGCACCTGGGACGCGTCGCGGAAGGAGGAGAGCACGACGTAGACCACGACGCCGACCAGCGCCGCGCCGATCCAGCCCAGGAGCTCCTTGCCCACCGTCGTCTTGGGCGCGGCCTCGTCGCTCACGGGGCCTCCCAGCGCAAGGTCTCGAGCAGGCCCGGGTCGGCCCCGTCGCCGAACAGGTAGACGATCGCCGCGCGCCGGCCCTCGGGGTCGTAGAGCGCGAGCTGCTGGCCCTCGACCGCCCCGCCCTCGGCGGTGCGCAGGTCGCGGAGGTGGCCGGAGAAGCGCATGCGCAGCGCCTGGTGCTCGGGGTCCGGGGCCGCGGCCAGACGCCGGTAGCCGGTGAACAGGCCCTCCTGCTCCCAGTTCTCGACCTCCACGTATCGCACGAAGCTCTCGAAGTCGACGACCTCGAAGGGCAGCCGCACCACCCGCAGCATGACGAACTGCTCGGCGCGCTCGCCGCCGAGGGCGGTGAACAGCCGGATCTCCGGGCTCCCCAGGCGCTCGACCCCGACGTAGGGCTGGGTCTGGCCGGGGAGCTCGAGGGACACGCCGAGGACGCTCGTCCAGCGCCCGCCGGCCTCGGGCAGCGGCGGCTCGAGGCGCCCCCAGGCGCTGCGGGCGAAGCGCTCCGCCGCCTCCGGGGGGAGCTCCAGCGCCTGGGCGAGCTCCGTCGCCAGCGCCTGGACCCGCGGGTCCTGCGCCGGCGGAGCGTCGCCCTCGTGGGCGGCCCAGGCCTCGGCCCGCGCGCGCAGGAGCGTGACCAGCTCGCCTGCCTGGGCGCGCAGCGCGGGCTCGTAGGGCGCGGCCGCGCGCAGGTCGAACACGCGCAGGCCCGTGGTGGTCGCGCGCGCCACGCTGAGGTAGGCCTGGCCCAGGCTGCGCAGGTCCTCGCTCAGGGGGCGCTCGAGCTCGCCGGCCTCGAGCCGCAGCCCGGCCCGGTCCTCCAGCGAGCCGTGGGCGCGCGCGAGCTCGGCGTAGACCCCGCGAAAGTACTCGCGCTGCTGCGCGCGGGCGCGGGCCTCGTCGGCGGCGGTCCCGACCCGCAGCTCGCCCTCGGCCCACGGCGCGTCCTGGGCTGCGACCGCGAGGCGGTAGGCCGCAGGCGCGAGGCGCGGGGCGAGGCGCCGGACCAGGGTCCAGCGCCCGTCCTTGACCGGGACCGTCGCCTCGAGCGCGACCTCGGCGCCGAGGGCGAGGGCCACGCGGACCTCTCCTGCGCCGGCGGGGGCGTCACCCTCCGCGCGCAGGGTCTGCGCTCCGCGCTGGGCGGCGACCTCGCCGCGGACCTCGGCCCCTGCCGCGCTCCCCGCGAGCAGCGCGAGGGCCACGCCCCCGAGCCAGAGCCTGGCGTGGCCGAAGGTTTCTTCCCTCATGGTCGGGTTCACGCAATCCCCACTCCGAGTGGCCAGCGCACACCGTGCACCCCGGGGCTCGAGGGGAACGTCCCCTCACCCGCCGCAGCCCCGAGCCTACCTGCGCGCAACCTACGGCGAAAGGCAGGCTTGAGGCCATGGCTCTCACAATGAACCCCTGCGACACGATCGCTCGCTCCCTGGCGCCGGGTGGCCACACGATGGTCCCCCAGGGTGGATTTAGGCGGGCATGGAGGGTGCTAGATAGACGGCCCAAAATCTTATACCCTTTTACGCTAATGGTTTGAGTTCACTCTCCGTGCAACACTGGCGCAGCGCGGACGTCCTTCGAGTGGACCACCTCTCCGAGCACGGGGGAAGCATGAGACAGCTACACGAGCGCGAGCGCGGGTTCACCCTCGTCTTCGCCTTGGGGATCCTCGTCCTGCTGAGCACTTTTGGCGTAGCCTTCTACGGGACCATGAACGTCGAGCGGCGCGCCTCCGCCGCGTTCACGAACGCGGTCCGCGCGCGCCTCGCCGCCAGCGCCGGCGTGTCCTACGCCCTGGCCGAGCTGCGCCGCGCCGCCGAGCTGCACCACTACAGCGACCCCTGGAACGACGGCTGGATCTACGCCGCCACCGCGCCCGCGGGCCTGGACCCCCTCGTCCACGACCTGAACCTGCTGACCACCACCGAGCCCAGCTTCGCCAAGACCCCCGACCCGAACCTGCAGTTCCTGGGCGAGCCCTTCGTGCACTCCTCGAGCGACGTCATGGGCCAGGGCGAGTCCGGCAAGGACATCGTGCTCTACAAGCTCAAGGTCAAGGACGCCGCCTGCGGGATCGACATGAACCACGCCGACCCGGTGGCCCTCGAGCGCATGCTCAAGAACCTGCTCCGCGCCGGGCTCGGGATCACCGACCCTGCGGTGGCCCAGACGATCGTGGCCGGGCGGCCGCCCGGCGGCTTCGACAGCAAGTCGGCGCTGGAGTCGGTGTTCTCCGCGCACGTGACCCCCGCCCAGTGGGCGCAGCTCCAGGACTGGATGTCCGTCCACGCCTGGTCCGATCACACCGCGGTCCGCCCCTGGAACCTCGAGGGGCTGCCCGAGCAGAGCCTGGCCCACGACCCGCGCGCGCCGATCAACCTCAACACCGCCGAGGAGCCGGTGCTCGTGGCGCTCCTGGCCGAGACCACCGCCGAGAACGAGCTGGGCAAGTTCACGATCGACTACGACACCGCCGTGGCCGTGGCCGCCGCGATCGTGGCCCAGCGCGGCTCGGGCACCGGCACCAGCGGCTTCACCCCGTTCAAGACCTGGAACGAGTTCGAGGCCTTCGTCGACAACCTCCCGGCCGGGACCTTCACCGTCAACGGCTCGACCTACCAGCGCAGCTACGCCCAGACCACGACCGGGACCGCCGTCAGCGGGGCCAAGGCGCCGGTCGGCGGCTTCTACGAGAGCCTGATCCTCGACGCCGTGGGCCACAAGGACCTGGTCAAGGCGATCTGCAACCCGAACACCGTGCTCCGGCGCTTCGGGCACATGCCCAACCAGAGCGGCTACCTGGGGGCCGTGCCCCGGCTGGTCTCCAAGGCCGACCTCGTGCAGTTCAACACCGACGCCTGCTTCGACGGCATGGGGCGCTACGAGATCACCTCGCTGGGGCTGGTCGTGTTCCACGACGAGGGCACGAACCAGATCCAGGTCGCCGCGGCCCAGACCCAGACCGTGGTCGCCGAGCTCTACCGCCCCTACCGCCTCACGAGCCAGTCGGACTTCGAGCGCTACCGCGCCATGGCCGTCAACGGCAACTTCATCACCAGCCCGGACGTGGCCTGGAACTACGGGACCGTGAAGGGCTTCAACGACGCCAAGTATCGCTCGGGCGCGGGCTACCCCCTGCCGGGCTGGCCGGGCGTCGTCTCGTGGCCCAACTACTCGGTGATCCGCGACGGCGGCCCCGAGAAGCTCATGCGCCAGGACTTCGCCGCCGCCGACTACGAGGGCTACCTGACCCTCACCAACCAGATCGGCAACGAGCTCACCGCCACCGACTTCGCCGCCGGGTTCAGCCGCGGCGCGTTCGAGGCGTTCAAGGTGCGCTCGTGGTGGGAGCCCAAGGACCAGCTGCCGACCGGCGCGCCCAAGGTCGGCGTCCCCCCGCAGCCGCCGGTGGCCGGGATCGGGCCCCAGGCGCTGACGGTGAACCCCGGCGCGTCGCTGCCCCGGATCTACCCGGTCACCGACCCCACGATCGCCAACGTGCTCGACGAGGACCTGGCCAACGGCAACGTGGCCGGGCTGTTCACCAACGGCTCCGAGCTCCTGAACACGGGCGTCTTGATCCAGCCCGAGCGCGGGCGCTACCTGGCCTACTCCGGCGACAACCTCGACCTGTGCGAGGGCACCTCGATCCGCTTCTGGATCCAGCCCCAGGCCGACCCCTACGCTCAGACCGAGGAGGTCCTGCTCTCGTTCATGGGCAGCCGCGACGGTACCCAGCGCCTGGCCGGGTTCCGCGTGGTCAAGCGCGTGACCGCGGGCGGCGACGTGACGATCGTGCTCGAGTCCTCCAAGGCCACGAGCAACGACGGCACGGGCATGGTGGATTGGGACTGGGCCAGCACCAGCACCCCCGAGTCGGCGGTGACCGTGACCCCGGTCGGGCCGGCCTACACCAACGACCCCCTGAACCCCGAGTGGATCCCCGGGACCTGGCACTGGGTCGCGGTCTACATTGGCCCCGCGCCGGGCAGCAGCCCCTCCTACGTGGCCGAGCTCCAGGTCGACGCCGCCCTCGGCGGGCAGGTCGGGTTCCGCGGCAGCCGCTACCCGTTCGACCCCACGACCCCGCCCGAAATGGGCGAGATCATGGCCCACATGGACGGCAGCGCGACCAACAGCTTCTACGCGCCGTTCTGCAACAACCCGAACACGATCACCACCGGCGGCCTGCCCTACGGCTCGGTCGCGCCGCGACGGCTCGGCGACTACTTCCACTGCCAGCAGGGCCGGCGGGTCGTGATCGCCAACAAGTCGCGGGAGTACGGCGACCCGGCGAGCTCCGGCGGGTTCAACCCGGCGGGCGGGGCGCTGATCTGGACCGGCGACCCGCTGCCCTACTTCCCCCTCGTGCCCCCGGCCACCCAGCCCGCGGGGGCCACGGTGCCCCCGTGGGCGACCGACAACCCCGGGACCTACGCCCCGGGTCCCGCCTGGCCGGCGACGGTGCCGTTCCCGGTGCTGAGCTACAACCACCGGATCACGCTGCGCGCCCACGCCGCCGACGGCACGATCCCGGCGAGCCTCGACATGAACCGCTCGCCGGCGGGCCTGTGGTCGGTGGTGCTCCCCGCCGGGCGCGACCCGCTCTACGGGCCGGACCTCGACGTGACCCAGCCCGAGTTCCAGGACGCGACCGGCACCGTGCAGCCGGGCGGGACGCTGACCGGCGGCTACCCCGGCCACGCGGAGCACATGCTCGCGCTCCAGCTCACCTGGGACGAGGCGCACTACGACCGCAACTGCCCGCACTGCTCGACGGTGCCGGTGCCCGGGAGCCCCACCGGCTTCGACTCGATCGAGACCGATCGCCTGAACCCCAGGTTCGGCGAGGGCCTGCCCTACGCCGCGCACAACTCGGGCACGACCCACAAGGTCGGGCTGCCCTACGGCCAGACCGTGATCCTGGCCGACAACTTCCGCTCCTGGGTGCGCGTCGACGACTCGGGCCCGATCCCCAACCCGGGCTTCCCCAGCAACTGGCCCAAGGGCCTGCCGGGCACGATCCCGATCACCTACATGGACGACGACTGCCACGGCTGCGAGGCCTGCGACGTCGACGGGCCGATCTATCTGGGCGGCGAGCCGTCGGGCAACAACGGCGGCCCGATCAACCTCACGACCATGGCCTCGGCGGTGTTCGACAACCTGGTGATCGTCAACGGGCAGAACGCGCAGACGAGCTACGCCAGCCGCCCGCTGCAGCCCGAGGACCGCTTCTTCGAGACGAACATGTCGGCGGAGGTCGAGGGCGGGAGCACCCTCGTGGGCTACGGCGCGGTCTACCACCGCACCTTCCGCGAGCTGAACCAGTCGGTGCGCGGACGGCTAGGGACCCTGACCTGGACCGCCTACCCCACCCCGGGGAGCAGCATGACCTTCGAGGTCGCGACCTGGCACCGCACGCTCTCGGGCACGACCCTGGGCGGCGGGCTGCCGGGGACCCCCAACGTGGGCTGGCTCGACGACGCCGCCGCGGGCGTGCAGTACGTGAACGAGACGGCCTCGCTCCCGGGCAACGACACCACCTGGATCGGAGTCCAGACCGCCCCCACGGCGCCGCCGGCGGGGGAGGTCGTGCTCGGGATCCGGCTGCGCGACTTCAACTCCAGCCGCGGCGGGGCGATTCCGATCCCCCTCGCCCACACCCCAATCTTCGAAGACCTCACGTTCACGATCCTCCACGAGCGACCGGTGGTCCTGTTCGCCGAGGGCGGAGTCTCGGAGTAGCTACCTGGCGCGGCTTCCGCGCCCAGGCCACACTCCGGCAGAGGGAAGAGAGGACGACGTCCATGACGACTGCGCTCGACCGGGTCCTGCGCCCCCAGCTCGTGGGGCTCGTGACCCTGGGCAGCCTGGCCTGCTGGGCCGCGCTGACCCCGCCCTCCGCCTACGGCTGAACGAACATTTACGGCATTCCGGAGGAATGCACCGCGACTACGTATTCCCTCGCCGTCCCGACCTTCGAAGACGAGCAGGACGAGGGCCAGGGCCAGGGCGGTGAGCCAGGCCAGGGCGGCGAACCGGGCCAGGGCGGCGGTCAGGCCGACGCCGAGGAGGGCGCGACCCGCAAGCGCCCGGGCAAGCTGACGCTGCCCGACACCAAGGAGCGCACGGAGTTCAAGGTCGCCGACGTGGGCGACCCGGAACAGCTCGGGCACACCTACATGCGCCACCGCTGGGCCTGGCACGCCTACGTCCAGGCTCACAGGGGCGACGACTGCATCGTGCACGCCGAGGACGGGTTCTGGTACCACAACGGCAAGCGCGCGGTGAAGTACGAGATCGACCTGCGCATGAACACCCCGCGCAACTTCACCTGGCACCCGGACTGCCGCTACCTCGCCTTCTGGGCGCCGGCGGACTGCGACAACCCGCGGAAGCGGGTGGCGGTGCTCGACGTCACCAAGCAGGTGCCCGGCTCGAAGCCGCGCTACTCGCTGCTCTACGACCCCGAGGTCGGGCACGAGCCCGTGGGCTTCGAGTGGGCGCCCAACGGCAAGGCGATCATCCTCATGGAGCTGGTCTTCGAGGAGAGCGCGACCTACACCGTGATCCGCCGGATCCCCATGGGGGACCGCCCCAGCGCGGGCAAGGAGCTCGTGCGCATGCAGGGGCGGATCGACTTCTTCAACTCGCCGACCACGCGCTACGAGTACGGTGCGGGGAGCAGCGACAAGCCGTTCAGCGTGGTGTTCGGCGCGGCCGACGGACTCTACACCGTCCCCGGCAACGGGCAGCTCCCGCCGCACCGGCTGGCGGAGGTCCCGGCGGAGGGGCTCGAGAACATCGAGTGGAACCCCACCGGCGAGCAGTTCGCGGTCTACTTCAATCGGCAGACCTCGAACAAGGGCAAGGAGCTCCAGGGGCTCTACCTCGCCGACGTCAACCGCCACCAGAAGGAGGTCCTCGTCCCGCTCTACGAGTTCCTGGACATTCACACCCTGTGGTTCAGCGCCAAGGGCAACTACGTGGTGTGGGCGACCTACCCCATGGCTGGCCGGCCGTCGGCCATGGACTCGGCGATCCACGTGGTCTCGACCAAGGACCCCCAGGACCGGATCGTGATCCAGCAGGAGGACGGCAGCGGGACCCCGCTCCCGATCACCGGGGTCTACATGAACAAGGAAGAGACCATGCTGGCCTACACGGCGCTCAACCGGGTGTTCGTCTACGACCTGGCCAGCGGCAAGCGCGCCCAGATCGCGCACTTCCCGCTCAACGACCCCCAAATGGTGCGCTTCGCCGCCGAGCCCCACTGGCTCGACGATCGCCTGGTGATCGCGGTCTACGAGGACGTCTCCAAGCAAATGGCCAAGGAGCGCAACACCCTGCACATTGAGCTGCCCTTCAAGCACAAGAAGGAGCTCGAGGACCTGCAGCGCAAGTCCGGCGGCCTCAAGAAGGAGTAGGAGGCCGACCGCCTCGCGCGCTCGGGCGTGCTTGCAGGTCGCTTCAACGCAGAGGCGCAGAGGCGCTGAGGAACGCAGAGCTCCGTGGGCGTGCCCGTTTCCGCGGGAACGGGTTAGAGGGATTCACTTGGACGGGCGAGCCTCGGCCGCGGGAAGTCCCGTCCTGGCGAGTTCTTACGCGGAAGCTGCCGCAGTAAGTTGCTCCGGGTGCAAGGCCGCTACCTCAGGAGCGGAGCCCCCCTTGCTTCCTCCGGCGGGGCAGCCTCCGCGCGGGCGGAGCCTCCAACTCAGCCCGCTGTCCCCCAGCTGGCTCTGCGTTCCTCCGCGCCTCTGCGCCTCTGCGTTGAAACCGATCTGCCAGAACGCCCTGCCTGTTCGAGAGCGCGGAGACCCTCAGACCGTCAGCAGCAGCAGCCCCACGAACAGCGCCGCGCCCGCGAGCACGAACCAGCCCCAGTGCGGGGCGCTGGTGCCGAGCTGCTCCCGCCGCAGGACCTGGGCGTAGTCGAAGGCCTCGTCCGCGTCGTCGGGCAGCACGTCCTCGTCGTGGTCCAGGTCCGGAGCGTGGCCGCAGGCGGGGCAGGCCTCGGCCTCCGGCGGCAGCCGGGTGCCGCAGATCACGCACCCGGGACCCATGGGCTACTGCCGACCGGGGAGCGGCGGGGGCCGGCGGCGCATGGTGGAGCGGCTCGGCGGCTCGTCGGGGTCGATCGGGCGCCGCGGGCGCGGCGGCGCGATCGGGGACACGTCGGAGTGGTTGCCGTGGTTGCCGTAGCGCCCGGTGTGCGGCGCCTGCAGCGGCGAGATCTCCGACGAGCTCTGGTTGAAGCGCTGGGTCGTGCGCCGCCGCGGGAGCGGGGCGACGTCGGAGGACACGTCCGAGCTCGGGCGGGGGTAGGGGCCGCTGGTCGACGCGCGCAGCGGGCCGCTGTCCGAGGGGCGCGTGGGCGCGCGCAGCGCGGCGCGGCGCATGGTCGCCGTGCGCGGAGGCGGCGGGGCGGCGCGCCGCGGCGGCGGCGGCGGCGGCTCGTAGCGTCCGGTGGGCAAGGGGAAGGCCGCGGAGCCGGTGCGCCCCTCCTGCTCGATCCGGTAGCTGCCCCGGTGCAGGCTCGCGAGGTAGTCGATCGCGGCCTCGCCCACGCGGCCGGCCATGCTCGCCTGCTCGATCAGGCCCTCGGTGAACACGTAGTAGCCCTGGCGTCCGTCCTCGTCGACGCGCACCACGCCGCTCAGGCCCTCCTGCTCCAGCGCGCGCAGGAGGTCGCTGCCCGACACGATCCGCAGGTCGCCGTGGCGCGGCACCGGGCCGCTCGACGCCACCGGGACCCGCAGGCGCTGGGTGAGCTGGCCCTGGGGTTCGAGCATGTCCTCGGGGCGGAACTGGTAGCTGCCGGTCTTGAGCTGGGCCACGTGCTCCATGGCCGCGCGCCCGGTGAGGCTGGCGAAGAACGCCTTCACGCACTGCCCCTCCTCGAGGAGCAAGCGCCCGCTGAGGCCGCCGGAGCGCACCTCGAGCACGCCGGAGCTCTTCTGCTTGTGCAGGCGCTGGAGCACGTCGCCGCCCCGGGTCGTCGCCAGGTCCCCCTCGAGGGGCAAGGGCGCGTCCGAGGCGGTCGCGTCCATGAGCGCCAGGAGCTCGTTGACCGCGCCGCGGGAGACGCTCCCGCTGGAGCTGGGGTGGCCCGCCTCCGCGGCGGCCGCCGGCGCCGCGACGGGGGTCTGCGGCCCGCTCGCCTCGCGCGGGTCCGAGGCGCTCAGCGCCGCGCGGTCGATCTGCTGGGTGTCCTCCTTGCCGAGGGCCTCGAGCTCGGGCTCGATCCGCAGCTCGTTGACGTGGAGGTACTGCAGCTCGTAGGCGTCGCCCAGCCGGATCCGGTCCCCCGAGCGCAGCGGCTGCGGGTTGTCCCGGGTCACCGGCTTGTTGTTGAGGTAGGTGCCGTTGGTGCTGCGGATCTCGCACAACAGCGGGCGCGGCGGGTCGTGGTCGTCCCAGTCCAGCTCGGCGTGTTGGCGCGAGACCGTGGTCGAGTGCACGACCAGGCTCGCCCGGGGGTCGCGCCCGATCACGAACAGCTTGCCCGGGTCCAGGGGGACCGGGTCGCCGCTCGGCGGCAGCAAGAGGTGCACCCGGTCATCGCTCTTGCGCTGGAAGCGGGCCTTCTTGTTGCCGAGCGCACGGGGTTCTTCGTGCCCCGGGGCTTTCCCGGCGCGCCGCCCGAGCTTCGCCTGGCAGTAGAAACACTCCCCGCTCTTGGTGGGAGTGAGCCGCCCGCAATTCGTGCACTTGACTACGTTTAGCGCCAAGAATGCCCCGTCATTTCCTGAGGCTAGCTGGCCGCGTGGAGCGCCGCAACCCAGGCTACCGAGTGATCTTTCACCCCCGTAGCGCCCGCGCCAGGCGCGCTCCGGGCCGACTCACTCGCGGACAAAAATCACGCTCGGCCGCGGCGGGCCGGGCGCTCCCGGGCGCCAAGTGCTCGCCCCGAGGGACGTTGCTATGGTGCCTGAGGGGTGTGGTGACCCCATCACCATGACGACGCACACCAAACTCGCCGTCGGCTCCGAGATCCAGGTCACCCTCGACGACCAGCAGGTCCATCGGGGGGTCGTGCAGCGCCTGCGCGCGCGCGGCGGACAAGGGTTCGTCTACGCCATTGGGTTCGACCACGCCGTCCCCGCGGTGCTCAAGGTCCCCGGCCCCGCGGGGCTCGTGGGCAACGAGGTCGAGCGCCGGATCCTGGGCGCGCTCCCCCCGCACCCGAACATCGTGCGCCTGCTGGGCACGACCCAGATCCAGGGCGTCGACTGCCCGCTCCTGTCCTGGGGCCACGAGAACCCGTTCCTCCGGCTCAACGACGACTCGCTGCGCCAGGCGACCAAGAACTTCCGCGGGCTCAGCCCGCGCACGCCGCTCCCGGCCACCACCGCGATCGAAATGATCTACGAGGTGCTCCTGGCCCTGGAGCACATGCACAAGAGCGGCTTCGTCCACGGCGACGTGAAGAGCGCCAACGTGCTGGTCGAGGTCGAGGGCAGCGAGACCCGGCTCAGCAACTACGAGTACTTCAACGCGCTCCAGCAGCGCGCCTACCGGACCATGGTGGTCGACTTCGGCAGCACCCGCAGCGCCGAGTTCCTCGAGAGCATGGACCACCGCGACGAGGCCGTGGCCCCGCCCGAGTTCACCCCGCTCTACGCGCCGCCGGAGGTGTTCCGCGGCGTGGGCGACAGCAAGGGCGGACCCGCCGTCGACGTCTACCAGGTCGGCGTCATGCTCTACCAGTGGATCTCGGGCACCCCGCCCTACGAGCACGTGGCCCCGGGCCTGGTGCGCGAGGGCCTCAGCCAGCGCCTGGTTCAGGTCAAGGAGCAGGAGCGCGCCGGCCAGCTCCGGCCCTGCGACCCGATCAAGCTCAAGGCCGCGCGGCAGCACGACGTGGTGTTCGCCGAGGCCTTCGCCGCCCAGCGTCTGCGCGACCACTTCTTCGAGGACGTGCTCACGATCATTGGGTTCGCCACCGCCGCGGACCCCCAGTCCCGGCCCTCGATCTCCGCGCTGCGGGCCGAGGTCGAGCGCCTGTTCGAGCTCGAGCGGCCCAAGGCCGACCACGGGCTCAAGATCGTGACCGCCTGGAACCCCCGCTGGCACCTGACCCGGATCAACCGGCTCTCGGTCGCGAGCCGCGTCCAGGACCCGGAGGAGCCCGCCGAGGCCCAGGAGTTCGCCCCCGCGGTCAACCGCAGCGAGCTCGACACCACCTCCGAGAGGAGCCCCCACGAAGCGGACCCCCGCGAGGCCAGCGGTCGCCAGGCGCGTCAGCCGAGCCCTCGGGAGGCCAGCGGGCGCCAGCAGCGCCAGCCCAACCCCCGCGAGGCCAGCGGGCGTCAGCAGCAGCAGCCTCCGCCTGGCGCAGCGCGAGCGCGCCCCTCCTCCCGCGAAGCCGCGACCTCCGGGCAGAAGCGCCGGCCGCCCAGCGGCGCCTCGACCTCGGGCCGCGCGCCCCGCGCGCGCCCGAACCCCGCGGCCTCGGGTCAGCACCCCGTCGGCCCCACCGCTCAGGCCCGCGCGCAGCCCCAGCCGCAGGCTCAGCCCCAAGGGCACCCGCAGCAGTCGGCGCGCAACCGCCGACCCCCGACCCGGGGTCCTCGGGTGGCGCTGATCGACGACGACAAGGTGGCCCTGGCGGTCCTCGCCCGCTCGCTCAAGCGCCGCGGGTTCCGGGTGCGCACGTTCCAGGACCCCGAGAGCGCGCTCAACGCGATCAGCTACGACCACCCCGACGCGGCGATCATCGACATGCACATGCCCGGCATGTCGGGCATGGACCTGGTCAAGCAGCTCTCCTGGCGGCTCAACGGCCGCCCGTTCCCGCTCATGATCCTCTCCGCCGTGGAGGACGAGGTCGCGCTCAAGGAGGCGTATCGCCACGGCGTCAGCGACTACCTGATCAAGCCCGTCACCGAGGGCGAGCTCGCGGTCAAGCTCGAGACCGCGATCAAGAACCACCAGCAGAACCACCCCGACGCGATCCCCCGCGAGCTCGCCGGCTTCGAGCTGCTCGAGGAGACCCGCCGCGGCGAGATCGCCAGCGTCTACCGCGTCGCCGACCGCTGGGGCCGGTTCCCCGACGTGGTCAAGAGCATCAAGGTCCTGCGCCCCGAGCTCGGCGGCGTCGTCGAGCCGCTCCTGCGCCTGCGCCGCGAGATCGACGTGCTCGCCCGCTGCCAGCACCCGAGCGTGCCCCCGCTGCACCTCTCGGGCACCTGGGGCCGGCTGCTGTTCTACGTCACCGACGAAGCTCCAGGTCAGACCCTGGGCGACACGATCCGCGAGCACGGGGCCCTCGGCGCCGAGGCCACGATCCACATCATGCGCGACGTGGCCACCGCGCTGGACTACCTGCACACCGAGGGCTGGCTGCTCGGCGACCTGACCCCGGAGCGCGTCGGCCACGGCCACGACGGGAGCTTCTCGCTCCTGGCCTTCGGCTGCGCCCGCTACCTCAAGGACCGCCAGCGCATGGACGAGGCCCCGCCCCCGCCCTCGCGCTACCTCGCGCCGGAGTGGACCAGCGACCCGCCGCTCCCCGACGCGCGCTCGGACCTGTTCGCCCTCGGCGTGTGCGCCCTCGAAGCCTGCACCGGCCGCCCGCCCCCGCGCCCCGCCCGCGGCGCGCGCCCCGACTTCCGCGGCGCCGCCGAGAAGCTCGGCGGCGACCTCGGCACCCTCCTCGCGAGCCTGCTCGAGCCGGACCCGGCCACGCGCCTGAGCAGCGCGCGGCTGCTCCTGGACTGCCTGGCGCGGCTCTAAACGGAAGTGCGCGGAACCAGAGTCACGATCCTGAGCGGGCGAGCGAGCGCCAGATCGTTGACGACATGGGAGCCACGCTCGCCCGCTCAGAATCGTGAACTCTGGTTCAGAACGGGCGGCTGGGCGCAGCGAAGGTGACGTCGCGGATCCCGGCGCGCACGGCCTCGTTCAGCGCGAGCACCACGAGCTGGGTCGGGACCTCCTTGCGCGCGTCGATCACCACCGGGAGTCCGCTGCGGCTGGGGCCGCGGTAGAGCGCCCGCAGCTCCTCGAGCTTGCGCCCGAGCTCCGCCCAGCCCGGGTGCGAGAGCGCGCCCGGCCCCTCCAGCTCGCCGGCGCGGGCCAGGACGTCGCCGCCGAGCTTCAACACCGCGTGGCCGCCGGGGCCCTCGGTCGCCTTGCCCTGGGCGTCGTGCCACAGGAGCTTGATCCGCACGTCCTGCACGTCGCAGGTCTCGAAGCGCGCGTTCCCCGTGCCCTGCTTGGGGAGGTAAGCGTGGATCACCCCCTCGGGGACCACCAGGCGCTGGAGCATGAAGAACACCAGGAGGTTGAACACCACGTCGATCATGGGGGTCAGCTCCATGTCGACGCCGGGGGCCTCGGGGCGCCGGCTGCGGCGGCGGCGCACGGCTAGCGCTCCCCGCTGGGATCGGCGGCGAGGCGGGTCTTGATCACCCCGTGCTCGCAGCAGGCCTCGAACACGCGCTGGACCGCGCCGAACTCGGCGTCCTTGTCCACGCGCAGGGTGACCTCCAGGCGCGACGCGTCGTCCTCGCGACCCGCCACCGCGACCTCGGTGCGCAGGTGGTCCGAGAACCAGGGGGCCTGCCCGCGCCGGGCGGGGTCGCTCGTCAGCCGCCGGCCGCGGACGCGGACCTCCCCGTCCTCGAGCACGTTGATCACGAGCGGGGGCACCTGCCCCAGCTCCGGCGCGGGCTCCCGCGCCTGGTCGGCGCGGGGCAGGGCCAGCTCCTCGAGCTCCAGGTTCGTGAGCTCGGTCGCGACCATGAAGAACACGATCAACAGGAACACGACGTCGATCATGGGGGTCAGGTCCCGCCGGGGCTCCGGCAGGTCCTCGACGCGGCTACGACGCATGGCAGTCCTCCTCGCGCGCAGGAGGTCTACTCCCGGCGAGCAGGGCGAGTTCCCGCCGAATCGAAACAGCGCGAGGGGTGGGGTCCTAGACCTTGAGCGGGTCGCTGGCGCGGGCGACGGACTCGAAGCGCGCCAGCAGCGGGGCCACGGTCCCCTCCAGGTAGCGGCGCACCGGACGCGGGGCCAGGCCCACCAGCTCCTGGGGCTTGGCGAGCTCGCGCAGGGGCATGCCCTGGAAGGTCGGGTCCTGCTCCAGGGCGGCGAGGAACGCCTCCCCGGGGCGCTCGGCGCTGCGGCTGGCCACGGCGTGGGTGCGCAGCACCTCGTGCAGCTGCTGGCGGTCGCCGCCCTGCTTCACGCCGCGCACCAGCAGGCGCTCCACCAGGAGGTAGGGCGCGTACTCCCCGAGGCGCGCCTCGACGGTGGGGACGTCGGCCTCGAGGCCCGCGACGAGGTCCCGGGCCACGCGCAGCGCGCCGTCGGCGGCGAGGAACAGGTCGGGGAACGCCACGCGGCGCGCGGCGCTGTCGTCGAGGGAGCGCTCCAGCCACTGGGTGGCCGCGGTCTCGGCGATCACCCCGCGCAGGTGCGGGAGCAAGCGCGCCAGCGCGCACAGGCGCTCGGCCTTCATGGGGTTGCGCTTGTAGGGCATGGCCGAGCTGCCCACCTGGTGCTTCCCGAAGGCCTCGCGCAGCTCGCCGGTGTGCGCGAGCAAGCGCGCGTCGCGGCCGAGCTTGCCGAGGGTCACCCCGAGCTGGGCCAGGGCGTCGGCGATCTGGGCGTCGTGTTTGCGCGGGCCGGTCTGGCAGGCCAGCGCCACGCTCTCGGCGAAGCCCAGCTTCTGCGCCACCCGCCGGTCGAGCTCCTCGACCTGCTCCGGCGTGCCCAGGAGCTCGAGGAACGAGGCCTGGGTCCCGGTCGTGCCCTTGGCGCCGCGGCAGGGGAAGCGCTCGAGCTGGCGCTGGACCTCGTCCAGGTCCCACACCGCGTCCTGCAGCCAGAGCGCCACGCGCTTGCCCACCGTCACCGGCTGGGCGGGTTGGAAGTGGGTGTAGCCCAGGCACGGGCGATCGGCCTCGCGCTCGGCGAGGTCCGCGAGCGCCCGCACGAGCTGCACCAGCCGGTCGCGGATCCCCTCGAGGGCGCCCTTGAAGATCAGGGCGTCCGCGTTGTCGGTCACGAAGCAGCTCGTGGCCCCGAGGTGCATGACCCCGGCGGCCTCGGGGCACACCTCGCCCCAGGCGTGGAGGTGGGCCATGACGTCGTGGCGGGTCTGGGCCTCGATCTCGGCCACCCGCTCGAGGTCGATCCGCTCGGCGGTGGCCTTGAGCGTCACGATCTGGGCCGCGCTCACCGGCGCGCCGAGCTCGTGCTCGGCCTCGGCGAGGGCGATCCACACCTCGCGCCAGGCGCGGGCGCGGGCCAGGGGACCGAAGCGCTGGGCCATGGCGCGCCCCGCGTAGCGCGCCACGAGGGGGCTGGTGTAGCTGCCGTCACTCATGCCGCCCCTTGTAACATGCGGGCCGGCGCCCCCCGTCGGGGGGGCGGGAGACCCATGGATCCCTTCGTGCACCGCGTCCGCGCCGCCCTCCGCGACCTCGACCCGCCCCCGGGTCCGTGGCTGGTCGCGGTCTCGGGGGGCGCGGACTCGACGGCGCTGGCCTGCGCGCTGCGCGCCGCAGAGCCCGCCCAGGAGCTGGTCCTCGCGCACCTCGACCACGGCTGGCGCGGCCCCGCTGCGGCCCAGGCCGACCGCGACGCGGCGGCTGCCCTCGCCCGGCGCCTGGGCTTGCCCCTGGTCAGCGGCGCGGTCGCGGCCGAGCCGGGCGAGGCCGGCTCGCTCGAGGCCGGCGCGCGCCGCGCGCGCTACGCCTGGCTGGCGGAGGTCGCCCGCGAGCGCGGCGCCGCGGCGATCGCCCTCGGGCACACCGCCGACGACCAGCTCGAGACCGTGCTCTGGCGCCTGGTGCGCGGGACCCGGCTCTCCGGGTTGGGCGGGATCCCGCCCACGCGCCGGCTCGAGGGCGGGGCGACCCTCCTGCGCCCGCTCCTGGGCGAGCCGCGGGCCGAGGTCGTGGCCTACCTCACGCGGGAGGGGCAGCCCTGGCGCGAGGACCCGAGCAACGCCGACCCGCGCTTCCTCCGCGCCCGCCTGCGCCAGGACGTGCTCCCCGCCCTGCGCGCGCTGAACCCGGCGCTCGAGGACGCGGTCGGACGCCTCGCCGGCTCGGCCCGCGACGTCGACGCCTGGATCGCCCAGGAGGTCCGGGCCCTCGGCCGGGACCTCGCGCTGCCGCAGCTCCCCCTGGCGGGCTTCGCCGAGCTCCCGCGCCCGGTGCAGGAGCGCCTGCTCCACGACTGGCTGCGCCCCCAGGTCGGCGCGCGCCTCGACGCGGGGCACGTGGGCGCGGCGCGCCGGGTCGCGCTCGCGGGCGGCCGCTGCGGCCTCCCCGGAGGCCGCGAGCTGGCCCGTGACGGCGAGGCGCTGGTGCTGGACCCGGCCCCCGCCCCGTCGGCCCCGGAGCCGGCGGAGCTGCCGGCCGCGGGCGCCTGCTGGCTCCCCGGGTGGAGGCTCCAGGTCGAGGTCCGCCTGCACCCGAGCCCACCTCCGGGCTGGGACGAGGCCCCCCCCGAGGTGGCCTTCCTCGACCCGACCGCGATCACGGGCCCCCTGACCCTCCGCGGGCGCCGCCCCGGGGACCGCTTCTGGCCTCTGGGATCCCCGGGCACCCGCACGTTGAAACGTTTCTACATTGAGCGGAGAATCCCGCGGTCGGTCCGGGACGGGGTCCCGGTCGTGACCGACCGAGATCGGCCCGTGTGGGTCGTTGGCCATCGCATTGACCACAGGTACCGGGTGACCTCCGCCACCCGCTCCGTGCTGGAGATCCGCACGGAGGCAAGCGCAGGAGACCAGGAAGAAGGCACCCCGTGAGCGACCCGAACCAGTCCGTCCCCGCCCCCGAGGCGACCGCGGCCCCCGAGGCCACCGAGGCCCCCGACGCCGCCGCCGTGACCACCGACGCCCCCGGCGCCGAGCAAGCGGCCCCCGGCGCCGAGCAGGCCTCCCCCGCGGCGGACCTCAGCGCCCCCGGCGCCGAGGCTGCGGCCCCCGACCCGGCGCCCACCGCGGCGCCGGCGACCGAGGAGGCGACCGAGGAGGAGACCCCCGAGATCGAGGACGAGGGCCGCACCGACGACGACGAGGAGGAGCCCGTCGTCGAGGACGAGGAGCCCGCCCCGGAGCCGGAGCCCGAGCTCAGCCCCGAGGAGAAGAAGCGCAAGGCCAGCGAGGCGCGCTTCCTCGGCGCGCTGTCCTTCCAGCGCGTGGTCGACGGGCTCAAGGGCCACTGCCAGAGCCCCCTGGGCAAGCAGGCGCTGGCGCGCATGAAGCTGCTCTACGACGAAGAGAAGGTGCGCACCTGCCTCGACCAGACCCGCGAAATGGCGGCGCTGATCGACGAGCGCGGGCGCCCCGCGAGCTTCGCCGGCGTGCACGACCTGCCCGCCCTCTGCTCGCGGATCAAGGAGCCGGAGCGCCCGCTCTCCGCCCGGGAGCTGGGCCAGGTCCTGACCACCCTCGAGACCGCCCGCAGCATGCGCCAGGCGCTGCAGTCGGCGGACGAGGCGAACTACCCGCGCCTGCACGGCTTCGCCGCGCACCTCGACCCCGTCGACGCCGTGAGCGACGCGCTCTCGGCCAAGCTCTTCGACGCGGGCAAGGGCCTCAAGCACGACGCGAGCGAGAAGCTCTCGACCCTGCGCAAGCGCCTGCACGACCTGCGGGTGTCGATCGACAAGGCCTTCGACGACCTGGTCAAGGACGGCGAGGTCGCGATCTCGCTGCACGCGCTCAAGCCCGTGGTCCGCAGCAACCGCCTGGTGTTCGCGGTCAAGGCCGCGCGCACCGAGCACGTGAAGGGCACCGTGGTCAGCAAGGGCAAGGGCGGGATCGCCTACGTCGAGCCCGAGGCCGTGACCGCCCTCGCCAACGAGCAGAAGCAGCTCCGCGCCGAGGAGAAGGCCGAGACCAAGACGATCCTCTGGGAGCTGACCCGCGTCGTGCAGGCGCACCTGCAGCACCTGGAGCGCACCTGCGGCTCCCTGGGCTGGCTGGACTTCACCCACGCCAAGGCGACCTGGGCCAAGGAGCGCGGCTACACCGCCCCCGCGATCGCGGGGGAGACCCGCTTCAGCCTCGTCGACGCGTTCCACCCCCTCCTCGGCGGGGGGACCAAGTCCGGGCGCAAGGGCCGCAAGGGCAAGGACAAGGACCCGGGCGACGAGGCGCCGATCGGGAAGAAGCCCGAGAGCGTCATGCCGCTCACCCTCTCGCTGGGCGCCGACCACGACCTGCTCGTGCTCTCCGGCCCCAAGCAGGGCGGCAAGACCGTGGCCCTGCGCGTGATCGGGCTGTGCGCGGCGCTGGCCCAGTGCGGGCTCCCGATCCCGGCCGCCGAGGGCAGCAGCCTCTGCGTGTTCCAGCACCTGTTCGCGGACATTAGCGACGGGCGCGCGGGCCCCGCGAGCCGCTCGGCCTTCACCACCTACCTGGCGCGGATCCGCGAGTCGCTGGCCGCCGCCGACGGCGCGACGCTGGTGCTGGTCGACGAGCTCGGCGACCACACCGACCCGGGCGAGGGCGGCGCGCTGGCGCGCGCGTTCCTCGAGGCGCTGCTCGACAAGGGCGCCAAGGCCGTGGTCAGCACCTACCTCGAGTCGCTCAAGGGCTTCGCCGCCGAGCACCCCCGCGCGCAGAACGCCTGCCTGGCCTTCGACGCCGCGGCGGGGCTCCCGACCTACCGCTTCATGGACGGGATCCCGGGGACCGCGCAGACCCTGGCCGCGGCCAAGCGCGCCGACGTCCCCGTGGCCGTCCTCGGCCGGGCCGAGGCGCTGCTCGCCGCCGGGCAGAGCGACGCCTCGAAGCTGATCGAGGCCCTGCAGGGCATGAAGGAGGCCGCCGCGGCGGCCGCCGACGAGGCCCAGGCGGCCAAGAAGACCGCCGAGGCCGAGAAGCGCGCCGTGGAGGAGGAGCGGGGCACGATCGAGCGCAAGAAGCACGCGCTCAGCCTCGAGGCCGACATGGAGCTCGAGGAGAAGTTCCTCGCGCTGCGCAAGGCGGTCAAGGACGCGGCCGAGGCGGCCAAGTCCGACGCCCAGAAGGCGGCCGACGCGCTCAAGGAGCTCGACGGCAAGCTCGACGACATGCTCTCGCACATGCCCTTCGAGCAGCGCCGGCGCGAGTTCGTCAAGGGCCTGGGCAAGGGCGACTACGTCTACGTGATCAGCCTGGGCCAGTCGGCGAGATCCGCAAGATCGCGCAAGGCCGAGAGTAGCTCAAGGTCGCCTGCGGTCCCGCTCGTGATCGACACCAGCTTCGACAACGTGAGCTGGGTCGAGACCAAGGCCAAGAACACCGAGCGCCGGCGCCAGGAGGCCAAGGAGGCCACCGAGGAGACCGGTGACCTCGACGAGCATGGGTTCCGCAAGGGCCAGCGCCCGCGCAACTACCAGGCGCGGCGGTCGCCCGGGCGGCGGCGGCGGACGCGGGCGCGGCGGGCCCGGCGGCGGCGGATGCGCGGCCAGGGCGGCGGCGGTCGCGGCGGCCCCGGCGGCGGCGGACGCGGTGGCCTCGGCGGCGGGCGCGGCAGGTTCCGGCGGCGGGCGCGGCGGGCCCGGCGGCGGCGGGCGGCGGCCCCGGCGGCGGCGGTGGCGGTCGCCGCGGTGAGCACCCGCGAAGGCCCGAACTACTGGGACTACCTCAACCTCGACAAGCTGCTCAGCCTGCAAGGGGTCTGGAGGGCGACGACGCGAAGCTCATGCCCGACGAGCTGCACTTCATCGTCGTCCACCAGGTCTTCGAGCTGTGGTTCAAGCTCGTGCTCAGCGAGCTGCGCCTGGCCCGTGACCACCTCTCCGTTCCTCGGGTCCCCGAGGAGCGGATCCCCTACGTGGTGCACCACCTGCGGCGCGTGAACGAGATCATGCGCCACTGCGTGGGGCAGTTCGCGATCATGGAGACCCTCACGCCGCAGGACTTCCTCGCGTTCCGCGACAAGCTCATGCCCGCGAGCGGCTTCCAGTCGTATCAAATGCGCGAGATCGAGATCCTGCTCGGCCTCGAGGACGCCCAGCGCGTGACCGAGGGGATCAACCCCTACTCGGCCCTCGAGCGCCAGGCCAAGGAGAGCCCCCGGGCCAAGCTCGGCCTGGACCGGATCCACGCCGCGCGCCAGGCCCTGCCCCTGCGCAAGGCGCTGCACACCTGGCTCTACCGCACCCCGATCCAGGGCTCGACCCCCGAGGACCCGGGGGACACCGAGACCGTCGACCGCTTCGTCAGCGCCTACCTCAAGGCCATGCAGGACCACCACACCGCCGGGCACGCCACCCAGCAGGAGGTGATCCCCGACCTGGATATCGAGGGGGCCAAGAAGCGGCTGAGCGGGGTGATCGCCCAGGCCTGGGACTTCCTCCACGCCGCGGACGTGGCCGCCGAGCACCGCCCGCGGGTCAAGCGGATCCGCGCCGCGCTGATCTTCATCGAGAGCTACCGCAACCTCCCGCTCCTGGCCTGGCCCCGGCTCCTGATCGACGCCGTGGTCGAGACCGAGGAGCAGTTCGTCCTGTTCCGCACCCGCCACGCGCGCATGGTCGAGCGCGTGATCGGGCGCCGGATCGGGACCGGCGGCAGCTCGGGGGTCGACTACCTGGACGCCACCACCCGCTACCGCGTGTTCCGCGAGCTGTGGACGGTGCGCACGATCCTGCTCCCCCGGCGCGCGGTCCCGCCCCTCGAGCACGCCGAGCGCTACGGCTTCGCCCGGGTCTAGCGGCCCGTTGTCGTGCGCTCCGGCAGGCGCGAGGCGCGCTGCGACGCCTGCGTGAGCGCCGCGAGCCGCGGGGTCGTTGGGCGGTACGACCCGGCTCCCGACGCAGACCGGGGCGGACTTCGGCGGGAGGACGGGCGCGTCGCTCACCCCGGGTAGAGTGCCCGGGGTGAGCCTGCGCAAGATCGTCCACGTCGACATGGACGCGTTCTACGCGTCGGTCGAGCAGCGCGACCGCCCCGAGCTCCGCGGGCGCGCGGTGATCGTGGGCGGGCAGCCCGACAGCCGGGGCGTGGTGTGCACGGCCTCCTACGAGGCCCGCGTGTTTGGCGTGCACTCGGCCATGCCCACCGCCCAGGCCTACCGGCTCTGCCCTCACGGCGTGTTCCTGCGCCCGGACTTCGTGCGCTACAAGGCGGTCTCGCGCCAGATCCAGGCGATCTTCCGCGACGTGACCGAGCTCGTGGAGCCCCTGAGCCTGGACGAGGCCTTCCTCGACGTGACCCAGAACGCCCTCGGTGAGCCCTCGGCGACCCGGGTCGCCGAGCACCTGCGCGCGCGGATCCGCCGCGAGACCGGGCTCACCGCGTCGGCGGGGGTCGCGCCGAACAAGTTCCTGGCCAAGGTCGCCTCCGACATGGACAAGCCCGACGGGCTGACCGTGATCGGCCCCGAGCGGGTGCAGGCGGTGCTCGCGGCGCTGCCGGTGCGCCGGATCCCGGGGGTCGGGCGCAAGAGCGCCGAGCGCTGTCGCGCGCGGGGGATCGAGGTCGCCAGCGACTTCCTGCGCCACGACGTCGAGCAGCTCGTGCGCTGGTTCGGCAGCGCCGGGCCGCGCTACCGGGAGCTCGCGCAGGGGATCGACCTGCGTCGGGTGCAGCCCGACCGCGAGCGCAAGTCGGTGAGCATCGAGGACACGCTCCCCGAGGACCTGCGCTCCCGCGCCGAGGCCGCGGCGTTCCTCGACGACCTCGCCGAGCGGCTAGCAGAGCGCCTCCTCCGCGCCGAGGCCCGAGGCAAGACGGTGGTGCTCAAGGTGAAGTACGCCGACTTCCAGCAGATCACCCGCAGCCGGACCCTGACCGCGCCCACCCGGGAGCACGCGACCCTGCACGAGGTCGCGCTGGCCTTGCTCGAACAGACCGAGGTCGGCGAGCGGCCCGTGCGCCTCCTGGGGATCGGCGTGACCAACCTCGCGGAGCCCGGGGCGCAGCTCGAGCTGCCCTTCGCCCCGGAGGCGCGAAACCCCTCCTAGGTGGGGCTAGAGCCCCTTCCAAGGGGGGGCAGTGGTCCAGATTGGGTCATTGATCTGCCTTGGTTGGCGGCCTAGGCTGAGCCCATGGAGCCCCCGCTGAATCGTCGCTGGTTCGAGGCGGCAGCCAGCCACGTGGACGCCGGCGTGGTGATCCACGCGCCCGACACCGCGATCCTCTACGCCAACGCCCGCGCCGTCGACCTCCTGGGCATGACCCGCGAGCACTTGACCGGCATGCTCGCCGTCGACCCGGACCTGCGCCTGCTCGACCCGGCGGGGGGGGAGCTGCCGGTCCAGGACTACCCCGTGGTGCGCGCGATCCAGGGCGGGGGCGACGTCGTGGACCAGCTCGTGGGGACCCTGCGCCCGGGGACCGTGGAGCCGATCTGGGCGAGGGTGTCGGCGCTGCTCTACCCCAACGTCGAGGCCCTCGAGGCGGTGGTCGTGACCTTCGTGGACGTCACCGCCCTGCGTCGCGCCGAGGAGGACCGCCGCCGGGCCGAGGCGGTGGCCCTCGAGGCGGCCCACCTCGAGAGCCTGGCCCTCCTGGCGGGGGGGGTGGCCCACGACTTCAACAACCTCCTGGCCTCGATCCTCGGCGCCTCGGAGCTCGCCAAGCGCCGGGCCGGCGCCGACCTGCTCCCGCTCCTGGACTTGATCGGGGTGGGGGCGCAGCGGGCGGGCGAGCTCACGCGCCAGCTCATGGCCTACGCCAGCGGCGGCCAGGTCGTGCGCGAGCTGGTCGATCCGCCGAGCCTCGTCGGCGAGTTGGCCAAGATCGCCCACGCCAGCTACGGCGTCGACGTGGAGCTCACACGCGACCTGCAGCCCTGCGCGCCGCTGCTCGTGGACGCGACCCAACTGCGCCAGGTCGTGCTGAACCTCCTGATCAACGCCGGGCAGGCCCTGGGCGCAGGGCCGGGGCAGGTCACGGTGCGCTGCCGCCAGCGCGCCGACGCCGCGGGGACCCAGGTGCTGATCGAGGTCCAGGACGACGGCCCCGGCATGGACGCGGACACCCAGCGCCGGATCTTCGAGCCGTTCTTCACCACCAAGCCCACGGGCACGGGGCTCGGGCTCGCCGCGGTCCAGGGCTTCGTGCGCGCCTTCGGCGGTCGCGTCGAGCTCGAGTCGGCCCTCGGGCAGGGGACGACGTTTCGCTTGGTGCTGCCCGCGGAGTCCGGTCTGCAGCTCCCCGGCGAGGTCCCTGCGCCCGTGAAGCCCGCGCTGCGCAAGGCGGTGGTCGTGGACGACGACCCGGTCCTCCGTCGCCTGCTGGGCGAGGTCCTGGAGAGCGCGGGGGTGCAGGTCACCTCCCTCGCCCGCGGCGCAGAGCTGCTCGCGACGCTGCGCCGCGAACTCCCCGAGGTCCTGATCCTGGACCTCGTGCTCCCCGACGCCTCGGGGGTGGCGTTGCTCCAGGCGGTGCGCGCCGAGTGGCCGCAGCTCCCGGTGCTCGTGTGCAGCGGCTACGCGACCCCCGACGACGTGCAGGACCTGCGCCCGGGAGAGCCCACGCGCTACCTGAGCAAGCCGTTCACGCGCCAGCAGCTGCGGGCGGCCCTCGGCAAGCTCGTGACCGCCGACGCGATCGGTTGAAGAGCCGGGGGGCCGGGCGCTCCGAGCGCCCGACCCCCCGAGATCAGACTAAGGAGTTCTGCTACAGCCGACCGCTGCCGGCCAGCTCGCGCTTGCGCGGCTTCTTCTTGGTGCGCGGGCGCTCGGCGACCTCGCCCTCGCGGCGGCGCTTGCGGGGCGGGCTTCGTCGCTCGACGCCGCGCGCTTGCGCTTGGCGGTCTTCGTCGTCTTGGCGGGAGCCTCTCCGGCCGCAGCGCGCTCGCGCTTGCGGCGGGCGGCGCGGCGCGCCCGGCGGCGGGCGGCCTCCTCGTCCTCGTCGAGGGAGAGCACGGGCAAGGGCTCGGAGATCGCGGTCGCGCGCGTCGGGGGGGCCGCCGCCTCGGGCAGCTCGAGGGTCGGGGGCAGCGCCGCGCCGCTCGGGGTCAGGACCATGCCGCCCACGACCAGCGCCAGGGCCGCGATCGCGACCAACCCTAGCTGCCGCGGGTCGCCGGGGATCGTCGTCGCCCAACTCGCGGGGTCGCCGAACACCTGAATGCCCACGATCCCCAGGCCGCAGCCCACCAACACCAACCCCACCAAGACCTTCATGCGGACTCCTTGTCGCTCTCACCCGTAGGTTGTGGAGGCGCGCAGGAGCGTTTACGGGAATCCCGAGAAAGTCGCCAAAGTTCTCTAAGGCTTAGCCAGAGAGTGGCTTAGCCGCCGCCGCGCGCAGCAGCTCGGGGTCAGCGCGCCCCTTGCTTCCCCCGCAGGGATTGCGCACACTGCACTTATGAGCGCGCATGCTCACACCTGGAGGCTCCCGTGAAGCACCTCCTGATCTCTACCTTCCTCCTCGCGCTGGCCGCGCCGTTCGCGTCGGCCGACGTCGTGCACCTGAAGGACGGCCGCTCCCTCGAGGGCGTGGTCGAGCGCACCGCCGACGCGGTGATCGTCAAGCACAAGCTGGGCGAGGTCACGATCCCGCTCAGCGACGTGGTGCGGGTCGAGGCCACCGCCGACGCCAAGGACGAGCTCGAGCGCCTGCGCGACAGCCTGGCCAAGGGCACCGCCGACGAGCGCTACCGCTTCGCGGTCTACGCCCGCGAGCACGGCTTCGAGGACGAGGCGCTGCGCGCGTTCTACGACGTGCTGCGGGTCGACACCAACCACCCCGGCGCCCGCGCCGCGCTGGGCTACGTCCAGCACGAGGGCCAGTGGGTGACCCTCGAGGACAAGTACCGCAGTCAGGGCCTGGTGCCCTACCGCGGCGAGTGGGTCAGCCCCGAGGAGAAGAACGAGCGGATCGTGGCCGCCCGCGAGGCGCGGCTCGAGACCGAGCGGCTCAAGGCCGAGACCAAGCGCCTCGAGCGCGAGGAGCGCCGCGCCGAGCGCGAGGCCGAGCGCGAAGCGCGCCGCGAGCGCCTGGCCCTGGCCAAGGCCGAGGCGCAGGCGGCCCAGCTCGAATACGCCAAGGCCCGCGCCGAGGCCGAGGCCGAGGCGATCCGCAACGGCGTGCTCAACGGCTACTACGTCCCCGGCTACTCCTACCCGCTCTACGGCCGCTACCGCGTGCTGGGCAACGGCTTCCTCTACCCCAGCTCGGGCTACTACTGCCCGCAGCGCCCGGTGCTCTACGGGAGCGGCTACCGCAGCAGCTTCGGCCTCGGCTCGAGCCTCCGCGGCTTCTACAACGGCGGCAACTGGGGCCTGCGCTGGAGCGTCGGCTTCTAGTGCTGTGCGTCAGAACTTTCGGTACAGGTCGCGCAGCAATCGTCGTCCCTGGCAAGGCGTGAGGAGGGAGCAATGCGGGCCATTGTGACCGACGAACAACACAGCCAGGGGCGGCGAGGGCAAGCGAGATGTACCGAAAGTTCTGACGTGCAGCACTAAGTTTCAGGGGGTCTGTCCCAGACCCCCTCGCCCTCGAGGCAAAGCCCTCGGGCTCCTGCCCCAAGGGCTCAACGGCCGGCTTTCGCCGGCCGCTGCGCCTTCGCGGCCTCGCCGCTCGCCGGGCCGCACCGGCTGCGCGCTCGCGGCTTCGCCGGCCGCTGCGCGCTCGCGGCTTCGCTCTCCCTGACTGGCTGAAGGCTGTCGGGTGATTCGTCTCTTTGACTCCCTGGTCCTGCTCTCGCGGTCCTCACGGCCGCCGCGGACGAGGTCTCGAGGACGGGAGCCCGAGCTGCGCGGGGAGGTCCTCGACGAGGGCGACCCGCTGAGGATCCGCGTCAGCCCGGGGGCCAGCGGGTGGTGGTGGAGGTCCCCCGCGAGCAGGTGCTCGGGGTGTGGAAGCTGAGCCTGACCGACGAGCGCGCCCTGGCCCACGCCGAGGAGGCGCTGCTGCGGGGCGAGCTGCCCGAGGCCCTGCGCACCCTGCGCGCCCTGGCCGCCCGCCGCCCCGAGGACCCGCGGGCCCAGGAGGAGCTCGGCTTCGCCCTCGTGCTCGCCAACCAGGACGAAGAGGCGACCGAGGTCCTCGAGGCGCGCCTGGCCTCGCCCGCGCAGCTTCGAGGCGCGGCTCGGCTGGCCCAGGTCCTCGAGCGCCGCGGCGGCGCGACTGCGCGATCGAGGCCTTCGCCAAGGTGATCGGGCTCAACCCGGTGCGCCGATCGAGGCGCGCTCTGGCCCGGCTCCTGGTCGAGCGCCACGCCGAGGGCGACGTCGAGCGCGCGCTCGAGACCCTGGCCTACACCGCCAAGCTGGCCCCCCACGACGAGGCGCTGGCCCTCGAGCTCGCCGAGCTGCGCCTGCGCCTCGACCCCCAGTCCCCCGAGGCCCGCGCTGGGCTGCGCGCGTTCTGCGCCGCCAACCCCGAGGCCTGGCAGGCCGCGCGTCGGCTCTCGGCGCTGCTCGTGCAGCGCGGCGAGCCCGCGGCCGCCGAGGCGTTGCTCGCCGAGCGGATCGAGGCCGCGCCCGCTCGACCGCGACTGCTCCGGGTCGAGGCGGCCTGGTACGCAGCTGGCTCGCCGGCGGGCGCGAGGCGATCGCGCCTCGGGGCCTGGACGTGGCCGAGCTCGAGGTGGACCCTGCCTTCGCCGCCCGCGGGCTGGACTCGTCTGACCCGCGCGCCCCAGGACGCGCGCCTGGTCTTGGCCCGGGCGCGGGTCGAGCTCCGCGCCGGGCGCGGGCCGAGGGCCGCGCGCTCCTCGAGCGCGTCGCGCTCAACGGCGACCCCAGGTCATGCGCGACGCGCTGTCCTGCAGCAAGCGCTGGGCGCCCTGGAGCACGACCCACCCTCGCCGACCCTGTTCGGGCCGCAGGTCAGCCTCCCCAACGCCCGGCGGCTGGCTGCGCTGATCGGCTGGCGCTGCGAGGCCCAGGAGACCCTGGCGCAGGCCCTCGAGCGCGCCGGCGAGTTCGCAGGCGCCGCCCAGGCCTTCCACGCCGCCGCCGCCCGGGCGCCCGACGCCCTGCGCCGCGCGTCCCTCGAGGCCCGCGCCACCCAGGCCGAGACCGAGGCCGAGCGGGTGCGCCGCAACCGCGGCATGTGAGCGCCCCTCGGCTCCCCTCGTCCGCGCGGCGGTGCCGGGAGCGCGCGACATGGGCGCCACGCTCGCCCGCTCAGAATCGTGAACTCTGGTTCATGACGTCGTCGGCCGCCTCCAGGGTCGTCAGCAGCTCTTCGTAGCGGTCCTCGCCCACGAACGCGTTGAGGTCGGCGTCCTTCGTGCCTCGCGGGACGCCCCACAGGCCGAGGGCGATCGAGCCGCCAATGGCGCAGGGGATTCCGGCGGCCTCCAGGGCCCTGGCGAGCTCCAGCGCGACCCCGGCCGGGTCCGGGGTCGGGGTCACGAGGGCTGCGACCTCAGGCGACGCAGGATCTCGGCGTAGCTCGGGTGAGGAGGATCGACCTCGCCCACGATCCGGTCGCGCTCCGGGTTGGCGGCCAGCAGTCGGGCGGCGGCGCGGCACACCGCCACCACATCGGGCCAGGTCTCCTCGGGGGACTTCCCGCGGTAGGGATCCACCTCAGCAGCGACCTCTTCGCGGCGGGAGGTCTGGTGGCGGGTGAGGAAGGCAACGACCCTTGGATCCATGGCTCCAGCCTAACGAGCGAGGGCCCTGGCGGCGAAGCCTAGGCCGAGACCGGCTGGGCGCCCACGGTGACCCGCCGCTCCTCGCGGTAGAGCCGCAGTGTGAACTGGGCGGAGGGGCGCTCGAGCACGGGCGCCACCTCGTCCTGGAAGCTCAGGGGCAGCTCCAGGGCCGGGGGCATGGGCCAGCCGTACTCCGGCGGCGAGGTGAAGGGCGCGAGCAGGGCGGCGAAGGTCAGGTCCGCGGCGGTGAAGCCCTCGCCGACGAGGTAGCGCCGGCCGTCGGCGAGCAGCCCGTCGACCTCGTCCAGGATCGCGAACCTTGGTCGGGAGCGGTCCCCGGCGACCTGGTTGACCCCAGCGCGCGCTTCATGAGCGGGCGCAGGAGCGGGAGGGTCGTGCGGAAGGTGGTCCGCTCGACGAACCCCACACCGTGGGTCATGACCGAGGGCAGGTTCTGGGCGTAGAGCAGGTGCAGGTAGGCCAGGCGGCGCACGTGGGGGCCGAGGACCTCGTCGAAGCGCTCCTCGAGCTCGCGCACTCGCGCTGCGTGCTCGCTCGGGTAGAGCGAGTGGCCGGGGGGCGCCTGCAGGTCGAGGTGCTCGAGGGCCAGGGTCGAGTCGTTGAACACCTCGCCGGTGGGGGCCTTCAGGACCGGCACGGTCTTCCCGCCGCCCAGCCACCAGGCCCGGGGAATGTGCAGCGCCGGGCAGTGCGGATCCTCGGCGTAGGGCACCTGGAGCCGGTCCAGGGCCCAGCGCACCTTCTCGCAGTAGTGGCTGGGGCCGATCGTGACGAAGCGATACGTCATGGGGTCCTCTCCGACGCCGGGGTTCCGGAACGTCGAAGGGCGGAGCGAGCGCTCGCTCCGCCCTCGCGGGGGGCCGGAACCGTGGCCTAGGCTGCCCGGTTCACGGTGCGGTTCTTGATCCGCTGAATGAAGGCCGGCAGGCCCTCCACGCTGTCGCGCATGAAGTCCAGCATGCCCTGGAGCTGGGTCTGCAGGCTGTCGCCGGTGGTCGGGCCGGTGTTGCCGGCCGCGCCCACGTCGCCCACGATCCGCTGCAGCACGGCGACCGGGGGCTCGTCGGTGCCGTTGGGCCCCATGTCGATCGCGTTGCGGGCGATCTTGAGCAGGAGCAGGCCGTCGTCGGCGCCAATGATCCGCAGCGCCAGGCGGCCGATCCCGCTGAAGCGGTCGAGGGCCGGGTCGAGCTGCACGCCCACGAAGTGCAGGACCTGCTGCAGGGCCTGGTCGTTGATCGGGTTCGGCGCGCTCTGCTTCTTGTGGTTGATCAGCCCCGCGCCCAGCACGCAGATCGCGCCGAACACGTCGTCGCTCGCGGTGGGGGTGGGGGTGAACAGGTTCGCCAGGGCGGCGTGGATCACCTGCTTCTCGGGGGAGGCCGTGATCGCGCTCATGACGTCGATCACCAGCACGAGCTCGCGGCTGAGGATCAGCTCCTCGATATCGGCCTGGCTCTCGGCGGCCCAGCGCGCCCGGTCGGCGGCGGTGCTGGGGAGGGTGTCGGCGAGGAACTCGATCGCGCGGCCGAGCTCGTTCTTGAGGCAGTCGTAGCGCCAGCGCTCGACGTCGTCCGAGGCGTCGCCGGGGGTGCCGTTGTCGTCGACGTAGGTCGCGAACAGGACCTCACCCAGGCCGCTCATGACCTTGTCCAGGAGCGGGCTGGCCCCGCTGGCCTGGGCGCGCTGGCTGAGGGTGTCCAGCGGCTCCATGAGCAGGTGCATGAGGGTCGGCTTCTGCACGCCGCGGCGGTCGAAGACCGGGGTGCTGGTCAGCATGACCTCGCTCAGCACGTCGGCGAGCACGTCGGCCACCACGTCGTTGCGGCCGGGGACCTGCACGGTGGTCATGTCGTCGATCACCGAGAACAGCTTCTCGACAGCGCCGGACTCGAGCAGGGCCACCGCGGTGGGCTCGGTGGGGCGCATGACGGTCTCGTAGTGCTTGCCGAGGCCGAGCATGATGTTCTTGAGCAGGGGGATCTGGTTGCGGTTGCTGAACACCTTGGCGATCGGCTTCATGGCGTCGAGGGCGCCGCTCTGGTTGAAGTCCTTGAGCGCGAGCACGTCGTCGGCGCGGATCCCCGAGCACAGCAGGCGGCGCAGGATCGAGACGTCGAGCAGGCGCTCGATCGTGTTGATCGAGATCGTGATCCCCAGCAGGCGCTGGTCACCCGCCATGGCGCGCAGGTAGAAGTCGGCCATGTTGCCGGCGAAGGGCGCGTTGCACTTGTCGGCGCGCTCCATCATTTCCAGCAGGCGCTGCATGACGCTCTTGTTGTTGGCGTCGGCCAGCACGCGGTTCTTGTAGTCGTGGTACTTCATCATGTTCGCGAAGCTGGCCGGCAGGGTCTGCAGCTGGGCCTGCTGCGAGTTGAAGGCGCTGAGCAGGTCGCGCATGGTCGAGGTCTGCTGCCCGTTGGGGCGCAGGGTGTCCTGCAGCAGGGGCAGCAGGTCGTCGAGGAGCTGCTTGCCGCCGCCCGCGGGGGTGGTGCTGGTGGCGCTGGCGGCGTTGCCCGCCTGCTTGAGGGCCACGATCAGGGTGTCGACGATCTCGCCGAACTGGTCGGGGTCGTTCTTGATCACGACCGCGATCCCCTTGAGCAGGTCCGCGAGCGGGGTGTGCTTGATCAGCTCGAACTGCGCGTGGGTCAGGTCCAGCAGCGGGCAGTCCGCCGAGAGGGTCTCGTAGTCGTCGGTCGGGTCGGCGGGGGTGCCGTTGTCGTGCATGACCCGGGGCGAGAGCTTGTCGAGGATCGCCATGCTGTCGGCGCCGAGGTCCTTCTTGAACAGCTCGCCGGCGACGAGGAGCAGCTCCGAGAGCAGGGTGCGCTTGGCGTCGAAGTAGGCGTAGTAGAGCCCGCCGCCCGAGGCCAGGGCGCGGCCGTAGCTGTCGCGGGCGCCCTCGTTGCCGAAGGCGGGGATCTCGATCGCCTGGCCGCCGGCGTCGACGGGGTCGCCCGCGGCGTTCACGTCGGCCACCCCGTCGGCGTCCGCGTCGACGAAGGGCGCGGGCAGCATGCCCGAGGCGGGGTCCGCCAGGACCTGCGGGTTGCCGTGGACGTCGAGTCGCACGGCCCAGGCCGGGGCGCCGAGGTTGGGGAAGCCCTTCATGGGCTTCTCCGCCAGCAGCGCGTCGGCCAGGTCGCCGAGGCCCTGGGTGATCGAGGTCGAGCTGCCCTGGGGCACGCTCGAGGTCTGCAGCACGCGGCTGAGGGTGCCCTGGAGCTCGCGGAACAGGTTGCGCTCGCCGTTGGGCTGGCCGTACTGGTCGACGCCGTCGTACTGATCGATCAGGTGGAAGATCGCCTGGCTGAGCTTATCCATCTCGGGGTAGGCCAGGAGGCGGTTCAGGAGCACGAAGGTGTCGCGCTGCTCGGCGAAGGAGCTCGAGCTGCTCGCGCCCGAGGCCGACATGAGCTCGGCCACGGCGTCGAGGGTCGCGGGGTCGTTGACCAGGTCCTGCACGATCGCCTCGACGTCGGCGATCGCGGCCTCGACGGTCCCGTCGTCCACGAGCGGGAGCAGGTCGAGCAGGGTCGGGAACAGGTTCTGACCGACCGAGCTGGGCAGGATGTGGTTGATCGCGCCCACGAACTCGCTGTGGTTGAGCTCGAGGGTGTCCGCCTTGGCCTGCTCCCCCTTGCTCTCGTAGCCGTGGTGCATGATCTGGTAGACCAGCTCGCCGATGTTCAGGCCAGCGGTCGCGCCCGGGGCGGTGGTCGCGCTGCCGCCGCCACCGCCGGTGGTCTGACGGCAGCCCACGACCCAGAAGACCTGGCTGAACGCGAGCAGCCAGGCGCCGAGGGCTTGAAGCGTTGTGTTTCGGAGTAGGGCCATCTTCCTTCGGCCTCCTCTGCTGATTGAGAAGAGCTCGTGCAAACCGAAGGCCATCGGGGGGAGGGGTAAGTCCAGCGGGGCCCCGCCTCTCCTCGCGCTTTCGATTCAGATGGGGCGCGAGTTCCCAATTCTTGCGGGACACCCGGCTCCAGATCCGGGCAATTCGGGAGGGCGCGCCATGGGACGTGTCGAGGCTGGACGGGATTTCGTCGCAAAACGAGCGATATAAGTAATTTGCGCAATCCGTGACGCGCCGAGTCGAGCGACGCGAGACGAAGCGTGGGTCGGATTCGTGCGCTGGGCGAACGGTGTAGTGCCTAGGTCAAACGCCTGTCTACAGGGGAGTTGACGCGCCGCGGTGCAGTGCCAGGTGTCGAATGCGAGTCGCTTGAATCGTAGGTGAGCCGATCGGCCTCCAGAGGACTCGCAGCCTCGCGCGTAGCGGGTCGAATCGAGCGACGTAAGTCGCGTGGTCTCGTTAGAGGCTGGGCCAGGCGCTGCGGGTCAGGCGGATCGCGAACAGGACCGCGAACCCGAGCACGGTGCCCCCCCACAGGGCCCAGGTCACGCGGGGCGGGAAGGCGAGCCGCAGCCGGCGCCGGGTGACGTTGAGCACGAGGAGTTCGAGGGTTCGCCAGCAGAACCAGGCGAACACGACGGGCGCAAGGGGGTTGAGCCTCAGGGCCGAGCGCGGCTGGGCGTGGGCGAGCTGCACGAAGGCGCGGGTCATGCCGCAGCCCCCGCAGGGGTGGCCGGTCATGCGGCGGAACACGCACAGCCCGCCGCCCGTGGACTGCTCGAGGGAGCCCATGAGCGGGGCGTTGGCCCGGCCGTCGGCGGTGACGGGCGCCGTCCACAGCGCCAGGGCGAGCACCCCTACGAAGAACGCGAGCTCGATCCGGGTGGCGCGGTTGACCGCCGGGCGCCGCGCGCCCAGGCGCAGGGGGCCGAGCAGGCGGCGTTCCGGGAGGTCTTCGGGGTCGGGCACCGGGGCAGTCTACGGCGGGCCGGAGGCGGCAACCAACGGAAAGGGCCCGGCTCGCGCCGGGCCCCCTGCGTGCGGTCGCGTCGCTCGCGTTAGCCGAGCTGGACGCCGCCCTCGGCCGCCGCGGCCTCGACGCTCGCCTTGTGCGCGTCGTAGGCCAGGAACACCATGCCCTGCGCGAGGGGCAGGGTGAACAGTACGCCGACACCGCAGGCGAGTTGGCCCACGATCACGAGGACGATGAACACGATCAGCAAGATCAGCATGGGAACGATGTTCCCCTTGCCGAAGGCCAGCGCAGCCTTGAGCGCCTGAGCGGGGCTGGTCCCGGGCTTGTCGGCGACGATCGCGGGCGCGAAGAACAGGATCACGCCCGGAATGCAGCAGAAGATGAAGCCGATCGTGACGCCGATCTGGGTGAGCGCCTTGCCGGCGGCGTTCTCGAAGTTGAGGATGTCGCCGATCGCGATCGCCTTGCCCTCGTGCTTGGCGGCCTTCACGGCGGCCATGAAGTTGATCATGAAGATGCCGTTGACGCCGGCAGCCACGATGTTCAGCGGAATGCTCAGCAGGCTACCGATCGTCGGGTCGACGACCATTTGCACGATGATCGCCGGAAGCATGACCACGATCCCCGCTATCGCGGCGATCAGCGGCGTGAGCAGCGTCGGCACGAGGTTCGCCTTGCAGATCTCGAGCGACTCCTTGATGTGGTCACCAAACTTGATTTCGACAGCCATGGGACTCCCCCCCTAGAGTTTCGTTGAGGCGCGGAATCTATCAGGGGCAGGGAGCGGCAGCAACGTCCTCTCGGGGCTCGCTGGCCTTCCGCCTGTTAAGGCTCTATAACGGCTCGTTCGCGCGCGTGTGGGAGGTGCGGGTGGCCAGGCCGACCGTCGAGAGCAAGACCCTGCTGGCCGCGCTGGCGCTCGCCTGCGTCGGCGCCGCCCAGGCCACCAACGGTCCCAAGCTGATCGCCCTCGGCGCGCGCAGCGCGGGGCGCGCAGGCGTCGACTACGCCTACGCCGACGACGGGATCGGCCCGGCCACGAACCCCGCGGGCATGGGGTTCATGGTCGGCAACCGCCTCGATCAGAACTGGGCGCTGTTCGACCCCCAGGTGAGCTGGTCGAACTCCTTCGGCACCTTCGACGACCGCGACGTGCTGTTCGCGCCGGTCCCTGCCTTCAGCTTCGGCGCCGTGTTCGACCCCACCGCCGACTGGCAGGTGAAGAGCGTGTTCCAGGTCGGCCGCTGGGGCCTCGTCGACGAGGAGGGCAAGGAGATCCCGCCCCCGAACGTCGAGAACTGGAGCGAGCTCGCCGAGGACGAGAAGCTCTACGGCGGGCGCTTCCGCTTCGGGATCGGCGTGTTCCCGATCACCGGCGGCAAGGTCCAGATCAAGGACATGCTCACCGTGGGGTCGGCCCAGCCCGTGGACTGGGAGACGGACATCCTCACCGTCGCCCTCGCGCCTTCGCTGGCCTACCGCTTCAACAAGTACATCTCGATCGGGATGAACCTGCAGTTCATTTACAGCAAGTTCGAGCTCGACGGCGGGATCTCCCAGCCCTCCCGCATTCTGCGCGACGACTTCGAGTTCGCGGCGGGGGTGCTCTCGGTCAACCCCCAGGTCGCCACGACCGCGGACATCGACGACGCCTTCAGCTACGGCTTCTCGTTCCGCCTGGGAGTCATGCTCCAGCCGATCGACCAGCTCACGATCGGGATCGTGTTCCAGGAGCGGACCTACACCGCCGACTACCTCGGGCGCGCCTCCGTCGACGCCAACGACGAGGTCACCCGCCTCACCAACGGCAACCCCGGGCTGCTGCAGGTCGTCGACCCCGGGATCCAGCCCGCCCTCGGCTTCAACAGCGAGTACGACCTGCGGATCCAGGAGTACGAACAGCCGCGGCAGGTGGGCCTGGGCTTCGCCTTCCGCCCGCACCCCCGGGTGTCCTTGGGCTTCGACTACACGTTCATCGACTGGTCCATGCTCCGCACCTTCAAGGCGCGGCTCTCGAACGGGGACAACCCGAACCTGAACATCATGACCAGCCCCACGATCAAGGTCCGGATCCCGCTCAACTTCCGCGACCAGCACGTGATCGCCTTCTCGGCCACGGTGCTCGTGGCGCGCGGCGAGGACATCGTGGAGAACGTGCCCTCCTGGGCCCTGGTGTGGCGCGCCGGCTACAACTACGCGCGCACCCCGGTGCCCGCGAACACCACCCTCCCCCAGCTCCCGGTGATCAACGAGCACCACGTCGCCACGGGCTTCTCCCTCCAGCTCGGACAGAAGGTGGAGTTCAACTTCGCCTGGGAGTGGCAGCTCCCCAACGAGCTGAGCACCGGCAACCACGTGGGCGACTACACCCTCTCGAACTCCCGACAGGAGGTCGAGATCATGGCCTTTCACTTCGGGTTCGGGGTGAACTTCTGACCGCAGGATTCGGCCCCCTCGCCGCGCGCTACCTCAAGCACCGCTGGCTGGGCGACGTCAGGGACCTCCTCGCCGAGAGCCGCCCCGAGGCGCTGGCCTTCGACGACGTGGACATGACCCACGACTGGAGCGAGCTCCGGCGCCTGGCGAACCTCGCCGCCCTGGAGCGCCTGTGCGCGGACTGGCTGGAGCAGGCGCGGGTCGAAGACCCCGCCGTGCTCGCCGCCCTGGCCCCCGAGCTCGAGGGGCCCGCGGCCCAGGCCTTCCTCCAGCTCGTGGCGGGGAACCTCGCGTTCCAGCTGCGCACCCGCCCGGCGCTCCAGGCCTGGCTCCGGCGCTGCGCCGAGGGCCTGCCCTACAGCCCGGCGCCGGCGGCGCTGGGGCGGCTGCTGGTGCGCTGCCGCAGCGCGCGGGTGCTCGAGGGCTGGCTGGCGGAGGTCAGCGCGCCGGCCGAGCTCGCCGCAGCGATCGCGCCGCTCCCCGCCCCCGAGGTCGACCTGATCCTGGTCGAGGCCGAGCTCGAGGCCCTGGAGGAGGCGCTCCCCGCCGCCTGCGGCGGCGAGCGCCGCGCCTACAGCCGCGCCCCCGAGGACGCCTGGCGCCACGCGCTCCTGCCCCCGGCTGGCGGGTTCTGCGCCGTGCTCCGCGCCGGCGATCGCCTGGGGCGCGAGGTGGCCGAGCGCCTGCGCAACCGGGCCGGGATCCACCGCGTGCTGTGGCTGGGCCTGGGCGGCGACGCCCCCGAGGTGTGGGTCCACGCCCCGGGGGCGGAGCTCGAGCTCCCGCCGGCGCCCCTGACCCCCGACGACGTGGCCGGGGTGGCCCGGGCGCTGGGCGCCCTGGCCCTCGACCCCGAGCACCCCCGGACCCCGGCCTCCTGGCGCTTCGCGCACTACGCCGAGGCCCGGCGGACAGGGGTGCGCTACGTGGCGGTCGTGCCCCCGGGGAGCTGAACCGCCCCGTTGCTCCCCGTCCGGCGGCGGGTAACGTAACGGCGCAGTGAGGATCCCGCGCTGAACCACGACTTCGCGACGAGCTCCACCGAGCTCCCCGTCCCGCGCTTCCCGCAACCCGACGACGTGACCTGCGGGCCGACGTGCCTGCTCTCGGTGCTGCGCTACTACGGGGACGAGACCTCCTTCGAGCGCGTGCTCGAGGTCACGCCGACCAACCCCGACGGCGGGACCCTGGCGGTGTTCCTCGGCCTCGCCGCGCGGCGGCTGGGCTACGCGGCGCGGGTGTTCTCCTACAACTACCGCGTGCTCGACCCGACCTGGAGCGCGCTGGACCGCGGCGAGCTGCGCGAGAAGCTCCTCGCCCGCGCCGCGGCCACGCCCAAGCCCAAGCTGCAAAACGCCTGCCGCGCCTACGCCGCGTTCCTCGCCGCCGGCGGCGAGCTGGCCTTCGCCGACCTGCGCCCGGAGCTCCTGGTGGAGATCCTCGAGCGCCGGCACCCGATCCTGTGCGGGCTGAGCGCGACCTACCTCTACGGGCAAATGCGCGAGCGGCCCGACGACAACGAGGAGGACGACGTGCGCGGCGACCCGGTCGGGCACTTCCTCGTGATCTCGGGGCACGAAGACGCGCGCACGTTCTCGGTGCGCGACCCGGACTCCCACGCGCCCCACGGGGTGGCGGGGGTGTATCGGGTCGCGGGCCAACGCCTGATCAACGCAGTCCTATTGGGGATCGTGAGCTACGACGCGGTCCTGCTCGAGGTGTGGCCAGCATGAGTCGAGTCCTCGCCGTCCTCTCCGACCTCGACGACTTCCCCGAATACCGCGGCCCGCGGATCACCGCCGAGGCGTTCCTCGCGGGCGAGACCCCCGAGGGCGAGGCGCTCACGGTGGTCAACCTCTGCCGCAGCTGGCGCTACCTGGACGACGGCTACTACGTCTCGCTCCTGGCCGAGGCCCGGGGGCAGGAGGTGCTCCCCTCGCCGGGCACGATCATGAGCGTGCGCAACCCGGGGCTCGTGTTCCGCGCCCTGGACCAGGCCGGGGTCCCCACCGTCGAGCGCAGCGCGAACCTGCCCGCGGCGATCGCCCCCCAGGGCGCGGCCGCGCCCGAGGGCGTGCTCGTGCGCGAGGGCAAGGGCAAGCTCGCCTATCGCCTGGCCGCCGACGTGGAGACCGCCGAGGTCGTCGCGCTCATGGGCCGCTGCAGTCACCCCTCCTTCCGGCGGCTGGTCGGCGCGGTCTATCGCGTGTGGCCGGCGCCGCTGCTGCAGCTCAGCCTCCTGCGCCGGGGCGGGCGCTGGCGCGTGGTCAGCGTGGGGCCGCTCGGGGTCCAGGACCTGAGCTCCGCCGAGCGCGTGGAGCTGGCGCGGATCCTCGACGAGCGCGGCGCGCTCCCGGCGGCGCCCCCCAACCGCCCGCGGGCGTCGCTGGCGGTGCTGTTCGAGCCCGAGGACGAGCGTCAGCCCTCGAGCCCCGAGACCGTCGACCGCCTGGAGCGGGTCGCGGCCCGGATGGGGCTGCACGTGCAGCGGGTGACCCTCGCCGACCTCCCGCGCCTGGGCGAGTTCGACGCGCTGTTCGTGCGCACGCTGACGGGCCCTGACCTCCCGAGCTTCGCCTTCGCGCTCCAGGCCGAGAGCCTGGGCATGCCGGTGATCGACGACACCGCCTCGATCCTGCGCTGCTGCAACAAGGTCTACCTGCACGAGCTCCTGAGCCGCGGCGGCGTGCCCGTGCCCGAGACCCGGGTCGTGGGGCGCCAGGCGACCTTCGCCGAGCTCAGCCACGAGCTGGGCACGCCCTTCGTGATCAAGCTCCCGGACGGGAGCTTCAGCTCGGGGGTGTTCAAGGTCAAGGACGCCGAGGACTACGCCGAGCGCGCGGGGCCGCTCTTCGAGCGCTCGCCGCTGCTCCTCGCCCAGCGCTTCCAGCCCACCGCCTTCGACTGGCGGATCGGCGTGCTCGGCGGTGAGGCGCTGTTCGCCTGCAAGTACCACATGGCCCGCGGGCACTGGCAGATCGCGAGCCCGACCCGCAAGGGCCCGCGCTTCGGCCGGGTCGAGGCGATCCCCCTGGCCCAGGCCCCGGCGGCGGTGCTCGACGTCGCGCGGCGCGCGGCGGGCCTCGTGGGCCAGGGGCTCTACGGCGTCGACCTCAAGCAGTTCGACGACGGACAGGTCGTGGTGATCGAGGTCAACGACAACCCGAACCTCGAGCTGGGCTACGAGGACACCGCCGAGGGCAACGCGATCTACGAGGCCCTGGCCCGGCACTTCCTCAACAAGATCCAGGCCGGCTTCCGCCGCGCCCCCGCCGCGCTCTCGCGGGAGGCCCAGCGCAAGCTCGAGCTCGAGGCCTGGCGCCGCCCGATCGAGCCGCGCCCGGAGACCCTGAGCGCGCCGCCGTATGCGGCCTACGCGGTGTGCGGGCTCGAGCTGGAGTACACCGTGGTCGACCGCGACCTGCACCCTGCGTCCTTGGTCGAGCCGGCCCTCGCGCTCCTCGCCGGCCGCCCGACCTCCGACGTCGAGCTGGGGATCGTGGGGGTCACCAACGAGATCGCCGACCACGTGCTCGAGGTGCGCACCGAGCGCCCGCTGACCAGCCTGCGCGAGAGCGAGGCGGTGCTGGTCGAGGGGATCCGCCGGATCGGCGCGCTGCTCGCCGACCGCTTCCGCGGCGCGCGGCTCCTGCCGACGGCCATGCACCCCTGGCTCGACCCCACGAAGACCAAGCTCTGGCAGCGCTCGAACCGTCGGATCTACGGGACCTACGAGCGCCTGTTCGACACCGTGTCCCACGGCTGGCGCAACGTGCTCGCGACCCACGTGAACCTGCCCTTCGGCTCCGAGGCCGAGGCGATCGCGCTCATGAACGCCTGCGCGCTGCTCGTGCCCTACCTCCCCGCCCTCGCCGCCAGCAGCCCGCTGGTCGAGGGCGCGCTCGGCGAGGCGGTGGACAACCGCGTGGCGCACCTCCTGACCCACCAGCTCAAGGTCCCCGAGAGCCAGGGGGACATGGTCCCCGAGTTCGCCGAGTCCTTCGCGCAATACCGGCAGGACGTGTTCGGCCCCATGTTCGCGGCGGTGGACCGCCTGGAGGACGCCGGGCCGATCCGCCGCGAATACCTCAACGCGCGCGGCGCGGTGTTCAAGTTCTCGCGGGAGTCCCTCGAGGTGCGGATCGTCGACACCCAGGAGTGCGTGCGCGCCGACGCCGCGATCGCCTGCTTCGTGCGCTGGACGCTCAAGGCCCTCGCGACGGAGCTGGGCGCGGGGCTCGCGCTCCCCGACCACGCGCAGCTCGTGGCGGATCTGAACGCGTGCGCGACCCACGGCAGCCAGGCCCGGGTGCACGCGCCCTACCTCCCGGACCTGCCCCGGGACGCCGCGGGCCAGGCCGGGGTCCAGGACGTGCTGCGCGCGCTCCTCGCCCGCGCCACGCGGGTCGTCGAGCCCGAGGAGACGCCCTATCTGGAGCTGATCGGGCGCATGATCCCGGCGGGGACGCTCTCGGAGCGGATCGCGCAGGTCCTGCGCCCGCTCGCGGGGGACCCCGACGCCTTCCGCGAGGCCACCCGGCGGATCTACGTCGAGCTCGCCGACTGCCTGCTCGACAACGAGCTCTGGCGCGGGCGCGGGCTCGCCGAGTGAGCCCGCGCCTGGTCCTGAGCTGCGAGCACGCGACCTGGGCCGTGCCCCCCCACGTGGACCTGGGGCTGGTGCCCGAGCAGCTGCTCGAGCACCACGCCTGGGACTCGGGCGCCCTCGAGCTGGCGCAGGCCCTCTCGCTGGGGACCGGGGTCCCGGTCTTCGCGGGGCAGGTCACTCGGCTCGTGGTCGACCTCAACCGCCACGAGGGCGGGGCCGAGGTCGTGCCCACGGTGGCCTTCGGGCTGGACGTGCCCGGCAACGTGGGGCTCACCCCCGAGGAGCGCGAGCGCCGGCTCGCGACCTACCACCGTCCGCACCGGCGCGCGGTGCAGTCCGCGGCCGAGCAGGTCCTCGCCGGCGGGCCGTGCCTGCACCTCTCGCTGCACAGCTTCGTCCCCGTGCTGCACGGCGTGCGCCGCGACGTGGAGGTCGGCGTGCTCTTCGACCCGGCCCGCGCCTTCGAGGCGAGCTGCGCCGAGGCGCTGCTGCAGGCCCTCGAGACCCGGGGCTGGGACGCCCGGGCGAACCAGCCCTACCTGGGCACCGACGACGGGATCACCACCTGGCTCCGGGGCGAGCTGGACGACCCGCGCTACGCCGGGATCGAGATCGAGGCCTCCCAGGCCCTGTTGCACGCGGGGCGGCTGCCGTCCTTGGCGGCAGACCTGCTGCGCGCAGTGGAGGAGCTCCTGGCCGAACTCGGCTAGGTCCGGCGCGCGTGCGAGCAGAGCCCTCGGGGCTTACTTGGGCGACTGACCGACCGGGACGCCGCCCGCGGGGGACCCGCCGACCTTGACGCCGCCCGCGGGGGACTCGCCGACCTTGACGCCGCCCGCGGGGGACTCGCCGACCTTGGGGTTCGGCGGGGTCTGGGCCGGGTCGGGCCGGGGTTGGGCGCGCTGGAGCCGGGGGCCGTTGGGGTTCGCCACGCGGCGTCCGAAGCGCCGGCGCTGGCGCAGGCGCTCGAGCTCGGACTCGAGCTCCGCCTGCTCCTCGGCGCGCTCGATCTCGCGGCGCTCCTGCTCGGCGATCCGCTGCTCGAGCTCGGCGATTCGCGCTTCTTCCGCGCTGACCGGAGCGGTGGGGCTCCCCGCAGGGACGGAGCCCAGCTCGGCGACCCGCGCCTCGCGCGCGCGCTCCTGGGCGACCTCGTCGACCACCGGCGTCGCGCGCCCGCCGCGGATCACGAGCCCGGCGCGGCGGTCGGGCATTTTGAAGATCGGCTCGTCGCGCCGGCGCTCGATCTCGGCCTGGCGCCGAGCCGCGGCGCGGGCGGCCTCCTCGCGCGCCGCGATCAGGGCCCGGAGCGTGCGGTCCTCGGGGTCGATCGCCTGGGCCTGGCCGAGGAGGTGCAGCTGCACCGTCTCGGAGCAGCCGTTGACCTGGGCCCAGGTGTAGGTGTCGAGCCAGTCGCGAATGTCACGGCTGTCGCGGATCGCGTCCATGCGCCGCTCGAGGCGGATCCCCAGGGCGTGGGCGCTGAGGTCGCTGGCCTCGCGGCCGAGGCCGCGCTGGCTGGCCCACAGCGCGAGGCGCTCGAGCTCCGCCGGGTTCGTGGGGTCGATCTCGCGGTAGCGCTCGGCGAGCTCGTGCTCGGGGCGCATGCGGCGCTCGATCTCCTTGACCTGGTCCGTGGGCACGTTCATGCGCCCGTGGTTCATGCGCAGGGTGATCGTCGACGGGGTGCGCCGCACGACCTGCCCCTCCAGCGTCCGCCCGTTGTGCAGGTGCAGAATGTCGGCCTGGGCGACGGCGAGGGAGAGCAGAGCCAGGAGACCCAGGTGGCGCATGTCATCCACCCTAACCCCGCCCTGCAGGCAACGCACGCCCCGAGCCCCGGCTCAGCGCCGCAGCAGCAGGTGCCGGACCTGGGGTCGCTCCGGCCCCTGGTGAAAGGCCTCTGCCTCGGTCTGGAGCGCCTGTTCGGCGTGGGACACCCGCTCGTGCTGGTGCAGGTGCCCGCCCCAGGTCGCGACCTGGAACTGCTCGACGAAGCGCCCGGGCTCGTCCAGGTCCTCGAGCAGGGCCCAGGCGAAGGCCCCGGTGCGCAGGCGCGCCTGGCGCAGGGCCACCAGCGCCGCGCGGAAGGCCTCTACGTCCCCGGTCGCGACCCGGTAGTCGACGCTCACGACCACCGGCCCCGCGCCAGGGTTCACGCCGCTCGGCGGCGTCTGCCACGCCTGGGCAGGGGCCAACCCCTCGGGGCGGGCGCGGGGCAGGCGGAACCAGGGGATCAGGATCAGCCCCCCGATCAGCCCCGCCGCTCCCGCGCTGAGCGCCACCCCGCTCGAGGCGCGGGAGGCGAGGACGCCCCAGCCCAGGCCGCCCAGGGACGCGCCGCCGGCGAACACGAGCAGGTAGAGCGCCACCGCCCGCCCGCGGACCCAGGCCGCGACCAGGGTCTGGACCGCGGTGTTGAAGCTCGAGAGCAGCGCCAACCAAGCCGCGCCGCCCACGAGCAACACCGCGCACAGCGCGGGGAAGCTGCGCAGGTGCGCGACGGTGAGCACGACCCCGGCCAGGACGACCGTCGCCCCGGCGACGAGCGCGTCGGTCGACGTGCGCTCGCGGAGCTGCGCCAGCCCCAGCGCGCCGAGCACCGCGCCCAGCCCCAGGCTGCCCAGGAGCAGCCCGTAGGCCAGCGCGCCGACCTGCAGCTCCTGCTTGGCGATCACCGGGAGCAGCGACCACAGCGCGCTCCCGCAGAGCATGAACGCCCCGACCCGCACGAGGACCGCGCGCACCGCGGGCTCGTGGCGCACGTAGCGCAGCCCGCCGATCACGCTGGCGAGCACGGTCTCTGGGGGGAGCTGGAGCTCGGGCCGCGGTCGGCGCCAGAGCGCGACGACCCCCAGCACCCCGAGGAACGAGCCCGCGTTGACGAGGAACGCGATCCCGGGGCCCGCGGCGGCGACGAGCGCCCCACCCAGCGCAGGGCCCACCGCGCGGGCCACGTTGAAGCCCACACTGCCCAGCGCCACCGCTGCGGGGAGCTCGGCGTCGTCCACGAGCTCCGGGAGCACCGCCTGCCACACCGGCGCGTTCAGCGCGGCGCCGACCCCGAGCAGGAGCGTGGACGCCAGGAGCAGCGCCGGCGAAGCCGCGCCGCCCAGGGTCAGGAGCCCCAGGGCCAACGCCACCAGGAGCATCCACCCCTGCGCCACCAGGAGCAGCCGCCGCCGGTCGAACACGTCGGCCAGGGCGCCGGCGGGCAAGGCCAGGACCAACACCGGCAGGCTCGCCGCCGACTGGATCAAGGCCACCGGCAGCGGGTCGTCGGTGAGCGTGGTCATGAGCCAGGCCGCGCCGACCTCCTGGACCCAGGTCCCGATCAAGGACGCGAGGTTCGCCAGCCAGAACGCGAGGAACAGCCCGCGGCGGAGCGGCGCCCAGGCGCCGACCGCGGGCTCCGCCGGCGCACTCATGCCACCAGCCAGGGGCGCGCGGCGCGCGTGAGCAAGGGCATGAGCACCCACGCCAGCGCCGCGACCACGCAGGCGTTCACCAGGAGGAACGTCCCCGGGCCCGGCAGGGCGGGCACGAAGAGCGGCACCGCGTGACCGAACACGTAGACCGCCACGTTTACCGCGAGCCAGGTGAGGAGCGCCATTTTCCAGGTGGGCGGGGGCGCGCCCGCGCCGCGGAAGAACGCCTCCAGTCCGTGCAGCTCCCGGCGCTCAGGGGCTCCCTCCACCAGGGGCTCCACCTCCGCGGACCAGGCTCGGTAGAGGTCCGAGGCGTAGAACGCCTCGCGGGCGGCCTCGTCCGGGAAGGAGCGCAGGATCCCGTAGTCCCGCCCTGCGCCCAGCGGTCGCAAGAGGTAGGCCCGCGAGTCCGGACGCGCCGCCTCGGCGTCGCGGAAGAACTCCCGCAGGCGCTGCTCGAAGGCCTGCTCCTGCCCCGGGCGCACGACCCGGGTGATCGCCACGTGGATCATGCGCGGCTCACAGGGCGAAGCAGCCGCAGGCCAGCCCGGGGCCGTGATCGTGGCCGCCGAACCAGTCGCGCACCCCCTGCAGGAGCTTGCGCGACGTCGAGCTGCGCGGGGGCTCGTGCGCGCAGCGCGCCACGGCGGGGGGCGCTTGCTTGCGATACCCGCCGTAGCTGCCCACCGGGGACCAGGCCGGGCTGACCGGCAGCGGCGGCGGCGCGTGGTCGGCGAAGTCCCCGGCGGCGTAGACGACCTCGCCCCCCACGAAGGTCAGCTCGCTCACGATCTGGCGGATCTCCTCCGCAGGGACCGAGAAGTAGTCCGCCGAGAGCACGGCCAGGTCCGCGAGCTGGCCGGGCTTGAGCTGGCCCTTGAGCGCGGCCTCCCCGGAGAACCACGCGCTGCCCTGGGTGTAGAGCCGCAGGGCCTCGGTGCGGTCGAGCCGATTGGAGGACGGGTAGAGCTCGAGGCCGCCCAGGGTCCTGCCGGTGACCAGCCAGTAGAGCCCGACCCAGGGGTCGTAGCTCGCGACCCGCGTGGCGTCGGTGCCGCCGCCGACGGGGAGCCCGAGCTCGAGCATGCGGCGCACCGGCGGCGTGCGCTGCGCCGCCTGAGGGCCGTAGCGCGCCACGAAGTACTCGCCCTGATAGGCCATGCGGTGCTGGATCGCGATCCCGCCTCCGAGGGCGGCGATCCGCTCCAGGTTCCGCTCGCTCACCGTCTCGGCGTGGTCGAACCACCAGCGCAGGCCCGCGAAGGGCACCTGCGCGTCGACCGCTTCGAACACGTCGAGGAAGCGCGCGATCGACTCGTCGTAGGTCGCGTGGATCCGGAAGGGCCAGCGCTCGCGCGCGAAGATCCCGACGATCTCGCGGAGCTGGGCGTCCATGGAGGGCGCCAGGTCGGGTCGCGGCTCGAGGAAGTTCTCGAAGTCTGCCGCCGCCCACAAGAGGTTCTCTCCGGCGCCGTTCATGCGCAGGTAGTCGTCGCCCTGGCCGGGCCGCGTCATGCCCACCCAGCGCGTGTAGTCGGCGAGCTCCTCTCCGGGCTTCTGCGCGAACAGGCTGTAGGCGATCCGCACCGACAGCTCGCCGCGGTCCGCGAGCTCCTGGATCACCCCGTAGTCGTCGGGGTAGCTCTGCCCTCCGCCGCCCGCGTCCCCCGCGCTGGTGACCCCCAGGCGGTTCAGCTCGCGCATGAACTGGCGGCTGGAGGTGAGCTGGTCCTCGCGGGAGAGGCTCGGGGTCCGGGCCAGGGTCGAGTAGAGAATGAACGCGTTGGGCTCGGCGACCAGGAGCCCCGTGGGCTGCCCGCGGTGGTCGCGCTGGATCAGGCCGCCGGGAGGGTTGGGGGAGTCCGCGTGCAGGCCGAGCACGCGAATCGCCGCGCGGTTGAGCAGCGCGCGAGCGTAGAGGTGCAGGACGAACACCGGGGTGTCGGGGGCGGCCGCGTTCAACTCCTCGAGGGTCGGCATGCGGCGCTCGGCGAACTGGAACTCGGTCCAGCCACCGACGACCCGCACCCACTGCGGCGCCGGCGTGCGCGCCGCCTGCTCGCGGAGCATGCGCAGCGCGTCCGCGAGGGAGGGGACCCCGTCCCAGCGCAGCTCGTTCATGTAGTGCAGCCCCCCGCGGATCACGTGCAGGTGGGAGTCGTTCAGGCCGGGGATCGCGACCCGGCCGCCGAGGTCCACGCGCCGGGTGTGCGGGCCCAGGTGCGGCTGGATCGCGCGGCCGTCGCCGACCGCCAGGAAGCGGCCGTCCTTGATCGCGACCGCGGTCGCGGTCGGCTGGGCGGGGTCGAGGGTCGCGAAGCGTCCGTGCTCGAGGACGAGGTCGGCAGGGTCGGACATGGGGGCTCCCAGGGGTTAGGCGTTCTTCCGGCTCGGGGGTGCGCCGTGGACCATGGTGTAGGCGTATTCGATCCCTTGGCCGTAGGCGCCGCCGTGCTCCTTCACGAGGTCCATGAGGGCGTCGTAGTGCTCGCGGTTCGCCCAGTCGCGCTGGAACTCGAGCACCGTGGCGATCGTGGTCATGGGCACCGCGCCCGCCTGCGTGCAGCGTCGCAGGGCGGCGTCGTGGGCGGCGGCGGAGGTCCCGCCGCAGGCGTCCTCGACGACGTAGACGTTGTAGCCAGCCGCGAGCATGTGCAGCGCGGGCCAGGTAATGCAGACCTCCGTCCACAGCCCGGAGAGCAGCACGTTCTTCTTGCCCGTGGCCTCGACGGCGTCGCGGAAGGCCTGGGTGTCCCACGAGTTCATGCCCGTGCGCTCGATCGGCTCCTGCTCGGGGAACACGTCCAGGAGCTCCGGCCACATGGGGCCGCTGAAGGCTTGCGTCTCGACGGTGGTCAAGATCGTGGGCACGCCGAACAGCTTGGCGGCCTTGCCCAGGAGCAGGACGTTGTTCTTGAGCAGCTGGCGGTCGATGTTCGCCACGCCGAAGGTCATTTGCGGCTGGTGGTCAATGAACACCAGGGCGCAGTTGTCCTGGGTGAGGAGGCCGTGGTCGGTGTGGGGGAGGATCGTGGGCATGCTTCACCTCGTGAGCAAGGGGGAGGGGCGAGACGCGGACGGGAGCCCGCGCTGGGAGGAGAGGGTGCGCGCGGCGGCGGCGCTGCGCTTGAACGTGGTTGCGCTCAGGTTCGTCCGCGGTTTGGCTTCGGGGAATTCGAAGTCGGTCGGGCGGGGGTGTCCGCGCGCTCGTGGAGCGCCGCCTGCAGCGGCTGGGTGGCCGGGAACACGAGCACGCCGCGGAGGTGGGCCGCCCCGAGCAGCCGCCGAGCCAGGTCGGGGTGCACGTAGGCCACGAGGAAGGTGCAGCGCTCGACGACCTCCACCGAGTGGGCGACGCCGGGGCCGATCAGCACGGCCTCACCGGCCGCGGCGATCGGGCCGGGCTCGTCGCTGCGGGCTGGCTGCAGGCGCACCTTGCCCTGCTGCACCCAGCCGAGCTCGAGCTCCGCGTGGAACTGATCGGGGGAGGGTTCGTCCACGCCCACGCCGTGGAAGATCTGGACGCCCTCGAGCGGGATCGCTTGGTAGCCAAAGCTCATGCGGACCTCGGGTCGTGGGAGGGACGGCGGACGGGGGAGCTCGGGGGCGGCGGTCTGGCCGCCCCCGAGCGGCGTGGTTCAGGCCAGGTCGAACACGAGGACCTGAGCGTCCTCGACGCCGCTGAGCCGGAGGTCGGTCTCGCCGGTGAGGCTCGCGCCGTCGCCCGCGCGCAGGCGGTGGCCGTTGAGCTCGACCTCGCCGCTCGCGACCTGGACCCAGGCGAAGCGCCCGGGCTCGAGGGCGTGCTCGACGTCCTGGCCGGCCTCGAGCAGGCTGGCGTAGACGCTCGCGTCCTGGTGCACGATCAAGGACCCCTCGCGGCCGTCGCGGGAGGCGACCAGGCGCAGCACGTTGCGCCGCTCCTCGAGGGGGAAGGCCCGCTGCTCGTAGCCGGGGTCGATCCCCTTGGCCTCGGGCTCGATCCAGATCTGAAGGAAGTGCACCGGGGCCGTCTGGGAGTGGTTGAACTCGCTGTGCAGGATCCCGCGGCCGGCGCTCATGCGCTGCACGTCGCCTGGGCGGATCACCGAGCCGTTGCCCAGGCTGTCCTCGTGGGCGAGCTCGCCTTCGAGCACGATCGAGAGGATCTCCATGTCGCGGTGGCCGTGCTTGCCGAAGCCCTGAGCCGGCTGCACCCGGTCCTCGTTGATCACGCGCAAGGCGCGGAAGCCCATGTGCGCCGGGTCCTGGTAGCCGGCGAAGGAGAAGGTGTGGCGGGTGTCCAGCCAGCCGTGGTCGGCGTGGCCGCGCTCGTTCGAGGTGCGCAGGGTGATCATGGGTGCCTCCTTGTGGCGTTGTGCTCGACCCCTGTGCGAGCGGTGAGCCAAGACGTAATCCCTTTGTTGTATGCAGCGCCGGCATTGGGCTATCGATTCGATCGATCTAAACGAGCGCCTTGGCTATCGATTCGATCGACTCGCGACGCTACCTTGGCGGGGTGAAAGCCGCCGACCTGCGCCTCGAGTCCTTGCTCCACTTCCACCCCGAGGGCGGGATCCTGCGCTTCGCGGGGCAGCGCGCGGCGATCCTCGACGTCGCGGCGCTGGGGCTCCTGCGCCAGGAGCTGATCGAGACCCTCGGCGAACCCGCGGCCCGCGGCGTCCTCACCCGCTTTGGCTTCGCCCACGGCTGGCGGGTCGCCGACTCCCTCGAGGGCGCCTTCGACTGGGACGACCCCGGGGAGTGGCGCCGCGCGGGAGGGCGGCTCCACACCCTGCAGGGGCTGGTGCTGGTCGAGGGGGTCCCTGGCCAGGGCGAGGGGCAGAACGCCTTCGCCGAGGCGCTGTGGCACGACTCCTACGAGGCCGAGCAGCACCTCGTGCAGCGCGGGCGCAGCGAGCAGCCGGTGTGCTGGTCGCTCACGGGCTTCGCCTCGGGCTACCTCAGCCGCAGCAACGACGCCGAGATCTACTGCCTGGAGACCCAGTGCGTGGCGCGGGGTGACCCGGTGTGCCGCTTTCAGGGCCGTCGGCGGGCGGAGTGGGGGCCCGAGCTCGAGCCGCACCTCGCGTTCTACGAGCGCGACTGCCTGGAGCAGACGCTCAAGACGACCCGCGACACCCTGCGCCGGCTGCAGCGCAAGCTGCGCCGGGCCCAGCGCCAGCTCCCGCCGGAGGCGCGGGAGTCCCTCGACCCCAGCGGGCTCGTGGCGCGCTCCGCCGCGCTGCGCGCGGTGCTCGACCTCGCCCGGCGCGCGGCCCGGGTCGACTCGACCGTGCTGATCACCGGGGAGAGCGGCGTGGGCAAGGAGCGGATCGCGCGCTACCTGCACGAGGCCTCGGCGCGCGCCGCGGGGCCCTTCGTGGCGATCAACTGCGGAGCGATCTCGGAGAACCTGATCGAGAGCGAGCTGTTCGGCCACGCGCGGGGCGCGTTCACCGGGGCGTCCCAGGGGCGGGTCGGGCTGTTCGAGGCCGCCCAGGGCGGGACGCTGCTCCTGGACGAGGTCGGCGAGCTCCCCCCCGGGACCCAGGTCAAGCTGCTGCGGGTGCTCCAGGAGCGCGAGGTGCGCCGGGTCGGCGAGAACCAGCCGCGGCGGATCGACGTGCGGGTGGTGGCCGCGACCCTGCGCGACCTGCAGGCGGAGGTTCGCGCGGGCCGCTTCCGCGAGGACCTGCTCTACCGACTGAAGGTGCTCGAGCTCGAGGTGCCGCCGCTGCGCGCGCGGCCCGACGACGTGCTGCCCCTGGCGCGGGTGCTCGTGCAGCGGATCGCCGCGCGCCTGGGCTGCCCGGCCCGCGACCTCTCCGCCGCCGCCGCCGACCGGCTGGTGGGCTACCCCTGGCCGGGGAACGTGCGCGAGCTGGAGAACGCGCTCGAGCGGGCGGTGGTCGTGGCGGGGGGCGAGCGGATCGAGGTCCAGGACCTGCCGCCGGAGGTCCGCGCCGCCGCCCCCGCCCCGGCGCCGGCTGCGCTCCCCGCCGCCGCGAGCGGGGAGCGCGCGCTGGCGGACGTGGTCCGCGAGCACGTGCTCGCGAGCCTGGAGCGCCACGGGGGCAACCGCGCCGAGACCGCCGCGGCCCTGGGGATCGGGGTCGCCACCCTCTACCGGCACCTGCGCCGTTACCGCGACGAGGGCCGGGCCCCTTGACGCGAGCGCCTCGCGGCGGCGAAATGAGCGGCATGGACGCCACCGCCCCCTGCCCGCGCTGCAGCGCCCCGGTGCTCCGGGTCAGCCGCCGCTGCCTGACCTGCAAGCTGGCCCTCGCCCCGGCGCCGGTCGCCGAGGCCGAGGGCGGGCGGCTGAACGGCGTGGCGTTGGTGCTCGCGATCGCGGTGCTGGTGCTCCTGTGCGTGGGGACCGGCGGCGTCGTGGCGCTCTTGTTCCCCGAGGCGCGCGCGCTCCGCGATCGCCTGCGCGAGGAGGCCGCGGTCGAGGGCCTGTCCACGATCCGCGCGGCCCAGGAGCAGTGGCGGCAGGACCACCCGATCTACGGCACGATCGCCGAGCTGGGCGAGCTGGGGCAGTTCGACAGCGAGCTCGCCAGCGGCGGGCGCAGCGGCTACACGTTCCACACCTACCCGCTCAGCGCGGACCCCGGGCAGCGCTGGCGCGCGATCGCCACGCCGACCGGCAGCAGCGGCCGGACCCTGGTGATCGACGAGCAGGGCGCGGTGTTCTACCGCGAGGGTCGCCTCGAGCTCGGGCCGGAGCAGGCCGAGCTCCCCGCGGACCTGCAGCCCCTGCTCCGCTGAGGCGTGCTTCGACCACGGAGCTCGGCCAGGCCTGCCCTGCCGTGCTCCGCTGAGGCGTGAGCGTGTGCAGGGATACACCGAAGACGTCGTGGGAGTTCGAAGAGACGGCGTCTTGAGGTTCGAAGGCGGGTAGAGGCTCTTTGAACGCAAAGGGCACGAAGGACGCAAAGGGACGCAAAGGCTAGCGGGCCGAGGCGCTCCCGAGACACGCCGTCGAACAGGGGGCGGGGAGTTGACGGCACTTCTGATCGGTTCATGCGTCGGCGGAGCTCACCTCAATCCTCCTCTTGCTCACGGTGCGAACCTCTAGCTCAGCCGAACTTGCGTCCTTTGCGTCCTTCGTGCCCTTTGCGTTGAGAGGCATCTGCCCGCTCCCGTTCACGCGAGCACTCTCTCCGGCCGTGCCGTGCCGTGGCGAGTCGGGAGGAACGCTTTTCCCTTCTTCCCTTCTTCCTTCTTCTCCTCCTCCGTCGCGGCCGAGCCACCCGGTCCGCCGAGCGGGCGGCGGGCGGACTCGGTGTCTTCCTGGGCGGGTGCCGGCGGTGGCGGCCGAGCGGAGCTCGGCGTCTTCGGTGTCTCTTGCTCCTGGGTCGCGAGCAGCGGAGGGTCCGAGCGGAGCTCGGTGGTCGAATCTCTTCCGCGCGCAGGAGCGGAGGGTCCGAGCGGAGCTCGGTGGTCGAATCTCTTCCACGCGCAGGAGCGGAGGGTCCGAGCGGAGCTCGGTGGTCGAATCTCTTCCGCGCGCAGGAGCGAAGGGTCCGAGCGGAGCTCGGTGGTCGAATCTCTTCCACGCGCAGGAGCGGAGGGTCCGAGCGGAGCCGCGGGAGCGGAGGGTCCGAGCGGAGCCGCAGGAGCGGAACGTCCGAGCGGAGCTCGATCGTCGGGCGCAGGAACGCTGGATCCGAGCGGAGCTCGGTGTTCGCCTACTGCGGCGCGCGCCCTGAGAAGAACGTGTAGAGCTCGGCCGCCGCCTCGCGCACCTTCTGCGACTCGTCGTTCAGCGCGAGCTCGCGGTAGGTGGAGATCCCTCGCCGCACCGAGGCCTTGAGCTCGCCCTTGAGCTCGTCCAGCGCCCGGAGCACCCGCAGGCGCACGCGGTGGTCGGGGTCGTTGAGCCCGACCTCGACGAGGGCGTTGACCCCGGGGGTGCCCTGGATCTCGGTCAGCCCGACCACCGCCAGGTAGCGCTCGCGGGCCGACTTGTCCGGGGCCAGGTGGTCGCGCAGCTCCTGCGCGGCGAGGTCGTGGGGGATCGAGCGCAGCGCCTCGCGCGCGCGCTCCCGGCGGTCGTCGGGGACGTCGGGCAGCCCCAGCTCCTCGGTCAGCGGCCAGGCGGCGGCCGGCCCGAGGCTCGGCAGCGCCTGGAGCGCCGCGCGGCGCACCGGCTCCAGCGGGTGGTCGCGCATGAGCTCGCTCAGGAGCGCGAGCGTCGACTCGTCGCGGACCGCCAGGGCCAGCTCGATCGCGGCCAAGCACACCTTCTCCTGCTCGCTGGTGAAGGCAGACTTGATCGTCATGCGCCCGTCGCCCAGGTAGCGCAGGACCTCGTCGCGCCCCTGGATCAGCGCCCAGTCCGGGCCGCGCCCCTCGAGCAGGCGCAGCGCGCTGTCCGCGGGGCCGCGCCCGGTCTTGATCAGCGCCACGAGCACGTCGAAGTCCTCGGTGTCCTTGTCCAGGACCCCGGCCAGGGCGTTGGCGCGCTCCTCGAGCGCGGCCTCGTCCTCGCGCCCCAGGCGCTCGATACAGGCGAGGAAGGTGTCGCCCTTGGCCCAGGCCAAGGCCTCGATCACCGCCTCGTCGCGGATCGTGCCGTTGCGGATCTGGTCGTGGAGCGGGCCGGCGACGGGGTCTTCGCCGCTGCGCACCACCGGGGTCTCGTCGAGCTTGCGCAGCACGCGCATGACGCCCTCCGGGGTGCCGAACCCGCGCTTGTCCCACAGCGCGAACACCCGCCCGCGGGCCTCGTTGCTGGTTGAGGTGACGAGCTGCTCCTCGAGGACCTCGACCAGCTCGTCCTTCAGCGCGTCCGCCGAGCGCGTGAGGTTGCGCTCGTGCTCCGCGGCGTCGGCGAGGGGCGCGTTCAGCTCCGCGAGCAGGAGCTCCTTGCCCCCGGGCATGAGCGCGCGGTCACGCTGCAGGATCTCCTGCTCGTCCATGACCTGGGCCTCGAACCAACTGTAGAAGCTCTCCTTCCAGTCGTTGGGCACGAAGGGCTGAATGAAGAAGATCCAGAGCACGTAGCCCACGCCGCCGATCACCGTCAGAATGAACAGGAAGCGGAGCAGGCGCGCGAAGATCGACTCGCGGCGGTAGTTGACCTGGACCGGCGGGCGCACGGAGTCGGCCTGGGCGACCGCGATCTGGAGCGCGTTGCGCGAGAGCCCGCCTCCGACCGGGGTCTCCTCGTTGCCGCGGAAGCGGCGGGTGGGCTGGTCCTCGTGCTGCTGATCCTCCAGGCGGCGGGTCGGCATGCTCGCGCGGTTGGCCTTGGTGCTCGGGCCGCGCTCGAACCCGCGGCGCGGACGCCGCCCGGTCGCGGGGGAGTCCTCGTCGCCCATGAAGGACTGCCAGCGCGCGGTGCCCTGCTCGGTCTTCTGGGCGCCGCCGCCGCGCCCGCTGAAGGGGGCGAGCTGATCGGCCTTACGCGCGGGGTCCTGGGCCAGGTCCTCCCAGGACAGCTCGCCCTCGGCCACGCCTTGGAGTTGCCCGGCGTCGCGCTCGAAGGCTTGCACCAGGAGCGCGACCAGCAGGTGCAGTTGGTTGTGCCCGGGGTCGCGGTGGGGCGAGGACCAGGAGCAGGTCGCGACCAGGTCGCGGTGGGCCTCCCGGTAGGCGTAGGTCACCCCGGCGCGGTTCTTGTTGAGGAAGTCCAGCGCGCTGGCGAGGTCCGGGGAGAAGTCGTCGATCGGGTAGCAGAGCGAGGCCTCGGCCTTGATCGTGCGCTGGACCTCGTCGCACCACAGCGCGACCTGCAGGCCCTCGATATCGCACAGCACCGCGCCGCGATCGAGGGCGGTGGGCAGGCCCTCGCTGCCCAGCTGATCGACCACCTGTTGCTCGAGGGTGCTCACGCCACCTCCCTCCACGACCCGATCTGCGGAGCCCGGCGGCGCCTGGCTCCTCGATCTTCAGGGTTCATTTCAGCGCCTTCATGGCGTCGCGCACGAAGCGCCAACTGTGGCCGCCCTGCACCCGCTCCAGCGGGCCGGCGAAGATCGCCTTGTGGGCGCAGAGGGCCATGAGCGCTTGCTTGACCTCGCGCCCGGCGAGGCTCGGGGAGCCGAGGGTCGGGAGCAGCGCGGCGCTGATCACCACGTCGCTCTGCTCGCTGTCGCCCTGCACGTAGAGCTTGAGCCCTTGCAGCTCCTGGTTGAGGAAGTTGATCGCCAGGCGCAGCTCGTCGCCGGGCTCCTCGTTCAGGGAGAGCAGGAGCCCCTCGATCGCGACGATCCCGCCCCGCTCGGGGAAGGTGAAGCGCACCTGGATCGGGTCGTACTGCGAGTCGCCCTGGAACTCGGCGCGGAGCTCGTTGTTCGAGGCCGCCCGGGCGTCGATCCCCAGCTCGCGCAGGACCCCGCGCAGGTCGTTGAACACGACCAGCGCCTCTCCCGCGTTGCCGTCGACGTCGGCCGTAAAGCTCATGAAAACGGTCGCCCCTTGTCCGGCAAGCCTACCTCGAAGGGTACGGGCTCGCTACCGGGTGCGAGGTGCGTTGGGGTCGTTCCTGGCCGGGGTTACGCCCCGGCGCCGCCCACGGCCAGGCGCTGGTCCCGGGCCTTCTCCAGCTTCTTGAGCCGCTTCTTGCCGGGAGCCGGGAGCACGCGCAGCGCGTCCCCCAGCCGACCCAGGACCCGGGACTTGCCGAGGGCCTCGAGGCACTCGAACAGGCCGGGGGTCTCCTTGCGCCCGCTGATCGCCACCCGCAGGGGCATGAACAGCCGGTTGGCCTCGTAGCCCGTGCGCAGGGCGGTGACCGGGTCCTTGAGCGCGGCCTCGAGCGCCGCCGCGTCCCAGGCGTCCAGGCGCTCGAGCACCTGCTGCAGCTCGGAGAGCGCGAACCAGGCGTCCTCGGGCTCCGCGTCCTTGGGCACGAGCCCGTCGACCGGGCGGAGCGTGGCTCCGGCCTTGAGCTTGCGGTCGTCCGGGTGCACGTGGTTCACGTCCGAGAGGAAGAAGTCGGCCACGTGCAGGAACTCGCCCAGGGTCTCCATGCGCGGGCTGACCAGGGGCACGAGCTGCTCGAGGAAGCCCGGGTCGCCCACGAGGTAGTCGCGCACGCGGCTGGCGAAGTCCGCCGGCGGGAGCTGGCGCAGGTAGGTCGCGTTCACGTAGCGCAGCTTCTGCAGGTCGAACACCGGCCCGCCCAGGCTCAGGCTGGCCAGGTCGAAGTGCTCGATCATGTCGGCGACCGAGAAGATCTCCTGCTGTCCGTCGGCGGTCTTGGGGCCGCCCCAGCCCAGGAGCCCGAGGAAGTTGAGCATGGCCGGAGGCAGGTAACCGGCGTCCTTGAAGTAGAGCAGCGACGTCGGGTTCTTGCGCTTCGAGATCTTCGACTTGTCGGCGTTTCGGATCAGGGGCATGTGGCAGAACACCGGCACGTCCCAGCCGAAGCCCTGGAACAGGAGCTGGTGCAGGGGCCCCGACGAGATCCACTCCTCGGCGCGAATGATGTGCGTGATCCGGAACAGGTGGTCGTCGACCACCGAGGCCAAATGATACGTGGCGTAGCCGTCGGCCTTCAGCAGGACCTTGTCGTCGAGCTGGGCGTTGGGGACCTCGATCGGCCCGCGCAGCAGATCCTGGATCGTGGTCTTGCCCTCGCCGGTGGGGCAGGCGAAGCGGATCACGTGGGGCTCCCCCGCGCGGCGCTCGGCGTCCTCGGGGTCGAGCTGGCGGCAGGTGCCGTCGTAGCCGCGGAAGTCGCGGTTCTCGGCGATCGCCGCCGCGCGGCGCTCGGCGAGCTGCTCGGAGGTGCAGAAGCAGCGGTAGGCCTTGCCGGCCCGGACGAGCTGCAGCGCGTGCTCGCGGTAGATCTCGGTGCGCTCGCTCTGGCGATACGGCCCGCAGGGGCCGCCCTTGTCCGGGCCCTCGTCCCACTCCAGGCCCAGCCAGCGCAGGGCGTCGTAGATCGCCTGCTCGGAGCCCGCGCGGTAGCGGGTGCGGTCGGTGTCGTCGATCCGCAGGAGGAACTGTCCGCCGGTCTGCCGGGCCAGGACCATGTTCACGAGGCCCATGTAGCCGGTGCCCACGTGGGGGTCGCCGGTGGGGCTGGGGGCGATACGGGTGCGTGCGGGCGCGCTCATGGGGCCTCCTGGGCGGCAGACGATAGCAACCGCGCCAGGCTGTCGAGGGCTCGGCGGGAGGTCCCCTCCCCGGGGCCGCTGGATCGATCTTCCCCTGGGCCTTACCTTCCGGGGCATGCAGCAACCAGAAGAGATCCAGGAGGTCGCCCTCGACGGCGAGGGGCTGACCGTCGAGCAGGTGGTGGCGGTCGCGCGGCACGGCGCGCGGGTGACCCTCGGCGAGCGCGCGCGCACCCGGGTGCAGTGCTGTCGGCTCATGGTCGAGGCCCTCGTCCAGCGCGAGGAGAAGGTCTACGGGCTCACGACGGGCTTCGGCAAGCTCCGCGACGTCTCGATCGCCCCCGAGGACCTGCAGCAGCTCCAGACCAACCTGATCCGCAGCCACGCTTGCGGGTTGGGCTCGCCCTTCGGCGAGGACGTGGTCCGCGCGGCCATGCTCCTGCGCGCCAACACCCTCTGCCGCGGCTACTCGGGGATCCGGCTCGAGACGCTGGAGGCGGTGGTCGCGCTGATCAACGACGGGCTGTTCCCCTACATGCCCGAGCAGGGCTCCGTCGGCGCGTCCGGCGACCTGGCGCCCCTGAGCCACCTGGCGCTGGTGGTCATGGGCGACCCCCACGGCAAGGTCTACCGCCGGCGCAGCGACGACCCCGAGGGCTACGTGCGCGACGCCCGCGAGGAGGACTTCGTCTCGGTGGAGGGCGTCGACTGGAGCCAGTGCGCGCGGGTCGCGCAGGCGACCTTCCGCCCGGTCTCGCTCCAGGCCAAGGAGGGCCTCGCGCTCAACAACGGGACCCAGGTCATGAGCGCGATCGCCTGCCTGGTGCTCCACGACGCCGAGCGCGGCATGGCCTGGGCCGAGCTGGCCTGCGCCATGAGCCTCGAGGCCCAGCGCGGCGTGCGCCACGCGTTCCACCCCGACCTGCACCGGGTGCGCGACCTCTCGCACCAGGCGGCGACGGCGGCGCGGATCCTGGGGCACACCGCGGGCAGCGAGATCCTGGACGTGCTGCTCAACACCGCGAGCTTGCGCCGCGTGCGCCGCTACCTGGGCGAGGCCGACGAGCAGCTCGAGCGCACCGAGCGCTCGGAGCCCGAGGGCCCCGGCCGCGAGGCGATCGCCCGCGTGCGCCAGCAGGGCGTGGCCTTGCTCGAGGCGCTCGAGGCCTGGGTCCCGAGCGACCCGGGCGCCGCGGTCCCGGACCCGATCGCCGCCCACCGCGGGCAGAGCGACCGCCAGCAGATCACGGCCTTCGGCAAGCTCCTCGGCCCCCTGCGTCAGCGGGCGACGCACCTGCTCGAGGCGCTCAACGACGACGGGGTGACCGACGTGCCCATGGCCCGCGAGTCGGTCTACCGCGCCGTGGGCGCCCTGGCCCACGCCGTGCCCGCCGCGCCCCCGGTCCAGGACGACTACTCCCTGCGCTGCGCGCCCCAGGTGTTGGCCTGCGCCCACCGCGCGCTCCAGCACGCGCGCGAGGTGGTCGTGGTCGAGATCAACTCGGCCACCGACAACCCGCTCCTGTTCCCGCCCGAGCCTCCGGGCGGCTGGGAGCAGGTGACCGTCGCCGCCTACGGCGCGTTCCTGGCCCAGCCCGAGGTCGCCGAGCGCCTGGCGGAGCGGGTCTACGGCGGCGGCAACTTCCACGGGGAGCCCGTGGGCATGGTCATGGACTACGTGACCTTCGCCCTGGCCGAGGTCGCGAACATTGCCGAGCGGCGCGTGGCCGAGCTCGTGGACGAGGCGCTCAGTAACGGCCTCCCGCCGTTCCTGGTCGAGTCCAGCGGGCTCAACTCGGGGTTCATGATCCCGCAGTACACCGCCGCGGCCCTCGTCTCCGAGAACAAGGTGCTCTGTCACCCGGCGACCGCGGACTCGATCCCGACCTGCGCCGGGAGCGAGGACCACGTGAGCATGGGCACGATCGCCGCGCGCCAGGCGGCGCAGGTGCTCGAGAACGTGCTGCACGTGATCGCGATCGAGGTCTTCGCCGCGGCCCAGGGCCTCGTGTTCCGCGCGCCCCTCGCGCCGGGGGAGACCGTGGCCCAGGCGGTGGCCTTGATCCGCGAGCGCGGCGTGCAGCCGGTCACCGACGACCGCGTGCTGCAGCCGGACGTGGTCCTGATCCGGGAGCTGCTGCGCGAGGTCCCGCCGGGCGCGTAGTCGGGCGTGCTCGGCCAGCGGAGCCCCGTGCCCGTGCCGAGTGGGAAGAAGGATTGAACCGCCAAGGACGCCAAGGACGCCAAGGCTCCGCACACGCGCGAGCGCGCGGGCTCCGAGATCGAACCACCGAGCTCCGCTGGATCGTGACCGAGCGGACGTGCGAAGGGGAGAAACGCCGAAGGCACCGAGCTCCGCCCGATCGCTCGCGCTCGGACACCCGCTCCGCCAGCGCGGGACCGCGCCGACGGAGCTCCTCTCCATGCCCCCCTCGTTCGCCGGGCCGGTCACGAGTGGGCCGGTGTATTTGGTGTTTCTTGCCAGCGGAGGGCGTCACGACTGCGCGCGGGCGGAGCCTTGGCGTCCTTGGCGTCCTTGGCGGTTCCTGCCTTCTTCCGGCTCAGAGGCACGGCGACTGCTAACCGACGCACGGGCTCCGCTGGGGCGTTCGCGCCCCTATCTCCCTCCCCTCCGCGGTTTGACACACCTCGACACCCGCCCGACCTGGCGCTGACGGCTCGCGCCGCGCGATCGCCTAGCTTCCCCCCGTGGGTCGAGCGACACCTTCTCGAGCACGCCGGCCCACCCGGAGAGGGGGCAGGCGGTCTGCCCCCTCCCCGGCAGCTCGAGCGAGGCGCGGGTGGGGTGGTTCCTGAGCGGCGCGGGGCTCGGCGGGCTGCTGGCGCTCGCGCTGTGGGGGGCGGGGAGCGGGAAGGCCTGGGGGGTGTTGATCCTCGGGGCCGCGGTCGCGGGCCATGCCGTGTGGAGCGCCGCGCGCTGGGCGGCGGCGGACACGCGGGCGCCCTCGCGGGTCACCGAAGCGCTGAGCTGGAGCCTGGTCGTCGCCAGCGGCGCCTTCGTCCTGTTCGTGCTCTGCACGCGACACCACGCCCCGCGCTACGCGCAGGCGTGGCTGGACGCCGCGCGGCTGCCCAGCGCCTGGCCCTTGGCCCAGGGCTTCCTCAGCCTGTGGGGGGCCCTCGGACTCCTGGGGCTGAGCTGGCCGCCGCGCCGGGGCGGGGTGTGGCCGCGGGTCGCGCTGGCCCAGGCGGGGGGCTACGTCGCGCTCCTGGCCGCCGCCCTCGGCGCCGAGCTGAGCTGGAGCGACGTCGGTCGGCTCCTGCGCTGACGCGGTTGCCGAGGCCCGTGCGCGCGGGCAAGGTGGGCCCATGACCGTGACCCTCGACGCACCCCTCACGCTCCCGTGCGGAGCGACGCTGCCCAACCGGATCGCCAAGGCCGCCATGAGCGAGCAGCTCGCCGACCCCGGCGGCGTCCCCGGCGAGGCGCTGCGCGCGCTCTACCGGCGCTGGGGCGCGGGCGGGGCCGGGCTCTTGATCACGGGCAACGTCATGATCGACCCCCGCGCCCTGGGGGAGCCGGGGAACGTGGTCCTCGAGCGCCCGGGGGCGTTCAGCGCCTTCGCGGACTGGGCCGACGCCGCCCGCAGCGAGGGGTCGCAGGTGTGGGTCCAGCTCAACCACCCCGGGCGGCAGTCGCCGCGCATGCTCAGCCCGCAGCCGGTGGCGCCCTCGGCGGTCGCGCTCCAGGGCCTGGGGCCGGCCTTCGCCCCGCCGCGGGCGCTCGAGACCCACGAGGTCGGGGCGATCGTCGAGCGCTTCGGCGACGCCGCGGAGCTGTGCATGCGCGCGGGCTTCGACGGCGTGCAGGTCCACGCCGCCCACGGCTACCTGATCAGCCAGTTCCTCTCGCCGCTCGTGAACCTGCGCACCGACGCCTGGGGCGGCGACCCGGTGCGCCGCCGGCGGTTCCTGCTCGAGGTCGTGCGCGCCTGCCGCGCGCGCACGCGCCCGGGGTTCGCGGTGGGGGTCAAGCTCAACTCCGCGGACTTCCAGCGCGGCGGCTTCAGCGAGGACGAGTCCCTCGAGGTCGTGCGGCTCCTGGGGGAGGAGGGCGTGGACCTGATCGAGGTCTCGGGCGGGACCTACGAGAAGGTCGCCATGTGGGAGGGCACGCAGCAGGCGTCCACGCGCAAGCGCGAGGCCTACTTCCTCGAGTTCGCCGAGCGCGCGCGGCGGGTGACCGAGGTCCCGCTCATGCTCACCGGCGGGTTCCGCAGCCGCGCGGGCATGGCCGAGGCCCTGGCCTCGGGCGCGGTGGACGTGATCGGCCTGGCCCGCCCCCTGGCCGCTGAGCCCGACCTGCCGCGACGCCTGCTCGCGCGCGAGGCCGAGGCCGCGCTCCCGATCCGGATCAGCGTCGGCGTGCGCAAGCTCAACGCCCTCGCCGAGGCGAGCTGGTATCAGCTCCAGATCCAACGCATGAGCCGCGGCGAGGACCCCAGGCCCGAGCTCAGCAGCGTGCGCGCGCTCTTCGCCGGCCTGCGCGGCGCCTTCCGCCGCCCCCGCCGCGGGTATCGCTGAGGGCGCCTAGTCGAGGGCCAGGACCACCGCGAAGACCCCCACCTGCACCGGCGACGTCAGCGCGTCCAGGACATAGGCCAGGGGCAGCAGCGCGTCGTGCAGGACCCTCCGGGCGGGGTGCGGTGGCTCGACCATGGCCGGGAGCTGGCCCACGGATCGCCAGCTCGCGCCGTCGAAGACCTCGACCTCGTCGCAGGTCTCCGGGCGGAAGTCCCCGCCCAGGATCGCGGGGAGCGACGGCACGCAGCACATAGGCGGGGGGCCCAGGACCTCGGTGGTCCGTACCACCGGCGGCGGCGCGGCGCCTCTCCACGTGTCGGGGCGGGGCCACCAGTCCAGCTCCAAGGTCGCGCGCTCGACGACCCCTGAGCCGTCCCGCGCGACCAGCTCGAACTCGAGGGAGCCGGGGCCGTCGCTGGGGAGGGAGTAGCCGCAGAGCACGGCGTCGTAGCTGTGCCGGGTAGCGTGGTTCAGCCGTTCGGTGAGGCCCACCAGGGCGCAGCCGGTGCCCAGCAGGAGCGGGGAGAGCAGGAGCAGGCGGTTCATGCTCCCTAGACCCTGAGGCGCCGGCTCGATTCGCCACGATCTGCCGAGTCAGCGCGCGAAGGCGGGCGCGGTGAGGACCAGCGTGGGCACGAGCACCGCGAGCGCGCCGGCGAGCAGGTGCAGCCCGGCGTCGTAGGCAGCGAGCTCGCGGCGCGGGCAGAGGCTCAGGCCCCAGGCCAGGGCAGCCGTCCCGCTGAGCAGCAGCACCCCGAGGCCGAACGCCACGACCGCCGGCAACTGCGGGAACGCGTCGAGGCCTGGGCCCGCGACGCTCCCCAGGACCGAGCCCAGCACGAGCACCAGCGCCTCCGCGCTGGCGTCGAGGCGCCACGCCCGTCGCGTGGGAAGCAGGGACGGCTCGGATTCCAGGACCCACGCCCACCAGCCCGACAGCAGCGCGCCGAGGGCGAGGCCGCCGAGCACGGTGCTCCAGCCCGTCTGGGCGCTCAGCTCGAGGTCGTAGTCGAAAATGCCGTATATGAAGAACACCGGCGGCGTCGGGCGCAGAGCCTCCAACGCGCCCAGGATCCCCACGCCCCACACCGCTCCGAACCCGAGCCACAGTCCGCCGTGCCGCATGTGCACCTCCAGGCTCAGAGGCTAGGCGGCGGGCGGCGCCGACCCGTCAGGGCGCGGTGAACTCGGTGTCGAGCTGTGTCAGCCCGCGGCGCGCACGGGCTTGAGCGCCCAGGCCAGGAGGCTGGAGGCGATCTGCTCCAGGGTGCGCTCGAGGCGGAAGCGCTCCGTCGCCCGGCCCTCGCGCTCGACGGCGCGGTAGACGCGCTGGCGGCAGGGGCGCCCCTCGGCGCTCGGGGTCAGCGCGGCCTCGAGGGCGTCGTGGCACAGCCAGAACAGCCCGCGCGCCTCCTGCGCCAGCGCGTCCGCCGAGAGCGCCTGGCCGAAGGCCTGGAACGCCGCCTGGGCCCGGGCCGCGGCGGCGCGCTCGTCCTCGAGCAGCCAGCGCTCGACGCTCTCCACGCTGCGGCGCGGGAGTTCGTCGTCGACCGCGGGCGCGGCGGCGAGCCACGCGGCGCGCAGGGCCAGCCGCGCGACCGACGCCGCGGCCAGCGCCTCGGGCACCGCGCCGAACCCGGCCAGCCCGAACACCCAGCCGTGGAAGCCCTCCCAGTCGGCGGGGCGCTCGCCGTCCTCGGCCAGGCCGAGGACCAGACGCGCCGGCGGGTGCCCGGCGTAGGCCGCCAGCTCGAGGCGGACCTCGTCCAGCTCTCCGATCCGCAGCCGTTCCCAGAGGTAACGCGCCGCGGTCTTGCGGTCGGACGCCCGCTCGAGCTCTCGCAGTCGACGATCGCTCATGCGTAACCGTAGTCGCGCCGGACGCAGAGGTCCAGGGTCAGGGGGCGGGGGCGAGGCTCAGCTCGAGCTGGCCGCGGCCGCCGGTCCAGACGTAGACCAGGCCGCGTTCGCGGTCGTGCTCCCACTCGACGGGGAGGCCCGAGGCCTCGACCCGCACGCCGTCGGGGTAGGCGTGGCGCGCGGCGACGAGCACCGTGGGCGCGTGCACCCGGTCGTCGATCCGCAGCGTGGCGCGCAGGGTCGCGGTCGCCTCGTCGAAGCTCGAGGTCACGACCTCGCCCGCGGCGCGCTGCACGTAGGGGCGCATGGCGGCGCAGAACAGGGGCACGCTCTCGTCGCTCGTGCGCAGCCGGCCCTCGTGGGCGGGCTCGCCGTTGCCGACCTCGCCCCAGGCGGTGCCGGCGCTGCCGGGCACGTGGTCCCAGTAGGCGCTGCCCACGCCGTAGCGGTCGAAGAGCTCGCCCACGTCGGCGGCGTAGCGGTCGGCGCCTTCCTCGCCTGGGAGGTTGCCCCACTCGCCGACGACGAGGGGCGCGCCCAGGCGGTTGGCCACGGCGAGGTGTCGCTCGAAGGCGCGGGCGACGCGGCGCGGGTCGCCGTCGTAGGGATACCCCGAGTCCATGAACGAGTCGTAGAGGTGAGGCGCGTAGACGAGCTGGTCGAGCTCCGGGCGCGGGAGGTGGCTGGGGATCCCCACGCCGGCGAGGGCGAAGGGCTCGACGAACAGCGGGCGGTCGGGGTCCACGGCGCGGATCGCGCGCCCGACGCGGGTGTAGAACTCGGCCAGCCGGCGCTCGAACGTCCGGGACGCGGGCTCGAGCCGGCGCAGGGTGCGGTCGAAGCGCTGGGGGTCCTTGAGCAGGCCCACGAGCTTGCCCTGGAAGGCCTCGCCGAAGCCCTCGGGGCCCCACAGCGCGGTCCAGCCCCCGCTGATCGCCGCGCGCAGCGCGGTGCCCGAGGTGCCGAACACCGCGCGCACGAGCCCGCCCTTGATCTCCTTGCCCATGAACGGCTCGTTCATGGGGTCGTAGCCCACGACGAGGTCCTCGTCCTTGAGCGCCGCCGCGAGGTGGGCCCAGGCGTTCGCGTAGTGGTCCTGCACCCCGAGGCCGGTCTGGGGCACGGTCTGGTTGGACCAGAACGCCTCGAACTGGTTGAACACGCGGGGCTCTATATAGCGCGCCTGCCAGGGCAGTCCGGTCGGGAGCTGGAGGCCCTTCAGCGAGCCGAGGGACGCCCACTCCGGCGCGCCGTGGGCGGTGAACGCGCCGCCCCACACGTCCTGGTGGAAGTCGACGCACACGTAGACGCCGCGCGCGGTCCACAGCCGGATCGCGGCCAGGACCTGGGCCAGGTAGGCGGCGTCGTAGCGCCCGGGCTCGGGCTCCAGCGCCCGCCAGGCGACGTAGAGCCGCACGAAGTCGATCCCGGTGCGGTCCACGAGGCTCGCCACGTCCTGGGCGGTGTGCGGGGGGAGGAACGGCGCGTGTTTGAGGCCCACGTTCACCCCACGCAGGAGCACCGAGCGCCCGGCGGGGTCGCGCAGCTGGCGACCCTCGACCTGCAGCCGCCCGCCGAGCTGGGGCGGGTGGCGGGTCACGGCCGCAGCGGTCGTCGCGGGGGCCGCGGCGTCCCCGGCGCGGCGCCCGAGCTCCCGGCTGGTCACGAGCTTGCCGTCGGGGCGCGGCGCGCGGACCTCGCCCTGCAGCCAGCCCCAGCGCGGGCGATACGTGCCGTGGAAGGGACCTTGGGCCCCGCCGCCGAGGACGCTCGTCAGCCCGGGGGCCGGGTCGAGGCGCACCTGCAGCCGGCCTTCGGTCCACACGCCCTCGCCTTCGAGGGTCGCGCGCGCGTCCCCTTGCTGGACCGTGCGCCGCACTCGGTAGCGATCGGGGCCGCTGGCCTCGAGCTCCAGGCGCACGCTCACGCCGCGGAAGCCGGCCAGGCCGCGCAACTCATAGATCCCTGCCAGGTCCTGGGCGAACGCACTCGCGGCCAGGAGCCCTGCCAGGGCCACCCACTCTGCTCGTCTCATGGCCCCTGCGAACGCAAGGCCGAGGCCGCGTGCGGCGGGCGCACAACTCGTTCCAGGAGCAGGGCTGGTGGGGCAGCTCGCCTCGTTTGCGACCCACCCGCGCGGCTCCCCGCCACCTCTGGGACGCAGCCCTGCGAGGGACTGCGAAATCGTCGGAGAGCGCCGCGGCGGTCCCGCGATCGTGGGCAAGCGACTCGCCGCGCGCAGCTTGCGGCGGCGTGGGACGGACCGCCGCGCGCTGGCGCGGAGCTTGCGCCTGCCCTCGGCAACCCCACCCCAAGGACCGACCCATGCTCCGTCTCCCCACCCTCCTGCTCGGGCTCGCCGTCGCCGCCGTCGCGGGCGCCTACGCCGACTCCACCGTGTTCCAGGACCTGACCTGGGCGCACCTGGACTACGACGGCTACAGCCGCAGCGTGCTCTCCGTCTCGCGCACCGGCGAGGCCAGCCTGCGCCGCGTGCTCGACCCGGACTACGGCCAGGAGTTCGGCGCGCCGCCCCCGGTCCTGCGCGGCCGGCTCAGCGCGGCCGAGCTCCAGGAGCTGGACCGGGCCTTGAGCGCGAGCGAGCTGAGCAAGGTCCCGGCCCAGACCGCGAACTACGTGGGGAGCACCGCGGTCGAGGCCGACGTGCGCTTCGCCGACGGGCGCCCGCCCCTGCGCTTCAACGGCTCGCTGCACCCCTACGAGAAGGGCCAGGGCTACTACGGCGACTTCACCCCGGCGCTGCGCAAGGTCGAGGTCGTGCTCGAGGCCCTGCGCGCGCGGATCCAGGCCAGCGGCACCGAGCTCCACCTGACGATCGAGCGGATCGACTGCCCGCGCACCCTGCACGCGGACCAGGACCTCGAGCTCGAGCTCTCGGGGCGCGGGCAGCCCGGCGTCGAGTTCGAGGCCGCGCGCGCGATCCTCGACGGGCGGCGCCTCCTGCTGGACGTGATCGGGCGTCAGGTCGCGGTGGGCCCGGCCACGCCCTGGCGCACCAAGCTCCGGATCGAGCGCCCCGGGCGGATCGGTCAGGGCTACCTCTACGTGAAGCGCTACGGCGACTCGTCCGGCTCGATCGACGTGCGGATCTACCAGTCGCTGCGCCCGGTGGACGGGCGCTACTTCGGCAAGGTGGTCGAGCACCAGGGCACCTTCGGGCTGCGGATCGACGCGGGCCCGGACGAGGCCCCGACCTTCTCCCTCGACGACGACGCGATCGAGCGCCTGTGCCGGTTCGAGGGGGAATACGTGCGCTTCTCGGGGGTCCTGGACGCCCGGGGGCGGCTCTCGATCCGCAAGCTGCTCCAGCCCGAGCAGCGCTCGCTCGAGGGCTTCACCCTGGCCAAGGGGAACTCCGCGGTCGAGGCCGCCGAGATCGGGCGCGCGTGCTGACCTTCGGGCCCATGGCTAGGGCGCTCACGAACGCGACGCCGAGCATGCGGGTCTCCGGCGACGGCTGGTTCTTCCGCGAGACCGGGTTCCGCAAGCGCACCTGGGCCAACCCCAGCGGCGCGGTCTACAACGGCCAGCGCTTCTACCTCGAGCGGCTGCGGGCGACCGTCACCGCCGACGCCAAGATCAAGCGCGACTGGGCCACCGTGGGCCGAGTGCAGCCGGGCGACGAGGTGTGGGTCCGCGGCCGGCGCTTCTTCGGCTGGTCCTACGACGTGGAGACCCTCGACGGTCGGCTCTCGGGGCGCATGCGCAGCAAGCGCCTCGACTTCGAGCAGCCCGCGGGCGGCGCGCCCGCGGCGGGGATCGTGAGCGGGCTCTCCGGGCAGTAGCTCAGCGCGCGGGGACCGTGATCTGGCCCAGGTGGGCCAGCCGGCGCTCGCCGTCGGGGAACTCCAGCTCCAGGAGGTAGGGACCCCGCCCGGCGTGCACCGTCGCCTCGAAGGTGGCGTCGCGCCCACGGCCGACCAGGGTCACCGGCGCTCCCGGCTCGGGCAGCGGGCGGAGCTCGTCGGGCTGGGCCCACACCGCGCCGCCGGTGAGCAGCGACACCCGCACGCCGGTTCCCGGCTCCTCGCCGACCACCACCCCGGCGAACAGCGCCGCGACCCCCAGGGCACGAGCACGACCGCGACCTCCTCGCCCGGGGCCGGCGCGCCCTCCCCAGCAGGACCAAGCGCAGCACCGGGCACCACGCGCGCTCGCCGCCGGTGTATTCGACCAGGGCCAGCGGCCCCTTGCGCTCGAGCACTGCGCCGCGGCGCTCGACCCCTTCCCAGGGGTCGAGGACCTCGGCCCCCACGCCGAACGCGTCGAGGGCGAAGCCGTCCACCGGCACCGCCAGCGGGCCCACGACGGTCCCGTCGAGGAGCAGCGAGACCTCGGGACGCGCGGGGTCGGGGTGCACCTCCGCGATCCACCCCAGCTTGCTGCGCGACGCCTCGCCGGGGACCCGCACCATGACCGCGGCGCCGACCTCGAGCGCGTTGCGGCCCAGGCGGGGGACCTCGGGGCGCGGGGCGCTGTCGGGCGCCTCTTCGAGCGGCGCGGGGTCCGACTCGGCGTCGTTCGGCGCGGCGTCGCTGGACGTGACGGCGGGCGCGGCCTCGACGACCGCGGCGCTGGGCGCTTCGAGGTGGTGGGCCGCCCAGGCCCCGGCTCCGACCCCCAGGCCGAGGCAGGCGAGCGCGATCGCCCCGGCGGCGATCCGCGGCAGGGAGCGCGACGGCGCCTCCTCGGTCGCGACCGCGCTCGGCTGCGGCGCGAGGTAGGCCTCGAGGGCCTCGGCCAGGCTGACCGCGTCGGGGACGCGGTCCTCCGGGCGCTTGGCCAGCGCCCGCAGGCACAGCGCCTCCAGGGCTGGGTCGAGCCCGGGCCTCAGGGTCCGCGGCCGCGGGGGGTCCTCCGCCAGGAGCTGGGCGATCACCTCGCTCAGCTCGCCCACGAAGGGCGGGCGCCCGGTGAGGCAGGTGTAGAGGATCGCGCCCAGGCCGTAGACGTCGGCGCGCACGTCGAGGTGGGTCAGCCCCAGGGCTTGTTCGGGGGCCATGTATTCGGGGGTCCCCAGGAGCTGCCCGGTCTGGGTCAGGGTCTCCGCGCTCGCGACGTAGGCCACCCCGAAGTCGACGAGCTTGGGCTCGTCCGCTGGGTCGAACAGCACGTTCTCGGGCTTGAGGTCGCGGTGCAGCACGCCGCTGGCGTGAATGTGGGCCAGCCCGCGCGCGAGCTTGGCCACCAGCTCGGCGGCGTCCCGCGGGGTGCTGAAGCCCCCGCGCTTGAGGCGGTCGAGCAGGTCGCCCTGGGGCAGGAGCTCCATGGCGAGGAACGGGCGCCCTTCCGCGAGGCCGGCGTCGTAGACCCGGACCACGTGGGGGTGCCCGTCGGCGGTGGCCTGGGCCGCGGCCTCGCGCATGAAGCGCTCGGCGGCCTGGGGGTCGGCGCTGTGCAGGCCCTTGAGCGCGACCGCGCGCCCGGTGGCCAGGTGGGTGGCCCGGAACACGACGCCGGCGCCTCCGCGGCCGAGGACGGCCTCCAGGCGGTAGCCGCCCACCTGCTCGCCCACGCGCCAGGGGGCCGGGGCGGGGGCCGCTACCCGCGGCCGCTGGTCGAGGGCGTCGAGCTCGGCGCGGGTCACGAACCCCGCCGCCAGCAGGAGCGCGCCCAGGCTCGCGTGAGGGTTGGTGCGGCGCTCGACGCGGATCCGCTCCAGCAGCGGCCCGAGCTGGTCCGCGGGCAAGCGCCCGCACGCCTGCAGCATGCGGGCGAGCTCGGTGTCAGCACCCTCGGGGGAGTTCGTGAGCACCCCGAGAGCATGGCCCTGCGCCCCGCGGGTCGCACGCCCCAGCGTCAGTTCGCGAGCTGCTCCAGGGCCTCGAGCACGCGCTCGGGGGTCAAGGCGCTCCAGCACACCTCGGTGCAGGGAGGCTCGGCGGCGCCGCGGCAGCCGGCCTGCCCGCCCTCGGGGCGGTAGGGGCAGGCGCTGCGCAGGACCTTGCAGCGCCCGCCCAGGGGCCGCACCCGCTTGGGGTTGCTCCCGCCGAACAGCGTGAGGACCGGGGCGCCCTGGGCCGCGGCCACGTGCCCCCACTGCCCGTCGTTGACGAGCACCGCTCGGGCCTGGCCCAGGAGCCACGCGGCCGGGCGCAGGGGGCCGGGGAGCACCGGGATCGCGCTGGGCGCCGCCGCGCACAGGGCCTGGAGCAGCTCCTCCTCGTCGGGGCGCCCGAGGACGACCAGCGGCCCGCGGGCGGCGAGGCGGTGGGCGAGGCTGGCCCAGCCGGCGCGAGGCCAGCGCAGGGCCGCGGCCGCGTCCCCCGGGACGAGCACGGTGAAGTCCGCGAGGCCGTCGACCGCCCAGGCCCGGCGCCCCGAGCGGTCGCCGGGGTCGGGCTCGTCGACCAGGGGCAAGGGGGGCGGCGGCTGCGACGGCGCCCAGCCGCTGATCGCCTCGACCACCGACCAGGCCCTGAGCGCGCGGTGCCAGTCCGGGGGGACCTCGCTCGGCGGGCGCGAGTAGAGCGTGCCCGGTCCGCCGCTGGCGCAGCCCAGCGCGCGCCGCGGGCGGGCCAGGAAGCTCAGGGCCGCCGAGGCCCGGGTCCCGCACAGGTCGAGGATCAGGTCGAAGCGCCGGTCGCGCAGCGCCGCCCCCTCCTGCCACAGCCCGACGCTGGTCCCGCGGTCGAGGCGGGGGTCGCCGGCGAGGTGGGCCAGCACGAGCTGGCGCTCGCCGGGGACGCGGCCCTCCCACAGCGGGAGCTCGCGCTGGCGGCAGGCGACCCACAGCTCGGCGCCCTCGGGCAAGCGCCGGGCCAGGGCCTCGAACACCGCCACGTTCCAGATCCCCGCGCGCAGGGAGCCGCTGGTCAGGACCAGCACCCGCTCCACCCGCGGCGGGAGCCCGGCCTGGAAGTAGCCCGGCTGGGCCCAGCGCTCGAACAGCGGGCGGCCGCCGCGCAGCGCCCCGGTGAGGGCCGCCTGCAGCGGGAGGCGCAGCATGTCGGTCAGCGGTGGCACCCGGTCCTCGCTCTCGCGCAAGCTCACCCGCACGGTATCGTGAGCGCGCAGTGAATTCACCCGCGTCGACCCGAGGAGGCAACGTGGTGCGAGACGGCTATCGCGAGCGCTACTCGAACCTGCTGGACAAGCAGTACTTCAACTTCGCCGCCGCGCACTTCCTCGTGTTCGAGAACGGCGAGCGCGAGCCGCTGCACGGGCACAACTACCGCGCCGAGCTCGAGATCGAGACCCGCTCCCTGGACAAGGCCTCGCTGGTCGCGGACTTCATTCAGGTCAAGCCGCTGTTCAAGGCCGCCTGCGACCGCCTCGACCACAAGGTCCTGCTCCCCGCGCGCTGCGAGGTCGTCTCGGTCGAGCGCGAGGGCTCGCAGGTGATCGCCCGCTGGAAGGACGACACCTTCGCCTTCCCCGCCGTCGACGTGCTGATCCTCGACGTGCCCAACACCAGCTCCGAAATGCTCGCCCGCGTCCTGTGCGAGGACTGGCTGCAGCGGATCGCCGAGGCGCTCCCCGACCTGGACCTGATCCGCGTCTCCGTCCAGGTCTCCGAGAGCCCGGGCCAGTCCGCGATCTACGAGCGCAGTTGGGACTGAGGCCGGCGGGTAGAGCGGCTCCGCCGGTTCGAGCCCGCGTCTCGCAGGCCCTCCCCTCCGAGAGGTGGAGGGACGCACATACCGGGAGCA